>JAFRLY010000050.1 GCA_017431005.1 Clostridia bacterium
CGGTATCACAATTGTTGGGCTTGAGCCGCATCCGGAAGATAAATCCAACGGATACAAGAAAGTAACCTTATCCGCCATGGGGAAAGAAACCACCTGATTTTATAGCAGGTCAACAATCGGAATTCATCGTATGGAGAGGATTCAGATTGCCAAAGATTGCATTGCCAACGGTGAAAACTACGGTGAAACAGCACTAAAGTTCAATGTCAGTTACCAGCAGGTCTACCAATGGGTAAAGAAGTTCAAGGAAAAGGGTAACGCCGGACTTGAGGATCGCCGCGGCAAGCGGCTCAAAGACCAGGCTCCCAGAACCAGGGAAGAAGAATTGGAAATAGAAATCGCCAAGCTCAAGCATGAATTGTATATGACAAAGATGGAGCGTGACGTGCTAAAAAAATTGGACGAAATCGAGAGGAGGGAAGCCTATCGCAAGTAAGGCAGGCTCATCTCTACTTTGCAGCCAAAGAGAGCCATGAGGGATACTCATATCCGGTGGATGCGGTCTGCAGAATATTGAAGATTTCCAGAGCAGCATATTACAAATGGTCAACTGGCGAGCTATCCCCCAGGACAGCTGAGAATGAGCGCATTGCTGATCTGGTTGAGGATATTCACGAGAAGCATCCGGAGATGGGATATCGCAGGCTCAAGGATGAACTGGATAAGAACCAGATTGCAGGCCTGCTGCTTTTATTGACTTGTGATCTCGCTGTACTCCCCGGAAACCCATCTGACCTGGCTTCCGATCTTCACAGCCTGCTAGAAGTTAGCGGCAGTGGCGGCAGACCTGAACACAGTTCCGTCAGTACTGTCGACGATTCCATCATATGAATCTTTCCTGCAGTTTTCTCAGAAATCTCTCTGCTATTGGTGAAAAAACCTGGTACTTCTTCCAGATCAGATACAGTTTCGTTTCCAGCCTCGGAGACAGCGGACGGAACACTAGCCCGGAAGCCGCAGATGTATCAATCAGATGCTCAAAGGTCAGCAGATATCCAAGGCCTTCCTTTGCAAACATGGAACCGTTGTAGGATAGCCGGAAGGAACCTTCCAGCCTCAGTTCCCGCATCTTGTCGCCGCACCAGGCAGGCAAGTCGTTCTCCCAGCTCTGTTCAGAACAGAATAAGGGCAGCCCGATGAGATCATCCACCGTGATGGTCTCTTTCTGCGAAAGCGGATCACCGGCCGAGAAGACCAGACCCCACACATCAACCTCCGGAAACGCCAACGCTTCATATTTGGCTGCATTCGGAGCTTCAGCCAGCACAGCGAAGTCCAGCAGGCCTTTGTCCAGCTTCTCCGTCACCTGCTCCGTATCGCCGCTGGTGATGTGATACCGCAGATCGGGATATTGCCTGCGGAATTCTCTGATCTCCCGGGCAAGATGCTGAATCAGATGCGATTCGGCCAGACCGAAATAGATATCTCCGCCGGTAATGTCATCCATGGAGACAAATTCCTGGGTGATCCGGTCTGCCATACTGACCAGGTCTTCACATCTATAGTTTATAGAAGTTAACGATGTGATCTGCCGACTGAGCCACACTGCAACTTATTGGTCTGTAACTCCTGCCAGGGTGTTCTGTCAGTCCCGGTGACTGAAGGGATACATCTGCGCGAGACCGCCGTGGGAGGTCTCGCGGTATTTTTCACTCATGTCCTTGCCGGTCTGATACATGGTGTCGACTACCATGTCAAAGGAGATCTTCCGGGTTTCATAAAGGAAACGGGAAAGATTCACGGCGCTGATCGCACGCATGGCGGCAACCGCGTTCCGCTCGATGCAGGGGATCTGCACCAGCCCGCCGACCGGATCGCAGGTGAGGCCGAGATTGTGCTCCATGGCAATCTCCGCCGCGTACTCAATCTGCTCCAGGTTCAGGCCGTACAGGGCGGCCAGGCCGGCCGCCGCCATCGAGCAGGCGCTGCCGATTTCTGCCTGGCAGCCGCACTCCGCGCCGGAGATGCTGGCGTTTGTCCGGATCACATTGCCGAAGATGGCGGAAACGGCCAGGGCCTCCAGGATTTCATCCTCCGGAAAGCCGCGGTCCTCCTGCATGTAATAGAAAACAGCCGGGATGACGCCGCAGCTGCCGCAGGTCGGCGCGGTGACGACAATGTTTTCGCTGGCGTTTTCCTCGCTGACGGCATAAGCATAGGCGGCGATCAGCCGGTTCATCGTCACGTCGGCGCTTTCGTTATAACAGCGTTTTTCGAAGAGAATCCGGGCTTTCCGGTTCAGGTTCAGCCCGCCGGGCAGGATTCCGTCCGCCCGCAGACCCCGCTCCACTGCGGCCCGCATGGCATGCCAGACCTCCCGCAGATAATCCTGCAGCTGCGGATCCTCCCGGCTTTCAATCAGCTGCTGCAGGGTGCAGTGCCCGGATCTGCAGGCGTCCAGGATTTCCGTCATGGTCTTTTCGGGATACAGCTCCCGGGCTTCCGGATCCGGTTCCCCCTCAAACACCACGGATCCGCCGCCGACAGAGAAGACACGGATGCTTTCCAGCACCTGTCCGTTCCGGAAAGCGGTGAAGAGCATGGTGTTGGGGTGCGGCAGATCCGTTGTCCGGGTGTCCGTCCGGATGACCGCGCCGGGCAGGACGGAACGGATCGCCTTCTCCGTGCCGTGACCGGCGCCGGTGAAGGCCAGGGAACCATACAGGACAACCTCGAAAGCGTCCGCATCAGGATGGCGGGCGGCGAACCGCAGGGCCGCGTTGTAGGGACCGACAGTATGGGAACTGGAGGGGCCGTGACCGATTTTATAGACACTCCGGATACTTTTCATGAAACAGGACCTCTTTCAGATGCTGCTGACATTATACCAGATGCCCCGGCAAATGGAAACCTCCGGGAGCCGCTTTCCGTTTCCGCTTGAGCTGTCCGGAGGCTGCATGCTATACTGAGAATGAATCCGGCGGAACGGAGGGAAGAATAATGCTGACAGAAAAAGTGATCTGCGCGATGCTGGCCATGCAGCGCCATCCCTGGGAGCAGGGCGTCAGCGCCCAGGCACTGTATGAGGCAGGACGGGACGAACTCTGGATTCCCATGGCGTACGACGCGGTCAAGCGCCAGGGGGCGGACGGGCGGCTGGCCATGCTCGGCGGAGGAGCGGCGGTATCCGATCCGGCGGCCAACGGCGAGGTCTGCCTGCGGGCGTATGAAAAGACGGGGGACAGTTTCTTTCTGGAAGGCGCACGGCGTATGCTTGACTACCTGGAGAAAACGGCGCCGCGGACGAAGGACGGCATCATCTGCCATAATGAGGTCAGCTTCCATGACGGCCATTCCTCCCGGCAGCTCTGGATTGACGGCCTGTACATGGTGCCGCCGTTCCTGGCGGCTATGGGGCGGATCCGGGAAGCCGCGGAGCAGATTGAGGGGTATATCCGTGCCCTGTATGACGAATCCGCGGGGCTGTTTTACCATATTATTGATACAGAACAGCAGCGGTTCGTGCGGCAGAAGCACTGGGCGACCGGAAACGGCTGGGCGCTGATGGGTCTGGCCCGGGTCGCAGAGGAGGCGGACAGACAGGGGGAGCGGGAGATTGCCTGCCGGATGGGCGCCTTCTGCGCCGGACTGCTGAAAAGCATGCTGAGGCTTCAGACGCCGGACGGCTGCTTCCATGATATCCTGGATGATGCGGACAGCTTCACGGACGGCACCTCCGCCATGATGACGGCGGCGACGGTTTACCGCGGGATCCTTGGCGGGTACCTGGAGCGGGAATGCCTGGAAGCCGCGGAAAGGGCCTTCGGCACCGTTTCCGGAAGAATCGACAGCATGGGACTGGTGCGCGAGGTCTGCGGATGTCCGCACTTTGAGGAGGAAGGCACTTCGGCGGAGGCCCAGGCGGCCTGGATTATGGCAGACAGCTGGCGAAAAAAGTTGTTCAGACATCTTGACGGCAGACAACCCGACACTTTATGATGCTCTCAGATGAGGATCTGGAGCGGCGGTGACCGCGGGTGACGACCGAAAACCGAAAAGGAGAGCTGGAAATGAGCATTGATCTGAGCAAAATGCCGAAGCTGGGCTTCGGAATGATGCGCCTGCCGCAGAAGGACGATCAGATTGACCTGGATCAGGTGTGCCGGATGGTGGACGCTTATCTGGAAGCGGGCATGAACTACTTCGACACCGCCTATGTTTATCATGGCGGGAATTCTGAAAAAATGGTGAAGGAAGCCCTTGCCAAGCGCCATCCGCGGGAAAGCTTCATGCTAGCGACCAAGCTGCCGGCCTGGGTGCTGAAGACGGAGGAGGACCGGGACCGGGTATTCAACGAGCAGCTGGAACGCTGCGGCGTCGACTATTTCGATTTCTATCTGCTGCATTCCCTGGAGGATGAGGGAAACGGCCCGGCCTACGAGAAGCTGGACTGCTACAGCTGGGGACTGAAGAAAAAGGCGGAGGGTAAGATCCGTCATTTCGGCTTCTCCTTCCACGGAAGTCCGGAGTACCTGGAAAAGATGCTGAACGCGCATCCGGAAATCGAGTTTGTGCAGATTCAGCTGAACTACGCCGACTGGAACAATCCCGTCGTGCAGAGCGGAAAGCTTTATCATATTCTGCATGAACGGAACATTCCCATCATTGTCATGGAACCGGTGAAGGGCGGCACGCTGGCCGGCCTGCGGCCGGATCTGGAAGCCATGTACAAGGCTGCCCGTCCGGATGCCTCGATCGCGTCCTGGGCGCTGCGCTTTGTGGGTTCACTGCCGGGCGTCATGACAATCCTGAGCGGCATGAGCTCCGATGAGCAGATGAAGGACAACATCGGAACTTTCCGGAACTTCGAGCCCCTGAGCGACGCGGAGCAGAACCTGGTGGCGGACGTCTGCGCGAAGATGCTGGACGTGCCCCAGATCGGCTGCACTGCCTGCCGCTACTGCACCGACGGCTGCCCGATGAACATCGCGATTCCGGATGTGTTCCGGGCAGTGAATACCATGCGGCTGTACAACGAGGAGTTCCGGCCGAAGAACTTCTACCGGGGACTGATCGGCGCCGGACACGGCAGGGCCGCGGACTGCATCGCCTGCGGCCAGTGCGAGGGCGTCTGTCCCCAGCACCTGCCGATCATCGAGCTGCTGAAGGAAGCCTCCGCGAAGCTGGACGCGTAAAAAACGGCAAACGAAAGGGCTGCGCTGACGCAGCCCTTTTTGCGTGCCTGAAAAACTATGTACGGGCGGAAATCCGGGCCAGATCCCGGTAACAGAAAATGATCAGCAGCACAGCGGCGCCGATCCACGCGGCGATCTCCGCCGTGTAGATGCCGTATACGCCCAGCAGGCGGGGAAGCAGCAGCGCGGAGCCTACCCGCATGGCCAGCTCCACAAAGCCGGAGATCATCGGAATGAAGGTGTTGCCCAGACCCTGCAGCGTGGAGCGGTACACAAACAGCAGATAAAGCATCGGCAGGCCTGCGGCCATGAAATACAGGAACTCGACCCCGAAGGAAAGCACCTGCTCCGCAAGCTGCGGCTCGTCCTGAATAAAGAGGGAAAGCAGGGGGCGGGCCAGCAGGGCGACCGCCGACCCGATAAACACAGCCAGGCTGATTCCAACCTGCGCCGAGGAACGGAGCCCCTTCCGCACCCGGTCGGTCCGCCCTGCGCCGAAGTTCTGGCCGGTAAAGGTTCCGACGGCATTGCCCAGGGAGGAACCGGCCATTTCGACCATGCCCTGGAGGCGGGAGGCTGCGTTGTAGCCGGCCATGAAGATAAAGCCGAAGCCGTTGACCACGCTCTGCAGAATCAGGCCGCCGACGGAAATGATCAGATTCTGCAGGGCGATGGGCAGGCCCAGGCGGAACAGGCGCAGGCCTGTGTCCCGGTCCGGACGCAGATCCTCCCGGGACGGGTGCAGGATCACCAGCCGGCGCACCGCCAGGAAACTGATCACGGCGGAAACAACCTGGGCGCAGACAGTGGCCAGGGCGCCGCCGTCGGTACCCAGACCGCACGGACCGACAAAGACCCAGTCCAGACCGATATTGACAAAGGACGCGCAGGCCAGGGCCAGCAGGGGCGTGCGGCTGTCTCCCAGCGCATAGAGAAATCCGTTGAGGGCATTGACCGCCATTACGACCGGCAGACCGTAATAGATGATGCGCAGATAGCTCTCCGTCAGGCGGAAGGTTTCGGACGGCGTGTTCATCCAGCGGAGCACCGGGGAGAGCAGCAGCTGGCTGACAGTTTCCAGCAGCAGCACAACGGCGGCGGAGATCAGCAGACTCTGCCCCGCGGTCCGCCGGAGCCGGGCGGTGTCGCCGGCGCCGAAGGCCTGGGCCGCATCAATGGAAAAGCCCTGGGCAATACCCATCAGGACGGACAGCACCGCCCAGTCCAGCCATCCGGAGGCGGAGACCGCGGCCAGAGCCGTTACGCCCAGCAGACGGCCGACGATCAGGGAATCCACCAGGTTATAGAGCTGCTGCAGCATGCTGCCGGCCAGGGTGGGCAGAGCGAAGCGGAGAATCAGGCGCACAGGGCTGCCTGCTGTCATATCCCGGGTTCCGCCCATTCCGATCAGCTCCTCTTTCCGCGTTTTTTCAGCGGGATTGTAACATGAGATAACCGAACATGCAATAAAAACCCGCCCCGGCGCTGCTCCGGATCCATGAACCGGACGCGCGCACGGGCGGGTTTTCTAAAAATTTCCTTATGCTTTTTCCGGAGCGGATGCTCTCTTCTTCACCAGGAAAGCCCCAGCCCCTTGGCCAGGGTGACGATGAAATCCTGGGCGTTGGTGACAATCCCCCGGGCGGAGAGGCTGCCGCGGTCGGTGAGCTTGTTCACGGTGAACTCCGCAATGTCCACGCAGTAGAAATAGACCTGGCGGACGGTGCCGTCGGGCATCACCCGGTAGGAGGGGGTCATGTTGCCTACCGCGATGGAATGCAGCATGGTCGCCATACACAGCACCGTGGTGGCCCCGCGGATCTGATCCCGCATGCGGTCCTGGGCCTCATAGACGTTCCCGAAGACCGGCGGCAGGGGACCGTCGTCCCGGATGGAGCCCGCCAGCACGAAGGGCACACCGTGCTTCACGCAGCTCCGGATAATGCCGTCGCGGATGACCTCCCGCTCCAGGAACTGCGGTATCCCGCCGCAGGCCCGGACCCGGTTGATGGTCTGCAGGTGGTTGTAATGGCCGTTGGGCTGACTCTGCTGAGTGTAGATGTCCTGACCCAGGGCCGTCCGGAGCCAGGCGGCCTCCAGGTCGTGGGTGGCCAGGGCGTTCCCTGCCAGCACGGTGTGGACATAGCCGCCGGCGATCATGGCGGAGAAGGCGTTGCGGGCATCATAGTCGAAAGCAAAGGCCGGGCCCATGACCCACACGATTTTTCCGTGTTCCCGGTCGTGGCGCAGCACCTGATACAGCTCGTCATAGTCCCGGGAGAAGGCGGTTTCCCTCGAGCGGTTCCGGCGGAAGGCGAACACGTCTCCTTCCTCTGTTCTGTTGTCCTGAAAGCCGTCGGGATGGACCCAGATGCCCTCACTGGCGTCCTCAGTGCGGCCGGTGACAACCAGGTCGCCCTTCTTCAGCAGGCGGAACTCCCGGACGATGATCTGTCCGTTCTCCCATACCGGCACACAGTCCATGCGGCTCTCCTCCGCCAGGCGCCATGCTCCGCCGATCCTGAAATACTCCGGATAGATGCTCATGGCGTGGAAGCGGTCCGGGGCCACCCCGTCCATGGGAGCCGGCACAAGCTGCGCCTCCGGGGCCCGGACGAACCGTTCCTCCGTGAAATCCGGGGGTATGTAGGGACGCAGGGACCAGTTCATTCAGACACCTCCTGTTTCGTATAAACGTGCTTACAGGGAAATCCTGTCAATCTCGGTCAGCTCTTCAGCGGTGAAGGCGATGTTTTCCAGCGCCTTCACGTTGTCCAGCACCTGGGCGGGACGGGACACGCCGATCAGCACGCTGGTGATGACCTCATCCCGGAGCAGCCAGGCCAGCGCCATCTCCGCCAGGGTCTGGCCGCGGCGCTGCGCCAGATCATTCAGCGCGCGGATCTGGGAAAGGCGCTCCTCAGACAGGGCGGAATCCTTCAGGAAGCGGCCGTCGGTGCGGATGCGGCTGTCCTCCGGAATGCCGTTCAGGTACCGGCCGGTCAGCAGGCCCTGAGCCAGGGGGGAGAAACAGATGATGCCCTTGCCGAGCCTGGCGGAGGCTTCCTTCAGGCCGTTCTGCTCGATGGTGCGGTCAAAGATGTTGTAGCGGTTCTGATTAATAATGAAGGGAACCTTCAGGTCGGCCAGGATGGCGCAGGCCTTTTCCAGGGTTTCCCCGTTGTAGTTGGACAGGCCGGCGTACAGCGCCTTGCCGCTGTTCACTGCCCGGGCCAGGGCGCCCATGGTTTCCTCCAGCGGCGTTTCCGGATCCATCCGGTGATGATAGAAGATATCCACATATTCCAGACCCAGGCGCTTCAGGGACTGATCCAGGCTGGCCAGCAGGTATTTCCGGCTGCCCCAGTCGCCGTACGGGCCGGGCCACATGTCATAGCCCGCCTTGGTGGAGATGATCAGCTCATCCCGGTAAGGGAGGAAATTCTCCCGCAGAATGCGGCCGAGGTTGATTTCCGCGCTGCCGGGCTCCGGCCCGTAGTTGTTGGCCAGGTCGAAATGCGTGATGCCCTGGTCAAAGGCGGTGAAGCAGATCTGCCGCATGGTGTCAAAATGGCCGGTGTCCCCGAAATTGTGCCAGAAGCCGAGAGAGACGGCCGGGAGCTTCAGGCCGCTTTTGCCGCAGCGGCGGTAGAGCATGGAATCATAACGTTTCGCGTCTGCCTGATACATTTCTGTTCCTCCTGTGTGTGCATATGAGATAACGGAGCTTTCAGACCGTATTGTACCCTGCACGGTCCGGTGTGTCAAACCCTTCAGCCGGAATGAAGGATAACCTCCCCGGACCGGCTTAAAAAGCCGCCCGTGGGTTGTGCGGAAAATAAAATAAAAACGTTTTAAAAATTTTTGCAAGCATATTGACAGGAATTATGGACCCTGTTATACTCCCCTTGTGAAATAAAAACGTTTTAATTATACAGAAAAGTTCTTTCAATGCGTTTAAAGGGGGAATCTGCTTGACAGCTTCAGCGGAACAGAGGCGGCTGATCACGGAAAAGGCCGGACCGGAAAAACGGTCGGTTTTTTGGGTACTGCTTCTGTGCGCCGCGGCAGCGGCGGCGCTTCTGCTGCCGGTTTTTCCGTGGATCAGGATCTGCGGGGCAGACGCGCTTTATGAAACCATGAAGCTTGGCGCTTCCGTGGTGAAGAAGCTGCAGGACAGCTATTCCGTGTTCAGCTTCCTTTCCTTTGTACAGATCAGCAAGCAGGGCGTGCTGGGATTCTGGGCCTTCCTGCTGCTGCTTGTCGCTGCTGCCGCAGCCTTCCTTCTCCTGTTTTCCGCTGCCGTGTTCCTCCGGAACGGCAGGGCGACTGCCGGCAGGCCCATGCTGCAGACCTGCGCCTTCCTGCAGAAGGGATTGTTTTTAGCGTTCGCGGCGGCAGCGGGCACGGCGGGACTCTGCCTGTACGCAAACCGGCATTACGGGATAACGGGCTTCGTTCCGGGGTTCGCCGTGTACGGCATGCTGGCCGCCAGCGCCTGCGGCTACCTGCTCAGCAAGCGGATTGAAAAGCGGGAGCGGAAGCTCTGCCGTGAGCACGGCTTCCTGGAGGAATTCCGGCGGAACTGGATTCTGTTCCTGTTTCTGGTGCCCTGCTTCGTTTTCTTCCTGATCAACAACTATCTGCCGATGACCGGCATTTACTTCGCGTTCACACAGTTCAATTTCCGGGATCACCTGTTCGCGAGCCCGTTTGTGGGCTTCAAGAATTTTGAGTTCCTGGTGCGTTCCGAAATCCTGCATCTGACGCAGAACACCATTCTGTACAACGTTGTATTCATCGTGGTGGGCAATGTGCTGCAGATCCTGTTCGCCATCCTGATCAGCCATGTGACCCGCAAGCGCCTGCGCAAGCTGTCCCAGACGATGATCTTCATGCCCTATTTCGTTTCCTACGTTATCCTGCGGGTGCTGGTTTTCAACATGTTCGAGTACGAGGTCGGCCTGGTGAACAATTTTGTGGTGTCCCTGGGCATGGAACGGATCGACTTCTACAATTCCCCGAGCTACTGGCCCTGGCTGATCACAATGTTCTACCTCTGGAAAAACATCGGGTACGGCATGGTGGTATACCTGGCCACCATTACCGGAATCAGCACGGAATACTACGAGGCCGCCCAGATCGACGGGGCAAACATCTATCAGCAGATCCGCTACATCACCGTTCCGCTGCTGAAACCCACCTTCATCATTCTGCTGCTGTACGCCCTGGGCGGCATCATGAAGGGGCAGTTCGAGCTGTTCTATCAGCTGGTGGGCAACAACGGCACCCTGTTCAACGCGACGGATATCTTCGACACCTACGTCTACCGCATCACCACCACCCAGCCTCTCTCCATGGGCATGGGCACGGCGGCGGGCCTTTTCCAGTCGCTGTTCGGGTTCATCGTGATCTTCGTGACCAACCTGTGCATCAAGCGCAGGAATCCGGAATACGCGCTGTTCTGAGTGGAAAGGAGAGGCTTGCATGAAAATCAGGGACCGGTCCACCATTCCGTTCCATATCATCAAGGGCGTTCTGCTGACGTTCCTTTCCATCGTCTGCGTGCTGCCCTTTATCGTGATCGTATCAGGCTCCCTGACGGACAACCTGATCATCCTGAAGGAGGGGTTCAGTCTCTTCCCGCGGGAGGTGACCCTGAGCGCCTACCGGACGATCTTCCGTTCGCCGGACGGAATCATCCAGGCCTACAAAATGAATTTCTATTACACGTTCATGGGCACGGCGCTGGGGCTGCTGATCATCACACTGACGGCCTACGTGATCTCCCGGAAGGATTTCAAATACCGCAACCATGTCGCGTTCCTGATCTATTTCACCACGATTTTCGGCGGCGGCTTGATTCCGTGGTACATGATGTATGCCAACGTCCTGAACCTGCGGGGCACGACGCTGGCCATCTGGTTCCCGGCGCTGATGACGCCGTTCCTGGTGATTCTGATGCGCACCTTCATCACCGGGTCCGTGCCGGACGCGGTGGTGGAGTCGGCCAAGATCGACGGCGCGGGACACTGGATTATCTTCTGGCGGATCGTTCTGCCGGTGCTGGGGCCGGGGCTTGCCACCGTGGGCCTGTTCCAGGCCCTGGGCTACTGGAACGACTGGTACCGCTCCTCCATGTTCTCCACCAGCAGCGAAACCTGGTCGCTGCAGTTCTACCTGTATGACATGGTGAACTCCACGATGGCCATGCGGCAGATGGCGCAGAACGTGAGCCTGAACACCACGGATCTGCCGACGCAGACGGTGAAGCTCGCCATGGCGGTTGTGGCCACCGGTCCCGTGCTGCTGTTCTATCCCTTCGTGCAGCGCTACTTTGTCAGCGGCATCACGATCGGGGCGGTCAAAGGATGAGACTCTGAAGGCGGACGCCTTCAAAAAATAAATCTACCCATACAAAAAGGAGGATTCCCATGAAACACCTGAAACGGACTCTGTGTATCGCTCTGGCACTGATCCTGTGCCTGGCCGTTCTGCCTTCCGCGATGGCGGCGGACGATCTGAGCGAGGAAGCCAACCTGGTTTTCTACGTGATGGGCGACGCGCCTCAGGATGAAACGGTGGTGGAGGATGCCATCAACGCCGTCCTGAAGGAAAAGTTCAACGCGACAGTCGACTTCCAGTTCTCCACCTGGACGGACTTCAGCCAGAAATACAACAACCAGCTGACCTCCGGCGGCGCGGACCTGATCTATATCGCCAACTGGCTGAACTACGGCCTGCTGGCACGGGCCGGCGCGTTCCTGGAACTGGACGACCTGCTGAATGAGTACGCTCCCGAGCTGCGGGCCCTGGCCGGCGAGGAAATGCTGAACATGTGCCGCGTTGAGGGCGAGCTCTACGCCGTTCCGGCTCTGTGGCCCGAATACGTGCCGCTGGGCATCAAGTACCGCGAGGATCTGCGCGCTAAGTATGACCTGCCCTATCCGGACAGCCTGGAAAACATCGAGGCTTATTTCGCGGGCGTCAAGGAGAAAGAGCCTGAGCAGCCCATCCTGCGCTGCACCACCAGTGAGAGCGCCAGCTCCCTGTTTGTGGCCTTTGACGCCGCGACCGTGCTGAACATCAAGTATCCGTGGGTCGGCAACAACGGCCTGCCCTACGGCCTGGCCTCCAATTACGACACCCCCGACCAGGTCTATGACTACTGGTTCTCCGATGACTTTGTCGACGACATGAAGCTGATGAAGAAGTGGGCGGATATGGGCTTCTGGTCCAAGAGCGCCCTGAGCGACACCAACGACAGCGAAGCCTATGACAACGGCCTGTGCATCGCTGAGGTGGCCGGCATGAACCCCAACAAACAGATTGCTTCCGCCAACAACTTCGCCAAGGAACATCCGGACTGGGAAAGCGCCTACATCACCTACGGCGAGGTGACCGGCGTGTTGTATCCCGGCCATGCCACCCAGAACGGCACCGCCATCGTCCGCGGCACCAAGTATCCGGAACGCTGCGCCATGATCCTCAATTACATGATGACCAATGAGGAAATGAACGACCTGGTGCAGTACGGCATCAAGGGTGTGCACTACGACGTGGTGGACGGCATCTACAAGGAACTGAGCGAGAACTTCCGGTATGAGAACTTCAACACCTGGAACCTGCGCGTAAACGACTACAAGCTGCCCCAGGAATCCGATGTGGCGCTGCAGGCCATGTTTGACAAGTACAACGAGATCGCCCAGAAGTCCAAGTTCCCGAACGTCAATATCTACGGCGGCTTCACCGAGGACTACACCGACTATGAGTTCGAGCGCACCGCGGTTTCCAATGTCATGCGTCAGTACCTGGCTCCGCTTCAGGCCGGTCTGGTGGACGATGTGGACGCGGCTGTGGCTGAATTCCGCCAGAAGGTGACGGATGCCGGCCTGCAGACTGTACGGGAAGGCTTCACGGAACAGTGGATCGCCTATTGTGAAGAATACGGCTATCAATAATCCGCAAAGCATGCTATAATTTTCCATATTCCTTACTGCCGGAGGGGAGGAGATTCCTCTCCGGCAGTGTTCTTAAAAGACGAGGATGACAGAACGCAATGAAAAAAGCAGTGAATCGCAGCCGCGTCAGCGGCTTCCTGGATGTGGACGGGCGGAGGATCGTAAACGGCGCTGGGGAAGAAGTGCTGCTGATGGGCTGGGGCCTGGGCAACTGGCTGCTGTGCGAGGGCTATATGTGGCTGGCGTACGACCTGCCGCGGTTCGACCGTCCGCGCCGGATCGAGGCGGTGGTGGAGGAGCTGACCGGAAAGGCCTGGGCGGACAAGTTCTGGAAACGATTCCGGGCGAACTACATCACTGAGAACGACATCCAGATGATGGCGGACATGGGCTACAACTCCGTCCGCATTCCGATCAATTCCCGCCTGTTCATGAAGGAAGGCCCCGGGATCAGCTTCCTGGAGGAGGGCTTTGAGTGCCTGGACCGCGTGATCGACTGGTGTGAGCAGTACAGGGTGTATGCTTTCATCGATCTTCACGGTGCTCCCGGCGGGCAGACCGGCGCGAACATTGACGACTCCGTGGACGACGTATGCCGTCTGCTGATGGACCAGGATCAGTTCGAAAAAGGGCTGTGCCTCTGGGAGAAGATCGCGGAGCGGTACGCGGACCGGTGGATCGTCGGGGGATATGACCTGCTCAATGAGCCGGTCCGTCCCGTGCGGCATCCGGGAGATACCGACCTGGAGGCCTATGTGCCCCGACTGGTTGAATTCTATGAGCAGTGCATTGCCCGGATCCGGAAGGTGGATCAGAAGCATATTGTGACCCTGGAGGGCCACCACTGGGCTACGGATACAACGATCTTCACCCATTCCTATGACCCGAAAATGGTGATTCATTTCCACCGGTACGGCTGCGCGCCGGACATGTCCGCTTTCACGCCCTGGCTGGAGCTGTCTGAAAAGCTGAACGCTCCGCTCTGGCTGGGCGAAACGGGCGAAAACACCATGGAATGGATTTCCGCCCTGATTCCCCTGGCGGCGAGCCTGAATATCGGGGTCAACCTGTGGCCGTGGAAGAAAATGCGGTGCGAGAATTCCCCCTGCTCGGTTCTTCCGCCGGTGGAATGGTCCCTGATTCTGGACTACGCCCGCAACGGCGCGCATCCCGGATATGAGAAAGCCCAGAAGATTCTGAACGAATATCTGAAGAACATGCTGGTGGAAAACTGTTATATCAATGAAACGCTGGCCACCAATGTGTTCCGGGTGCCCGGCTGCACAATCGCGGGGACGGATTTTGACGAGCTGCCCGGACAGGGTGTATCCTACTGGCATGCCGGCGGAACCGTCAGCACCACGGATTACCGGCGCACAACCGGCATGCTGCTGCATCACCGCCACGCGGCCCGGGGCAAGCGCTTCACCTTTGACGGGGAATGGTCGCAGTACGTGCTGCGGCTGCGGGAAGGGGAGTTTGCCTGCTATTCCCTATATGACGTGACGGTGCTTTCCAGGCTGGAGGTAGCCTGCTACGCGGAGACACTGTCCCGGATCGAGGTCCGGCAGGATGAAACCCTGCTCGGATGCTTTGATCTGAGCGCGGCCCCGCACCGGCAGACCCTTTCCGGCATGCAGCTGAACAACGCAGATGCCTGTGTCCTGAAGCTGAAGGTCATTCAGGGCACAGTGGATATCGAAACCCTGCGGACGGAAACGGACGTTTAAAACCGGACGGCAGATAAGGCGGACAGGAAACATGAACAAGATCACGATCAAGGATGTGGCACGCGAGGCCGGCGTATCCATTGCCACGGTCTCCAACGCGCTGAACGGGTCCGATGTCGTGCTGCCCAAAACCCGGGAGCATGTGCTGGACGTGGCCCAGAGGCTGAACTATATCCCGAATGTGAACGGCAGGCAGCTGCGCGCCGCCCAGACCCGCAACATCGGGCTGTTCGTTTCCTCCATGGCGGGCAGCTATTACGGGGACATGGCCGATACGATACATTACCTGTGCAAAAAATACGGGTATGAGCTGCACATCTTTATCGTGGACGAGGAAAAACCCCTGCTGCCGACGCTCCGGAACCAGAGCATCGACGGCGCGATCATCCTGTTCGGCGTGCTCAGCGAAAAGGATATCCGGCAGCTGGCACTTTCCCGCATGCCCACGGTTTTCATGGACCACGAGATTGCCGAGGAAAACATATCCAGCGTGATTTACGACTCCTACGGACACGGCCGGATGGCGGCGGAATACCTGCTGGGCCTCGGCCACCGGGATCTGATGCACATCTTCGGCGTTTCCCGCAATTATGACAGCATTCAGCGTCAGGCCGGCTTTACGGACGCGCTCCGGGATGCCGGGGTTGCCCTGCGGCCGGAAAACATCCTGATCGGCCGCTTCGAGCAGTCGGCCGCTTACCGCTCCATGCACCGGTATCTGAAGGAGGGTTATCCGCTGCCGGACGCTGTGTTCGCCGCGAATGACCTGAGCGCGCTCGGCTGTATCCGGGCCCTGCGGGAATACCGCATCCGCGTACCGGAGGATATCAGCATCATCGGCTGCGACGACCATCTGCTGTGCAGCTATGTCACGCCGGGGCTGACCACGATCCGCACCCATATGAACGAGCTGGGCGTGGAAGCGGCCCGGGAGCTGTTCCGCCTGATCGGCGGCGGTACCGGCAGCGTACAGCGTTTGCCCGGCGACATCGTGGTGCGGCATTCCTGCGCTATGCGGACCTGAGCGGATCAGAAAAGGCGGAACAGGAGAGTTTCCGCCTTTTTTGTATTCAGAACGGGCTTCCGAAAATTGTATTTTTATTGTTTTTTGGGGCGGCTTTCCGGACAGCCCGGAGATTGCTTTCAATAATATCGTTGCAAATCTGATGCAATTATGTTAATATCAAAAAGTTCCTTTGCCATGAGCGGACAGAGGCGAAACAATTTGTAGACAATGGCTTATGCCGTTTGTCAATAACCGTCTGAAAGGACGGTAAAATATTACTTAAGGAGGCATTACCCATGAAGAAACTGTTGGCACTGCTGATGACGTTGTCCATGCTGCTCTCTGTGGTTGGTATGGCCAGCGCCGATGTGGACGCTGCGGCTGTTGCGGATCAGCCTGAGTTCCAGGTCATGACCCTCGGCAACTACAAGTACGGTGAGGATTATTCCTCTCTGTATGACAAGGTCGGCGCGAGCATCACCATCGCCGATGTACACGAAGATGAAGAAACCGGTTTCGGTTATATCACCGTGGACGGCGAAGAGAAGCTGCTTGGTCTGGACTTCCTGACCATGGCCATGGTTTACAACACCACTCCCGCCGGCGATTATGAGACTGAAGATGACGTCTACGCCGCCTGGTGGAGACTGTACATCACCCGCTGGAACTATCTGCTTCCCGAAGTGCCTCTGTACAGCAACGAGTACTATGATCTCTACAACGCTCAGATCAAGGGCGTCGAAGAGCATCCCACCAACCCCTTCTGGAGCCCCGCCAGGGCCCTGATCGACTGGTCCTCCGAGAAGGAAGACGATTCCATCATCCTGGGCTCCTCCACCGAGCTGAGCGGCCAGTTCCGCGTGCCCTCCTTCGGCAAGAGCTCTCCCGGTTCCTCTGATAATGATATCGGCGGCCTGACCACCGGTCTGGACACCGTTGCCACCACCAAAGAGGGCGGCTACGAGTGGAACGACACCGTGGTTGTTTCCCATGAGGAAGCCACCGACGACGCCGGCAACCTGACCTACACGATCAAGATTGCTGACGATCTGAAGTTCTCCGACGGCAGCGCCGTGACCGCGAAGGACTATATCGCGTTCACGCTGGCCAGCCTGAGCCCCGTCTACACCGAGGCCGCTTCCCGTGAGTCCTCCGGTCTGACGATCCTGGGCTGGAAGGATGCCTATCAGCTGTACACCGGTCCCGGAAGCGAAGCCGGCACCAAGGAACTGTCCGGTATCCACCTGATCGACGATTACACCTTCTCCGTGACCATTCCCGCGGATTACGCGAACTACTTCTACAAGATCACCTACGGCGGATTCTCCGCGAGCCCCGCGGCTGCCTGGCTGGGTGAAGGCGTTGAAATCAAGGACGACGGCAACGGCTGCTACCTGTCCGATGAATTCTATGCCAAGGATGAAGAAGGCAAGTATCTGCAGGCTGCCAAGATCAACAAGCTGTGCACGGACGTCAGCGAAGAGAACTATGCCAGCTTCCCCTGGTCCGGCCCCTATGTCGTGAAGTCCTTCGACAACACCGACTCCACCGCTACCCTGGTGAAGAACGAATACTTCAAGGGCAACTATGAAGGCGCCACCCCCCATATCGGCACCATCATCTACAAGCGCGTTGTTTCCGCCACCCAGATCGAAGACTTCAAGGCCGGCGGCCTGGACGTCATCGCTGCCATCACCGGCGGAGCGGACACCGACAACGCTCTGAAGCTTGCTGACGAATCCGAAGGCAAGTATGTTTACACCCATTACAGCCGCGCCGGCTACGGCAAGCTGGGCTTCCGCGCCGACTACGGCCCCGCTCAGTTCGCTTCCGTCCGTCAGGCGATCGCGCTGTGCATGGATCGTGCTCAGTTCGCCAAGGACTTCACCGGCGGCTACGGCGGCGTGGTGGATGGTCCGTACTACACCGGTTCCTGGATGTACAAGGCTGCTGTGGAACAGGGCATGCTGCTGGACAGCTATGCGACCTCCGCTGACGCCGCCATCGAGGTTCTGGAAGAGGATGGCTGGATCTGGAACGCCGACGGCACCGAGTATGCCGGCGAAGGCGTCCGCTACAAGGCGATCCCCGCTGACAAGATCAACGAAAACGACAAGAATTACCAGTCTGTTGACGGCACCTACAAGACCGTTGAAGTCAACGGCGTGTATCTGATGCCCCTGGTCATCAACTGGTTCGGCACCGCTGACAACGAGTTCACCGATCTGCTGCAGACCGGTCTGAAGGAAAATGAGAACGTGGCCAAGGCCGGCATGGTCGTTTACAACACCATCGGCGACTTCGCTCCCATGCTCGACGAACTCTATCAGCAGGCTGCTTACGGCTTCTATGCCGGCACGCCCATGTACTGCGCGTTCAACTTCGCCACCGGCTTCAACTCCGCGGCTTATGACTACGCGTTCAACATGACGATCGATCCCGCGATGTATGACGATTATTCCTCCTACTACATCAAGGACTTTGCCGACATCTGCTGGCTGAAGTAATTTCGTTCCATTTCTGACTGCATCCGGCGGCTCAGAGCCGCCGGATGCATTTGTTCACGTTAAAGAACATTTTCAAAGCCGGACGGCTGCGCCCGGCCGGCTTTGATTTTTTGAAGGAGTGCCCCGCATGGCAAGATATATCGCGAAAAGGTTAGTCTACATGATGCTCGTGTTCTTTTTGCTGACGTTTATTCTGTTTGTCCTGTATCATCTGATGCCGGCCAACCGGGCGTATACCGACGCGAGAACCGAGATTCAGACCATGAAACGGCTGTCGGAGGAGGAAAAGGCCACCAAATTCGACGAGCTCTACCTGAAATATCAGCGGCTGTACGGAACGGATACGGACAACAATGTGATTCTGTACCTGCGCTGGCTGGGACTTTATCCCTTCTATGACGGGCATTATTCCGGCATTTTTCAGGGAGACTTCGGCTTTTCGTACGATTATAACCTGCCTGTTATTGATGTGGTACCCGTTCATATGCGCAATTCCTTCCTGATCGGCATCATCACCGAAATTGCCGTGCTCGGCATCACGATTCCGCTGGGAATCAAATGCGCTGTCAAGAAGAACAGCCGGTTTGACCGGTTCACCCAGTTCTTTACGCTGATCGGCTTCTCCACGCCGAGCTTCATAATCTATATTGTTTTCATTGTATTCTTCTGCTCCATCCTGGGATGGTTCCCTGTCTCGGGCATGAAAACGCCCGGCGCGAACTACACCGGCTGGCGGGAGGCGCTGGATGTACTGCATCACGTGACCCTGCCGACCATCTGCCTGACCTTTGGCTCCCTGGCGTCGATCACCCGGATTACCCGGGCTTCCATGATCGATGCGCTGAACCTGGACTGCATCCGGACAGCCCGGGCCAAGGGACTCAGTGAAAAAGTCGTCATTTACAGCCACGCCTGGCGGAACGCCCTGATCCCGATGGTCTCCATCATCGTCGGCGGTTTCTTCGGAACCATTTCCGGCGCCATGATTCTGGAACAAATGTTCGGCTTCAAGGGCATGGGACTGCTGTTCCTGAACGCCATGCGGAACGCTGATTATGATATGATCATGTTCCTGGAAGTGATTTACACCTTCCTCGGACTGTTCTCCAACCTGGTGATTGACCTGTGCTACGGCATCGTTGATCCGCGCGTGCGTATCAGCAAGTAAAGGAGGGTGAGTATGGAAAAGAAGAAGGAAAATGTGTTCCGCAAGCTTGCCCGCTGGTTTGTCCGCTGGATCTTCGGAGTGAAATTCGAGGAAAAGTGGTTCGGCATCAGGCATGGCGTCACAGAAAAGGAAATCAAATTCAAGGACGGCGTTCCGGACGATTCCGAGCTGATCGTGAGCCCGGGACGGCAGATCCTGAACCGCTTCCTGGAGCGGAAATTCGCGGTTTTCTCCGTGTTTGTCGTGCTGGTCATGTTTGTGGTCGTCTTCATCGCGCCGCACTTCATGACGAAGTACTACGACGCATTCACGGAAACCACCCAGAAGGACCTGCCGCCGGCACTGGATCTGATGTCCGTGCCCGGCGAGCTGGCCGGTAACATCAAGATGATCGACAGCTACAGCAGCTTCTCCGTCGGTCTGTCCAATGACGGCAAGGTGTACGTCTGGGGCATCGGGAACATCGGCGCCACCGGCATTACCGTCAAGGATATTCCCGAAGAGGTGAAGAACGCGAAGATCGCGTATGTGGCTGCCGGGCAGGACCACATTATCGCCATCGGCGAGGACGGAAAATACTACGGCTGGGGCAGCAACCGCTTTGGCCAGTTCGAGGCGACGGATGCCGTAAGGGAAAACCCGAACCTTGAGCCGGTGCCGGACGTTGTCGCCAACGGAGAGCTGGACGTCAGTCATATCAAAAAGATCACCTGCGGCTACCAGGCTTCCGCAATCCTGATGGACGACGGAACGCTGTACATCTGGGGCAACAAGCAGACCTACGCGAACCTGGATAAGTTCATCGGCCGGACCAACATGCTGGACGTGGACTTCACGCTGAACTATGTGGTCGGTCTGGATGAGAAGCAGACGAGCGTATATACCGGTACGAAGGGACTGTATACCAAGGCTTCCGCCACCATTGGCGGGAACAACTCCGTGAAGATGTCC
This sequence comes from Clostridia bacterium, assembly GCA_017431005.1. Classification (GTDB taxonomy): domain Bacteria; phylum Bacillota; class Clostridia; order Christensenellales; family Aristaeellaceae; genus Aristaeella. The sequence continues at coordinate 20,459 of JAFRLY010000050.1, forward strand.
GAATTCCTGAACGGACGGAAAATCAATGAGGTGCGGGCCACCTCCACCAGCATCTGCCTTCTGCTGGACGACGGCATGATCGGCCTGACCGGCGACTTCCAGAGCGACGTGCAGGAGGTGCCGGAGCTGGAGGAAGGCGAGCGCTTCATCGATATTGAGGCGGGCACCTATCATTATTCCGGCCTGACGAACCTCGGCCATGTGTATTCCTTCGGCGGCGACCATTACCGCCAGGCGGAAGCGCCCAGGGTTTCCGGAGCCGCGAAGCTGTTTGCCGGCGCGTTCCAGAGCTACGCGGTGGACGCGAACGGCAAACTGCTGGACAAGTGGGGCCTGAAGGGCTACCTGTTCGGTACGGATGACCGCGGCGCGAACATCGCGGAGCGCGTGGTGGCCGGCGGACGGATCACCATGACGGTCGGCGCGGTGGCTGTTATTATCGAGATTATTATCGGCGTCAGCATCGGCCTGATCGCCGGTTTCGCCGGCGGCTGGGTGGATATCTTCCTGATGCGTGTGGCGGAGGTGTTCAGTTCCATTCCGCTGTATCCCTTCATGCTGATTCTGAGCTCCCTGCTGAGCCGCGCTTCCCTGAGCACGGACCAGCGTCTGTACATGATCATGGTGATCCTGGGTATTCTGGGCTGGCCCGGATTTGCCTACATCACCCGTGCCCAGGTCCTGGTTGCCCGTGAGAGCGAATACGTCACGGCGGCGCAGGCCATGGGCGTCAAGTCCATGCGGATCGCGTTCAAGCATATCCTGCCGAACATCGTATCCGTTATTCTGGTCAACATGACGCTGAGCTTCGCCGCGTCCATGCAGACGGAAACCTCGCTGTCCTTCCTCGGCTTCGGTGTCAACTATCCGCAGCCCAGCTGGGGCAACATGCTGAGCCGGGCCAGCAACGCGGTCGCGGCCATCAACTTCTGGTGGCAGTGGGTGTTCACCTCCGCGATCCTGATCATGACCACGGTCTGCATCAACACGATCGGCGACACACTGCGTGACGTTATGGATCCGAAGTCCACGAACGACAAGTAAGGAGGGAATGAGAGAATGGCATTGCTGGAAGTAAGAAATCTTCATACCTTCTTTACGACAAAAAAAGGCATCGTGAAGGCGGTCAATGACGTGTCCTATTCCCTGGAGGCCGGAAAGACCATCGGCATCGTGGGAGAGAGCGGATCCGGGAAATCCGTTTCCGCCATGAGCATCCTGCAGCTGCTGGACGGCAACGGCTACATCGAGAGCGGCGAAATCCTGCTGGAGGGCCGGGACCTGACCAAGCTTTCCCAGAAGGAAATCTGCGAGATCCGCGGCAACGATATCTCCGTCATTTTCCAGGAGCCCATGACCAGCCTGAACCCGGTTTTCTCCGTGGACAGGCAGCTGTCCGAGCCCTTCATGATCCACCAGGGCATGAACAAAAAGGAAGCGCACGAGCACGCGCTGCAGATGCTGTACGACGTTCAGATCCCGAATCCGGAGGTCGTGATCAAGCAGTATCCGCACCAGCTGTCCGGCGGTATGCGGCAGCGGGTCATGATCGCCATGGCGCTGGCCTGCAAGCCGAAGATCCTGATCGCCGACGAACCGACAACCGCGCTGGACGTGACGATTCAGGCGCAGATTCTGAAGCTGATGAACGACCTGAAGGAAACCACGGGTACGGCCATCATCTTCATCACCCACGACCTGGGCGTCATCAACGAGATGGCGGACGACGTGGCGGTCATGTACTGCGGACAGGTCGTCGAGCAGGCGCCGGCGGAGGTCATCTTCCGCAACTGTGAAAACAGCCACCCCTATACAGAAGGTCTGATGCTTTCCATTCCCCGGCTGGAGATTGAAAGCGACCGGCTGGAGCCCATTCCGGGCGTTGTGCCGCACCCGCTGGCCCTGCCGAAGGGCTGCAAGTTCGGTCCCCGGTGCAAGTACTGCACGCAGAAATGCATTGACGCGGAACCGCCTCTGACCAAGGTTGCCGAAAACCAGGTGGTCAGATGCTTCTATCCCAATAAGGAGGAACGGAACAGTGCCCAGCACAAAGAAATTACTGTCCATTACTAATTTAAAGAAGTATTTTCCGGTTGCCAAATCCTCCATTTTCCAGAAGACAAGGCTGTATGTCCGGGCCAATGAGAATATCAGCATCGATATTTACGAAGGGGAAACTCTGGGCGTCGTGGGCGAGTCCGGCTGCGGTAAATCCACGCTGGGGCGTGTGCTGCTGCAGTTGTATCCCCAGACGGCCGGATGCTCGCTGTATTACGGCACTACGCTGGACGAAATGACCCCGCAGTACGTGTACGACACGCTGAAACATGAGCATAAGTACCGCCAGAAGCTGAATAAGGCCGCGGCCAAAGCCAGGGAGCTGGAGAAAAAGGTGGAGGCGGCCGGCGGCGAGGACGGAGCGGACTTCTATCTGCTGCAGGAATGCAACATTGCCCAGTGCGACGAACAGACCCACCTGAGCAACATCGTCAAGATTCTGGGCGGCTTCTTCGCCAAGGATGATCCGGAAGGCATCTCCCTGCTGCTGGAAATCTATGCGGAAAACAGAAAACGCAACGAGCTCCTGGCCCGTCGGAAGACGCATGAGCTGAACGAGGAGCATTTCGGTCACGAGGCCACGGAAGCCAAGGACGGGAAGGCTGCCGGACTGATCCGGAAACAGGAAAATGCCGCCGCGCAGCTGGCAAAGCTGGACGGGGAGATCGCGGAGCAGGACCGGAAGATCAGCGCGCTGCAGGATAAGCTGAAGGCCGTGAAGGCAAAGTATAAGGCCGATCCGGAATTCAGCAAATACGAGGCCATGCTGGACAACGGCATCGACCTGGCCCGCCTGAGCAGCTCGGAAATGCGGGGCCTCAGGAAGGATCTGCAGATCATCTTCCAGGATCCCTATTCCAGCCTGAATCCCCGTTTCACGGTTGGACAGATCATTGAGGAAGGCCTGGTCACGCACAACTTCTTCAAGCACGGCTCCGCCAAGCTGCGGGCCTATATCGTGGATACGATGGAAAAATGCGGCCTGCAGGAATATATGCTGCACCGCTATCCGCATCAGTTCTCCGGCGGTCAGCGGCAGCGTATCTGCATTGCGCGCGCCCTGGCGGTGCAGCCGAAGTTCGTGGTCTGCGACGAGTGCGTGTCCGCCCTGGACGTGTCCATTCAGAGCCAGATCATCAACCTGCTGCAGGAGCTGAAGGAAAAACAGCACCTGACCTACATGTTCATTTCCCATGACCTGTCGGTCGTGAAGTTTATCTCCGACCGGATCGCGGTTATGTATCTGGGAAGCATTGTGGAACTGGCGGACAAGAATACGATTTTCAGCGATCCGCGCCATCCCTACACGGTCGCGCTGCTGTCCTCGATTCCGACGACGGAAGCCGATTCCGCCGAGAAGGAACGGATCATTCTGGAGGGCAACATTCCCAGCCCGGTGAATCCGCCGGCCGGCTGCAAGTTCTGCACCCGCTGCTATATGGCGACGGACAAGTGCCGCCGTGTCGAGCCGCCGCTGGTGGAGATTGCGCCGAACCACTTCTGCGCCTGCCACTATCCGGAACGGAAGCTGGATGAAAACAAGAACTTCCTGTTTGAGGTGAAGAAGACCTCCGCGGGAGCCTGAGCATGAGGGATTCGGAAAAGCTCCGGCAGGAAATGCTGGGGGAGGATGATCAGCAGCTGGAGAAAAAGGATATGCCGGCCCTGTGGCTGTCCGGGCTGCTGACGATCGGCCTGCCGTGCCTGCTGCTGATCCTGATCATCGTCGGCGTGACCATACTGCTGTTCGGCGGCGTGATCCGGTTCGGATAAGGGTGAAGGAGACTGTATGGGTTTATTCGACGGCTTCGCGGGCAAGGAACGTTCCTTCAGCGATCTCCGGAAATACGTTGACGATTTTGAAGTGACGGAGGAGAAGGATGCCCGGGGCAGAACCCGGAAAACGGCACGGTACAAGGGACAGTGGACGATCCTGCGGGATACGTCGGCGGCCGGACTGAGCCGGATCTGGATCACGGCCGGACTGGCGGCGCTGGTGCTGGCGGCCTATATCCGGATGCTGCTGCTGACGCATCTGGCCGGCAGCGAACTGCTGGTCATGCTGCCGCTGCTGGCAGGCCTTTTCCCGGCGCTCTATCTGGCCATGGGAGCGGTTTCGCTGCCGTTCAGGGGCAAGCCGATGCGCCGTGATCAGTATATGCACGGATTTATCCGCGTTTTCCGCTCCTGCGCGGCCGTCAGTGTGTTCATGCTGATCGGCCAGCTGGCGGCACTGATTTTCCGGGCTGTGCGCGGGGACTGGCTGTACATGCGGGAGGACTGGCTGTTCACCGGTCTGGGATGCTTTATCCTGATCACCGCGCTGGGAATCATCGGACTGCTCCGGTCTGTGGACGTGACGGAGCGTCCGAACGGTTTTTACCGCGAAGGCAAAAGTAAATGAAATGAGGGATTGTCTCAAAGAGATCTGAAAAGATCGGCAGGAGGCAATCCCTTTTTTGAAGGAGGAATATACATGACGGCGTTTGATGAAAAATACTGCCTGGAGACCTTTCAGAAGCTGCTGGCTATCGATTCCACCACCGGCCAGTATCAGGCGGTTCAGGACTGGACGGCGGCGGAAATCCGCCGGCTGGGCTTTGAGCCGCAGCTGACCCACAAGGGCGGCGTGATCGCGGACCTGGGCGGGGAAGGGGACACGCTGGCTGTGACGGCGCATCTGGACGATATCGGTCTGATGGTCCGGCACGTAAACAGCGACGGTACCCTGAATGTGTGCCCGGTGGGCGGGCTGTATCCCTTCTACTGCGTGACGGAAAACGTGCGGGTTTATACCGGAGAAGGGAAGGTTTATACGGGCATGGTATGCCGGACGCCCAATTCCATCCACGTGACGGAGGAGGAGCTGCGGAACACGCCCGGAGACTTCCGGAAAAATGTCTGCGTCGTGCTGGACATGCCGGTGCGTACGGCGGAGGAAACCCGGGCGCTGGGAGTCGAAACCGGGGATTACATCGCACTGGAGCCTCGCTTCACGATGTCCGGCGGATATATCAAGAGCCGCTTTGTGGACGATAAGGCCTGCGCCTCGGTGTTGCTGACGGTGATGAAGGCTGTCCGGGACGGGCTGCCACTGCGGCGTAAGGTACTGGCCTATTTTGCCTGCTATGAGGAGATCGGTCACGGCACCGCGTGGCTTCCGGACGGGGTGCGGGACGTGCTGGCGCTGGACATCGCGCCGACGGGACCCGAGCAGAATTCGGACGAACGGAAGGTATCCATTTTCGCCAAGGACAGCCGCTTCCCGTATCACAGCGGCATGGCGGCGGAGCTGCGGCAGGCAGCCCGACAGGCAGGCGTGGATTATGTGATGGATGTTTTCACGCCGCACTACGGCAGCGACGGGGACGGATCCGTCCTGGCGGGATACGACATCCGGCACGGGGCGATCGGCCCGGGCACGGCCAACAGCCACGGCTATGAGCGCACCCATCTCGACGGGCTGCGGAACACCTATGAACTGACAGCGGCCTACATTATAAAGAAATAAAGGAGAAAAATGACATGTGGCATGAGGTGATCAGACTGCCGGAAACCGGCGTGGAGCTGGAGACCTATCTGACGGACAACCGGGCGGTGGAACCGGGAAGGCGGAAGCCGCTTGTCCTGATCTTCCCGGGCGGGGCCTACGCATGGCGGAGCGACAGGGAAGCTGAACCCGTGGCGCTGAGGCTGCAGTCCCTGGGGATCCAGGCGGTTGTTGTCCGGTATTCCGTGGCGCCGGCGCGGTATCCGAAAGCGCTGGAGGAAGCGGCGGAGGCCGTGGCATACGCGCATGCCCATGCGGAGGAATGGCTTTGCGACCCGCACAGGGTCGCGGTCATGGGCTTTTCCGCGGGGGGACACGCCGCGGCTCATATCGGCATGAAATGGGACCGCATGCCGCAGGGAAGGAATTGCAGGCCGGACGCCATGATTCTTGCCTATCCGGTGATCACCTCCGGCGAATACGCACACCGGGGTTCGATCGAAAACCTGCTGGGGGACGAATATGACAGCCTGAAGGACGAAGTGTCGCTGGAGAAGTTTGTGACGGAGGAGACTCCGCCGGCGTTTCTGTGGCATACAAGGGAGGACGAAAGTGTCCCCGTTGAGAACAGTCTGCTGCTGGCAGGCGAGCTGTGCCGTCACGGGATCTCTTTCGAGCTTCATATCTGGCAGCACGGGGGACACGGCATTTCCCTGAGCAGCGATCAGGTGTTTCCGCTGAATGACCCGAAAATCCGTCCGGAATGCCAGGAATGGATTGATATGGCGGCCCGCTGGCTGCAGCAGCTTTAAGCCTGGCGGCAGAAGGGAATAAGGCACACGGAGGAAAGCATGGAGATCAGAATCCCGGAGGAGATCAGCCTGCGTAAAATCGCGGAGAGCGGGCAGTGCTTCAGGTGGAGAAGAGCGGGGGAAAACGGATACAAGATCCCCTTCGGAAACCGGATGGTTAAGATCGAGCAGCTGAAGCCGGATCTCCTGCGGATGAACTGCGATGAAGAGGAATACTCCGCAGTCTGGAGAGAATATCTGGACCTGAATACGGACTACGGAAAGATGAACGCGAAGATCCGGAAGCGTAAGGATCCTTTTCTCTGGAGCGCCATGAACGCACAGCGCGGCGTCCGGATTCTCCGGCAGGATACCTGGGAGATGCTGATCACATCCATTATCACGCAGAACAGAAATATCCCGGCCATTCAGAAATCAGTGGAGCTGCTTTCCGAAAAAGCCGGGACGAAGCTGACAGACCCGGAAGGGGAAACATTCTTTGCGTTCCCAACCCCGGAGCAGCTTCACAACCTGCCGGACGATTGCCTGGACTGCTGCAAGCTCGGATACCGGACGGGGTATATCCGCAGCGCGGCGGAAGCGGTTTATTCCGGAGCGGTCAGCCCGGATGAGCTTCGGAAGCTTCCGGATGCGGAATGCCGGAGCCGCCTGACGGCCCTGACCGGAGTTGGGGAGAAGGTGGCTGCCTGCGTGATGCTCTTCGGCCTTCACCGGCTGAACGCGTTCCCGATGGATGTGTGGATGAAGCGCATTACAGCGAATGAATATCCCGGCGGATATCCGTTTGAAGAATACAGTCCGTATAACGGCGTGTTTCAGCAGTATATGTTTGCATACTACCGGGAAATGACGGGAAGAAACTTTTGAATTTAATCTGTTGCAATGATCATTGACATTATTGATATTATATCAATGTTATAACTATATACACAGAACGCTGCGAGGAGGGCGAAAGGCATGTATTGTGAAAAATGCAACCGCATCATTGACGCAGAGCGGTGCCCTGTCTGTAAAAGCAGAAAAGTCAGGGAGCCCGAAGCAAAAGATCCGTGCTATCTTACGGAACAGGATTATGTTTCATCAGGAATCCTTGAAGACATGCTGAAGCAAAACAATATTCCGTACTTAAAGAAAGATGTGATGGGAGCGGGAATGGCAATCAAAGTCGGACCGATGCTTGAGAGAAGCAGGTTTTACGTACCGTTTGAACAGCTGGGCAGCGCAACCGCCATTATGGAAGATCTTTTTTCTGCGGCAGATGAAGCAGAAAATGAAGAGCAATAATCTTGTGCACCGGAAAACGGGAATTCATTTTTCCGGGCAATGAGCTGTCTCAGGCGGAGGTCTGTATGGAAAGCCTGCGTCAGATAGGAACAGTATCGGCGGAAGGCCCGCGACTGCCGCTTCGCGGCAGCTTTGAATTTTGCAGAGTGATCGGAAACGACTGAGAACAATTTTGCGGGGTATATAAAATGACGGAAGAAAAAGAAGATTCAATATGCATCAAATCAGCCGAAACCGATGAGGAGCTGTGCGGGAGGGGATACGTGCATTGCACCGCATGGCAGGAAGCATACAGAGGTATTGTATGTGACAGGTATCTTGATTCGATGACTGTGGAGGCTACAACAGCACGGGCGCGGCAGTTCCCGGAAAATACTCTTGTAGCCAAGGACAAGGAGAAAGTTGTAGGATTTGCAGTATACGGTCCATCGAGAGATGAAGATCTGATGGATGCAGGTGAGGTTATAGCAATTTATGTCCTTTCAGCGTATTATGGCCGTAAAATAGGATACAGACTGATGAATGAAGCATTTTCCAGGCTTGGAGAATATAAAACGATATTTGTATGGGTGTTTGAAAAAAATGAGAGAGCGATTCGCTTTTATCACAAATATGGTTTTGAATTTGACGGCTGCAAAAAACAATGGAATCTTGGCACACCGGTTTCAATTGTCAGAATGGTAAAGAAAAGAGAGTAAACTTTGAAGCTTTCCGGGCAGAAAGGAATCGGGTGAGGATGAAGCAGTATTTTATTGCAAGTATTTGCCGGGAAGGAATTCTCGGAGGCGGCATCGTGGCTGATGATCAGGCGATTACCTTCAAAACAGGAAAGGTGACAGTTTCACCCGAACTGAAAAATCTTGAGATGAAATACAGGGATATCCGGGGATTCACTAAAAAATGGGTGCTTTGTTTCCCTGTTTTTTCAATTATCATGAACGACGGCGGGGTCTATAAGTTTATTATCTTTAATCCGAAACGATTCAGCTCTTTATTAAATGATAAAGTAAAGCAGCAGAATTGATTTTTCTTCCATAAGCCATATACGGGTAAAAGAAAAAACTGAAGGCATGCTCAGATTGGAGAAAGCCATGAAACAGGACTGCTGAGCTTCAGATTCCCGTTTCATGGAGGGATTGGCATGCTGAAAAATTGTGCGGAACGGTGGACATTTTTCCAAATGCGTGGTATACTTTCGGCAATGGGTTACGAACTGCATAAGGTGTTTATCCGCGCGGCAACGCGCTGATATAATTTTTCGGAAAAGGAGCGTTTTCAATGAAAAAGGTATTTGCGTTACTGCTGGCGCTGGCTATGCTGCTGAGCTGCTGCGCCGCTCTGGCTGAAGCACCGGACGCCGATCTGGTGGCCGCTGCGCAGGCGGAAGGTGAACTGGTGGTTTACGGTTCCTGCGAGGAACCCTATCTGATCGCTGCTACCCAGAAGTTCCAGGAGCTCTACGGAATCGAGACCAGCTATCAGCGTCTGAGCACCGGTGAAGTGCAGACCAAGATCGCTGAAGAGAAGGGCAATCCTTCCGCTGACGTCTGGTTCGGCGGCACCAACGATCCTTACAATGAAGCGGCCAAGGACGGCCTGCTGGAAGCTTATGAAGCGAAGAATGCCGCGCATCTGCTGAAGCCCTATTACAGGGATCCGGACGGCTACTGGTACGGCATCTATCAGGGCATCCTGGGATTTATGGTCAACAAGGAAGAGCTGGAGCGGATGAAGCTGGAAGCTCCCAAGACCTGGGACGATCTGCTTAAGCCCGAATACAAGGGCCTGATCTGGCTGTCCAACCCGAACACCGCCGGCACCGCGAAGCTGGTTATCAACACGCTGGTGCAGATCAAAGGCCATGACGAAGCCATGAAGTATCTGGTTGAGCTGGACAAGAATGTCGCCCAGTATACCAAGAGCGGCTCCGGCCCCTCCAAGAAGGTCGGCCCCGGCGAATGCACGATCGGTATCGGCTTCCTGCATGACGGCGTTTACCAGATCCTGCAGGGCTACGACAACATCGGCCTGATCATTCCTGAAGACGGCACCGCTTATGAAGTCGGCTCCACCGCCATCTTCGAAGGCGCCGCTCATCCGAATGCCGCCAAGCTGTGGGTTGAATTCGCGCTGTCTCCCGATTGCGTGGAGCTGGCGGATGACGCCGGAAGCTATCAGTTCCTGGTGATCGACAACGCGGAAATGCCTGCCGCACTGGCTGCGTTCCCCGAACTGGATCCTTCCAAGACGATCGAATACGATTTCGCGGACGCGAAGGAGAACACCTCCAAGTATGTTGAAGACTACTTCAACGCGCTGAAGGAAGCCGGCGCTGAAGCGGACGACCGTTTCAAGACTGAATAATTTCCGGAACCTTTCTGAGGGGACGAGGCTTTTGCCCCGTCCCCTTTTCCAAGAGGACAGGCAAAATTGATGACAAAAGGGGATGAGAGACAATGGCCCGAAGTCAGAGCGCAAGTCTGGACCGTAAAAAACTGTTCGGCGATCCTGTGCTGATTATCACGATCATCGCGCTGACTGTATTTCTGGCGCTGTTCATTCTGTATCCGCTGGTTATGCTGCTGATGGACAGCGTGCTGGTCCGTCAGACGCAGCTGTACTCCGTGGAGCCGCTGGTGAACGGGGAAGAAATCGTATATGTGACAGAAAAGGGAGACCCGCTGACGGATAACCGCTCACCCGCATATGTGAAACTGATTTCTCCCTCGGAGGGCGTCGGGGAGAAAACGGTTCCCTTGTACAGCTCCACAGGACTGTTCGCGGGCCGCGCCACCCTGAACGATATCAGCGCCGGAAAAACAGTTTATCTGAAGACCGTCAACAACCGGGACAAGGCTGTTTTCATCGCGCTGGATCAGCTGACCACGGTTCAGCAGACACCGCAGACCTTCCGTGCGAACGGCCGTGTTATCAAGAACATGGAAGGCATCGAACTGAGCGATCTCTGCATCCAGCTGCATCAGGACAACTGGACGGTGGACGCTTTCCCGCGGATCTTTAAGGACTATACCTTTAACAGGGCACTGACCAACACGCTGATCCTCGGCGCGCTGACCGGTTTCGGCTCCCTGCTGATCGGTCTGCTGTTTGCCTATGTTGACGTATATGTTCATATCCGGAGCAAAATGACCAAGAAGCTGTTCGACGTTGTTTCCCTGCTGCCGGTTGTTTCACCTCCCTTTGTGCTTTCCCTGTCGATGATGCTGCTCTTCGGAAGAAGCGGACTGATCACCCGCAAGCTGCTGGGTATTTATGACTCGGATATATACGGCCTGTGGGGCATTGTGATCGTGCAGACGCTGACCTTCTTCCCGGTGGTCTATCTGATGCTGAAGGGACTGCTGAAGAACATTGACCCCTCCATGGAGGAAGCCTCCAGGGATATGGGCGCTTCCCGCTGGAAGGTTTTCACGACGGTCACGCTGCCGCTGCTCCTTCCCGGCCTGGGAAACGCGTTCCTGGTAACCTTCATTGAGTCGGTTGCTGACTTCGCGAACCCGATGATCATCGGCGGCAGCTATGATACGCTGGCCACGACCATCTATCTGCGTATTACCGGCGGAACCTATGATATCAACGGCGCATCCGCCATGGCAGTGGTGCTGCTGGCGCTGACGCTGATTCTCTTCCTGATCCAGAAGTATATTCTGGAGAAGAAAACAGCCGCGACGCTGACGGGCAAAGCCTCCCGCGGAAGAATGCTGATCGAGGACAAGAGTGTCCGGTATCCGCTGTCCGTTCTGTGCGTTACGGTTTCTGTGTTCGTTATTCTGATGTATATCGCGGTTCCATTCGGTGCGCTGTTCAAGCTCTGGGGCCGGGACTACTCCCTCTCCTTCAAGTGGTTTGAGCAGATGTTCCGCGAGGGCGGCTGGAAGGCCTTCAAGGATTCCTTCATCCTTTCCGCGATTTCCGCTCCCGTGACGGCCCTGCTTTCCATGATCATTTCCTACCTGGTCGTCAAGAGAAAGTTCAAGATGAAGGGCTTCATCGAATTCGTTTCCATGCTTGCGATGGCCGTTCCCGGCACGGTGCTGGGCGTCGGATTTATCCGCGGCTTCGCAGGCGGCGTATTCAGGACGGGCTTCCTGCAGGGTATATACGGCACAGGCCTGATTCTCGTGATCGTCTTTGTTGTGCGTTCGCTGCCGGTGGGAACCAGAAGCGGTATCTCAGCCCTGCGGCAGATTGACAAATCCATAGAGGAATCTGCGTATGATATGGGCGCGGGGAGCGGCAAGGTATTCATGACGGTTACGCTGCCGCTGATCAAGGACTCTTTCTTCTCGGGACTGGTGACCACGTTCGTCCGGTCCATTACGGCTATCAGCGCCGTCATTCTGCTGGTCACGCCGAGGTTCCTGCTGATTACCTGCCGTATCAATGAGTACGCGGAGAAGGGTGAATTCGGCGTGGCCTGCGCCTACGCCACCATCCTGATCATGATTACCTACGCGGCGATTCTGATTATGAATACGGTTCTGAAGTATTTCGGTACCAGTAAGAAGATGAAGAGTGAGGTGTAATAAGATGGCAGCGAATAAAAAAGAGCCGAAGGGCGTCCGGCTGGATCATATCAGCAAAATATACCAGGATCCCAAGACCGGAAAGGATTTTTATGCGGTGCATGACGTGAGCCTGGACATCGTTCCGGGCAGCTTCGTGACGCTGCTGGGCCCGTCCGGCTGCGGCAAAACCACGACCCTGCGGATGATTGCCGGCTTTGAATCGCCGGACGAGGGAGAAATTTATCTGGGCGGGGAACCGATCAACGCGCTGACACCCAACAAACGGGATACCGCCATGGTGTTCCAGAGCTATGCGCTGTTCCCCCACTACAATGTGTTTGACAACGTGGCCTACGGCCTGAAGCTGCGGAAGGTGCCGAAGGAAGAGATTCAGGAGCGGGTGACCAACATCCTGAAGCTGGTGGAGCTCAGCGGCATGGAGCAGCGGATGACCAACCAGCTGTCCGGCGGACAGCAGCAGCGTGTGGCCCTGGCGCGGGCGCTGGTTGTGGAGCCGGGTGTGCTGCTGTTTGACGAACCGCTGAGCAACCTGGACGCGAAGCTGCGTGTTCAGATGCGGACGGAGATCCGGAGAATTCAGCAGGCTCTGGGAATCACAGCCATCTATGTGACCCATGACCAGAGCGAGGCCATGGCAATTTCCGACCAGGTTATCCTGATGAAGGGCGGCGTGATTGCCCAGATGGGTACGCCCATGGAAATCTATTACAGGCCGAACAGTGAATTCGTTGCCGACTTCATCGGTGAATGCAATTTCCTGAAGGGCAAGGTCGGTGAGAGCAGCAACGGACTGACTGAGATCGAGCTGCCGGCAGGCAAGGTCTGCGTGAAGACGGAGGACCACCACGCAGCGGGAGCAGACGGCGAAATCGTTCTGCGGCCTGAGGCCATTCAGATCGGCGATGAAGGTATGCTGCCCTGCAGGGTCGAGCTCAGCTGCTTCATGGGCAGCTACCAGAACTACCATGTCCGGGTGGGGGATACCCTGGTGAAGATCACCGACAACTGCCCGGTGAACAAGAAGATCTACAATGTGGGAGACCAGGCCTTCATCTCATTTGATCCGAACTGCGCACACCTGCTGGACACGTAAGCGAAGGAGGAAGGCCCATGAAAAACCGGATTGACCGGGTGTCGGAACGCATGAAGGCCCAGGGACTGGAGCAGATGATTGTGTCAGACTCCAAAAGCATCTGGTACCTGACCGGGGTGGATGTGGAGCCCATGGAACGGATGTTCGCCTTCCTGATCCGGACGGACGGGCATCACGTCTTCTTCCTGAACCGGCTGTTCAATGTGGCGGATACCGGGTTTGAAGAGGTATGGTTCAGCGATACGGACGATTCCATCGGACTGATGGCGGAGCATGTGGATGCCGGAAAACCGCTGGGAATCGACAAGGAGTGGAAGGCCGGATTCCTGATCCCGCTGACGGAGCGGTGCCCGGGTCTGCGGGTGAAGCTGGCGTCCGACTGTGTGGATGACTGCCGCGCGGTGAAGGATGAGGAGGAGCAGGCCAGGATGCGGGAGGCTTCCCGGATCAACGATGAGGTGAACCGGCTGGCTTCTGAGTACGTGAAGGAAGGAATGACGGAGCGGCAGGTGGCAGCCTTTATTGACGCTGAATTCAGAAAAAGAGGCTGCGACGGGAACAGCTTCTCGTCAATCGTATCCTTTGGCGCAAACGCGGCTGACCCGCATCACGAACCGGACGATACCGTGCTGAAGGCCGGGGAATGCGTGCTGATTGATATGGGGTGCAAAAAGAACCGCTACTGCAGCGATATGACGCGGACTTTCTTCTGCAAACGGGCGGACCCGGAACAGGCAAGGATTCACGACCTGGTGCGGGAGGCCAATGAGCGCGCTGAAAGCATCATCCGCCCCGGCGTGCGGTTCTGCGATATCGACGCGGCAGCCCGGGATTATATCACAGCCGCCGGATACGGAGAGTACTTCAATCACCGGCTGGGACACTTTATCGGCCAGACGGACCATGAAAAAGGGGACGTCAGCAGCGCCAACACCCGGACTGCGGAGCCCGGCATGATCTTCTCCATCGAGCCCGGCATTTATCTGCCCGGGAAATTCGGCGTGCGGGTGGAGGATCTGGTTATGGTGACCGAAGACGGCTGCGAGCTGCTGAACCGTGAAGACAAGAAATGGCGGATTGTCGGATAACGGGCAATCCCGGATGAATGAAAACCCCTCGCCCGGGCGGGCGAGGGGTTTTCAGCGCAATGATTTACGTGCCGGAATCCAACGGAACGACATCGCAGACGGCCAGACGGGACCGGTTGCCGTAGGCGGTTTCATACACGGCCACCTGTGCGATAATCTCAACCTCCCGGTTGATTTCCGGCCAGGAAAGCTCCGGGCCGTCGGCAGGGACCAGCTGGAAAGCGATCTCTGAACAGTGATCCAGGCAATCTGTGACGATCAGGGAACGGCGGATGCCTTCCTCCGTTTCCTCCGCATAATACTGGCCGCGGACGCGCAGGACGATACCGTTCCAGGTATCAGGCGCATAGCGGATTTCCCAGAGCTTATCGATGAGGATGTGCCCGGTGGTGCCCGCCAGATCCAGCTGCACCTCCGGTAACCCGTTTTCGGCACAGACCGGTGTCAAAATGCAGAGCAGGAGCATCAGCAGGATGAACAGCCTGATCAGCGAAGCGGAAAAGCGTTTCATGATCCGATACTCCCTTTCATGGTTCATTCCTTCGTGGCCTGCGTCAGATCCACGCTGCTCTTCCGTTTCTTCGCTCCCCGCCAGGCATAGATGACCAGGGCGATGGCAATGACGCCGTAGGACAGGAAGGCCCGGAAATACTCACCGACAGCGCTGTCGCCGAAGAGGTTGGAGGCGGCGCTCTGTGCCGTGATGAACAGGGAATGGAAGAGGAAGGTTCCGATCAGCGCCTGCAGGTTGGTGGCCCGGTCGATGGAAGCGCCGCCGACCAGAATGGCCGCGCCGGCATACAGGCCGACCTGCTCATGCGCCGCATAGGTCTGGAAGGTTCCGATTCCGTCAGACTGCATGAAGACGATCTGGCCCCAGCCGGCCAGCACGGTGGAGAGCATGATCGCGATGACGCGGGTGCGGTCCACATTGATGCCGGCCGCGTTGGCCACGGTCTGGCTCTGGCCGACGGCCCTGAATTTCTGCCCGAGGCGGGTGCGCATGATCAGCAGGTTAAAGACGCACAGGCAGCCGATCAGCAGCCAGGTGACCACGGGAACGCGGATCAGCTGCCGTCCGCCGGCTCCGCTGAAAACGTCCGCGATGGCCGGGATCTGCAGCAGGCCGACAAGCACAGCCGCCAGGATCAGGATTGCGGCAAACTTTTTCCCGGTAAGATTTTTCCGGAAAAACTGCAGCAGTGCGAGCAGAACGGCTGCACCGGCAAGGATATACACCACCAGGGAGAAGGAAACCTGCAGAACGCCGTCCAGCGCTTTATACAGGCCGACGGAGCCTGTCAGATTCAGCGTGTTCTGGACACCGGTGGCGCCGACGATGGTCACCTTATCACTCAGCGGGATGAAGTTGCCGAAAATGAAGAGGAAAAGCAGCTGATAAGCGCCGTTGGCAAAATAGCCCAGGATCAGGGAGCCGATCGTTTCCTGACCCTTCATGCGGTTCAGAAGCTTGCCGATCAGGAAGCCGAACAGGGTGGCCAGGGGCAGGGTGATGCCGGCAGCCAGCAGAATGCCGGTAATGCCGGTGACGCCCCAGGAGATGGTCAGCAGCAGGCCGATCTGGGCAGCCATGGCGCCGATGGTGATGGCGAAGTTGATTCCCATGCCGGCGACGATCGGGATGATCAGCGCCAGAACGATGAACGCGTTGCGGTTCAGGCGCAGCAGCAGCTGGCTGGCAACATAGTTCATATCCAGCCCGGAGACGATGATGAAGAATACGCTCAGGGCGATGAACAGATAGGTCACCGCGTAGGTTTTGATGTGGTTGAGCACCTTGTTCTGATTAGTCACGGCTGCCACCTCCTGTCTGAGTCAGGGCGTAAAGGATGATGCCGTTGGAAATCATGATGCGCATGACTTCGCTCAGACCGCCTCCGGCCACCGCCGAGTTGGCAATCTGCTGGCCGAGCACCAGAACGCCTTCAAAAAGGAAGACACCGAACAGCACGTGGCTGACCTTGGCTTTGCGGACCGTGGCACCGCCGATCAGGATGGCGGAGGAGGCGATGAAGCCCAGCTGCCGCGGCGCGGTATACAGCTGCGCGTAGCCGAAGGCCTGGGAGTAGATGACGATACCTACGGCGGCGATCACTGTGGAAAGCACGGTGCCGATGGTCCGCATCCGGTTGACGCTGATGCCGCTGGCTTCCGCAAAGCGGGGATTGGAGCCGACGGCTGTCATGGCAATACCGGTTCTGGAGCGGGAGAAGAGCCACATCAGCAGGCAGCCCAGCAGCAGGAAGAGCAGCAGGCCTGTCGGCACTTCCACCCCAAGGATATCAAAGCTCAGGAAATTATCCAGCAGGTGAGCGTAGCTGCCGAGCAGGCTGTGGGTGACACGCAGGCCGTGGCCGGACAGCAGCCAGATAATTTTCGGATTGTTGAAGGGGAGCATCATCCAGCCGATGCACATCAGGGCGACGAAGGAGAAGCCCACATAGGTGGAGATCGTCATTTCGCTGCCCTTCATCCGGTTCAGCAGCTTGGAGTACGCCCAGCCCAGCGGCAGGGCGACCACGGCGCCGGAAGCGCAGGCGAAGAGCAGTCCGCCCCAGCCCGCCATATCAAACTGCAGGGAAAGCACAATGCCCAGCAGACCGGCGATGCAGCCGATGGTCATGCCCATGTTCAGGCCGATACCGCACTGGATGCCCGGCATCATGGCCAGCACCAGAATGCCGTACATGCCCATCCGGATCAGCACATTGCTGAGCATCATCGGAACGGAAATATGGTAGAACACCGCGGCCAGGCAGAGATAGATGAAGAACAGCGTGATGATGGTCCGCGGCACGCCGAAGCTGCCGGTAAGCCGGGTCCAGAACATCAGCAGCGCCGCCAGCAGCAGCAGGGCGATGCCGGCGATCAGAATATTCTGGGCGGAAGCAGCCAGCTGCATGGCTAAAGCCGTGGAACCGCTGAGCGCTGTGCCTCCCTGACGGGCGGCATAGGCGTTATAGCGGGCAGTGAAATCGTTGCTGCCTGCCCAGACAGTATTCTCCAGCGTGGTGCGGATGGAGTTCCGCATCTTGTTATCCAGCTCACTCAGATCCGGGATGATCTCCGTCAGCTCGCTCCAGAGCCCTTCAAACGCGGCCTCGGAAGCGGCGGAAGCGGTGTTCAGGGCTTCCGTGGCAGTGAAATAGCTGTAATCCGTCACCGTGTCGTAAACGGTGGCGGCACCTTCATCCGCAACGGCTTCCGCAACGGTTTCCCCTGACTCGGCGGCGGATATCCTTTCCTTTGCCGCCTGCAGCAGCCTGTCCCGGAACCTTTCGTTCTCAGCCAGACCGTCAACCTGCTCAGAGAGCCCGGCCCACAGCGCTTCGTCTTCCACCCCGGCATATTCGGACCAGTCGCTGACCGCGCCGGTCATGGCGGACGTCAGCTGGGTCAGCAGCTCCTCATCCTCCCTGGCGCGTTCCTTATCCGCCATATCCCGGGCCAGGCGGACAATACCGGGCTGCAGGTGAGCATACGCTTCACTGCTGAGCTCCTCCGACCAGGCGGAGAGGGAGGCGAACAGCGCGCTGTCATCCTCTCCGGCGGCATCGGCAAGATCCGTCCAGTCCGGCACGTTTTCCACCAGGGAAACGTAGATTCCGGAATAGGCCTCACGCTCCGCGTTCCGGAGGGTTCCGTATTCCGAGAGCGCGTTCTCAAGCCCGACAACAGCAGTTTCAAGCCCGGCGGAATCCGCGACGCGGGGGTTGCTGTAAAGTGCTTCCGCGGCAGCCCGCGCTTCGGCAGCGGCGCTGTCGCAGGTATTGTTGACCTCATCCAGCCCCAGAGTACGGAAATCCTTGCGGGCACGCAGCTCCTTCAGCTTTTCGGAGCGCGCCTGGCTCGCGATGGCGTCCAGAAGCCCGTCTGAGGCTGTGTGCAGGACCGCCTGGGTACGCATGGCGCTGAGGCTGGCCCGGGTCTGTTCTGTGCCCTGCAGATAATAACCGCAGACGGCAGCGACCAGCAGAATGCCGGACAGCACAAAAAGGATGACGGAGAGAATTTTTCTCCCGCGGCCTTTGGGCTTTGCGTCTTTTTTCAGCACCTGGCTCACACCGCCTCGCCTCCTTTCATTTTTGCGCCGGACATCGCAAGACCAAAGGCTGTGTCGGAATCCTGCGGCTTCAGGATAGCCGCGACCTTTCCTTCGGCAATAATGGCGATCCGGTCGCAAATGGAACGCAGCTCCTGCAGCTCGGAGGAAACCATGACAATGGTCATTCCCTGCTCACGGCCCAGTCTGACCAGCGTCTGCAGAACCAGCTGCTTGGCGCCGATGTCGATACCCCGGGTCGGCTCAGAGACGAAAAGGAATTTCGGCTTCAGCATCAGGGCTCGGGCCACGCATACCTTCTGCTGGTTGCCGCCGGATAGGGTGCCGACAGCCTGCAGAGAGGAGGTGCAGCGGATGTCCAGCTGCTCAATCATTTCCCTGGCCTGCTCCCGGATTTTACGGACGTTTTTCAGGCGCAGCGGCCCGCTCAGATATTCTCCGTGCACCTGCATGGCGGAGAAAACAATATTGTCCTCAATGGACTGATCCAGCAGCAGCCCGACGCCGCGGCGGTCCTCGGACACGAAGGCCAGACCCGCCTTCAGGGCGGCAGTGGTGCTGTTCAGCGGCAGATCCTGCCCGAACAGGCTTACGGAGCCGACGGCTTCATACAGCCCCATGATGCCGTTGGGAATGCCGATCTTTCCCTGGCCGGCCAGTCCGCCGATGCCGAGGATCTCCCCCTTGCGCACGTCCAGGTTGATACCCCGGCATACCTCGCCGGGCATATCCACCCAGAGGTTCCGGATGCTCATAGCCACATTGCCGGAGATCTCCTCTCCGCGCTGTTCGACATGAATGATACTGTCCTCTCCGCGGCCGATCATCAGGGCGGCCAGTTGTTCAGCCGAGGTTTCGGCCTTGGACAGCGTCTGGACCAGGCGGCCGTCCCGGAGGATGGTGACGGTATCAGCGGCTTCCATCACCTCATCCAGCCGGTGTGTGATGAAGATGATGGCAATGCCCTTGGCGGCAATCTCCTTCATGACACCAAGCAGCTGGGCTGCCTCGCTTTCGGTCAGCACCGCCGTCGGCTCGTCGAAGACAAGAAGCTTCATCCCGGTTTTGTCGATTTCACGGGCGATCTCGATGAACTGCATATGGCCGACGGGCAGACCATTGACCAGGGCATACTCATCGATGTTCATACCGACCGCGTCCAGCGCATTGCGGGCGTCTCCGGCCATGGCCGGACGGTTCAGAAACTCCAGATCCTTTCCCAGAATTCTGCTGATGGGCCAGGGACGGGAGATCTCCCGGTTCAGTTTGATATTATCCGTGATGGAGAAACCGGGAATCAGCATGAACTCCTGGTGTACCATGCCGATGCCCTTCGCCATGGCATCCATGGGAGACATGATCTTTACCGGCGCACCCTCCAGCAGCACTTCGCCCCGGAAACCGCCGGTGGAGTGAATGACGGGCATGCCAAAGAGAACATTCATGAGTGTGGATTTGCCTGCGCCGTTTTCTCCCAGAAGCGCATGAATTTCGCCGGGACGGATACGGAGCGTGACGTCCTTCAGGACGGCGTTGCTGCCGTATTCCTTGGTAATCCCGTTCATTTCAAGAATATATTCTGAAGCCAAGACAAGTCCCCCTTCAAACAGGAAAGGGCCGCCCGGATGTCCGCCCGGACGGCCTCATTTCTACAAGGTAGCTTTCCGATCAGTCCGATCCGATCATTTGAGATAATCGGCGAAGTTGATGGGATCCAGAGCGATCAGCAGATAGTTGTCATAGGCAGCGCCGGAGGCGTCAACATACTTGGTGAACTCGATGTCGCTGCCGGCCGCTTCGCTGTAGCACTTCTGCAGATATTCAACATCCACCTTGCCGTTGGTCTTGCCTTCAGCATAAGCGCACGCATACTGGAAGCCGCCGTTGATCATGGACATGTTGATCGGCAGAGCCCAGGTGGAGAAACGATCCACAGCGTTATGCTCGTTCAGATAGGTGGCCAGGTTCTTGATGGCGCCTTCGATATCGCCGTAGGTGGCGGTCAGGCCGAAGGCTTCCTGGAATCCGTGATAGGGGCTCGGGCAGCAGGGCAGCGCATAGTAGGCATTGGGCTCGTTGATGATGGCCTGCTGCAGAGCAACCTGCAGACCGCAGTTGGTGCAGTAGAAGCAAACCTTTTTGCCTTCATATTCCTGCATGACCTTCGGAATGTCTTCCAGAACGGCGGCCTGGGCACCGGACATGCCGGCGTCACCGGTGGGATCGGGGCAGTCGCGCTCGACGAACTCGATGCCGTAGCCTTCAGCAGTGGCCTTCATGGCATCGCGCTTGGCGACGATGGTCTCATAGGAAAGGTGACGGGCGAAGGAATAGTGCACCAGCACTTCGCAGCCCCACTGGCTGGCCAGGTCAGCAACCTGATAGCCGCAGCCGATTTCGTCGTTGGCCAGCACGATGTCAGCGGCCGCGGAGATGTCGGCGGGGTCTTCGGCGGGAACGCCGGCGATCAGCAGGATGTCATCACGGCCCATATCCTGAAGGATCTGGGTGTAGGCGGCGGTAGCGCCCTGAACAGCCTGTACGAAGATGATGGACTTCACTTCGGGATCGGAAGCGAAAGCGATCAGCTTGGAGATTGTGGTTTCAACTTCGGAAGAGAAGTTGTCCGGATAGGTATCATGGATCACGATGTCGGGATACTGCTCCAGCAGAGAGGTGGCGGCATAGTACTCTTCCTCACCCTGGGAGGTGGTGCCGGTCATGATGGCGACTTTGTAGCCATCGGCGAACGCGGCGGAGACGCTCAGCAGCATCGCGACTGCCAGAATCAGACTCAACAGTTTCTTCATGGGGGATCCTCCTTGTTGGTTCATATTTGTTACTTATTACCATTTAATATGTAACATGTTACGTTTGATTATAAGGAGACCCGGCAGAAAGTCAATGCGGTTCAGGGAACTGAAACATGAAAAAAACAGGGATACACGTTTCGGCGGCCGTAAAAGCGGGCGGTCTGCATATTCATATTTCCGGGATACGGACCTGCAGGCGGTTTTACAGATTCCGCATATCCGTAGAAGCGGGGAGACAGCTGATTTAACGATCAAAAAAAGAAGTGATCTCTGCTTTGATCAGATCTCCGCGAAGATGGACGCAGAGGCTTTCACAAGGGCCGTCACAGGCGGCGAAGGGAAAATTACCCGTGTGTACGATATTCGCCGTGTTCGGATCGTATTTTATCATTCGCTTTTCAGCGCTTCTTGAGAAAGTCCCGGTGATTTCGAAGGGACTGATCTGGTGCGGGCAGCATTCGCTGATCATTCTTTGCCTGCACCGACCGGTGGCATATGTCATCCGCGACATCATGCACCTGCCTCATTTCATATCCGGTATCCCCCTCTACATTGACAGAATAACGCCGGAGAACCTTGCCGCGTTCCTGCTGGTTTTTGCGGTGATGGTTCCGGTCATCATGGCCTGAGACAGGATCAAAAAAAGATCTGCGCAATGACCGGCGTCCGCGGCAGGGCTGGGAAAAACAGAAACCGCGATCACTTTTCATCCGCCTGAAATTATGATACATTATTGGTGCAGGACGGCAGGAAACAGCAGAACAGCAGGGTGATAAGAATGAAAAGGATTTTGCTCATCTCCTCGGCGCATACAGGGGCCGGACACAAGTCAATATCAGATTCCCTGACCGAGCAGTTCTCCACGATGCCCGATATTGAAGTGCAGACCATTGATGGCTTTGAGCTGCTTGGCAGGGCGGGAGTGAATGGATCCAAGCAGTATAATAATATGCTGCGCCGGACTCCGGCTGTCTACAACAAGGCATGGAGGTTCACGATGGCGCACCCTCCGCGGCTTACTGCGGCCGTGCATCTGTGCAACCGCCGGTTCCGGAAATGCCTCCGTTCCTTCCATCCGGACCTGATCCTTACTGTGCATTCGCTTTTCAACAGCGTGATTACGCAGATGCTGAAGCGGTACGGCCTGGATCTGCCGGTCGTTGTGCTGCAGGCGGATCTCGTTGATATCCACAGCACCTGGTGCAACCCGGACGCGTACATGACGATCTGTCCTACGCAGGAGGCGTATGAATCCAGCATACGGCAGGGAATGCCTCCGGAGAGACTGAAAATCATGGGATTCCCTGTCCGTGAGCGTTTCAGCGCCGCCGCCCGGAAAGCGTATGAAAAGGATTATGACCCGTCACGGCCTCTCCGCTGCCTGCTTATGAGCGGCGGCGAGGGCAGCGGCGGCCTGGGAACCTATGCCGAGGCGATACTCTCGGAAACAGACGCGGAAGTGACTGTTCTCTGCGGACATAACAAAAGACTGTACAATCATCTTGAGAAAAGCCTGTGCCGCCGATACGGCGGACGCGTCAGCGTATCCGGGTTTGTGACGGACGTTGAGCAGGCAATGCTTCATAACGACGTGCTCATAGCGCGCGGCAGCCCGAATACCTTATTTGAAGCGGTGACGGTGAATATCCCGGTTATCATGACCGGGCCTCTGCCCGAACAGGAAAAAGGAAATCCCGGCCTGATGACCGGGCACCGTCTGGGGGTTATCTGCAATTCTCCGAAGGATGTGCCGCAACTGATCCGCAGCCTGCTCAGCGACGACGCTGCCCGGCTGAAGGAAATCCGCGAGGCCCAGCGCGCATTCCGCAGCGAGGAGAACGCTCGGAATATCGCTGTGTATATAGCCGGGCTGGCTGAACCGAGGGATTATACGCTGTAAGAGACAGAGAAGCGCGTCATTCAGCCTGCTGCTCCTCCCTGTCTTTTACAGAGTCCAGAAAGCCTCTGGTGTAGGGCCTGATCAGATCTTCTGTCTTCAGACCGTAGCGGACCGCGATCAGGCTGATCAGGCTCAGGGGAAGCTCAACAAATTCCCTGTCCGCGTGTTTTCCCATGTACCGTCCCAGGCCGAACATTTCGATATTGATTTCCAGCGGATCCACATCCAACGGCCAGAGATGCAGGTTCATTCTTTCCTGACGGAACGCTGCCAGCCTGTTATACAGCCGGCGGACAAGCAGAGAGATACAGACGGTGAGCGAAACGGCCGCCAGCCATGCCAGCCAGAAGGGCATGAATTCCATGACACGGTACATATCTTCCCAGCCGCCGTTCTCTTTTCCGATCACGACGACTTCAATGAAATAGACAACCATATAAATCACCGCCGGGATACAGGCCGCAAGCGCATCGCGCAGTGAATAACGGCGGCCGGACTCCACCAGGAAAAAGGCAGCGAGCACCAGAATCGGACAAATGATATGCAGGTAGGTGTTATATCCGCCGAACGCCTGGTAGGGATCCACCCAGCTCATAAACGCTATGGAAAACACCATCGTCAGCGCTGCGCATACCACGCCGCTGTAGTGCAGCGAGGCTACCCATTTCGGATAGGTAAAATGCTTCTTGCGGATTCCCTCCACCGCAAAGGGAATGATCATGCAGGCAGCGCAAGCTGTCAGACAATTCGTATTGGTCGTAAACCATCTGAAAAGCTCCGGCACGGTCAGTCCGTTTTCAGTGTAAAGCACTATACTTCCGACAATCCCGTACAGGGAGCAGAGAACCGTGACAAGTACGGCAATCAGCGCAAGGCGGCTGCGCCATTTACTCAGGCCGATGATGTAATTCCGGTGCGTCCGGAAAGCTGCTTTTTTCTGATCATTGCTCATATTGTTTTTTTCCTTTCCTTCCTGCCCGGGAATATCCGGACGCCCATTGCGTACAGACGGACTGATATAACGTGAGCGTACGCTCCGCAAAACGCAGGGCGCCGGTTTCTTCAGCCCGGAGCAGCGCTGCGGCGCACATCTGTTCACGAAGCTGGCCTGACCTGAGAATCCGGGAAACCGCGTCGACGAATTCCTGTTCATTCCGGTATATCAATCCGTTCTCACCGTCCTCCAGTACGCCTCTGAGACTGGCGTCCTCCCGGCATACCAGCGGCAGGCCGCAGGCCATTGCTTCCAGGTAAGACAGGCTGTGCAGCTCAAAGGTGGAAGCTGAAACGTAAATATCTCCAGACATATAGTACCTGCAGACCTCATCCGGCCGGCACGACGATTGCTTCCGCCTGCCTGTATACCCTTCTGCCCAATGCCTCTGCCAGCATCCGCACCGGGAGGGCGCTGCGGAATCTGCCGAAAATGAATTATCACAGACCTCCGCAGCCTCATTGAAAACTATAAAAAGTATAGCGGGGATTGTCGATAATAGCAATCAGCTGATTGACGGAATTCCTTCTTTTTTCGATCGGAATATCGGCAGTGCACTCCTTTGGAAACGCGGAATCCGTAAGATTGCTCACAGGATTGCCGCAGGAGGATATCAATATGCAGACGGAACTTTTTCGAAGGTGAATGTTTTGACAGATTTGGAAGGCATGAAAACAGGAAAAGAGACCGGAAACGGAGAAATATTATAACGTGTGTGCATCCGGAACCGGAGCAGGAGCCCGGCTGCGCACATAGAATAAAGAATGGAGCGCTATCGAAGTATGCTGAACATGAATCTGAAACCCGCCGGCGAGTGCCGGTACGATGCAGTATCCCTGGGAGAAATTATGCTGCGGCTGGATCCCGGCGAGGGCCGTATCCGGACTGCGCGGGAATTCAAGGCCTGGGAGGGCGGCGGCGAATACAACGTGGTACGCGGCCTGCATAAGTGCTTCGGCATGCATACGGGCGTGCTGACCGCCTTCGCGGACAACGAGGTGGGCCGGCTGCTGAAGGATCTGATCGAGCAGGGCGGCGTGGACACCAGCCTGATCTGCTGGAAGAAGACGGACGGCATCGGCCGCATCTGCCGCAACGGTCTGAACTTCACTGAGCGCGGCTTCGGCATCCGCGGCGCCGTCGGCTGCTCCGACCGTGCGAATACCGCTATTTCCAAGGCTACGCCCGCTGATTTCGATTTCGAGTATATCTTCGGCAAGCTGGGCGTGCGCTGGCTGCATACCGGCGGCATCTACGCCGCGCTGTCCGAGCAGAGCTGCGAGACCGTCATTGAGGCCTGCAAGGTCGCCAAGAAGTACGGCACCCTGATTTCCTACGACCTGAACTACCGTCCCTCCATGTGGAGCGCCATCGGCGGCCTGGAAAAGGCGCGCGAGGTCAACAAGGAAGTCGCGAAGTATGTGGACGTCATGATCGGCAACGAGGAAGACTTCACTGCCTGCCTGGGCCTGAACGTGGAAGGCAACGACGCCAACCTGAAGGAGCTGAACCTGGACGGCTACTACAAGATGATCGCGGAAGCCGCGAAGCAGTATCCGAACTTCAAGGCGATCGCCACCACGCTGCGCACCGTGAAGACCGCCACCGTCAACGACTGGAAGGCGATCTGCTGGGCGGACGGCGAGGTGCATATGTCCAAGGCCTATGACGGACTGGAAATTCTGGACCGCGTCGGCGGCGGCGACTCCTTCGCCAGCGGCCTGATCTACGGCCTGATGACCACCGGTGATCCGGAGCTCGCCGTCAACTACGGCGCAGCGCACGGCGCTCTGGCCATGACCACCCCCGGCGACACCAGCATGGCCAGCCTGGAGGAAGTGGAATCCATCATGAAGAACGGCAGCGCCCGCGTGAAGCGGTAAGCGCTCAAACCTCCGGAAACAGCAGTTCCCCGGATCCGGTACACGGATCCGGGGATCTTTTCATATGCGCTTGCATTCAGTCAAACCGGATGGCGGGATACCAGGCGGACTTGATGACCTGATCGGCGGAATAAACCGTCATGACGGTGCCGTCCAGATTGAAGAAAGCGTAATCCGTCAGCTGGACGCGGGAATGGAAGGGCGCGTCCTCCTTCGCGGGACCCAGCAGGGAAACGGCGACGCCGCCGTCGGTGGTATGGCAGACACTGTATTTCTCAGGATGCGCGTCGATATACCGCTGCATCCGTTCGCCGTAAACGGGATTCAGCCCGCAATGGATCATCAGCAGGTCATCCAGCCAGGGCCCCAGCACACTGCTCTCCGTGAAGCCCCACATGCGGGGCGTACCGATGTACATCATGATATGCCGTCCGCCGCCCTCCTTCCGGTTGACAAAGAGAGCACCGGGAGAAAGCGTTTTCCCGAGCGCTGCCCAGTCCGGCGCGGGACGGTTCAGCCATTCGGAGGAGGAATACAGGCTCTGCTTCTGCTGGCGGTCAGGATCATCCAGCAGCGTGTTCAGGGAGGGTACCTGCCCCAGATGATTATCAAGCCAGATCCAGCGGATATAGCCGATGCAGTCAAAGCCTCCCAGATAGACATGATCCTTCAGGAAGAATTCAGATGAGGAATAGCAGACCCGGGTGGGATACCAGAGCGGCGCGCGGGAGAACATGCTCTGGCCGTAGGCGCCTCCCCAGAGGTAGGGCACGCCCAGCGGAAAAACGGCCTGCACGGAGGAGCCGGTGATTTCATTGTAACGGGACAGGAAAAAGTTGCCTTCCTCCAGCAGGGATAGAGCGGAGTCCAGCAGCGGCGACGCCTCGAGGGTGCCGGGACCCAGCATGCCGGTTTCCGCAGGGGGGAGAGGCGTGGGAGAAGGAACAGGCGTTTCCTCAGCCGCGCACAGGAGCGGAAACAGCAGCAGAAGAAGGACGGACAGAAGCCGGGCAGGGAGAGGATGCTTCATGACGGTTATCCTCTCATTTCTTCGATATGGCGGATATAATCCAGGGTCTTGAGGGCATCGATGATTTCCGCGTGCGTTTTATACTTCTTCAGCATTTCATTGCTGACGGAGATGGCAATGGAATAAACGGAAAGGCCGCTGCCGACATAGGCCGGGTTCTGCTCAATTTCATCGATGGTCATGCCCAGCTCGCGGATCACGGTCACAAAATCCTGCAGGCTGATGCTGTTGGTCAGCTCCAGATGAATTTCAAAATGATTGGAACGGTTTTTGAGAACAACCTCCAGGGAGGGAAACCAGAACAGCGCGCACATCAGCGCCGCGAAGGAAACCAGCGCCAGGGTATAGCAGCCGAAGCCCAGCGCTATGCCGATGACGACACAGACCCACAGGCCTACCGCCGTTGTCAGACCCTTGATCTGATTTCTGGAGGAATAAAAAACGGAATGAATGGAAATGGTGGCGGATCCGATGATCGCGGCGCAGGACAGCAGGAAGATTCCCTGGCCGGAAACGGAAAAAATATAGCCGTCCAGAATAGCCACGGTCGTTCCCAGCAGCGAGACGAGCATGAAGGTGCGCAGCCCCGCGGAATGCCGCTTGCTGGAACGCTCCCAGCCGATGACGGCGGCCAGGATCAGGGACAGCAGAATCCGCAGCAGGATGGATCCCGGCCCCAGTACTGTGGACCAGGAGCCCAGCAGCCGGGCAATCGGATCGTTGATAAGAATCATGAATTATCCCTCCATTCAGACAAGCATTCAGGCACCGCCGGAATCCGGGCTCAGGGCATTCTTTTGATGGGCCCTCTCCGGCGCTGAACGAACTGCTCCCTGTAAAATTCCTCAGCGGCTTCCGTGAAGGCACGCTCATTCTCGTTTTCCGTGTGAGGCGGAATCTCGCTCTGGATTTTCTGAATCCTTTCAATCAGCTTTTCCGCTTCCGTCTTCGGCCTGCCGGTTTCCGTGGCTTCCTCAATCGGCGCCAGCTGCTCCAGGCTGTTGGAATAGGAACCGGACAGATACAGGGACAGCTTGGCGGCTCCGGGACCGATCAGCTCATACAGCACACTGGAGGAGAGAATGATGGTTTCAAGCGCGTGGCCCATCTCGCCGCCGATCTCCCGGGCGCCCAGGGCGGCCAGGCCGATGGCGACTCCGGCCTGGGGGATCAGGGCAAGCCCCAGATACCGGCAGACTTTTGCGGGCTTGCCGGCCAGCCTGCAGCCAAGGAAAGCACCGCTGTATTTTCCGAGTATGCGGACAACAAAATAGATGACACCGACTGCCAGCAGGGGAACCGAGCCGATGGACTGACTGCTGCTGAACAGGGAGCCCAGATCAAAGGAAAGCCCGGACCGGACAAAGAACAGCAGCAGAATCGGCGGGCTGAAGTAATTCAGCTGGCGGAAGAGACGCTCATCCTCCGTGGTGTTGATATAGACGGTACCCATCGCCATGCAACCCAGCAAAGGCGAAATATCCAGGGCGGCGCACAGGCCGCAGTAGCTGAACAGGACGGCAATGGCAATGATCAGCCGGTTGTCCGTGCTGTGGCGGCTGGCATTGAAAAGCTTCAGCAGCAGGCCGAAACCGCACCCCGCGGCAAGCAGCAGCAGGTTTTTTCCGATGGGGAGCAGGATGCCGCTCAGGCGGAAACCGCCGGCAGTGAGCGACGCGGAGGCCAGGGAAACGGCCATGCTGTAGAGCACCAGACCCACCACATCATCCAGGGCAACAACCTGCAGCAGGGTTTCCACAAAGTCGCCGCGGGCACCGGTCTGACGGATGGTCATGATTGTGGAAGCGGGGGCCGTGGCCGTTGCCAGCGCGCCGAGCACGACGGAGAAGGCAAAGTTCAGCCGCAGCACAAAAAAACAGACGAGGAAGACCAGAATGGCCGCGGCGACGGCTTCCAGCAGCGTGATCACCACAACCTTGCCGCCGTTTTTCCGCAGGGTTGATACACGGAAAAACTCTCCTGTGCTGAATGCAATAAAAGCCAGGGCGATATCCGGCAGGAAGGCTGTACCCTGAATCATCTGCGCGGGAATCAGATGAAAGCAGAAGGGCCCCATGAGAATGCCGCTGACGATATAGGCAGTCACATTGGGCAGACGGAGCCTTTTGG
Organism: Clostridia bacterium; assembly: GCA_017431005.1. Lineage (GTDB taxonomy): Bacteria > Bacillota > Clostridia > Christensenellales > Aristaeellaceae > Aristaeella. The sequence continues at coordinate 49,668 of JAFRLY010000050.1, forward strand.
TGACCCGTGTCATCAGAAAGCCGCCGGCCAGCATCAGGGCAATGGAAATGATGGCGGAGGCCACCTGTGCCTCCTCACCCAGCTGGTGCAGCCACTGGAACACCAAAATCACTTCCTCTGCCTGGAATCAATATACAACCTGGATCTGAGACTCCTATTATAACGCTGTTTTCCTTTTTTCACAAGGAAGGCGGCAAACGATCCGCAGAACAGCGGACAAACAGCAGGGAACGGGGAAAGCGGCGGCCGGACCGACGGCAACATAAGCGGATACATTTTACAATTCATTTGTATACGGAAAAAGGCCGCGGAGGATTGCTTCCGCAGTGCATGAACCGCTCCGGAAACGGATGCGCAGGGATTTCCGCTCCGGCGGAAGCAGTCATGGGGACTGCGGACTGCAAAATTCCGCAGGAGCCTTGACGAAAGAGGAAAACGGTATTAAAATGCGCCGAAATTTCTGTTCTGCGGTGTAACCGCAGACAAAACTCTGAAGGAGGAAACCTGAATGAAGAAACTGATTTCTGTTCTGCTGACGATTGCGCTGCTGATGATGACTGCTGCCGTGTCCGCTGAAGCTGTGGGCTCAAAGACTGCTGAAGATATCGCGGCTGCTGGGGTCATCACGACTGAAGGCAACGAAGATGCCCAGATTACTGTCGAGATCGTTAAAGCCGGAGAAGCTGTAGCAGCCCTGCAGACCAAGTTCGCCGAGGCTGTGAAAGCGGGCGATCTGAGCAGCGTGCTGCCCAAGGATGTGCTGAGTGCGATCCCCGCTGAATTCCTGGCTGCTGAGAGCCTGGCTGACAACCTGAAGGAAATGGTTGCCCTGAAAATCAGCGGCGACGCTGAAGGCGTGACTGCTTTTACCTTCGGACTGGAACTGGAGACTCCCTATGAGGAAGGCACGGACGTCTATGTTTTGTTCGGTATCTTCGAAGGCGAGGAAGTTAAAGAGTGGATGCTGAAGAAAGGCACCGTGAAGGAAGGTAAAGTCACCGTCACCCTGACTGCTGATGACCTGACCAAGGTATTGAACAAGGGTGAGATTGCTACGCTGATCTTCAGCAAATAAACAGACAAGCAGAAATCATCCTATACATATTATACAAAACGCGGGAAAGCTGTCGCTCTCCCGCGTTTTTATCTGCGTGAAAATCAGGATTCCTTCCGTTTCCGGAGGAGATACTCATCCAGCCGGGTTTTAACCTTTTCAGGAATGTCCCTGCCGACGGGGCAGCGGAAGGCATCCGCCAGCGTCCGCGTGAAATCGGCGAGGAAATCAATATCCCTGCACATCTGCTCCGGAGACAGAACCTCCGCCGTGTCATACCGGTTGTGGATGGTTGCCTGGCTCCGGGGAGCGATCCGGGCAAAGGAAAGGGCCGGTACGCCGTGATCGGCGAAGGGGGTGGAATCGCTGGAATAAACGTCCTGACGGCTCTCAATGCCCCAGCCGCGGATGGCGCAGAAATATTCGATAAAATGCCGCAGCTTTTCCTCCGCGCTGACGCAGGCAATAAATTTGCCCATGAAGGTTCCCAGCATATCCAGGTTGATATTCAGCACAATCTTTTTCAGATCCTCTTCATGGCCTGCGGTATAGGCCTTGGAGCCCAGCAGCCCCACTTCCTCGCTGCCGCAGAAGAGGAAACGCAGGCCGTAGCGATGCGGAGCGGTTCCGATCAGGGTTTCCATGATGCCGAGCAGGCCGATGCAGCCGGTCATATTGTCATAAGCGCCATGGGAGAGCGGCGTGGAGTCATAATGAGCTGAAAGGATGATCCATTCATCTGTCTGTCCGGGGATCTCCGCAACAACATTGCAGGAGTCAGCCTTGCTTTCCGTCTGCTGAATGCTGATTTCCGCTTCCCGGGCGCCGGCGGCCATCAGGCGGAAAGCTTCCTTCGCGTTGATGTTCGCGCAGAGCACCTTTTCCCCGCAGGAAACATAGGGCCGCAGCATTTTCTGATCGATGTCGTCATCAGGATAATGCACGTCCCCGTCATAGGTAATGATACCTTTCACGCCGTTATCCAGCAGATCATGGTAAACCCAGTAGGAGATGCCGGTATCCAGCAGCACGATGCTGTCCCGGGCGCGGATCAGGGAAGCGGGATCCGTATTGGGAAGATAGACAAGCGGCGCCCGCACGGTACCGCTTCCGCACAGCTTGTAGCCCCTGCAGGGAATGGTCCGGCCGTCCGCGGTCAGGGAGGCAGTATGAATCTCCGCTGCATCCACCGGGAAGGGCTCAATCCAGGCCCTGGCCCCCAATGCTTCGCAGCGGTCTTTCAGGTATCCGGCGGCACGCCTCTCTTCCTCCGATCCGCTTACACGCACATAATCCGTGTCCTTCAGCACCTGAGTGACATCCGTTGGTTTCATGCCCGGTTCCTCCTGTAAATTTCGTATCCGGTTATCAGTGATCAGATTACGGGCGGGAAGGGCAGGCCGGCATGCGCGGCTGCGGCTTTGACCAGATCCTCCGCGCCTTCCCGGGTTTCTGCTTCCGCGAAGATCCGGACCCGGGGTTCCGTTCCGGAAAAGCGGATGATGACCCAGCCGCCGCGGAGATAAAGCTTGCAGCCGTCCATGAAGCTGACCTTTTCCACCGGCAGCGGCAGCTCCGGCAGCTCCTTCCGGACCATGATTTTCTCATTGATCAGGCTCTTGCTTTCCGGTGTCAGAGCCCAGTCATACTCTGCCATGTGCGTCTCGCCGAAACGGCTGTAAAGGTCCTGAATCAGCTCGCTCATGGGCTTGCCGGTGACGCAGAGCATCTCCAGCAGCAGGGAAGCGGCATAGAGGCCGTCCTTTCCGTAGATATGGCCCCGGACGGTCAGACCGCCGGAGGATTCCCCGCCGATGATGGCGTCATGAGCTTCCATACCCGCGGAGATATGCTTGAAGCCTACGGGGACCTCAATGCACTGCTGCCCGTAGGCTTCTGCCACCCGGTCCAGCAGATGCGTTGTCGCGATGTTGCGGACAGCAGCGCCTTTCCAGCCGCGGAAGGCCAGCAGGTAATAATACAGCAGAACGAGGACCTCATTCGCCGATACGTAGCGCCCGTTCTCATCCACAATGCCGAGACGGTCCGCGTCTCCGTCCGTGGCGATGCCCACCACGGCGTGATGCTCCAGTACGGCCTGCTGCAGATCCACCAGGGTGGCGGGCGTCGGCGCCGGCAGATGGCGGCCGAAGAAGGCGTCATGCCGGTCATTGATCACGTCCACATCACAGCGGCAGGTATAGAGAATGGTCTGAAGGCCTGAAAGGCTGACGCCGAACATGGGATCCAGCACAACGCGGGGATGCCGGGCCCGGATGGCGTCGGTTCTGATCTGGGCAAGGATGGAATCCAGATACACATCCCTGGGATCCGTAAAGACGATTTTGCCTTCAGAAAGCGCCGCTTCAAAGGTGCTGCGGCGGATGCCGGCGGGATCCAGAGCGTTGGCCTCATCCTGTATCGGCCGGGTAAAATCCTCCGTTGCGTCCCTTCCGCCGAGGGTAAACAGTTTGATGCCATTGTAGACAGCCGGGTTATGGCTGGCGGTAACCATCGCGCCGTAGGGCAGCTCCAGATGCTTGACGGCAAACATGATCTGGGGTGTCGGACAGTTCAGATTGACAAACAGCACCCGCACACCCTCGCCGGCCAGCACCTGCGAAAACCAGATGCAGGCCTCCCGGCTCAGAAAGCGGCGGTCATAGCCAACACAGATGCCCCTGTCCGCGCATCCCTCCCGGACCATGCGCCGGGCAAGGGCGGCAGCTACCCGCTCAATGTTATCCCTGGTGAAGCCCTCACCGATGACAGCGCGCCATCCGCCGGTTCCGAACTGAATCATTGCAAGCCCTCCCTGTTATGGTGCAGAGGCTGCCTGTATGCAGGCTGCACCGTACTGTATATTATACTGCTCCGTTGTCTGCTTTTCCTATTGTAGCAGAAAGGTGAAACGCGGAAAAGAAAAAATCTTGCTGTTTTTTGTCCCGGGTTGGCATACGTGGTTCTTTTTTGTTCACGATGGGGTGAGAGGTTGACGAAAAGAGCGAAATCTGATAGATTTAACAAAAGTTAGAACGCAATAACCAGAATCCTGTTATAAACAGCGTGCCCGGATAACGGGCGCATGCATGGCTGCCCTTTGCGGGAGAGAGGAGAACGGAATGAATATATATGAATCGGCGGAGGATTATCTGGAGCAGATTCTGATGCTGCTGGAGACAAAGGGCTATGCCCGCTCCATCGACATTGCCATCGGGCTGGACGTTTCCAAGCCTTCCGTCAGCGTCGCCATGAAGAAGCTGCGGGAAAACGGCTATATCCATATGAGCACGGATAATCTGATTTCCCTGACGGACAAGGGCTATGCGATCGCCCGGAAGATTTATGACCGGCACCAGGCGCTGACGAAGTACCTGATGCAGATCGGCGTGCCGGAGGCCATTGCCCGGGAGGATGCCTGCAAGATTGAGCATGATCTGTCGGAGGAGTCCTTCGCGGCTATCCGCGGGCAGATCCGGTAAGGCGCTGCGCAATGAGGCGGGGCAGGATTGATTCCTGCCCCGCTTCGTGCGACGGCGCTTTTTTACGGCACACATTTTTGCTGAAGGCTCCGTTGACAGGCGGCGGAAATACGGCTATCATCAGCACAGAAGAAAAAAAGATACCGGGAGGTGTCCATATGAGCGAAAAACAGGTGATGAACCCTTATCTGCCCAACTGGGAATATGTGCCGGACGGCGAGCCCTACTGCTTCGGGGACCGGGTATATGTCTACGGCTCCCATGACTTTTTCGGCGGCACGGTTTACTGCCCCGGGGATTATGTGTGCTGGTCCGCCCCGAAGGACAGCCTGGGAGACTGGCGCTATGAAGGCGTGATCTACAGGAAGGACCAGGATCCCCACAATACGGACATGCAGGGCAACCTCTACGCGCCGGACGTGACGGTCGGACCGGACGGCAGATATTATCTGTACTATGTGCTGAGCAGCTGGGGCGTGGTTTCCGTGGCCGCAGCGGACACGCCGGCCGGACCGTATGAGTTTTACGGCTATGTGCATTATCCGGACGGCACAAGGCTGGGAGAGAAGGAAGGGGACGAGCCCCAGTTTGACCCCGGCGTGCTGACGGAGGGAGAGAAAACCTATCTCTATACCGGATTCTGCGGCTACGGGGACAAGAGCCGCCACGGCGCCATGGTGACAGTGCTGGAAAAGGATATGCTGACGGTGGCGGAGGCGCCGCGGTTTGTTGCACCCGGCGTGATGTACAGCGAAGGCACCGGCTTTGAGGGCCATGAATTCTTTGAGGCGCCGTCCATCCGGAAGCGGGGAGACCTGTACTACTTTATCTATTCCTCCATTAAGTTCCACGAGCTGGCTTATGCCGTCAGCCGGGAGCCCACCGGCGGTTTTGTGTACAAGGGCGTCATCATCAGCAGCTGCGATATGGGCATCGATTCCTATAAGCCGGCGGATAAGCCCATGTATTATACCGCCAACAACCACGGCAGCATGGAAAAGATCGGGGACGACTGGTACATCTTCTACCACCGGCATACCAACGGCACAAACTATTCCCGCCAGGGCTGCTTCGAGAAGATCGCCTTCAATGAGGACGGCACGGTCCGGCAGGCGGAAATGACCTCCTGCGGCAGCGTGCGGCCGCTGAAGGGCGAGGGTTACTATCCCGCCCATATCGCCTGCCATCTGTTCACGGACACAGAGGTGACCTATGTGCCATGGTCCGGCTGGATGGACGACCGTTTTCCGAAGATTACCCAGGAGGTGGAGGAAGGCGGAAAGGGAATCAGCTACATCGCCAATATGCGGGAAAACGCCACGGCGGGCTTCCGGTACTTCGACTGCAGGGGGGTAAAGCGGATCGCCGTGCGGACCATGGGCTATGCCTCCGGCGAGCTGCAGGTGAAAACAGCCTGGGACGGCGAAGCGATCGGCAGCATCCCGATCGGCTACGCGAACGTATGGCATGACACCGAGGCGGAGATCGCGGTCCCGGACGGCGTTCAGTCGCTGTACTTTACCTACAGGGGACGGGGACACCTGCAGTTCGCGGGCTTCACGCTGATCGCCGGTGACTGACGGCGCGACGGAAACAATTCCCGTATAAGCATACTGAAACAGACTCAGCCCGGAGCCGCAGATCAGGCAGGCTCCGGGCTGCTGCATGCTACGGGAAAAAGGATTTACTTCACGGCCTCAAAAGCCGCGTCCAGGGCCGCAATCAGATCATTCACGTTTTCCGTGCCGATGGACAGGCGGATCGTGTTGGGTTTGATTCCCTGATCCAGCAGTTCCTCCTCTGTCAGCTGGGAGTGCGTGGTGGTGAAGGGATGAATCACCAGGGACTTCACATCGGCCACGTTGGCCAGCAGGGAGAAGATGGCCAGGTTATCGATAAACTTCATGGCGGTGCCGCTGCCGCCTTTGATTTCAAAGGTAAAGATGCTGCCGGCGCCGTCCGGGAAATACTTTTTGTACAGCTTATGGCTGGGCTCGCTTTCCAGCGCCGGATGATGCACAGCCTCCACCTGGGGATGCCTGCTGAGATAACCGACAATTTTCAGGGCGTTGCTGACATGGCGCTCCACGCGCAGGGACAGGGTTTCCAGCCCCTGCAGGAAAAGGAAGGCGTGGAAGGGGGACAGCGTGGCGCCGGTATCCCGCAGCAGGATGGCACGGATATAGGTCGCGAAAGCAGCAGGACCGACCGCGTCATAGAAGGAGATGCCGTGATAGCTTGGATTGGGATCGGCGATCCAGGGATATTTTCCGCCGGCCTTCCAGTCGAATTTTCCGCCCTCGACGATTATGCCGCCGATGGCAGTGCCGTGGCCGCCGATGAACTTAGTGGCGGAATGAACCACGATATCCGCTCCGTACTCGATAGGCCGGATCAGGTAGGGCGTGGCGAAGGTACTGTCCACTACCAGCGGGATGCCGTGGGCATGGGCGACTGCGGCCACCGCTTCAATATCGATGATGTTGGAATTGGGGTTGCCCAGCGTTTCGATATAGATCGCTTTGGTGTTTTCCTGAATGGCTGCTTCGAAGCTGCCGGGAGCGTCGGGATCGACGAAGGTTGTCGTGATGCCGCTGTTCAGGGGCAATGTATGGGCCAGCAGGTTGAAGGTGCCGCCGTAAATGGTTTTGGAGGCCACGATATGCTCTCCCGCTCTGGCCAGCGCCTGGACCGTATAGGTGATCGCTGCCGCGCCGGAAGCAACGGCCAGCGCAGCGGTTCCGCCCTCCAGGGAGGCGATGCGCGCCTCAAACACGCCCTGAGTCGGGTTGGTCAGCCGCCCGTAAATGTTGCCTGCGTCCCGCAGGCCGAAGCGGTCGGCGGCATGCCCGCTGTTATGGAAAACATAGGAGGTGGTTGCGTAGATCGGCACGGCCCGGGCATCGGTGGCCGGATCGGCCTGCTCCTGGCCGATATGCAGCTGTCGGGTTTCAAAGCTCCAGTTGGCGGGATTTTTACTATCTGACATGTTCTCTTCCTCCTTCATGTGCTGATTCGCAGTATAACTGCCATTGACCTACAAGTCAAATAGGTAATTCCGATCAGGGCCTATAGGTTTTTCACATAGGAGGAGACACGGGCATAAAAAACGCCGGATACAAATCCGGCGTTTTGCATGGAAAAGTTATCCCAGAAACCGCTTCAGGAACTCCCGGGTTCGGGGATCCTCCGGTGCTTCCAGAACCTGGGTAGGCGGCCCCTGCTCCACGATAAGGCCGTCCGCCATGTAGACCACCTGGCTGCTGACATCATGGGCGAAAGCCATTTCGTGGGTGACAACAAGCATGGTCATACGCTCCGCGGCCAGGCTCTTCATGACGTCCAGCACCTCGCCGACCATTTCGGGATCCAGGGCGGAGGTGGGCTCATCAAACAGCAGCACCTCCGGCTCCATGGCGAGGGCCCGGGCAATGGCGACCCGCTGCTTCTGGCCGCCGGATATCTGCGCCGGGCGGGCGTTGATATAGGGCAGCATGCCGACCTTGTTCAGATAGAACAGGGCCCTGTCCCTGGCCTCCTTTTTCGGCGCCTTGTTGACCTTGATCTGGCCGATGACACAGTTTTCCAGCACGGTCAGATTGTTAAAGAGGTTGAAGCTCTGAAAAACCATACCGACCCGGGCCCGGTAGGCATTCTGGTTGACCTTTCCGCCGGTGACGCTTTCCCCGTGGAAGAGGATTTCACCGGTGGTCAGGGTTTCGAGCAGGTTGATGCACCTGAGCAGGGTGCTTTTGCCGCTGCCGCTGGCTCCGATAATACTGGTGACATCTCCCCGGCTGACGGTGAAATCCACATCCTTCAGGACAGCGTGCGTGCCGAAGGTTTTGGAAAGATGCCTGATTTCGAGAATGGTTTCACTCATGGCGGCCTCCCGGATAATCCCTGCTCTTTTCCTCATAAGGGGCGGAGCCGGCAAAGCTGTAGTTGCCCGCCGTCATGACCAGCTGGTCCGTATTGACCAGCTCATAGTTGCTGGTGCCCTGCAGCTTCTTTTCCAGCCTGCGAAGCAGGAAGCTGGCCGCCAGGGTCAGGAACAGATAGCCGCCCATTTCCAGGAACGCGGAGGGAAAGTACTTGAAGATGGCTCCGCTGACCATCTTGTGCACCGCGAAGAAATCCTGGAAGCCGATGATGAACATGACCGAGGTGTCCTTCACGTTGATGATGTAGTTGTTGCCGATCTGGGGCATGATGTTGCGCAGGGTCTGGGGCAGAATGATGCTGGTCATGGTCTGGAAATGATTCATGCCGATGGCCTTCGCACCCTCAAACTGGCCGGGATCGATGCTCATGATCCCGCCGCGCACCGATTCCGCCATATAGGCGCCGGTGTTGATGGATACCACCAGAATGCTGACGGTCCAGATATCCCTGAAGCTGATGCCGAAGAAATAGGGCATGCCGTAATAGATGAACACGGCCTGCAGGATCATGGGCGTTCCGCGGAACACCTCAACATAGACCCGGATGACAATCCGGATCAGCTTCAGCAGAAAACGCTTGGGCCAGGGGTCCGCCGGCGCGCAGGGAATGGTCTGCAGTATGCCGCAGATGAATCCGATGACGCAGCCGATGAACGTGGCCACCACCGACAGCAGCAGCGTGTTTCCGATGCCGGTCAGATAGACCGTACCGTATCTGGCCCAGATGGACCCGATGTCAGAAAGCAGTTGTTGAAGCATGGCTTACTCCATATCTGTGCAGAAATACAGGAACTCCCCGGAGGGCAGAAACGCTCCGGGGAGAAGACGCGCGCCGGTTATTCCTCGCTCAGGGGCTGCACCTTAATGGCTTCCGCCATCAGCGCGTTGAAATCGTCCGCGGTTTTATCCGCCAGGTATGCGTTCAGGGCATCCAGCAGGGCGGTGTTGCCCTTCTGAATGGAGATGCCGATGTTGACGTCCGCATCGGAGACCTCGAAGTCATCCCCGGAGCCGGCAAAGTCCAGCAGCTTCAGGTCCGGATAGGCGATCAGCGCACCCTGGGCAGTGGGCATGTCGGTACAGACAAAGTCCACGGTGCCGGTTTCCACGGCCATCAGCATCGCAGGCGCGGATTCCGCCGGGGGAACGATCACGGCGCCTTTGACCTGCGGCAGGCAGGTGTCGTACCAGATGGTGCCGCTCTGGCTGGTGGCGGTGCCCTGAAGCTCGCTGATGCCCTTCGCTCCCGCGTTGGGATTGTCTTCCTTCGTCAGGCAGACCATGGTGGCATACAGATAGGGACCGGCGAAATCAACGACTTCCATCCGCTCCGGCGTCATGCTCTGGCCCGCGATGACCGCGTCCACGGTGCCGCTGATAATGGCGGGGATCAGGCTGTCCCAGTCCAGCTGCACAACCTCCAGCTGCCAGCCGTTGGCTTCGCAGATGGCTTTGGCCATCATGACATCATAGCCGTTGGCGTACAGGCCGTCCTTATCCTTAATCGGTACGGCGCCGTTGGCGTCATTGGGCTGCGCCCAGTTGTAGGGCGCGTAGGCGCATTCCATGGCGACGGTCAGCACCCCGTCCTCCAGGCCGGGAATGGCTTCCGCGGAAGCAGCAGCGGCGCTGAGCGCCAGAAACAGGACACAGAGCAGAGCAATCAGTTTCTTCATAATGGTATCCTCCTTGCAGGGTTGTTTTCCGGCGAAAGTTCCGGAATAAAAAGAAAAAAGCAACGACGCCATCGCTGCCCGCTTTTCCCCGCCCGGGGACACAAAAACCGGTTTCAGTGAATAGCGCTCCACAGCGGAAGGCTGTGACAGTCAGGCGGATGTTCTCCGCCTGCCCAATGAACGCCCCGGACCGCAGACGCCCATTTCGGCGGCTTCCCCTTCGCGCATCCTCAGCGCCCCGGCCGGGCTCCGATGCGTGCTTCTGTCAGCCGCGCCTCTAAACAGGAGTTATCCTATCACAGAAAAAGAAAAATGCAAGCCGGGAAAGGCTTGCACAATGTTTTCGTTATGTTTTTAGCAGCCGGACGGGCAATCAGTTCCCCAGGTAGGCCTTCCGGACATCGTCATTCTGCAGCAGCTCGGCGGCAGGCCCGGACATGGAGATCACGCCGGTTTCCATGACGTAGGCCCGGTCCGCGACGGAGAGCGCCATCTGGGCGTTCTGTTCCACCAGCAGGATGGTGGCGCCGGAGCGGTGCAGCTCCTGGATGATCTCAAAGATCTGATCCACCAGGATCGGCGCGAGGCCCATGGACGGTTCATCCAGCATCAGCAGCTTGGGCCTGCTCATCAGCGCCCGGGCCATGGCCAGCATCTGCTGCTCGCCGCCGGACAGGGTGCCGGCGATCTGCTTTTCCCGCTCCTTCAGGCGGGGGAAGCGCTGAAACATCTCCTCCAGCGAGCCGGCAATTTCCTCATTGGGCCGGCTGAAGGCGCCCATTTCGAGGTTCTCCCGGACGGTCATCTGCTGGAAAATCCGGCGTCCTTCCGGGCAGAGGCTCAGCCCCTGATAAACCATTTTCGACGCGCCGGAGCCGCCGACCGGCATGCCGTCCAGCGCGACGGAGCCCTGGCGGGGCTTCAGCAGGCCGGCGATGGTGTTCAGCGTGGTGGATTTGCCGGCGCCGTTGGCGCCGATCAGGGTCACGATTTCCCCCTTCCAGACCTCCAGGGTGATACCCTTGATCGCGTGAATGGCGCCGTAATAAACATGCAGGTCCCTGACCTTCAGCAGGGGCAGTTTTTCCTCGCTCATGCTCAGCCCTCCTTCCGCTTGCCCAGATAGGCTTCAATGACCGCAGGGTTGGCCTGAATCTCGTCCGCGGTGCCCTTGGCGATGATCCGCCCGAAATTCAGGACGCAGATGCCCTCGCAGACGCCCATGACCAGGCTCATGTCATGCTCGATGAGCAGAATGGCGATCTGGAATTCATCCCGGATGCGGGCGATGGTTTCCATCAGTTCCTCGGTTTCCCGGGGATTCATGCCGGCCGCAGGCTCATCCAGCAGCAGGAGCTTCGGCTCCGTCGCCAGGGCGCGGATAATCTCCAGCCGCCGCTGGGCGCCGTATGGCAGGCTGCCGGCCTCCTCATCCGCCAGATTCTGCATATGGAAAAGATCCAGCAGCTCCAGCGCCCGCTCGTGCTGCCGCTTTTCCTGCTTCCAGTAACGGGGAAGGCGCAGAATACCCGTCAGCATATCGTACCGGATCTGATTGTGAAGGCCGATGCGGACATTGTCCTCCACGGTCATTTTGTCAAACAGCCGGATATTCTGGAAGGTACGGGCGATGCCCAGGTGAGAGGCCTGGACGATATTCATGCCGTGAAGATCCTGTCCGTTGATCAGGACAGCTCCGGTGGTGGGTTCATAAACCTTGGTCAGCAGATTGAAGACCGTGGTCTTGCCGGCGCCGTTGGGGCCGATCAGGCCGGCGATTTCCGTCCTGCCGATGGTGAGGTTGAAATCCTCCACCGCCTTCAGGCCGCCGAAGGTGATGCCGAGATGACGGGTTTCCAGTACGGGAATCTCATTGACATCCCGCTCCGGCACGATGGAATGGGAGGGGACGGGTACCATTTTGGTATCTGAGCGATGCCGTCTGACCTGACTCATGCCGCTTCACCTCCCTGCTGTGATTCACGTCCGCGGAACAGTCTCCTTACGGGGGAGAACATCCGCATGAAAACGGACCGGATAACGGGATTGTTGGTAAAGATCATCACCAGGATCAGGACGACCGCGTATACCAGCATCCGGTAATCCGCAAATTCCCGGAGCAGCTCCGGAAGGATTGTCAGGAAGGTGGCGGAGATGATGGAGCCGAGCACATTTCCCAGTCCGCCCAGCACGACGAAGACCAGCACGTTGATGGACTGGTTGAAGGTGAACTGCGTGGGGATGACCGTGGACGCGTTCAGCCCGTAGAGCGCCCCGGCCATGCCGGCAAGCACCGCCCCGGTGACAAAGGCGATCATCTTATGCCGGGTGACGGAAATGCCCATGGACTCGGCGGCGATCCGGTTGTCCCGGGTGGCCTGAATGGCCCGGCCGGTCCGGGAATTCACCAGGTTCAGCACGACAATCAGCGTGATCATGACAAGAATGAAACCCGCGGTGAAGGTGGATATCGGCTTGATCTTGACCGCGCCCTTGGCGCCGTCCACCAGGATCGTCACATCGGCGGGCAGGTCCTTGCTCAGGAAGGAGAAATAGAGTTTGCCGTTGGCCGTACCGATATAAAGCACATTGACCAGGTTCCGGATGATTTCACCGAAGGCCAGCGTGACAATGGCCAGATAGTCGCCCCGGAGCCGCAGCACCGGAATGCCGATCAGCAGGCCGATGATGCCGGCAATCAGTCCGGCGGCCAGAATCGCTATGGCCAGCCGCAGGCCGGTGTTTTCCATGGCGAAGGCGTTCAGCAGCCATCCGCTGATGACGGCGCCGGTGTAGGCGCCGACACTCATGAATCCGGCGTGGCCCAGACTCAGCTCTCCGCTGAAGCCGATGACCAGGTTCAGGGAAACCGCCATGATAATCCAGGCGCAGATCGGAATCAGCTGTCCCTTCAGAGAGCGCGTGATGGTTTTCGCGGCGATCATGTTCTGCAGCAGAACATAGGCGCCGATGACCAGGGCAAAGATCACCAGGTTATAAATGAGATGCTTCTTTTTGGCTTTTGTCATCTTCCGCACCTCCTTAAACCTTTTCCCGGACCGGCTTGCCCAGCAGGCCGGTGGGCTTTACCAGCAGGACGATGATCAGCACCGCGAAGACGATGGCATCGCCAAGGGCTGTTGAAATATAGGCTTTGCCGAAGATTTCAATCACACCCAGCAGAATACCGCCCAGCATGGCGCCCGGAATGGAGCCGATGCCGCCGAACACTGCCGCGGTAAAAGCCTTGATACCGGGCATGGAGCCGGTGGTGGGCTGCAGGATCGGATAGCTGGAGCAGAGCAGCACGCCGGCAACCGCGGCCAGGGCGGAGCCGATGGCGAAGGTAATGGAAATGGTCCGGTTGACGTTGATGCCCATCAGCTGCGCGGCGCCGCGGTCCTCAGACACGCAGCGCATGGCCTTGCCGATCTTGGTGCGGGAGGTGAAAAGCGTCAGGGCGATCATGATGACAACATTGGCCAGAATCGTGATCAGTGTGGCGCTGGAGATGGTCAGCCGGCCCAGATGCAGGGTGAAGCTGTTGATGAAGGTGCCCGGAAAGGACTTGGGGTTCGCACCCCAGATCATCAGCGCCAGATTCTGCAGCAGATAGCTCATGCCGATGGCGGTGATCAGCACGGCCAGGCTGGTGGCCTGGCGCAGCGGACGGTAAGCCAGTCCTTCAATCGTGATGCCAAGCAGGGTGCAGACGACCATGGCCATCAGCATCGCGACGACCGGCGGCAGATTCCAGTACTGAAGCCCGCAGAAGGCAATATAGGCGCCGACCATGATAATATCGCCGTGGGCGAAGTTCAGCATCTTGGCAATGCCGTATACCATGGTGTAGCCCAGGGCAATGATGGCGTAGATACTGCCCAGGCTCAGCCCGTTGATCAGATTGTCGAGAAAAATCATCATAACCGTGTCCTCTTCCCTTACGCGAAAATGGGGGCGGGATAAACCAAAACACGGGACTGGCTCCTCAAAGCCAGTCCCTGTGAATCACAGGCCGGATAAAGTCCGGAAGGAAATCAGTCCTCGAAGACGTAGATGCCGTTGATGATCGTGGCGGCCATAGGCGTCTTGGTGACAGCGCCGGATTCGTCCCAGGTCATGGCGCCGGTCAGTCCCTCATAGGAGATTTCCTGCATGGCGGCGATCATCGGATCGCAGACTTCATCAAATTTCATTTCAGAAGTAATGCCGGCCTTCTCAGCGGCTTCCACCAGGATGTAGATGCCGTCATACGCGTCCGCGGCGAACTGGATCGGATCCTCATTATAAGCCTCACGGTACTTGGTGACGAAGCTGACAACCTTCTCGTCCTCGGAGGTGGCGACGAAGGGGGTCAGGAGCATGACGCCCTCGGCCAGGGAGGTGTCGAAGCCTTCCACGCCCAGGATGCCGTCCATGCCGTCCACGCCGAAGAATACAGGCTTGTAGTTCTTGGCGGCGGCAGTGTTCAGGATGTTGGAGGCGGGGGTATAGTACATCGGCAGGAAGACCAGATCAGCGCCGGCGTTCTGCGCGTCAGCCACCTGAACGGTGAAATCGGCGTTGTCGTCCGTGCTGAAGGATGTCTCGCTGACGATTTCCAGACTGAGCTCGGCAGCCTTGGCTACGAAGGAATCACGGATGCCCGTGGAATACACGTCGGAGTCGTTGTAGATGATCGCGATTTTGGTCCCCAGCTTATGGGAAGCGATATACTCAGCGGAAGCAGCGCCCTGGTTCGGGTCGGTGAAGCAGACCTGGAAGGCGTTGTCCTTATCCTCGATGACAGCGGTGGAGGAGGCGGAGGGCGTCAGGAAGAAGACGCGGTCCACATAGCCCTGGGCGCTGGCGGCTTCGCAGGGCTTGGAGGTGGTGGTTCCCAGAATCATCTGGGCGCCGTCGTCCAGCACCTTGTTATAGGCATTGATGACCTTTTCAGGATTGTGCTCATCGTCCTCAGCGATCAGCTCAATGCGGTATTTGCCGCCGGCTTCGTTGATTTCCTTCGCGGCGAGCTCGGCGCCGTGCAGCGTGGCCAGACCGTACAGGGCGGCGGGGCCGGTGGTGGGGCCGATATGAGCAATTTTCAGCGTAACGGTTTCCTCTTCCGCCACAGCGGCGCAGACCGTCAGCGTCATGACCATGGCAAGAACCAGGGCAAGCAGCTTCTTCATAATGGTATCCTCCCTCAAAACATGATGCAAAGCGGTTTAACTTTGTGCCGCCTATTATACACCCGAACGGCGGAGGGATGAACAGGAAAATTGTTCATTCCGTGGTTTTTTTGGAGCTTTTCACGCCGGGCGGGAACAGCTGGGCAAAGCCTTCTGTCAGAGGGTTTCCCCGGGGATCAGCTGACCCGGGATGATAATCTCACTGCGGCTGCGGACAACCCCTTTCGCTCTTGTGGCGAGCAGTGTATCCAGCGCCGCTTCCCCGATACCGTGCAGGTCCTGACGGTACGTGCTCAGCCTGGGCGCCAAGGCGCAGACCCAGCGCTGGCCGTCAAAGCCCGCGACTGCCACGTCCTGCGGCACCTTCAGGCCGCTTCTCTGAAGGATGGACAGCACCGTCAGCGCAGTGGTATCGTCCGGAAGCAGGAAGCAGGAAGGCGCGTCCGCCTGCCGAAGACGGTTCAGAATCAGACTTGCACAGTCCTCTCCCGCATAGAAATGGGATGGAATCAGTTCTCCCTGCAGGCCGGCAGAGGCCATCGCGGCCCGGAAACCGGCGATCCGGCGGTCGGTGGAGATACCGCTTTCCCCGTGAATGAAGGCGATGCGCCGGTGCGAGCGGCGAAGCGCTTCCTGCGTCAGCAGGCGGGTGCCGTTTTCATAATCGCTGGCCACGATCGGGCAGGGACGGCTGCAGTCATCGACGGACACGACAGGGATCTGGTTCCGCATCAGCCGATCCAGTCCGTCCTCCCGGACATCGGCGTAAACGACAATGATGCCGTCCACGCGCCGGGAAAGCGCGGTGTCCGAGGAATCGGCCGTGCTGTTCCGCTGCTTCCTGGAAAGCAGCATGATGTCATAGCCCCGTTTCTCCGCGCTGAGACGGATGGCATCCAGCATACCGGAGAAGAAGGGATGATCCATCGCCTCGTCATGAAGAATGCCGATCATCCCTGTACGGTTCAGCTTCAGGGAACGGGCGATTGCATTGGGACGGTATCCCATGCGTTCAGCGGCGGCGCGGATGGTCTCAGTCACCTCCGGGCTGATCAGATCGGTTTCATTGAGCGCCCGGGAAACCGTGGAGACGGAAACATGGCATTCCGCCGCAATATCTTTCAGGGTAATCATAATCTTTCAGTTCCTTCCGGCCTGTCCGGCGACAGGGAGGGGTAATAGGATTCTTACTGCAGCAGGAGCCGCGCCCGAAGACGCGGCTCCTGAGCGGAACGGCCGCCTGAATACAGCCGCTCCGGGAAATGAATTCATTGATCAGTCGTTGGCATCCATGTAGGCGAAGCACTTCTCGATGTCCGCCATGTATTCAGCCGTCACATCGTCATAGCCGTAGGACTTGGCGGTGTCAACCATGTACTTCCAGTTGGCGTCGAATTCCTCATCGGTTTCGCTGTAAACGCACTTCCAGCTGTACTCCTTCATGATGGGGGCAAACTGGGCGCGCTTCTGCTGACCTTCCTCAGACAGAGCAGCCTTGCTGTAGGCAACAGCGGAGGGGCTCATCACGGAAACCTGGCCCTTCTGACGGTAGAGGTCCACGCCGGAGGTGGCGCCGTTAGCGTATTCCGTGCTCCAGGCTTCGCTCAGAGCGGTGGCATAGTGCTCCGCGTAGCAGGGCCATCCCTTGTAGCTGAAGGAATAGGTCTTGCCGGGGATCATCTGCTCCAGCTTGATGGTTTCATGATTGATCTTGCTCTCGCCGTCCTGGAAGGTGCCGCCGCCGTATTCAGCGGGCATCTCGGTGTTGGCGCGGTCTTCCTGGCACTTCCAGCCGAACTCGGTCATTTCCGGAACGCCTTCAGCATTGTAATCCCAGCAAAGACCCTTGGGGCCGTAGTTCTGGATGATCATGCCCTCTTCGGAGCACAGCCAGTCAATCACTTCCAGCGCGCGGTCTGCATGCTCGGTGTTGGCGCCCAGGCACCACATCCGGTTGGAACCGGACTTGGCGATGGTCTGCATGGCAGGAGCGGAGTCCTCGATCATGAAGGTAACGAAACCGTCCTTATTGGCGGCCTTTTCAGCACTGTTGTAGTTGCCGATGATCCAGCCCCACATGGCCATCAGGTAACGGCCGGCGGACAGCTTCTGGGAATAGGTGTCGAAGTTCTGGGAAACGGATTCCGGATCGAAGGTGCCGTCGCGGTACATCTGGTTGACAACCTTCAGCGCACGCTTGTACATGCTGTCCTCAGCCAGCTGGTCATCGACCTGACGGGTTGCGTAGTTGACGCCCAGATAGTCCCATTCCTGGAAACCGTAATAGGTCAGCAGGTCCCAGGAGAACTTCATGTGGCAGTCTTCCCAGTCCGGGAAACCGCCGTAGGCATACACCTTTTCACCGTTGGCATTTTCCGGAACGGCGTCCTGCAGGGCCTTCAGGAAAGCGGGCAGGTCTTCCAGGGTTTTCAGCTCGGGCTTGCCGGCCTTTTCCCAGGCGTCGAAGCGGATCTGCAGCGCATAGGTGGGGTCGGTCAGCTCGGCCCAGGCGCCGTCTTCCAGCGCCACGGCAAAGTTGAAGCCGTAGATGCCGTCATGTCCCTGCTCCGCCGCGAAAGCGGAGGTCTTGGCCATGGCGTCGCCCAGATAGGCGATGATGTTCTCATAGGGGGTCAGATCCACGTCGTTCCAGTCCAGCAGCAGATCGGCGTTCAGGGCTTCGATGAACTGATCGCCCATATCGCCCAGGCAGATGATGTCGCCCAGGTCGCCGGCGGCCACGCCCGCGGTCCAGGCATTGCCGTCCACGTTGGTGGAGACGATCTTCAGCGTGACATTGAAGCGGTCCTTCAGTTCCTTGGCGAACCAGCCCTGCTGTTCACCGGCGTAGTTGGCCAGGCCGGAGAACATGGTCAGGGTAACGGGATCACGGTAGGTTTCTTCCGCCAGGGCGGGGAAGACTGCCATGGTCGCCAGAAGCGTCAGGCAGAGAAACAGGGATACCAGTTTACGCATAGAGAGGTTCCTCCTTTTTTATTATTTCAGAGCCTGTGAGGGCTCGTGAAAACAAGGGATAGGGTGCGGGCAAAAAATTCTCATCCGGTCGCCAACACAGTCGCGACTCCGCACTGCGGAGCTCGCTCCTTGTTGGCTCTGTAAGAATTCGACGAAATTTCCGCCGCAGGCGGTCGTCGAATTCTTACCCCTTAACAGCTCCGATCATGATGCCCTTGACGAAATAGCGCTGGAAGAAGGGGTAGACCAGCAGGATCGGGAAGGTAACGACCATGGCAACCGTCATCCGGACGGAAAGGGCCGTCTGCTTGGTGGCCAGGTTGGCCAGGGAAGAGGAGTCCTGGGTGGACCGCACGAGGGCCGCCAGGGAGCTGGCTTCGTTCTGATACTTGTAGAGCAGGAACTGAAGCGTGTAATACTTGCCGGAGGGCATCAGCATCATCGTATCCGTGAAGCTGTTCCACTGTCCGACAGCGGAGAAGATGCACAGGGTGGCCAGGATCGGCGTGATCAGCGGAATAATGACGTTGGCGAAGCAGCGCATGTATCCTGCGCCGTCCAGCGTGGCGCTCTCCTCCAGGGACGGGGGCAGCGCCTCGATGAAGGTCTTGACCAGGATCACGTTGTAGGGGGAGACCAGGCCGGGAATCACATAGACCCAGAAGTTGTCCAGGAAGCCCAGCATCCGCAGGTTCATATACCAGGGAATCAGGCCGGCGGAGAAGTACATCGTGATCACGATCAGCCGGTACCAGACCTTGCGCAGCCACATTTCCTGCTTGGTGACCAGATAACCCAGCATGGCGCTGCCGCCGACTGTCCAGACGGTACCCAGCACCGTACGCGTGACGGAAACCAGCAGCGCGTCCAGGATACCGTTGATCTTCATGACCTCCACATAGTTCTGAAGATGGATCCCCTGCGGGTACAGCTGAATGTAGCCTAGGCGCACCAGCTCGTTGTCGGAAATCGTGTTGATGAACAGATAATAGAAGGGGAAGAGACAGGCAATGGTGATCAGGGTGAACACCGTGTAGTTGACAAAGTTGAAAATCTTGTCCCCGGTGCTCAGCTGCATATGATGGTGCTTGTCGTGCGTGCTCTGATTCTGTGTGTTCTTCTGCTTACTCATATCAATCACCCCTCCCTTACACAATGGATTCGCCGCGAAGTTTCTTGGAGGCGAAATTGGCAGTGAACAGCAGGGTTACGCTGACCAGCGTTTTCAGAATGCCGATCGCGGTGGCAAAGGCGTACAGCGTGGTGCCGCGGGAGGCGATCGTGATGTTGTACACGTACAGATCCAGCACCTCGATGGTGGCTTTGTTCATGGGGTTCTGGAAGACCAGATACTGCTCCATGCCGTTGTTCAGGATGTTGGAAATCGACAGCATCAGCAGGACGAAGAAGGTGGGCAGCAGACCCGGAAGCGTGATATACCGCATCTGATGCCAGCGGTTGGCTCCATCCACCCGGGCCGCTTCATACAGCTCCTGATCAATGCCGGAGATGGCAGCCAGATACATGATGGCGCCCCAGCCCAGACCCTTCCAGGTGCTCCAGGCCCACATCTTCAGCCAGATATGATCCGGAGAATTCAGCCAGACAACCGGCTCCTTGATCGCGCCGATGCCAAGCATGAACTTGGACCAGATGCCCGTGTCCATGGCGAACAGGCACATCGCGAAGGAGAAGACCAGCGCCCAGGAGATGAAGTTGGGCAGTGTGGTGAAAATCTGAACAAACTTCTTGAAGCGGGTATTGGCGACCTCGTTCAGGAAGATGGCGAACACCATCGGCAGCCACGAGGTCAGCAGGTTCAGGCCGCTCATGCCGAAGGTGTTCTTCAGCACGCGGACTATGTTCTCACGGTTGGCCGGATTGGTCCACATTTCCGTGAACCACTTGAAGCCGACAAATTCCTGGTCGGAAAGAGGCTGGCCGAACTTGTAATTGAAGAACGCGTAGCTCCATCCGTAAAGCGGGAGGTAGCTGAAAAGCAGCACGGCCACAAGGAAGGGGAGCATCATCAGGAACAGCTTGTATTTCTTCGGGAGCTCCTCCTCATGCATGAAGTTGGCGAAGAAGGCCGCAAAGACCAGCGCGGGCAGCGATACATAGAAGAAAACCGTGCAGGAAGCGGTTCCGACCGCCTTGGGCATGCCGGTGAGCACTGCCAGCCAGCCGACGATCCGGAGCGCGAATGCCAGCAGGAAAAGAGTGATGGCCAGCTTGCGGTTTTTCCGCAGGATGACCAGGCAGCAGCCGGCTGCGGTCAGCCCCAGGGCGAACCATCCGGTGATCCCGAGCGTCCGGACCAGGCCGTTCATGGCGCCGGATACGGCGGAGGCGGTGAGCTGCCCGTCAGAGGCTTCGTCGCTGTACATCGCGGCACCCTTTTTATCCTTGGGGGAGGAGACATTTTCCGGCGCCTGAAGCTTCAGAATATCCATACCGGTGACGGTTGCGCTGCTCTGAATCTGCGTCTTGCCCGGCTTGTAGAAGGACATCGACACGGAAGGCATCAGGATGGAAACAACAGCCACCAGCGCCAGACAGCAGCTGACGACCTGAAGCTGACGTTTTTTGGGAATCGGGTTCACGAAATACGGCGCGTTCGCCCGCCGGATACTGAGAACGCCGAATACAGCCGAGGCGGCGCTGAAGCCGATCATCAACAGCGGAACCGGGGTGATGCCGCCGAGACCGAGATAAACCAGCTGGCGGGAAGCACCGGTGTACATATCCGCCTGGCTGACGCTGATCAGGCTCAGGGCGCTGGCAATACCGGTTATGGTTGCAAGGACGGCCGACGCGGCAAGGAACCATTTATCCACGCCGGGAATCAGCGCGAGAACGATCGTCAGCACCAGCAGGGCCGCACAGACAATCAGGGAAATATTCACGGATGCCGTGGAGGAGGATTCGGGAATCTGGAAAATGCCGCGGATGTTGTTGGCTTCAGAGGAAAAGGATTCCAGCTCCGCCATCTCACCGGTAAAGAGCCGGGAATAGCCCGCCTCCTGACGCTCAGTGGAAAGCATGCTGCCGCTGCCCGCCGCGGCGGTGAAGAGGGATACGGAACGGTTCAGCTTTGCCGCGTCCGCCGGATCCTCCGTAAAGGCGGCGGGAACATGCACGGTATAGACAGGCAGAACGAACATGAGCAGGGCAGCCAGCGCCGCTGCCGCGGCAAGAAGACGGAAACGCCGGCTGGCGCCGTCATCAGGCTCTGCTTCCTTCTCCGCCTTCAGCAGCGCAATCAGCAGATAAACGGCTGTACCCAGCGCCATGACGGCAGGGACCCAGACGCTGAACTGCGTGCTGATGAACATGCTGAAATAAAGAGAAGAGGAAAGATTGGCCAGGTGAGAGGCAAAAGCGCCGCCCAGACACATGGACGCGATGGCGGCTCCCAGCCCGAGACCGAGGCTGTAACGCCCGGGGAGCAGGGTGATGACCGCCGCTGCGGCCAGCAGAAGCAGGGAGCCGGCAGCCATCCAGCCGCCGAAGCTGATCGCTTCCATCGCAGGGACCTGTGATACCGGAAGCGCGGAGGAACCGCGGAACGTCACGTCAGCCAGGGACAGGGACGACGGGAACAGCGCCGCTGTTTCCTCACCCAGCTGGGAATGCACATGCAGCGTCACCGCGGGCAGGAAGAGGGCGGCCAGCGCTACTGCCAGGAACAACAAAACAGGCCAATTTTTTTTCATGGAGCAGTTTCCCCTTTTGCAATCGTTTGCATGATCAATTTTATGTCTGTTTCATTGGGCTGTCAAGCCTTATTTTTAACTTGAAACGGGGGAGAGGGCATGATATGCTTGAAACAGGGAAAAGGCACTGAAAGGAGCACTGTTATATGAAACTGATTCGGGCAACCTCCAGAAGCTGTACGATTCTTGCGGACGAAAAGGGAGACTTTACAGCATCCGGGGCATATACGCTGACAGTCGGCGGAAAAGCGGCTGATACAAAGGGTCAGTCCGTCGTTTCTGTTTTCGGACTGTGGCCTGACACCGAGTATCAGGCGGAGCTGGTCCGGGAGGACGGGAAGACGGAAACGCTGACCTTCCGGACGGAAGCGGAGAGCTACAGTCTGGATGTCCGCCGTTTCGGCGCGAAGGGCGACGGGGAAACAGAGGACACCGCCGCGCTGCAGGCCGCCATCCTCAGCTGTCCCAGGGACGGACGGGTGCGGATTCCCGCCGGGATTTACCGGACCGGTCCGCTTTTCCTGAAGAGCCATATCACACTGGAGATTCAGCAGGGCGCCGAGCTGCACCTGATTGACGAGAGACCGGGCTGGCCGGTGCTGCCCGGAACGGTTTTTCCGGCGGAGGGCAAGGGAGAGCTGCTGCTGGGATCCTGGGAAGGAAATCCGCTGGACATGTGCGCCGCGCTGCTGACAGGTATCGGCGTCAAGGACGTGAACATTATCGGGGAGGGCATCGCGGACGGGTGCGCCACCCACGACACCTGGTGGCGGAAGGACCGGATCAAGGTTCCCCCGTTCCGCCCGCGGCTGCTCTATCTGCGGGACTGCAAAAACATTACGGTGCAGGGGCTGACCTTCCGGAACAGCCCGACGTGGAACCTGCATCCCTGCTTTTCGGAAAACCTGGATTTCCTGAACGTCCGGGTGGAGGCGCCGGCCGTGAGCCCCAATACGGACGGGTTTGATCCGGAAAGCTGCAAAAATATCCGGGTGCTGGGAACGGTCTTCTCCGTGGGGGACGACTGCATCGCGATCAAAGCCGGAAAGATTTATATGGGCAGCACCTACCATACGCCTTGTGAGGAGATCGAGATCGCCTGGTGTCTGATGAAGGACGGCCACGGCGGTGTCACCATCGGCAGTGAAATGGCCGGCGGCGTGCGGAAGGTGCGCATTCACAACTGCCGGATGGAGGGCAACGACCGGGGCCTGCGGATCAAGACCCGGCGGGGCAGAGGAAAATACGCGGTCATTGATGACATCCGGTTCGAGGATGTGAAGATGATCGGCGTGAAGGCGCCGCTGGTTGTCAATGAGCTGTATTTCTGCGACCCGGACGGGAAATCCCCCTATGTGCAGAGCCGGGAACCGCAGCCGGTGGACGATACCACGCCAACCGTCGGCAAAATTGTTTATGAACGGGTGCGCGCCGAGGAATGCACCGCCTGCGTGGGCTATGTCCTGGGACTGCCGGAGCGGCCGGTGGAGGAAATCGCCCTGAAGGACTGCTCCTTCAGCTTCTGTGAAAACCCGCAGGGAATGGATCAGCCCGCGATGGCCCTGGGGGTGGAGCCCTGCGCCGGAAAGGGCGTGATCGCGCACAACGTGAAGAAGCTGGTACTGGACAAGGTCACCATGACGGGCATTGACGGAAACCGGGTGACGGTGAACAATGTGGAAACGGTGAAGGACCGGTAAGCACCGGCAGGCTGTCAGCAGAAAACAGAATAAACAGATGTGAAAAAGGCCCTCCCGGAAAAATCCGGGAGGGCCGGTGTTATGGAGTGAGCGAACTCAGATTATTCCTGAGCAGCCTTCCACTCGTCATACTGTTTCTGAACTTCGGCAATGATTTCATCCATGCCGGCGTCGGTCAGCGCAGCCTTCAGAGCTTCGATACCCTGTGCAGGATCATCAGGATCAACCTGGCCGCACTGCAGCGGGTTGGCCATTTCGGAAACCACACCGTCAACAGCAGCAATCTGATCAGCCACATTGTCCTTCACGAAGCGGAAGCCCAGGGAAGCGGTGGGGATGGCATCATCAGCATAGGACTGCAGCAGTTCGTTCTTCTGCGGATCCTCGCCTTCGGTAACCATCTGCAGTTTGGTATTGCCGACGGTCCAGGCGCCGCCATGCACACCGTTCCAGTTGGCATCATTGTTGATGGCAACAGTCGTGTCATTGATCTTGGTATAGTTTTCGCCTTCCTTACCGAACAGCATCAGGTTGACCAGAGTGGCATCACTGTGCATGAGGTTCAGGTACTTCATGGCAGCTTCGGGATTCTGGCAGGTTACCGGGATACCGAACATGGAGCCGCCCGCATGGGTGGTCACGACGTACTTGGGCTGCATGGTGATTTCCACCAGGTCCAGAGCGCCGCCGCCATACTGGTTGTTCATTTCAGCAGCCTTGATGTTGTTGCCCTTCAGAGGCTGAGAGAAAGCCAGGAAGTCGCCGCGGCCGAAGATATCATTGTAAGCGAAGCTGGACAGGGCAGCATCGGGATCGATGTAGCCGGCCTGACCCCACTTGTACATGAGGCGGATATGCTCTTCCTGTTCGGGGGTAGCAAAGATGCTGTAGATGGTCTCGTCGAAGTTGCCATCCTCACCCTTGGCCATCTTCATGGCGATGGAGTTGGTTCCCATGCCGCACCAGTCGGGGCACCAGGGTTCATCTGCCCAGCGGCCGCCCTGACCGTCCATCAGGTAGGGGTACTTGTCCGGGAACATTTCCTTATACTTCTGCAGCCAGGGCTCCAGATCAGCGGTGCTCTTAATGGTGGGATCATCCGCAACAACATCCCAACCGATCGCCTGAGCGGCAGTCTTGTTGATGATAAATCCTTCCGGCACACACAGTTCCTTGTTGGTGGGGATACCGTACAGGACGCCGTTCACCTTAACGCCATCCAGGAAGGTCTGGGGCAGGGTTTCCTTGATGCCCTGACCATACTGCTCGAGCAGATCATCCAGAGGCATCAGCAGGCCGCCGGCAACTTCGATGCCGTAGCCTTCCCAGTCAGCCGTGAAGATCAGGTCCATCTTCTCACCGGACTGCAGGGCGTTGATGGCCTTGTCGTTCCAGTCGCCCCAGGCGATGATGTGATAGGAGACTTTCGCGTTGATCAGCGGCTCAATGTATTCATTGACAGCAGCTTCAACACCGGCGCGGACAGCTTCGTTGTCTCCGCCGCCGACCCAGTAGATGTCCAGAGTATAGGCATCATCTGCCATAGCAGTGGGCACCAGCGCGAGCACCATAGCCAGCGCAAGGAACAGGGATACCAGTTTACGCATAGTAGGTTCCTCCTTTTTTATTTCAGAGCCTTGCGGCTCATGAATACGAACATGAATATGAAATAGTAACTTTTCCCCCGGTCGCGGACACAGTCGCAACTCCGCACTGCGGAGCTTGCTCCTTGTCCGCTCTGTAAGAATTCGACGAAATATCCGCCACTGGCGGTCGTCGAATTCTTACCCGGTCGCCAGCATTGCGTCCGCTGTTACCCGCGCTGAAGCGCGGACAGCTTGCGCATGGGAGCTGTTACCCAAATCACAGATTTGGACAGCTCCTCATGTCGCGACTCGGCAATACGGATAACAAAACAATCAACCTTTTACCGCACCTACGGTAAGACCCTTGACGAAGTACTTCTGGAAGAAGGGGTAGGCCATGATGATGGGACCGACGGTAACAACGGCCATGGCCATACGGAAGGTTTCCGCAGGCAGGTTGGCCACGTTGACACCGCCCATGCGGGAGGCGTTCTCCTTCAGGAAGCGCAGATTGTTCATGGTCTGATAGATCGTGTACTGCAGGTTGAAATACTTTGCACTGTCGTTGATCAGCAGGCAGTTCCGGAAATCGTTCCAGACACCGATGGCGCTGAACAGGCCGACAGTGGCGAAACCGGGAATGGCCAGCGGGCAGACAATCTGGATCAGGGTCCGCCATTCTCCGGAGCCGTCAATCCGTGCGGATTCAATGATCGCTTCCGGCACGGTGGACTGATAGAAGGTGCGCATGATGATGACCCAGTAGGCGGAGAATGCCATGGGCAGGAACAGCGCCCAGACCGTATCCTTCAGGCCCAGCACGCTGCGGGTCATGTTGTAGTAGCTCACCATGCCGCCGCTGAACAGCATCGTGAAGAAACTGAAGAAGGTGAAGAACTTCTTGAACCGGAAATCCGGCCGGCTCAGGGCGTAGGCGTAAAGGCCGACAGTGATGACCGAGAGCACGGTGCCGGATACCGTGGCGATTAGCGTGTTCTTATAGGCGGTCAGAATGATGGAACCGTCACGGAACAGATAGGTGTAAGCACTGACGGAGAACTCCAGAGGCCAGAGCCGGTAGCCGTAGGTCGTCAGAGCCGACTCGCTGGTAACGGAGGAGATGATGATGATCCACAGCGGGAAAATAATGAGAATACAGAAAACGATCAGCAGAATATTGAAGAAGACATTCATCCGGCGGGAAATCAGGTTCCGGGCCTGACTGTGCTTCTCCGCCTTCTTTTCCGCTTTGAGAAGCCGTTTGGCTTCCTTCTTGTCAAGAACCGTCATGTTATGCTGCCTCCTTTCCTCAGAACAGGGCCATATCCGGCTGGTGGCGCTTCACAATCATGTTCGTGACCAGAATCAGCACAAAGCCCACAATGGACTGGAAGAAAGCGCCTGCGCCGGCATAGCCGAAGGAATTGCGGAGGTTGCCCTTTTTCAGCATGTCGTACACATACACGTCAATGGTGGTGGTCACCTGACGCAGCGTGCCGGAGCCGTTGGGCAGGGAATAGAACATATCAAAGTCGCCGTTGAAGATCCGGCCGACCGCCAGGATCTGCAGCATCACGATGGTGGGCATCAGCTGGGGCAGCGTGATATATCGGAACTGCTGCCACTTGCTGGCGCCGTCGATGGAGCCGGCTTCATACAGCTGCTCATCAAACCCGGTCAGCGTGGCCAGGTAGATGATGGAGCCCTGGCCGGTGTACTTCCAGATGTTGGCCAGCAGGAAGATCCAGGGCCAGTACTGCTTCTGACCGTAGTATTTTATGGGTTCATGTCCCAGCGATGTGGCAATCTGATTGAAGAAGCCGTTGAAGGCGATCATGGCGTACAGGGCGTACATAACCACGATCCAGGAAACGAAGTAGGGCATGAAGGCAATCGTGTGATAGACCTTGGCGGTCTTGCGGTTGCGCATCTCATTGATGATGACGGCCAGCCCCACCTGCAGAATCACACCCACGACCATGAACAGCAGGTTGTAGCCCACGGTGTTCCGGATCAGCATGGGAGCGTCCTTCAGCAGATAGGTGAAGTTGTTCAGCCCGTTCCAGGGAGAGGTTACCAGGCTGTTCAGGAATACGTTTTTGAAGAAGGAGTCCGCGCCGGGCACCTTCATCTGGTAGCTCTTGAAGGCCAGCACAATACCGGGCATCGGCAGATAGGCGAACATCAGCAGGAAGATGACGCCGGGCAGCACCATGGTCAGGTAGGCGGCCTGACGTTTCCAGCCGCCCTGGGAGGCGTGCTTGCCGCTCGGTTTCGGTTTGGCAGGGTTAACAGCGCTCATTTACTTCACTCTCTTTCATTGGAATAAAATGAAATAAACAGGAATATGGAGGGTTACAATTGATGTTACATTTCTTATCTGGCTCAAAAGCTATCACATTATACATCGTGAATTCCTGTTTTGCAACTCCCTTTATTGCGGAAAGACAGAGCCCTATATATTGATAATTTTTACAAGATACAGACCTCTCTGCCGGGCATTTTCAAAGGTTACTTCTTACAGGCACATATGATTTTGCGGACGTGATTTACAATTTGATCTGTTCTGAAATCACAGAAAAAACAAAACAGCCGGAGCAGCTGCATGCTCCGGCCGTTCTGCCAGAAGTATAAAACTATATGCTGGAATCTGATCAGTTGCCGTCGGCCTTTTTTGCCGCCTCAAGCTCCTCTTCCCAGGTCAGATGGGCGTATTTCTCCGCACGGGGATCCGAGGAGAACCAGGAGATGAAATCCTCCATCATGGGTGTTGTCCAGGGGCGGTCGATCTGGGCGGTGGTATAGGTGCCGCTCTTCAGACGGTCAAAACCGAAAATATCCCGGACATGGTTTTTTTCAGCTCTGACAACCACTGTCTCCGCCAGGTGCGCCGGAACGAAAATAACGCCGCTGATGGTTCCGAGCACCACGTCGCCGGGCATGCAGATTGCCTGGCCGACGCGGCAGGGCATATTATACCCTGTCATGGAGCAGTTGCCGATGCCGGTGGGGTCGGTGCCACGGTAGAAAATCTGGAAATCGGGCATTTCCGCGATCTGCTGCAGATCCCGGACACCGCCCCAGATCACCGCGCCGCCGCGTTTGGTCCGGGTGCGGATCGCGGTGGACAGGTTGCCGCCTACATAGGTGCCCTCAAAAATCTTGTCAAAAAGATCCACGACCACCACGTCGTCCTCAACCAGGTTGTCGATGACCCACTGGTTGAAGAAGCCCTTGTGCCCCTCTTCCTTTGTTCCGATATCCATCAGCACCTGATCCAGATCCGGACGTTTCGGCACCATGACGACGGTAACCGCCCTTCCGACGAGCACCGTGCCGGGAGAGGTCGCCCTGAAATTGCATTCCCAGTTGTTCCGGTAACCCCGGTCCCAGAGAGGACCCCAGGCTTCCTCGAAGGTGATTTCCCGCATCCGGCGCAGAATGTCCGCGCTGACCTTCGGGCGCCCGTCCGGGAGACGCTCCCCCTTCCATTCCGGCGTCAAGCGGATGATTGTATCGCGGTCATTGAAGAACATGCGTCTTCCTCCTTTTATATAATGTAACGACGGTTTACCCGCCTTCAGAATACCAGTGACTGGCCTGCGTCGATCCGGATGCAGTCACCTGTGATGCCGGAGGCTTCCGGACTGCACAGATACAGAATCATATGGCCGACCTCCTCCGGCAGCACCAGGCGCGAGGCGTGCCGCCCGGCAGGATTCATGACCCCTTTCGGCCGGTAACTGTGGAAAGCAAAATCGCCGGTTTTGAACTCGATTTTACAGCCGCCAAGCGTCAGACAGTTAACGGTGATGCCGTCCCGGAGGAACTCCAGCGCGGCCTCCCGGGTCAGCATCCGGATGGCGCCCTTGGTCATGGCGTAGCCGGCGTCAAAGCAGGTGGGCCGCTTGCCGTGGACGCTGCCGATATTGATGATCCGGGGCTGCGGGCTGAGGCGGAGATAAGGATAAGCCTCCCGGATCATGCGCCAGTAGCCGCCGACGTTGATATTCCAGAGCCGGCGGATCAGAGACAGATCGTATTCATCCACAAAGCGGTTGTACTGCATCGCGGCGTTGTTGACCAGAATGTCGAGCCGGCCCCAGCGCTCCATGACCGCGTCCACCAGCATTCGGGCCTGTGCGGGATCCGATACGTCCGCCTGGACAATAAAAGCCTCGCCCCCGGCATCGCGCACGCAGCGCAGTGTTTCCTCCGCCATCTGCCGGTTGGTGTTGCAGTTGATCAGGCACCGGATGCCGGCGGAGCTGAGCACCCGTACGACGCCGGCGCCGATGCCCTTGCCGCTGCCGGTGACCAGCGCCACTCTTTTCTCAGCTTTCTCCAAGAACGGTCCCTCCCTGCTTTTCCTGCTGCATCCGCCTCCGGATTTCCTGAAGCTGCTCTTCCGTGACACGTTCCCCGTAATACATGACCATGCCTCCGTCCGCCCGCAGATCGCTGCCGGCCAGGGGCGCCGCGCCGGGAGAAAGCAGGAAGGACAGAAGCGGATTCAGGGAACCGGGCGCCGGCATCCGCCGGTCAGGGTAGCGCAGATCCACTCCGTAATACAGATCGGAAAGGTCCGTCCGGGCATCGGGATCCGAAGCGGAAGGGCCGCGCTGGATGAAATAGCTGCGAACCCCCGCGGTGCCGTAATCCTGATTGACCTCCCGGGCCAGCATCTGTACGGCGCCGCATCCGATGCTGAACAGGAAACCGTGTCCGACGGGCTTTTCGGCATGGATACTGTTCAGATAGATCAGGCAGCCTTCGCGCTTTTCACGGAAAAGGGAACCGAACACCTTGGTGACGCACCAGGCTGACAGCGGTCCCTCATCCCGGGCCCTGGCAAAGTCATCCTCCGTGGTTTCCAGCAGCGGGCTGAGGAACAGCGGGGGAGCGGGATGGATGACGCCGGCAAGAGTAGAAGCCGCAGTCCGGGCAAAGCCCGTAAGCGCCTTCTCATCCCAGAGCGGCACACCGTCCGGCACGGTCCGGACGTCATAGCCCTCCGCCGCCAGGAAATCCGCGGCGTCCTGTGCCTCCCGGGTCCGGAGATCCGTAATGATGATCGTTTTCATGGCCGTATCAGCTCCAGGTTCTGTCATGGGAATAAACATCATCCCAGCGGCTGGTTTCCGCCCACAGCTCCGGATAATCCGGATGCAGGTGCTCCTTCAGCACTTCGTCATTGTAGTCGTCCACACCCAGGCCCGGCGCGTCCGGAACGGTGATGAAGCCGTCCCTGACCAGCGGCTTTTCCTGGCCGACGGTGATATCGTTCCACCAGGGCACATCGACGGAATGGTTTTCCAGGACGTAGAAGTTTTCCGTGGCAGCGACGGAATGAACACAGGCCAGAGCGGAAACGGGGGTTTCCGCCATATGCACCGCCATGGCGACACCGTAGCGCTGGGCCAGATCGCCGATCCGCTTGTTTTCAAGGATGCCGCCGCTGGACAGGATATCCGGATGGATGACGGAGACGGCCCGGCGCTCCAGCAGAGGCTCAAAGCCCTCGGCCAGATAAATATCCTCGCCGGTACAGATTGGTACGGTGGTGCTCTGACTCAGGCGGACATACTGATCGGTATACTGCCAGGGGATCATGTCCTCCGCCCATGCGATATTATATTTTTCGAGCCTTCGGCAGAGCTTGATGCAGTCCTCGACACCGATATGCCCGAAATGATCGATGGCCAGGGGAATGTCATAGCCGATGACGGAACGGACATCCGCCACATACTGCTCCAGCTGGTCAAAACCCTTTTCGGTCAGATGAATGCCCGTGAAGGGGTGGGGAATGTTTTCCCAGTCGTAGGCCCGGTTCCGCCAATACCGCTTTTCCTCCCGGGTCTTTGCCTGCGACGCGCGGCGGTGCGCTTCCTGGATCTCCTCCAGCATGCCGAGGGGCGCGTTGAGCGTGCCGGGCTCGCCGAAGAGCTCGCCCAGGCCCAGATCCATCTTCGCAAAGGTGAAGCCCTTCTCCATCCGGGCCTTCAGGGCTTTGCCCATATCGATGCCCGTGTGCTTGCCTTCCACGTCTGTGTCACAGTAGCAGCGGATCCGGTCCCGGTATTTTCCGCCGAGCATCTGATACACCGGAACGCCGTAAGCCTTGCCGGCCAGATCCCACAGGCCGACCTCCACGGCGCAGACGCCTCCGCCCTGCCGGGCGGGACCGCCGAACTGTCTGATTCTGCGAAACAGCTTTTCCACATTGCACGGGTTTTCCCCCAGAATGCGGCTTTTCAGCATTTCAGCGAAAACCCGGTTTCCGCCGTCCCGGACCTCGCTGAGGCCGACGATGCCCTGGTTGGTATAGATCTTCATCAGGGTGCAGTGCATGGGGGCGCCTACGATATCCGTGAATCGGATATCCGTGATTTTCAGCTCGCTGGGATATGAATTCCTGTTGACTGAGGATGCAATAATCTCCGCCATAAGCTAACTCCTTTTTCCTGAAAGATATGAAGTTGAAACGCCAGACCGATTTTGCTACATCATACACTTTTCACTTGCAAAAAGTAAACACATAACGATGCCGGAATTCGGATAAAAGGACGGCTCTGTGGGAAAATCCGTACTTTTCCGGAAAAAGGACAGAAAATCAACAGAGAACGTTCGCGGACATTGCAAAAAGACACAACTGCCTGTACAATGCGGACTGATTCCTTTCATTGAAATACGCTGACCGGGAGGAAAAGGAAGTCAGCTTCACGCTGGACAGGAGGGCATTTGCCGGTCGGAACACGGAGACCGGAGACTGGTATGCCGAGACCGGGGATTTCCGGATTGAGACCGGCAGTTTCTCCCGGGACATCCGGCTTTCAGAAACGGTGAGGATTCTTTCCGCGACGGTTCTGCCCGGGCACTGTGATATGAATGCCATCTTTATGGATCTGATGAAGGATTCGAGGGCTGTCAGGGAGCTTTCGGACTGAGCTGCATATTTCAGAAAAAAACCGGGGCTGTCAGCATGGCCGGAAGTACGGACAAGCTTGACAGCACCGGGCTTTCTTATTACAATATACTGGATGATTTGTATCCATACCTTTGAATGTGCCCGGCGGAATCCGCCGGCCGAGGAAGGGGGAAGGAGCTCCCGGGAGCTCCGATATTACCATGAATAAAAAACGTGTTTTCCTGACAGCGCTGCTGGTCTTTCTGATCGCGCTGCTTACGGCTGCCGCCGCTGCCGCGGCGGGGGATGATCCGCTGAAGGTTTCCATGGAGCTGAGCAACAACAAGTTCAGCGCGCCGGAAACCATCAATGTGTCCATCAGCATCAGCAATGTGAGCGATGAGAAGATGCCCAGCGAGGTCACGCTGTACTATCCCAGCGGCAAGCAGGTGGAGGAGTTCGGCGCGCCTGTTCTGGAAAGCGGCGTGGCCAAGTCCTGGTCCGGCACCTGGGCAGTGACGCAGGAGGAGCTGGAAGCCGGGAAGATTACGTTCAAGATCAAGTACATGGTCTATGATGAAAACAACGAGCTGAAGCCCAAGACCAAGAACTTCTCCAAGAAAATCATCTTCACCGGCGGCGAGCCTGTGCTGAGCGTGAACCGGACGATCACGCCCATGACGGCCCAGAAGGGGCAGGAAATCACCGTAACCTACGAAATCGCCAATACCGGCGACTCTGATGTTTCCGGCGTGACGATCAAGGAGAATTCCGGCATTTCCACCAAGAGCGGGACGATTGAAGCCATTCCGGCCGGAGAGACAGGGAAATATGCCTTTACGGCCACCATGGGAACCAAGGATCTGACCAGCGCGGCCACCATCACCTATAAAGCCGGCGGCAAATCCTACACCAGCCGTGTGGACGCAGCCACGATCAAATACGGCCAGGTGAAGCTGAGCGCGAACCTGAAGGCGGATAAAAAGGGCGGCGCTCCCGGGGACACCGTGAAGCTGACGCTGACGCTGAAGAATACCGGCACTGTTGACTTCACGGACGTGACGGTGACGGATCCCGCACTGGGTACGGTGTTCGAGGGCGTAACGGTTCCCAAGGGGGAATCAGTGACCCTGGACAGGGAACTGACCATTACGGAAAGCCAGGAGCTGCAGTTCACCGTGACCGGCGTGAATGAAACCGGCGAGCCCGTGGAGACTGCAACCGGAAAGGTCAGCGTGATCGCGACCGATCCGACACAGCAGATTGCCCTGAGCGTGGAGGCGGAAGCGGACAGGAGCCAGGTGTACAAGATTCCGGGGACGGTGAAGTTCACCATCCGGGTGCACAATGAAAGCGCCGTGGACGTCAAGGACATCAGTATCCGCGCGGTGAATACGGTTGTATACACCTTCGACAATATTCCGGCCGGCGAAACCCGGTCCGTATCCAGGGATATGGATATCAGCATGCCGGGTACCTTCCAGTTTGCGGCTACCGTCAGGGATCAGCTGGATCAGACGCTCCGGTTTGAGAGCAACCTGATTCCCGTCAGCTATGCCGAGCCGACACCGGTTCCCACGGAGGCGCCGCTGGTGACGCCGCCGAAGCCCGCCACAGAACCGATACCCACGGATCTGAACGAGCCTGAATGGCTGGATCAGGTGGAAAATATCGCCGGCATAGCCCGCTGGGTCTTTGCGGGTCTGGCCGGCCTGCTCCTGCTGCTTCTGATCATCGGCGCCATCCGCCGGGGAAAGAGCCGCAGCCACAGCAGCAAGGCGATGGACCATCTGGAAGGCGCAACCTACCGGGATTACAGCCAGCAGCCCAAGCGGGGCCGCAGAAGCGTGGTTTACGGCCACTCCGGTGAGGATGAACCGGCTGAACCGGAAACGGATCCGAAGGAAAACACCGCTCAGGACGGGGAGCTGATGGCTGAGACGCTGAAGCGCCTGTATACAGAACCCGCGCCCGGGACAGAAGCAAAAGCGGAGAACGCTCCCGCAGCGGAGGCGCAGGCTTCCGAAGCGGCGCAGGCTGAGCCCGCAGCACCGGCGGAAACAAAGCCGGAGAATGCCGGGGAAGCGGCGCACCGGCGCAGGAGCAGAAAGTAATCAGGACAGAGAATACGGGATGCAGGAGGCACCACTATGAGGGACAGATCGGAAGCGGCCTGCCTGGCAAAAGCGCTTGTGGCGCAGATGACACTGGAAGAAAAGGCTTCTCAGCTGAAGTATGACGCACCGGCTGTTCCGCGGCTGGGCATTCCGGCCTACAACTGGTGGAATGAAGTTCTGCATGGCGTTGCCAGAGCCGGCACCGCCACCGTATTCCCCCAGGCCATCGGACTGGCGGCCATGTTTGATGAAAACATGCAGGAGGAAATTGCCGATGTGATTTCCGACGAAGCCAGGGCAAAGTACAACGGCCAGAGCCGCCACGGCGACCGGGATATCTATAAGGGACTGACGGTCTGGAGCCCGAACATCAATATCTTCCGGGATCCCCGCTGGGGCCGCGGACATGAGACCTACGGAGAGGATCCCTATCTGACGAGCCGCCTGGGAATCCGGTTCATCCGGGGACTTCAGGGGCATGGAAAATATCTGAAGACAGCGGCATGCAGCAAACACTTCGCCGTGCATTCCGGACCGGAAGCGCTGCGTCATCACTTTGACGCCAAGGCATCCTCGAAGGATATGGAGGAGACCTACCTTCCGGCTTTTGAAGCGACAGTGAAGGAAGCGGAAGTGGAGTCCGTGATGGGCGCCTACAACCGGGTGAACGGGGAACCTGCCTGCGGATCCCGGACGCTGCTGAAGGAAACCCTGCGGGAAAAGTGGGGCTTCCGGGGGCATGTGGTAAGCGACTGCTGGGCTATTGCGGACTTCCACAAGCACCATATGGTGACGGGCACGCCACAGGAAAGCGCTGCCCTGGCCATGGCTGCCGGCTGCGATCTGAACTGCGGCAACACCTATCTGTATCTGCTTCAGGCAGTGCAGGACGGGCTGGTGACGGAGGAACAGATTACCACAGCCTGCGTACGCCTGTTTACAACCCGGTACATGCTGGGTCTGTTTGATGAAAAGTGTGAGTACAACACGATTCCGGTAACGGAAAACGATACGGACGCTCACGCGGCGCTGGCGCTGAAAGCGGCGGAAAAGAGCATGGTGCTGCTGGAGAACGACGGGGTGCTGCCGCTGAACCCGCAGGAAATCAAAACCGTTGCGGTGATCGGGCCGAACGCGGACAGCATTCCGGCGCTGGAGGGCAATTACAACGGCACCAGCAGCCGCTACGTCACCTTCCTGGAGGGAATCCGCCGGTATGCGGAGGCTCACGGGATCCGCGTGCTGTACAGCCTGGGCTGCCACCTGTTCAAGGACCGGACCTCCGGCCTGGCGCAGGCGGATGACCGGCTGGCGGAGGCTGCGATGTACGCGGAAGCGGCGGACGTCACCATCGCCTGTGTCGGCCTGGATGCCGGCCTGGAGGGCGAGGAGGGGGACACCGGGAACGAGTATTTCAGCGGTGACAAAAAGGATCTGCTGATTCCGGAGCCGCAGCGGAAGCTGCTGGACACCCTGGAAAAGAGCGCGAAGAAGCTGGTCACGGTCATTGCTGCCGGATCTTCCCTGAATGTGCCCCAGGGAAACGCGAAGCTGTTTGCCTGGTATCCCGGGCAGGCGGGAGGAACAGCCCTTGCCCGGATTCTGTTCGGCGAGGTCTGCCCGAGTGGACATCTGCCGCTGACCTTCTACCGGGATGTCAGCGATCTGCCGGATTTTGAAAACTATGATATGGAGAACCGGACCTACCGCTATTTCCGCGGAGAGCCGCTTTATCCCTTCGGCTACGGCCTGAGCTATACCCGGTTCAGCGTGAAAAATGCCGCGCTGAACGGCGGAGAGGATCAGGAGAGCATTTCCGTGGACGTCACGAATGAGGGTGACCGGGAAGGCGACGCGGTGATTCAGGTATACGCGGAAAGCGGAAGCGCTTACGCGCCGCTGCATCCGAGGCTGTGCGGCTTCAGCAGGGTGACGCTGGCCGCCGGGGAAACCCGCCGGGTGGACGTGCCGCTGGACAGGCTGACCCGGACGGTGGTCAATGACCGGGGAGAACGGGTGCCGGCAGGTCCCGTGACCTTCCATGTGGGCCTGAACCAGCCGGATCCGCTCAGCGTCAGGCTGACGGGCCAGAAGCCGGTTGTGCTGTAAAAACAATGCTGAAAGATAAACGGGGGTACGGTCTGAGCCGTTCCCCCGTTTTTGGAGACACCGAATATGAACATGAACAAATCCAGGTGGTTCGGAGATAAGCATTTCTACCGGAGCGTGCTGACCCTTCTGATTCCGATCATCATCCAGCAGTTTATCAGCAGCTTTGTATCGCTGCTGGACAATGTCATGGTCGGGAGCCTGGGAACGGAAGCCATTTCGGCGACTTCCATTGCCAACACTGTCCTGAGCGTGCTGATGCTGGCGATTTTCGGCGGGCTCAGCGGGGCGGGTATCTTCAGCGCGCAGTTCTACGGGAAGGGCGACATGGACGGCATGCGCCATACCTTCCGCTTCAAGCTGTACTTCGGACTGAGCATTACCGTGCTGGCAATCGTCATCTATATCCTGTTCGGCGAAGCATTTATTGCCAGCTTCCTGCGGGGAGAAAGCAACGGCGGCGATATGGCGCTGGCCCTGCGGGAGGGAAAGGATTACCTGCGGATTATGCTGTGGGGGCAGATTCCTTTTACACTGGTGCAGATCTACGCCGGAACGCTGCGGGAGGCAGGTGAGACCCGGGCACCGATGGTGGCCGGGATCTGCGCAATCTGCACAAACCTGTTCCTGAACTGGGTGCTGATCTTCGGCCATCTCGGCGCACCGCAGATGGGTGTCCGCGGCGCCGCTCTGGCAACCGTGATTTCCCGGTATGTGGAGCTGGCCATTGTGGCTGTCCATACACACCGGCATACCGATCAGTATATTTTTATCAGAGGCGCTTACCGGAGCGGATATGTGCCCGGCCGTCTGGCGGGCAGAATCTCGCGTACCGGGGTTCCGCTGCTGGTCAATGAAATTGTGTGGTCGCTGGGAATGACGTTCATCAATCAGTTTTATTCCACCCGGGGCCTGAACGCTGTCGCGGCCCTGAACATCACGGGAACCGCCTGGAATCTGTTTTGTGTGATTATGTTCGCCATGGGAAGCGCCGTTTCCATCATGGTGGGGCAGAGGCTCGGCGCCGGGGAGCTGCAGGAAGCCAGGGATACGGACCGGAAGCTGATCGTTCTGACGGAGATCATCCATATAATCA
The DNA here is from genome assembly GCA_017431005.1 of Clostridia bacterium. Lineage (GTDB taxonomy): Bacteria > Bacillota > Clostridia > Christensenellales > Aristaeellaceae > Aristaeella. The sequence goes on from JAFRLY010000050.1 coordinate 87,205, forward strand.
TCGGCGCAGCGATGGTGATCGCTGCGCCGGCAGTACCCAGACTGTATAATGTTACCCCTGAGGTGCGGGATCTGACCCGGCAGATGCTGATCATTGCCGGGATTTCCCTCCCGCTGCATTCCTTCGCCCATGTGACGTATTTTACAATCCGCTCCGGCGGACGCACCCTGATCACATTTCTGTTTGACGCCGTGTACACCTGGGCGGTGACTGTGACGCTGGCCTTCTGCCTGACGCATTTCACCGGTATGTCGATCGTGGAGATCTATTTCTGCGTTCAGTTTATCGACGTGGTGAAGCTGGTGATCGGGCTGCTGATGCTCAGGTCCGATTTCTGGGCCCGGAATGTGGTCAAGGATATCTGATCAGTCTTTCCGGATTTCGATGTCTCCGCTGACGGTGCGGGCCTGGATGCTCAGGGGAGCGTCGGCTCCGCCGTCCTCCGGATCGCATGTGATTTCCCCGATGGTGGTGGCGGTCTGAATCCTTGCGTCGGCGCAGTCAGCGGGAAGACTGATGGAAATATCCCCGCTGGTGGCTTCGGCGGAAATGCTTCCGGCATCCGCCTGCAGCAGGGTTAGCTCCACATCCCCGCTGACGCTCTTGCTTTTCAGCGTCACCGCGGTACCGTTAAAATCCACGTCGCCTGACACACTCTTGCAGCTCAGGGCGCCGTAATCTCCTTCCAGGCTGACATCGCCGCTGATCGTGCTGATTTCGGCATCCCGGGCCCAGACGGAATGCACCTCGATATCCCCGCTGGCGGAGGAGGCAAACACCCGGTCGATGGCATCCTTTATGGAACCGTCCAGGGAAATATCCCCGCTGGCGGTCCGGACCGTGCAATCCGCGGAACGCACCTGCCGCACCCGGACATCGCCGCTGGCGGTATTGATCTCCAGCGCAGCGAGCAGGGACTCGGGCACGCTGATCCGGATCACGGTATCCTCGCCAAAGAGGGTTTGCTCATTGATGCGGACGGAAATATTTTTCAGCGTGCTGTCCACAAAGGAACGGGCCTTCTGCAGAATTTCACTCAGCGACATATCCATGAAGGGGCGGCCGGACGATTCCAGTTCGGCGTCCTTTTTGATTTCATCCAGAATCTGCTCGGAGGCGCGGATGACCTGAATGTTCAGGGTTCCGTTTTCAAGCTGAACGGACAGGCGGTCCATCCGGCTGCACTGCACACGGATTTCCGGTTCTGCGCTGCTTTCCACCTGCACGTCAAAGGAGCCTGCATCCACCTTGATTTTCTGTACGCCGTCCGCCGGCCAGACGGAGCAGTCGGCCTTTTCTTCGGCGACAGGAGCCGCAGGCTCTTCAGGAGCAGCTCTGTCCGCATCGGGCGCTTTTTTCGGATACTGGTCCACCACTTCCTGCATGCCGCTCAGGCTTTCCATGACGGCGGCGGCAGCCTCATCCTCCTGCATGCCGCTGCTGATCAGATCCTGAAAATGCTCCTGGCAGTTATTCATCAGCTCGTCATGCAGGGCACGGGTCTCTTCATTTTCAACAACATCCTGAAACAGGATATCCACCATCTGACGAATGATCGGATTCATTTGTATATCCTCCTGTATTTTATATTTCATTCCGTTCCGGTTTTATCCGATGATCAGTTTTTCGAGAATACGGCAGGTTTCCTTCCAGTTGGCCGCCTCCTCCAGCAGACGCTGCTGCCCGGCGGGCGTCAGCGTGTAATAGCGCCTGCGGGCGCCGGTCGCCTCATCCCCCCAGTAGGCCTGAATCAGGCCGGCATCCTCCAGCCTGCGGAAGGCAGTGTAAAGCGTGGCTTCCTTCAGCTCCAGGTTTCCCTCGCTGATTTCCGCAATCTGCTTATTGAGCCGGTAGCCATAGCTGTCGGCTTCCGCGAGGCGGCGCAGCAGGATAACGTCCGTATATCCCCGTAAAATATCCGCTGAGATCTTCATCCGTTTCACCTCCGTGTTGATCTTCGAGATACATAATATATCATAACTACATCATCTGTCAAGGTATTTCGCAAAAAAATATATTTTTAAATTTGCGTATACAAACAATGCTGGGGGCAGCAGCGTCCGGAACGATTGACAACCCCGAATGCGGGCGGTATCATGACAGACAAAGGAAAACAAAAAATGAGCCGGCAGGAACGGAAAGGAGACAACGCAGATGGAGCACTATCTGGGAGAAAACACTTTCAAGCTTGGGTTTGGCCTGATGCGTCTGCCCAAAAACCCTGACGGCAGTATTGATATTCCGCAGGTAAAGCGGATGGCCGATGCCTTTATCGCGGCCGGAGGAACCTACTTTGACACAGCTTATGTATACGACGGAGGCGCCAGCGAGGCGGCATTCCGGGCAGCGGTCGCGGACAGATATCCCAGGGAGGCTTACACCATCGCGACAAAGCTGCACGCGACAGCCGGCGGGGCCAGGGATGAGCAGAGCGCAAAGCAGGAATTCCTGACCAGCCTGGAGCGGACAGGCGCGGGCTACTTTGATTACTATCTGCTGCACGCCATACAGCGGACGAACTATCAGACGTATGACGCATACCATCTCTGGGATTACGTGAGGGAACAGAAGGAAAAAGGCCTGATCAGACACTGGGGCTTTTCCTTCCATGCTGATCCGGAGCTGTTGGAGGAGCTGCTGGACAGGTACCCGGACGCGGAATTTGTTCAGCTGCAGATCAATTATGCGGACTGGGATAACCCCGGCGTCGCATCCCGCCGCAACTGGGAGATCTGTCAGGCGCACGGCAAGCCCGTCGTCATCATGGAACCGGTCAAGGGCGGCGTGCTGGCGGACCCGATTCCGGGGGTGAAGCAGGCGCTGGATGCCGGCGGAAAGGGCTGGAGCTACGCCGGCTGGGCGCTGCGCTACGCAGCCAGCATCAACGGGCTGATTACAGTGCTCAGCGGGATGAGCAATGAGGCGCAGATGGAGGACAATCTCCGGACGATGCGGAACTTCACGCCGCTGAACGAAGAGGAGCGGGAAGTGATCCGCAAGGCGCAGGAGGCTCTGAATGCCGATAAATCCATCGCCTGCACAGCCTGTCACTACTGTACGGCGGGGTGTCCGATGAACATCGCCATTCCGGAAATCTTCAATGTGGTGAACCGCAGGAGGGGCAGCGTTGAATTCCGGACCAAGCGGGAATACAGCATTGTGACCCGGAACGCCGGGAAAGCCAGCGAATGCATTCAGTGCGGGCAGTGCGAATCCGTATGCCCGCAGCATCTGCCGATTATCCGGTTGCTGGAGGAGTGCAGGGCGCTGGAGGACTGAGCTGAATTAAAGGGAAAAAACATGGAAACAGAAGCGGAAGTGATCCGGAGCCGCAGGAGAACCGTGAGCATACAGATTGTCCCGCCCGGGCGCGTCGTTGTGCGGGCGCCGCTGACGATGCCCCGGAAGGATATTCAGAAGCTGCTGGAGGAAAAGCGGTCATGGATTGCGGTACATCTGGCGCGTGTGCGGGAGCGGGAATCGGAGAAGAAGCAGATTCCCGGACTGACCCGGGCGGAGCTGGAAACGCTGAAAAAAAGAGCCGAGGCCGAGCTGCTTCCCAGACTCCGGATATGGGCTGAGAAGGCGGGCGTAACCTATAACCGTGTAACGATCCGCAGCCAGAAAACCCGGTGGGGAAGCTGTTCGGCCCGGGGAAACCTGAGCCTGAACTGCCTGCTGATGCTCTGCCCCGGAGAGGCGGCGGATTATGTGATGGTGCATGAGCTGTGCCACCGCAGGGAGATGAATCATTCAGCCCGGTTCTGGGCGGAGGTGGCGCGGGTAATGCCGGATTATCCGGCCGCGAGAGCCTGGCTCAGGAAGAACGGACCGGCCCTGATGGCGCGGCTGCCGGAGGAATAAGCGGAGAAGGTATGAAGGACGAACAAAAGCATGCCGGAAATGAACCGCCCAGGAGATCTGTGCCTGAAGAGGTCGGGAATGCGGTGACGCACGGTGTCGGAGCCTTGTTCAGCATCGCGGGGACCGTTCTGCTGCTGCTGAAATCGGACACGGGGCTGAAGCTGTTTGCCGCCATTGTTTACGGAGACTGCCTGATCCTGATGTTTCTGATGAGCTGCCTCTATCACTCCTTCCGGTGGGGAAGCCGGGTCAAGAGGCTGTGGCGGCGCTTCGATTACATTTCCATTTATCTGCTGATTGGCGGAACATTTACGCCGATGTGGCTGCTGAGCTGGGGAGGAACCGCAGGCGCAGTGCTGTGCGCCGCGCAGTGGGCAGTGATTCTGACCGGTATCACCCTGATTGCGGTGTTCGGACCGCGGCGGCCCAGAGCGCTGCATATCGCAGTGTACATCGTCATGGGATGGTGCGGCCTGTTTTTTCTGCCGAGGCTGCTGCGGGAAGACACGCGGCTGCTGCTGAGCACGCTGATTGGCGGCGTAATCTATACGCTGGGTATTATCCCCTTTGCCCTGAAGAAAAAAGGCGCCCATTTTATCTGGCACTTCTTTGTGCTTTTCGGGGCTGTGGCTCACTGGTTCGGAATCTATCTGTTTTTATACTGAACGGCGGAACAAAAGGCTGTTATCTGATAAGCAGGGAGGCTGAAAACGAATGAACGCTTTTCTGGAATCTGTCCGGAACACATCCTGCCCCCGCGGTACGGCTGTCCTGTGGTGGATGGGACAGATGGGGCTGCTGGTCAAGCTGGGTGACAAGGTGCTGTGCATCGACTATTTCGCTTCGGATGAACCCGGACGGCAGATCAGGCCGCCTGTGCCGGCGTCGGAAGTGGAAGGTATCGACGTTTTTCTCGGGACGCATAACCATCTGGATCATATAGACCACGAAGCCTGGAAGCTGTGGGCGCGGCAATGCCCTGACGCGTTCTTTGTCTTTCCGCGGGCGCATCTTGCCTCCGTGCTGGCGGACGGCATGCAGAAAAAGCAGGGCATCGGCCTGAATGACGGGGAAAGCTGCAGGATCGGAAACGTCACCATCCGTGCTGTCGCGGCTTCCCATGAGTTTCTGGACCGGGATCCTGAAACCGGACTGTATCCGCATATGCAGTATATTCTGGAAGGAAACGGTCTGCGCATCTGGCACGCCGGGGATACGGTCCGGTATGAAGGCATGCTGCCGAAGCTTCAGGCCCTCGGACCGATCGACGCGGCGCTGCTGCCCATTAACGGCAGGGATGCTGCGCGCTATCGTCGGAACTGCATCGGCAATATGACCTTCCAGGAAGCGGCGGACCTGGCCGGCACGCTCCGCGTCCGGCTGGCGATACCCGGACACTGGGATATGTTCGCGGACAATCCGGGAGATCCCCGTGCCTTCGCGGATTATCTGGACGCCAAATATCCCGGGCAGACAGGCTGCCTGATTCCGCAGTACCTGCAGCCGGTCCGGCTGACGGCCGGGACGTAACGCGTCAGGGCTCCTGAGGGCTGAGCTCCCGCAGGAAGGACAGCATCACATACCCCTCCGCCTGATCCGTTCTGACATGGACCCAGCCGGGAACCTCGCTTTCCTCCAGAACGATCAGAGGCTGATGCAGGTAGAGACGCATCAGAATCTCCGCGCCGGTGGAAGGCTGGGCGCGCAGATTCAGGCTGCTGTCCGCATCTATGTTTTCGACCGAGGCCATCCATGCCCCTTCCGGAAGATTCGCGGTCACAGGCATTAACGTGGGCCGGGGAGTCGCGGTAGGCGCCGGCCCCGGATCCGCAGCCAGCCGGGGATCCGGCGTGGGCAGAGACGCCGGTTCGCCGGCGTATTTTTTTATCTCCGCGCCGGGATAGTAAAAGGACAGAATCTCGTCGAAGGCCTTGCCTCCGGCTTTGGCCATCTGTTGTGCGCCGCGCTGGCTCAGGCCGACGCCGTGTCCGAACCGTCCGGCTGTCAGCGTAAAGGATGTTTCCGATTCGGCAAGGGTCACAATCTCATTATCCGCTCCGGAAACGCTCAGCCCCAGGGCAAACAGGACTTCCGGGAAAAGCTCCAGCGTGACGGTATATCCTGCCTGCGGCATCAGGTCCTCAATGTGCAGGTCGCTTTCGTCGGCGGCCGTATCGGTGGCCGCGGAAACCTGCGGAGGGGCTTCGAAGGTAACACGGAGCTGGGTCATCAGCCGGCTGGGAGAGGGAAAACGCGGCGTCATCAGCTCAAGGGAAATCAGCCGATGAACCCGGAAATTCCCTTCATCCGGTATGGATTCACGGTAAGCCGGATTTTTCAGCGCGGCTTCACGCAGCAGTTTCAGAAAACCCTGAGGAAGCGCTGAGCCATCCCTGTTCAGCGTGCAGAAGCGGGTTACGGAATCCGGATTTTCCAGATCCCACGGATCATCCTGCATGGCAAAGCAGCCCGGCGCTTCGCCGCCCCAGACATGGGCGGGGAGCTCTGTCTGGCCGCCGTTGGAGGCGCTGTACCAGGCGGTGATCAGTGACCCCCGCCAGGTCAGAACGAGCCCGGCGGTCTCCTGCACAGCCTGGGCGCAGGGGCCTTCCCGGGCCGGGAGCCCCCTGAAGACCTGATCGTTGGTCGTGTCTGTCACATCCCATGCTGCACCGGCGCTGAGACGGTTCAGCACATAGGTTCTCGCACAGACTGCCTGGGCTTTGAGCGCTTCCGGAGGAAAATCCTCCCCCATTTCGTACGGAACCACACCCTGCAGGTATGTTTCGAGCGGCAGTGTAAGGACCGGCATCAGAACATCATTCTCAACCGCGAGAGACAGATCTCCCGGATAGAAGCCGGTCTGCAGGTTGAACCGGATACCGGGGGTCACGCCCGGAGACTCCTGACGCAGCAGGGAGAGCTTCTGCCCCAGAGATACGGATAATCCCTCGTGAAAGAGTACCAGCTGACCGTCACGGATCAGGATGCTGACGGACGCACCGTCAGGGAGAAGCATTTCCTGCTTTCCGCTCTGAACCAGATAGCGGCCGGACAGCGTCAGATCGGCGCGGTCCTTCAGATTCAGACGCTTCAGGCAAACCCGCACAGAAGGCGAAGCGGCCGCCTGTACGGAAACCGGACAGACGGACAGAAGCATGATCAGCCCCAGGAGAAAACAGAAAACCCGGCAACGGCGGGAATACTTCCCGGCGTCGGGGAAGGATAATCGGCTCAGCAAAGGATCAGCTCCTTTCCGGTCCGTGACGCTGCAGAACAGCCGGACGTTTCGGATCTTATTATACAGGAACAGGATAAGGATGGAAAGAACCTTCCGCAGGCTTGCGGGAAGGCAGAGAGCGGTTTATACTGAATGCCGGGGAAAAAATACGGAGGATCCGGATATGAAAATGAAGAGATGGATGGCACTGATGCTGGCAGGCATGCTGCTTCTGACAGGCATGGCGACGGGGGAGGAAAAGGAAATGACAAAAACGGAATGGTACCGGCAGGCGCTGCAGGATGCGGTGATGAGCACCGGAAACAATGCCCGGCTGAAGCAGGTGATCGAACGGGCCGGGAACGGCGAGGAGATCACTGTTGCCACTATCGGCGGCTCCATTACGGAGGGCGCCGGGGCTTCAAGATATGCCGAATGCTGGGCAGCACGCCTGCGGGTCATGTTCGGAACGGCATACGGCAGAGATAACGGAAAAAATGTGCACCTGGTCAACGCGGGCGTAGGCGGGACGCCGTCGCCTTTCGGATATATGCGGTATAACCGTGAGGTGATCGGCCGGGTTCCGGAGGAGGACGCGGACGGCCTGCCGGACGTGGTGGTGATTGAATTCTCGGTGAACGACTGGGAGGAGCCGACCCGCCACCGGTGCTACGAATCCATGGTGAAGGAAATCCTGGAGGCGCCGAACAGCCCGGCGGTGATTCTGCTGTTCGCGGTTTTCCGGAACGGCTTCAATCTGCAGGAGGAACTGAAAAAGATCGGCGAGAGATACGGACTGATGATGGTGTCCATCAAGGACGGGTTTTACGGGCATGTCGGCAGGGAATTCACCCAGACGGATTTCTTCCACGACGAATATCATCCGACCTCCTTCGGGCACCGTATCATGGCGGACTGCCTGATGCAGGCTGTCCGGAACGCCGCGGAGAAGGACACGGATGAACCGCAGGATCTGCATGTTGCTCCTGTTTACGGCACGGACTTTATGGGCCTGCAGACAATATTCGGGGATACGGAAACGGACGCGTTCGCAGTGGAACGCGGCGGCTTTCAGAGCAAGGATTACAGCAGCTATCACAATGAGCCGGTAGGCTGGGTATGCGGACCGAATTTCTTTCATAACGCTTCGGATCCCATGGAACCGCTGCGGGTGAAGGGCGTATTCCGCAAGTGCCTGATTGCCTGGAGAGCGACGGCGGACGGTTCGTTCGGCACTGCTGAGATTCTGGTGGACGGCAAGGTGGTCAAAACGGTCTGCGGCGGCGCGGGGAAATGGGGCCAGAGCGAGGTAGTGCTGGCACTGGATGCCGCTGAAGCGGCTGAACATACTCTGGAGATCAGGGTTACGGAAGAAGGAAAGAAATTTACAGTCACAGCCATCGGACTGCAGTGACACCCGGAGGAAAGGACATGAGCCCTCAGCAGCGATATATTGTTTTTGACGTGGAAACCCCCAACGGGGCCAATAACCGGATCAGCGCCATCGGAATTACCGTCATTGAGAACGGTCAGATCGGGGACTGCTGGTACACGCTGGTGAATCCTGAAACCTCCTTTGATTTTTTCAATATCCGGCTGACCGGCATCACGCCTGAGATGACCCGGGAAGCGCCGAAGTTTCCCGAAGTATGGAAAAGAATCGAACCGCTGCTGAACAGTGGGATTCCTGTGGCGCATAACGCGGTTTTCGATCTGGGCGTTCTGAAAAAATGCCTGCAGGCCTATGGCCTTTGCTGGAAAGCGGAGGTTCCCTATCTGTGCACTGTTCAGATGGGGCGGAAGCTGCTGCCCGGGATCAGCCACAGGCTCAATATGCTGTGCGAATACTACGGGATCGCGCTGAACCATCATCAGGCGGACAGCGACAGCCGGGCTTGCGCGGAGATTCTGCTGCGCTATCTGGAGAACGGTGCGGCACCGGAACGCTTTATCCGCACCTTCTGCTTCGGATACGCGGAGGCTGAAACTGCCGGGCCGGAAAAGAAGGAACGGGTCAGGCCGCCGGTTACCGTCAGACTGGCCGGGGAGGATGAACTGGAAAGAATCAACATGCTCCGGAAGCAGGTGAATGATATTCATGTTTCCGGAAAGCCGGACGTATTCAAGCCCGGCTTCGGCGAACAACTGCGGGATCATATTTACACCATCTGGAACGATCCGGAGCAGGACATCGCTGTTGCCGATATGAACGGAAGGATCTGCGGTTTCGCGGTGCTCCACCATGTTTTCCGCCCGGAAAATCCCTTCATGAAGGAGCGGGAGTTTCTGGATATTGATGAATTCTGCGTGGATGCAGGCTGCAGAAGGCAGGGAATCGCCACCGCGATGATTGACTTTATCCGGGAATACGCAAAAGAAAAGGGCCTTCACCGGATTGAACTGAATATGTGGGAGTTCAACCGGGAGGCTCTTGCGTTTTATGAAGCTGCCGGGTTTCAGACATACCGGCGGTATATGGAGATGCTGATCTGACCGGCCCGCAGTTTCACGGCCGGAGAAGCTCAGAAGCCCGATCAGGCCAGCTTTTTCACGATCGTCATTTCAACCGTACGACCAAGGATGGACACCCTGACGTCATCGGCAAGATGGCCGACCACGGATTTTTCCAGCTCATCCCACGCCGCTTTGGCTTCGGGACCGTTCTGCTCGCCGAACTGGCGGAGCTGATCCTTATAGTCCTCCATGGACCAGACGTAGCTGCTGTACATCTGAGGCGAGCCGCCGCTGATGCCGGCGGAGAACATGGGCACGCTGACGGAAGGTTCAAAGAAGGAACGGATTTTTCCCATAAATCCGCGGGTGGCTTCGTTCCTGCCGCTGGTGGAGGCGGACAGCAGCTTTTCCCGGGTGATTTCATCCACCAGGCTGATGACCCGCAGGTGAAGCGTGTAAACCTGATCCTCATCCTCCATCCAGAACTCGCCGTTTACATTGCCGGTAATCGCGCGCATCATCGCCATCGTTTCCTCGGCGAGCAGGCGCAGACACAGGGTGTCCCTGGGAGAAAGCTCCTTGTAGGCGGAAACCTTGTCCACCTGCTCCAGGGCGGTTTCCATATTGCTTCCGTCGCTGGAAATCTTCAGGATATCGGTTTTCATTGTTCCTTCCTCCTTACTCTATTGTCAGGATATCGGAAAAGCCGGTAACATCCAGCACTTCCCGGACAATCTCATTGACGTTCCGGATCACCATGCCGCCTTTGCCCGCCATGGCCTTGTGGGCGGACAGCAGCACACGGAGTCCGGCGGAGGAAATATAATCCAGCCTGCTGAAGTCCAGCATCAGGGCATCCGCACCCTCCAGCGAGGCATTCAGTTCCTTTTCCAGTTCCGGGGAAGTCATAGTATCCAGGCGGCCTTCCGGGGCCAGTGTCAGAGTGGTTCCGTTCATCTGCTTGCTGATTGTCATCACTGCATCCTCCTGATCTGTTGTTCCGATAGACCGGCATGCCGCAGAACCGGGCCGGACGTCCTGCCGGGTCTTTTTTTATTATACCATAATCCGCTGCTGTCCTATCAACTATTTTTTTGCCGGTCTGCGGTCTGTTCCGTCAAAAAACCGCCTCTTCATCAGGAAGGGGCGGTACAGAAACGGGGAAAAACGGATTATTTATCAAACCAACGGCCGAGATTGAACTTCCGGACCGCCCAGATGACCAGGCAGGCGCCGACAACGGAGACGAGAATTTCCCCGATGACGCCGCTGGCACCAAGGCCGATGAGGCGGAAAGCGAAATTGCCGATCAGACCGCCGATCCAGCCAAGAATGACATTGCCCAGCCAGCCGTTCGGCGTGCCGTCCTTCATAATCCGGCTGCCGAGATAGCCTGCCAGCGTCCAGAGCGCGATTCTGATAATCCATTGAAGCAGCATAATGATTCATTCCTTTCTTATATACAACCGACAGATACCGCATCATTCTTCGGAAAACAATCATACTATGGACTGACCGTCCGGTCAAATGCTTTTTCCTTCATACCGGCTCATACGGGCGGTATGACCTTCCGGACACCGTTGAATTCGGCCAGGCGCTGAACGGACCGGTCAATCAGGGCGGAGATTTTTTCGGTCGGCCGGATGCCGGGCTCGAACCAGATATTCTGCACGGTCAGCGTTCCGGCCTTCTGATCCGCCTTCGGCTCGATTCTGCCGATCAGCCGGTCACCGTACAGAATGGGCAGCACATAGTAGCCGTACCGGCGTTTGACAGCCGGGGTATAAATTTCCCAGGAATACTGATATCCCCACAGCGCTTCGATCAGCTTCCGGTCCCAGAGCATCGGATCCAGCGGGGCAAGAAACTCCAGCCGGGCCCTGCAGTCCGCCTGGCCGGAAATCACGGATTCCAGAAGCGGAAGATCGCTGCTCAGCAGATACAGCGGAAAACGCGTGCCTTCCGCCTGAACCGGAGTGATGATTTGCTCCCTTTCCAGCCTGTCAAAAGCCGCGTCCCGCTGGTCCGGGCTCATGCTGATGCCCAGCCAGGCGTCTGAGCGGCGGTTCCAGAGCAGGCCGACGGCGCCGATCCTGCGACGGACCCGCCAGGAAAGCCAGGAAGACTCATCCTGACAGGGATTCGGCGCGGTCAGCAGCTCCCGGGGCAGATACCTGTCCGCGAGATCGTAGAATTTGCGGCTGCCGGATTTGTGATGGATCAGGAGCACGCCGTCCGTATACAGCTGCTCGAGAACGGAACGGGCAGCCGGGGACTGCCTGTGCCAGTGACCGCTCCAGTGCATGGAGGAATGCCAGAATACGGTTCCCCGGATAGGCAGCGTCTGGCTGCTGACGGGGCCGTTCTGCCGGATATACGCAACAGCCTCCGCTTCCAGCGCGGGAATGCCCTCGAAACGCTGCCCTTGCGCGGCGCTTGTTTCCCGGTAGCCTGAAAAATAAGGCCAGTCCTCGCTGGGCCAGATGGAGAGTTCCTTGTCTGAATAATCAACGAGGAGACGGTCCCGGTAAAGCAGATCCTCCAGCATCTGCTTCCGGAAGCCCTTCACACGGGACTGAAGCGTGAGCTCGGCGTTCCGTCCGCAGACGTCCACCGGGTCGAACTGAATGCAGCCGGCCTGGCGGACATACTGGTATGCGCCGTTCTTCCCGATGAAGCGGTGTTTTCCGAGCAGCCCCTGCCTGAGAAGCATGTACTGCCTTGCCTGCTCCTGTGTGATTCTCAGCATTGAATATCCTCCTGTGCGCCGAAGCGAAACCGCTTCCGGCTGTCTGTGAAACCATTATAAAAACCGGCCTGGCGGGCGTCAAGTGAGCAGGAAGGAACCGGCTGCACCGACGCCTTGCGCGATGAAGGGATTGCTTCTATAATAGGTTACAAATTAGTTTTGATATAAGAAAAAGTAACCGGAGGAGCTTATGCGGAAATGCGCGATGGCGGTACTGGCGGCAGTGCTGATGGGCATACTGAGCGGATGCGCGGCAAAGCCGGCGGATCCGGAGAACCGGGCAGTTGTGGTGGGCTTTTCCCAGCTTGGGGCGGAAAGCTCATGGCGGATCGCCAACACAAAAAGCGTGGAGGCGGCGGCCGGGCAGTACGGCTTCGGGCTGATGACGGAAAACGCCAACCAGAAGCAGGAGAAGCAGATTGACGCGATCCGGTCCTTTATCGCGTATCAGGTGGACGTCATCGTCTTTTCCCCGATTGTGGAAACCGGATGGGACAATGTGCTGAACGAGGCAAAGCAGGCAAATATCCCGGTCATTCTGGTGGACCGGATGATTGCGTCGGAAAACGCGGACGACCTGTATACGGCTTATGTCGGCGCGGATTTCTACGCAGAGGGCTGCCGGGCGGGAGAGTACCTGATCCGGAAGGCGGACGCGGAGCGGATGGAGCATGTACGCATCGCCGAGATCAGCGGCACGCCGGATTCAACGCCGATGCGCGACAGGCAGCGCGGCTTCCTGGATACAATCGGGGAAGACGGCCGGTTTGAAATCATTGACAGTATCAGCGGGGATTTTCTGCGCTCGAAGGGTGAGGAATGCATGACGTTCCTGCTGGAAAAATACGGCCGCGACGGGATCGATGTGATTTATTCCCACAATGATTCCATGACGCTGGGCGCGCTGGATATCCTGGAGAAGAACGGAATTCAGCCGGCGAAGGATATTCTGCTGATTACGGTGGACGGGGAGAGGGAAGCAGTGGAGGCGCTGAAGGCCGGGCGAATCAATTGCGTGGTGCAATGCACTCCGGAGCTGGGGGACGAAGTGATGCGGCTGGTGCAGGACCTGAAGGCCGGACGGGAAATCCCGCGGGTGACCCACCCGAAGGAGGGAGCCTTCTCTGATCTGGACGACCTGACGGATCCCGCGGTGGAGGGCTTCTGAGCATGGCGCAGAAGAAAATGAACAGCATCGTCCGGCAGGTGCGGCTGTCGGTATCCACGATCGCGCTGCTGCTGACTCTTCCGGTAATTGCGGGGCTGGTTACCACGATCCTTTATGCCGGCCGGTACCAGTCGATGATCCGCCGGATGGATGAGGCCGCGGAGCTGAAGCCGCTGGTGGAAACAACGCTGGCGGAGAATATGTTCTCCGTGGCGGCCGGGCGCATCTCCTTCACGGACAGCGGGGCGGAAAAGCTGATGGACCACGTGAAGGGGACGCTGGATGATCTGCTCGGGGAGACGTCAGGCGGCGGCCATCTGCAGCTGACAGTGGCGCGGCGGACCACGGATACCCTGGAACAGTATATTTACAAGGTCCGGGACGGCATGGCGGAAGGCATGCCGATTGACGGGATTGAAGGAATTGTCGATGAGATCCGGAATGTCGGCCGGCTGGCGGCGGACATGGTGGACGCATTTATCGGACAGGAGATCGTGAATGCCCGGGAAACCAGCACCCGTCTGAACCGGGTGGTGCTGATCACGGCCGGGGCGGAGATCCTGCTGCTGCTGATCGCGCTGCTTTACACCCGGTATGCCATGAACCGGATGACCTGGATGATCCGGACCGCACTTTCCTCACTGGAGAACACCGTGCGCCGGATTACCGAGGGCGACCTGCGGGACCGGGTATCCGATCTGGGCGTGGAGGAACTGCAGGAGCTCGCAGAGCATATCAACCAGATGGCGGAGCGGCTGGAAACCCTGATTGAGGAGACGCGGCGGAACCAGGAGCACCTGGCCAAGGCGGAGCTGCGGACGCTGCAGGCGCAGATCAACCCGCACTTTCTGTATAATACCCTGGATGCGATTGTGTGGCAGGCGGAAAGCGGGAAAAGCGAGGAGGTCGTGCGCCTGACGCGGAGCCTGAGCGACTTTTTCCGCATAGCGCTGTCCTCCGGCGCGGACTGGATCCCGGTCAGCCAGGAGCTGAAGCATGTTTCAGCCTATCTGAGCATTCAGCAGACCCGGTACCGGGATATCCTGAGCTATGAGGTTGATTCCCCGGAGGGCCTGGAGCATATCTATATGCTGAAGCTGCTTCTGCAGCCGCTGGTGGAGAACGCGCTGTATCACGGCATCAAGGAAAAGCGCGGAGGCGGGCGGATCACGGTACGCGTGAAGACCGAAGGCGCGCTGATGCGCTTTACGGTTACGGATACGGGGAAAGGCATGACGCCGGAACAGCTGAAGGAAGTCCGCAAAGCGCTGGATGCCGGGAAACCGTCGCTGCAGGCAGCGCTGGAGCCGGGCTACTCCGGGTTCGGCCTGCGGAATGTGGATATGCGGATCCGGCTGTACTACGAAAAGAAAAAGGGACTGGCGCTCAGATCCGGCCCGGACGGCACGGAGGTATCCTTTGTGATTCCGGTACGCACGAGAGAGGAGATCGACCATGACGAAGGTCTTTCTGGTAGACGATGAAATAGCCATCCGGGAGAACCTGCGGAATTCCTTCCCCTGGGAGGAAAAGGGCTTCCAGCTTGCGGGGGAGGCGCCGGACGGGGAAATGGCGCTGCCGATGATCCGTGACCTGAATGTGGATATTCTGCTGACGGATATCCGGATGCCCTTTATGGACGGAATGAAACTTTGCGAGGAAGTGCAGCGGACGATGCCCTGGGTGGAGAGGATCATTCTGTCCGGATACGACGACTTTGAGTATGCCCGGAAGGCGATCAGCCTGGGGGTACGGGAATACCTGCTGAAGCCGGTGACCGCGAAGGAGCTGGAGGACGTGCTGAACCGGGCGCGCAGCCAGATTGAGGAAAGACGCCGGGAACGGGAAAACCTGACCGCCCTGAAGCACCGCGCGATGAATGAGAATGCCTTCCTGCGGGACAAGCTCCTGGAGAGCCTGTTCACCGACGAGGGGGATCCGGCGGATGACGACGCGGTGGTCAGCCAGATGCGCGGGCTCGGCGTGAATCTGATGGCAGGCTGCTACGCGGTGCTGGACATCTCTTTTGAATCGGAGGGTGAGGCGCGGGCCGCCTGCCGCGGCGCGCTGGCGGGTCTGGCGGAGATGAGCGGGGGTACGGTGTTTGTATGCTCCGGGGCGAAAGGCGCGCGGGCGCTGGTGCTCGGCGATCATCCGGAGGACGTGGAAGAGCGGGCATATTCCTTTGCCAATTCCGCGATGCACCTGCCGGAGCTTGAGCAGGAGCAGCATCTGCTGATCACGATCGGGGATACGGTGGAGGATTTCCATGAGATCCGGAAGAGCATGCGCAGCGCGCGGCACCTGCGTCACCTGCAGACGGCGGAAGGCCCGGCAAAGCGCAGCATCGTAAGCCCCGGCGGGCGCGGAAGCGGTTACGGCGACGGCGCCGTGACGAAGGCGCGCCTGTTTCTGGAGGAGCATTTTTCCAACCCGAATCTGATGCTTTCCGACGCGGCGGAGGCGGTGCACCTGAGCCAGAGCCATCTGTCCACCATTTTCGCCCAGGAGACGGGAATGACCTTCACGCAGTATCTGACAGGACTCCGGATCGGCCGGGCCAGGGAACTGCTTGAAACCACGGACCTGCGCTCCTTCCGGATCGCGGAGGACGTCGGATACAACGACGCGCATTATTTCAGCTATATGTTCAAGCGGAGCACAGGCATGACGCCCAGCGAATACCGGAAGATCCGGCGTGACCAAAAAAAATGAACTGTTTCCAAAAATAATACCCTTTTCAGACGGAAATACATTACAAATACGGAAAAATTTCAACCAAAATCGAAATCCTCTGCATTTATATGCAGGGGGTTTGCTTTTTATAATGCATACAGATGGCAGGTATGCCAAAACAGAATAAGCTGAGGAGGAAAAAACCATGAAAAAACTGTTGGCACTGGCTGTTGCTCTTGTGATGATCCTGTCCGTGTCTCTCGCGTTTGCGGACGGCATCAAGGTCGGCATCATCAACCTGGATCCCGCTGAGTCCGGATACCGTCAGGCGAACGTGAAGAATCTGACCGATACCTTCACCGCCGAGAACGGCTACGACGCCACCTTCGTCACCGCTCCCACCGCTGACAAGCAGCTGGAGGCGGCCCGCACCTTCATCAACAATGAAGTGTCCTACATCCTGGTTTCCGCGGCGGAGACCACCGGCTGGGACGAAGTGCTGGAAGAAGCCAAGGAAGCCGGCATCAAGGTGTTCCTGTTCGACCGTATGATCGAGACTGATCCTTCCAACTACACTGCAGCTGTCGTTTCCGACATGCGGCAGGAAGGCGAGACCGCTGTGGCATGGCTGGAGAGCCTGAACCTGGACGAGTATAAAATCCTGCACATTCAGGGACAGCTGGGCAGCGCCGCTCAGATCGGCCGTTCTGATCCCCTGACCGAAAAGTGCGCGGCGGATGAGAAGTGGACCATCGTCCGCGAAGGCACCGGCGGAGACAGCTGGGATCCCAACGAAGCCCGGAAGATCGCCGAAGCCGCGATCAACGCCGGTGAAAGCTTCAACATCGTGTATGCTGAGAACGACGGCATGGCGGACGGCGTTGTGGCCGCTCTGGATGCTGCCGGCATCACCCACGGCGTGGAAGGCGACGTGAAGATCATGGGCTTTGACTGCAACAAGTGGGCGCTTGAGAAACTGCTGGCCGGCGAATGGAACTACGACGGACAGTGCAGCCCCTTCCAGGCCGTCGTGATCGATGAAATGATCAAGACGCTGGAAGCCGGCGGCGAAATCGAGGGCCTGAATGAACTCAACCAGATCATCTCCGTTGAGAAGGGCTTCGACGCCACCACCATCACCCAGGAAGATATCGACAACTACGGACTGTAATCAGCCCTGAATCCCATGGCGCGGTATGAACGGACGGAAACGCGCGTTCATACCGCGCTTTCTTTGAAGAACAACGGTCTGACGGAAGGGCAGGAAAGGAGTTCTCCCGGATGCAAAACAATGAAGTGCTGAGGATGCGGGGAATCTGCAAGTCGTTTCTGGGCGTCCGTGCGCTGAACAACGTGGATTTTACCCTGCGGAAGGGGGAAATCCATGCCCTGATGGGGGAAAACGGCGCAGGGAAATCCACCCTCATCAAGGTGCTGACCGGCGTTTATGAGAAAGACGGCGGCAGCATCACGGTGGAAGGAAAGGACGCGCATATCCGGTCTCCGCAGGACGCGCAGAAGGCCGGAATCAGTACGGTGTATCAGGAAATCACTCTTTGCCCGAACCTGACCGTGGCTGAAAATATGTTTATCGGCCGGACGAAAGGCGCGCTGGTCAACTGGAAGGAACGGGA
The DNA here is from genome assembly GCA_017431005.1 of Clostridia bacterium. Lineage (GTDB taxonomy): Bacteria > Bacillota > Clostridia > Christensenellales > Aristaeellaceae > Aristaeella. The sequence continues at coordinate 104,970 of JAFRLY010000050.1, forward strand.
AAAGCGGACTGCTGAAATTCTGGACAGTCTGGGCATTCCCGCAAGACCGCGGCAGGAGCTGTCGGGATGCTCACTGGCAGTGCAGCAGATGGTGGCCATTGCCCGGGCCGTGGATATGCAGTGCAAGGTCCTGATTCTGGATGAGCCGACCTCCTCGCTGGACGAGAAGGAAGTGGAAATGCTGTTCGGCCTGATGCGGGATCTGAAGAGCCGCGGCGTCGGCATCATTTTTGTGACCCATTTTCTGGAGCAGGTTTACGCGGTCAGTGACCGCATTACGGTGCTGCGCAACGGCGAACTGGTAGGCGAGTATGTGGCGGAGGAGCTGCCGCAGGTCGAGCTGGTCGCCAAAATGATGGGCAAGGACCTGAAGGATCTCGCTGATCTGGAGCAGGTCGGCGTGAAAAACGCCGGAGAGAAGGATATGGTGTATGAGGCGGAAAACCTCTCCAGCACGGAGGCCCGCCCGTTCGGTTTCCATATCCGCAGGGGCGAGGTGAACGGCTTTACCGGGCTGCTGGGATCCGGACGGAGCGAGAGCGTGCGCGCGGTTTTCGGCGCGGACCGGGTGACCGGCGGCACTGTGAAAATGAACGGAAAGTCTGTCAGAATCACCAATCCGCATGAGGCAATGAAGGCCGGCATCGGCTACCTGCCGGAGGACCGGAAAAGGGACGGGATCATTGCGGATCTGTCTGTGCGTGAGAATATTATTCTTGCGCTCCAGGTGATGAGGGGCTTTTTCCATCCGATGAGCCGGAAGGAAATGGAACAGTTCGCGGATGAATATATCAAGGCGCTGCAGATCAAGACGGCAAGCCAGGAAACACCGGTGGGCAGCCTTTCCGGAGGCAACCAGCAGAAGGTGATTCTGGCCCGCTGGCTGCTTACACATCCGGAATATCTGATTCTGGATGAACCGACCCGCGGCATTGACGTGGGCACCAAGCTGGAAATTCAGAAGCTGGTGCTGAAGCTGGCGGAGGATGACGTGAGCGTGACCTTCATCTCCTCTGAAATTGAGGAAATGCTCAGGGTATGCAGCCGCCTGATTGTCATGCGTGACCGGAAGATCGTGGGCGAGCTGACCGGCGATGACCTGACACAGGCCACGGTCATGAAGACGATTGCGGGAGGTGAGCAGTAAGATGAGCGTTCCGGTGAAAAGGAAGAAAGCCTCCGGCCTGAGCCAGCTGATCATTCCGCTGGTGGCGCTGGGACTTCTGCTTCTGTTCAACCTGATCCGTGATCCGGGCTTCTACAGCGTCAGTATCGCGGTCAACAATGCCGGCAACCCGGTGCTGAGCGGCAATATGATCAGCATTATCGACAGCGCGAGCGAGCTGGCGATCATTGCGATGGGCATGACACTGGTTACCGCGGCCTGCGGCGGCCAGGACATTTCCGTCGGAGCGGTCGGAGCGATTGCCGGCGCGGTATTTGTGAAGGTTGTGTTCGCGTTCGAGAGCATCACCGCCGGCGCGCTGCTCGCGGGTCTGGCGGCGTGCATTCTCGGCGCTGTTCTGTTCAAGCTGTTCAACGGCACCCTGGTGGCGGTCTTCAGGATTCAGCCGATGATTGCCACTCTGATCCTTTACTCCTGCGGACGGTCCATTGCCTACTGGATCAACGGCGACGCGACTCCGCAGATCAGCAGCCCGATTCTCAGCGCCGTGGGAATGACCATCCCGGGTATTCCGGTACCGACGCCGATCTTTCTGGTGATCCTGACAGGATTGCTGATGATGCTGCTGTTCAGGGTGACAAACACCCGCCTGTATACCCAGACAGTGGGGATCAACCAGGGCGCGGCCCGGCTGAACGGGATCAATCCGGTAAGAATCAAGCTGCTGAGCTTTGTACTGCTGGGCGTGTGCGTGGCGGTGGCGGCCGTGATCGGCATTGCCCGGCTGGGCAACCTGAGCCACAAAACCATTCTGGCAGATATTGAGATGGACGCGATACTTGCGGTTGCGATCGGCGGTAACAACCTGGGCGGCGGCCGGTTCCGGCTGAGCGGCAGTATTCTCGGCGCCTACATCATTCAGATGCTGACGACGACGCTGTACGCGATGAATGTCGCGACGGTGAATGTGAAGGCCTATAAAGCCATCGTCATTATCGTGATCGTGGTCGCGGGATCTCCCGTGGTGAAAGCCAGGCTGTCTGCCCTGCTGAACCGCGTTCGTCCCGGCGGAGCGGCCGGCCTCAGGGGGGTGAGCTGAGTGAGCACGGCAGGAAAGCAGAAGAGGGAACGGCTGACAGACGCTCAGCTGCTGATGACGATCAGTATCTGTATTTTCGTATTCATGTATGCCGCGGCAATGATCTTCATGGGAGGCGGCTTCCTGAAGACGCAGCAGCTGTTTGACCTGCTGAACGATAACGCCGCGCTGATCATCATTTCCTGCGCGCTGACCATCGTCATGATCGGCGGCGGCATCAACATCTCCGTCGGCGGCGTGATCGGCCTGACGGTTATGGCCGGCGCACTGTTCCTGAACGCGCACAGCGACGGCGGACCGTTCAGCATTGTGCTGACGTTCCTGCTGGCGGTCGGAATCGGCCTGGCCTTCGGACTGCTGCAGGGCTTCCTGGTCAGTCATCTTGAAATACAGCCGTTTATCGTGACGCTGGCGGGCATGTTCCTGGCCCGCGGACTGACGACGATGCTGTCCGTCAATCCGGTTTCCGTATCCCACAGCGATTTCAGCGCGCTGGTGAAAACGAAAATTCAGATTGCGTTCCTGGGGTATACGGCGAAAAACGGGAACCTGATTCCGGCCAAGCTGGAAATCGGTGCGGTGACGGCAGTCGCGGTGGTCATCCTGGTTTATCTGATGCTTCGGTACACAAAGTTCGGACGGAACATCTACGCCATCGGCGGCAACCAGGGCAGCGCCCTGACGCTGGGTATCAACGTGAGGCGGACCCGCTTTTACAGCTATCTGATCAGCGGGCTGCTGAGCGGCCTGGCCGGCTTCGTGTTCCTGATGCACAAACCCGCGGGCAACGCGAGTGTGGCTATGCGGAGCGAGATGGATGCCATCGCGTCATCGATTATCGGCGGGACATTGCTGACAGGCGGCGTGGGCAACGTGATCGGCACCTTCTTCGGCACAATGATCCTGGCGACGATTCAGAAAATTATCGCACTGAGCCCGCTGAACGCCTCCTGGTGGCAGGACATGGCGAGCGGCGCCATGCTGGGTGTGTTCATTCTGCTGCAGAGCGTGGTGCTGAGCCAGCGCGGACGGGGAAGAATGGGCCTCCCGTCCTGGCTGAAGTTCAGAAAGGAATAGAAAAATATAAAACAAAATGCAGAACGGCAGGGAAAAAATCCCTGCCGTTCATGATTCCGGGGAAATGCTTCTGCCGGAACAGAGAATCGCGCATTGCAAAATTATCAGACCGGAGATGATTGTCAAGCCGTGAAGAATTTAGTAAAATAACAGGAAGAGACTGTGCTGCCGATCCCGAAGCGAAATAAAGGAATGTGATGAAATGAAAAAGGGCCTGATGATACTGGGAAATGTGCTCATCATTCTCGTCATTCTGGCGTTTGTTTTGCTGGATGTCAGCAGCGAACAGCACAGAATGCTGGCTTCCCAAACAGAGGCTTTTGAAAATATGACGGTGGCCATGGAGAGCGTTGCCACCAATTACCTTGTGGGTGAGCAGCAGGTTTGCCGAAGCTGGGCCAACTATATCAATGCCGGCAGCCTGACCCCGGAGGAAGCGATTGACTTTGTCCGGAAATCGATTACCAATCCGGATGCGATGGCGCATATCCTGCTGATCGGGGATCCGGAGCTGTCCGGTCTTTCCACAGACGCCAGAGCAGGCAGCGGAGAGGATTATACCGTTTCATATAAAAATATAGATATTTTTTCCAAGGGCTTCGACGCATTCCTCCGGGAAGACAACGCGGTGAACGTTACCCGGACGTACACAAATCCTGTCAATGCCATCCAGTCCATTGCCTTCTGCTGCCAGGTCACACTGCGGGACGGGGAAAACGGCGGGCCGCTGGCCGCGGCGCTGCTGCGGGTGATTCCCGTATCCAACTTTGCGCAGAAATGGGCTTTCCCAACCGAGGAATACAGAAGCGCAGGGGTTGCCCTGATCGATACGGCCGGAAATTATATCATCAAAGATCATTCCTTTAAAAATACCAACCTTTATGAGTTCTATCAGTCCTATAACAATCCGGGCCCAGCTGAACTGGAAAACATGAAGAGCCGGGTTACAGGCGAACCGGGCTCTCTGGAAATGAACAATTCCGCCGGACAGCGCTGCCTGACGGCGTATACCCGCGTCAACTCCACGGACGACTGGATCATCGTTGCCATGATTCCCATGGCGGACCTGAGCCGGTCGGTTACGAACTGGACACTGGTCGGGATTGTTACAGCCGGGCTTCTTCTGCTGCTGGGCTTTAATCTGGTCAACATGGTTCAGTTCAACAGGCGGCTGAAGGACGCCGCCGCCGCTGCGGACAGCGCGAATCAGGCGAAAACGGTTTTCCTGTCCACGATGTCCCATGATATCCGGACCCCCATGAACGCGATTATCGGTCTGACCACGATCGCGGGGAAAAACGTGGAGGATACGGCGACGGTGCGGGACAGCCTGCGTAAGATCAATCTGGCCAGCAACCATCTGCTGACGCTGATCAATGATATTCTGGATATTTCCAAGGTGGAGAGCGGCAAGTTGAATCTGAGCCCCGTCACCTTCTCCATTGTGGAATGCGCGGAAAACCTCGTGAATATTTCCCAGCCGATGGTCAGGGAGAAGAATATCGACTTCAATTTCAGGGTCAATCACTTTGAGCATGAATACCTTTATGCCGATCAGCTGCGTCTGAATCAGATTTTTATCAATCTTCTGTCCAACGCCATCAAATATACCGAGCCGGGCGGACAGGTGTGCGTGGACATGCGCCAGGAGCCGGGAGAAACGGATAAAACCGTGCGGCTCATCTATGTGGTTGCGGATACCGGCATGGGGATGACGCCTGAATTCATGTCCAGGATGTATCAGGCCTTCTCCCGGCAGACAGACAGCCGGGTCAACACCATTCAGGGAACCGGCCTGGGTCTCGCCATTACAAAGCAGATGATCGATCTGATGAACGGCACCATTGACTGCCGGAGCGAGGCCGGCAAGGGCACAACCTTCACGGTAACGCTGGAGATCCCGCTGGCGGATAAGCTTGTGGATGAAATGATGCTTCCGCCTGTCCGGATCCTTCTTGCCGATGATGATCCCGTGCTGCTGGAAACAGCCCGGGATACGCTGCATTCGATCGGAGCGGAGGCTGACACGGTCACCAGCGGCCGGGAGGCTGTCCGCAAGGTTTCTGAAAGAACGGATTACCGGGTGGTCATCCTGGACTGGAAAATGCCGGATATGGACGGCATTGAGGCCGCGCGGCAGATCCGTGAAAAAGTGGGCGGCGATGTGCCGATCCTGCTGATTTCAGCCTATGACTGGTCCGACCTGGAGGATGCTGCCAGAGAAGCAGGAGTGAACGGATTTATCAGCAAACCGCTGTTCCGTTCCACGCTGTATGAGAAGCTGGATGAAATGCTGGGCAGCGGAAGCGTGCATCCGGAACACGGGAATGAAGACGCCGACCTGGCTGGAATGCGGATCCTGGTGGCAGAGGATAATGACGTCAACTGGGAGATTATTTCCGTGCTGCTGCAGATGCAGGGGATTGAAACGGAGAGAGCCGTCAACGGGCAGCTGGCAGTGGATCGTATGGCTGAAGCCCGGAAGGGAGAATTCAACCTGATTTTTATGGATATTCAGATGCCGGTGATGAATGGCATAGAGGCCACAAAGGCGATCAGGAGGCTTGCGGATCCCTGGGCCTCTCATATTCCGATCATTGCCATGACGGCAGACGCGTTTTCTGAAAATGTGGCGGAATGCCTGGCAGCCGGCATGAACGGACATATTGCAAAGCCGATTGATATGAAACTGGTGCTGAAGGAGATCAGGAGAATTAAGGAGGAGTCGGAAACATGAGAAGGCAGTGGAAGAAAGCAGGAGCGCTTTGCGCGCTGATGCTGGCGCTCGTACTGTGCCTGACGGGATGCAGCGGCCAGAAAGCGCCTGAAGCGCAGGAGACCGGAGCCGGGTTCAGGCCGAAGCTTGACACAAAAACAGACTGCGCAATCACTGTTGTCGGGCACTACAACAATTTTGAGGCGCTGGAAGCGGAGTTCAACCGTTTCGCGGAATATTATCCCAATGTCAAAATGAGCTACAGCTTTCTGGATGACTATAACAACATCATCCTGACAGCCCTGAGCAGCAGCGAGGCGCCGGACATCTTCTTTACCTATCCCTGGATGCCTTACCGGGAGGGCTATGAATCCATATATGAAACAGCGGAAAACCTGGCTGACCCCGCACTGGGCATCGATCTGAGCTGTATCCGGGGAAGCCTTCTGTACCGCGACGCGGCCGGAAAGGTACCCACCGTGCCGGTTTACACAACCACCTACGGCATGATGGTGAACGAGGCGATTTTTGAAAAGGAAAAGATCAAAGTGCCTGTCACCTACGCAGAGCTGCTTACCGCCTGTGAAACGCTGAAAAAGGCAGGATATGCCAGCCCCATTATGGCGTATAACCGGGGTAATTTTATGCTGTTCCCGATGTACTATCCCTATTTTTGCGCGCAGATTCAGGGGAACGAAAAAGCCATTCAGGAACTGAATGAAATGAAGAGCGGCGCCGGAGAATACATGCGCAGCGCCATGAACCTGGCGGCGGACTTTATGAGCCGGGGATATATCGACCTCGAAAGCTGCAGCCAGCTGGAGAATGATTATAACGCCGTTATCATGCGATTCTTTGAGGGAGACGTGCCCATGATGTTTGCTTCCGGGAATACGGTATCCGGCACGGAAAAACGGGAAAGCCAGTCTGAGGCGTTTTCGGCCCATCCCTTCCGCTACAGCTTTTATCCGGTTCCCTCCACAGAGGAAGGCGGCTATTTTATCAACATGATTTCCATGGGCTTCGCTGTGAACAAAAACAGCAGAAATCTGGAAATGGCCAATGAGTTCATGCGGTTCCTGGTATCCGCAGGAGAACTGAACCGGATGGCGCAGGCCAAACGCATGGTGACGCCCTGCGTGGATATGTCCCTGGACGGCGTATACGCGGCCTTCGGTCAGGTGGACGCCAAACGCGTCATCAATCTTTCGGATCTGGGGCTGGCAGATACGCCCGACTCTCAGGTACGCAAGGCCGGATGGCTGGTCAGCAACGGGAACATGACGGTTGATGAAGCGGTGGAAGCGTTCGGATCTATTGAATAAACACTGCGCTGAAAATGATAACGGAAAGAATAACGGCGGGGGTCACTTCAGACCCCCGCCGTTGCTCTTTCCGTTAAAAATAACTGACTTTGATCCGTTTGCCCATTTTTTTCAGGGCATCCGACAGCTCCTGCACCAGATTCATCTTGATATTGAAGTTGATGGGCAGATCGGGGTTCTGATGGGCGGGATTGATGGCTTTGCCTACGTAGAAGTTAATATCGGTGGCTTCATCGAAAAGCAGACGGCTGATCAGGGAGGCGCCGTCCTCGCCGTAGCTCCAGTCCTCGTAATGCTTATTCTCGCTGAGATAATCCTTGGCGTATTCGACCACCCGGTTCACGGTGATCACGCCCTCCGTAACCAGATCGACCCCCTCCAGGTAGGCAATGGGCGGAATGTCACCGGTGAAATCCAGAGAAGGACGCAGCGGCTTGTTCAGCCATTTGGCGGCGATGGAGGAGGTGGTTCCGCCGCAGATAATGTGCTTGCCTTCCTTGGCGAAGAACAGGCTCATCATCCGGTCACCGTCGTCCCGGTTGCTGGGGGGACCGAAGAGCAGGTTCATGGGCACACGCCTGCGGACGCGCACCACGCAGGCGGTGGCGTCATCTCCGGGTTCACCGCCGTACTGCTTGTTGCACTCGTCCACCAGCAGGGTGGACAGGTTTCTGGCGGTATAGCCGCAGAGGCTCATGGCTTCCATGAAGGAAATGATATCCTCCCGTTTCCACCCGAAATTATAGCCGATCCCGATTCCGGCATGCGGACAGCCGTCGCTCATGGCGATGAACACGTCATCCTCCTGCAGACGGATCAGGGAACGGAAAATCTGTTTTCCGCCGATGGTGGTTTCCGTGCGGGGATATTCCCAGTTATCCCCGTTCCGCAGGATAATAACCTGCGGATTGTCATACTGAATCAGCTCGGCCGTCTGGTTCCGGATCAGGCGGATGATTGTGAAGGTGGAATAGGCCACGCCGCGCTCAGAGCATACCGGCAGTGTGGCTGCGATGGTTTCCACACATTCCTCAATGGACAGGCCGGCGGCCAGCATGGTGGAAATGATCTTGCTGGTGAGGGTGGACAGGATGCTTGCCTTTACGCCGCTGCCCAGGCCGTCCGCCAGCACGATGACCGTGGAGCCGTCCTCCTGCTCCACAACCTCCACATGGTCGCCGCAGAGCTGTTCGCCTGCGTGGTTAATGCTTTTATAGCCGATATCGCAAGTCAGATCATTCATTTGTTATTGACTCCTTCAGCTTGGACAGGGCGATCTTGGTTTCTGCAGCGGTTTCACCCAGGAGGCTTGCGATTTCCTGCACAATGCGCATCTGCTTGTCCACCACCTTGTCGGCGACCTCCACCGTCTGGCGGCTGAGTTCCTCCCGCTGCCGGCGGGCGTCCTCCTCGTCGCTGACATCCCGCATGATGCACAGCAGCATCCGCCCTTCCTCAGCGGGAACAATGGTCTGCTGAATCGTGCAGCCGTATTCCGCCAGGTAGCTCCGCTGGTGGAAAATGCCGCGGCCGGTGCTCTTTACCTTCAGGAAGGGCGTCGGATCCAGAATGCGGACGACCTGGTCGCCCAGCACATCATTCTCGGAACGCAGGTTCAGGATCTTGAGCGCGGAAGGATTGATCTGCTGCACCTCCAGCTGATCGTTCAGCATGATGATACCGTTGGGGCTGTTGCGGGCGATGGTATCGTTCACGTTCTCCGCCTTTTCCATCAGATAGGGCAGACACATGGAAATCTCCGCCTTGCCCTGATAAATGGCAATGGCTTTTTCGCGGCAGGAATTATATCCGCAGGAGCCGCAGTTCAGCTCCTGGCTGGGCTTGAACTTGCCCATTTCCCGCAGAATATCCCGGATCTCGTCCTCACTGGGCATGGCGGCGCGCTGATCGATGGGCTCAAAGTGCTTGCGAAGCTGCCGGATCTCCGGCTGTTCGATGGGGAAATCCCTGTCGCCGGCGTACTGCGATACCGACAGATAGTCCTTCAGCGGGCTGTGGCCGTATTTCTCCATGACCGGACCGCCGGCGCAGCTGCCCACGCAGGCGCTCATTTCAATAAAGCAATGATGAATATTTCCCTGTTCGATTTCCCGGAGGGCCGCAATGCAGTTTTCCACTCCGTCCAGCGCCAGATAGGTAAATCCCGGCGCGTCCTGGGCCATGGTTTTCAGAATGCCGCCTGTGGTGGGGAAGAAGCGGGCCAGGCTTTGCTCATCCGGGCACTTTTCCTGACGGAGCACTATGCCCTCTTTCTTCAGCCAGCTGGTCAGCTCCTCATAGGTCAGCACCGCGTCCACGATGCCTTCATAGTATTCGGCCTCGTCCTTCTTGGCCACACAGGGACCGATAAAGACGGTCTTCGCGTTCGGAATGCGCCGTTTGATATCCTCACAGTGGGCCTGCATGGGGGACAGCACGTCCGCCAGGTACGGCAGCACCCGGGGAAAATACTTCTGAATCAGCAGATTGACCGAATGGCAGCAGGAGGAGATGACCACATCCCGGTCTTCCTCCTTCAGAATGCGGTCATATTCCCGCTTGACCAGGGTGGCCCCCAGGGCGGTTTCCTCCACATCGTAAAAACCGAGTTTTTTCAGCGCTTCCCGCATGGCTTCGATGCCCACACCGTCGTAGTTGGCCACGAAGGACGGGGCCAGGGAGACCACCACCGGATCGCCGCTCTGGATCAGCACCTTCACCTTTTCGGTTTCATCCACGATCTCCTTGGCATTCTGCGGACAGACCACGAAGCAGTGGCCGCACAGAATACATTCGTTGCCGATGATGTGGGCCTGGCTGCCGGAGAAGCGGATGGACTTTACCGGGCAGTGGCGGATGCACTTGTAGCAGTTTTTGCAGTTGGATTTTTTCAGCGTCAGACAGTTCGGCATTGCTTACACCCTTGCTTTCATTTCTTTTTCGAAGAATGAGGTAACCGTTTCCGGGGATACGGAAAAGAATTCCCCGTCCACCGTGACGCACACGCCCTGCTGGCATTTGCCCATACAGAAGCTGCCGCCCAGCTCAATCTGATCCTGCAGGTTTTCCTTAGCAATCAGTTCCTGCAGCCGTTCCACCACGGCACGGGAACCCTTGATATGGCAGGAAGAACCGATGCATACCAATACTTTCATAGACTGTTTTCTCCTTCAGCGTCCTTTTCAGGAAGTTTCTAAAGAAGCCTCATGCTGTGACGCGGTGTCAGAGCACAAGGCTGCTGGACGTTGCTGTATGAATTTCATCCGGCTGATAAACGACGGGCCGTGATTCCGCTCCCAAACACGGATCACTGTGCTGGAATGATTATACAGCATTTTTACATATCAGACAAGAGCGGAGGAAGACGGCCCCTTTGCAGTTCCGGCAGCCCCGGGAATAAAAGCGGTCTGTTTCCCGTTTAATTTTACGGAGAACATTCCTGCGCTGGAATACCGCTGCCGTTATGGTATAATGCATGGGAAGGCTATCGTCCCCGCAGGGGGAAGCAAAAGACGGATACAGCGTAAAACGCGCGGCAAGCGAAGCGTTTCAGCGAAGAATAACGGAAAGGAAGAAAATGAAGATGAAAAAAAGAATCATGGCGGCGATTCTCGCCGCAGTGCTGATGCTCAGCTGCACAGGAACGCTGGCGGAGACCGGAACGCCGGAGATGCCGGCGCATCAGGCCTGGCATGAGGGCGATGAAAACGATGTCATTAAAGCTGCACAGGCAAAGCTGATTGAGCTCGGGTACCTGGAGGGCGAAGCGACCGGCGTTTTCGACGCCGCAACGGGCGAGGCTGTCCGCGTGTTCCAGAAAGCGCACAGCCTGCTCGCAACCGGAATACTGGACAGCATCACATACAGAACGCTGATGGATGAAACAGCGCATAAGAGCAATGACGAATGGTTTGTGACGGATGAGTACGAAGAAGGGTACGCGCTCGCTCCCGCAGTGAGCGCGAAAGGCTACAGCGCGGCAAACAGCTTCACAGCGGCGGGTTATGCTGAGAGCTTTAACACAAATGAATTTACGAAAATCAAGAGCAACGGTTTTGTCAGCGTCAGTACAAATCCGCTGTCCACCTTCGCGGCGGATGTGGATACCTCTTCCTATGCGTGGATCCGGAGAAGCATCCTGAACGGGGAACCGGTGACACCCGATATGGTGCGGATTGAGGAAATGCTGAACTATTTCCATTACGACTACCGGCAGCCGGAGAACGGGGAACCGTTCGGCGTTACCGTGGAATACGCGCCTTGTCCATGGAATGACAAAACAATGCTTCTGCAGATCGGCCTTCAGGCCAAATCTGTTGAAACGGATCCGGAAGAAGGACATAATCTTGTGTTCCTGATTGATACCTCCGGAAGCATGTACGGCGCTGACCGGCTTGATCTGGTCAAAAGAGCTTTTCTGATGCTGCTTGATGAACTGAATCCGAATGATACGGTTTCAATCGTGGCTTACGCAAGCCAGGACAGGGTGGTGATTGAAGGCGCCAAAGCGGGCGGAGAAAAAACCCGCATTATGGAAGCGGTTTCCGAACTGGAGGCAGGCGGCTTCACAAACGGCTCAGCGGGCATACAGCGAGCCTATGAGATTGCGGAAAAATATATGGTAAAGGGCGGCGTGAACCGTATTCTGCTCGCGACAGACGGCGACCTGAATGTAGGCATCACCAGCGAGGGGGATCTTGTAAACCTGGTGGAGGAAAAAAGAAAAACCGGCGTCTACCTGACCTGCCTCGGCGTGGGGATGGGAAACTACAAGGACAACAAAATGGAAGCGCTCGCTGATTACGGCAACGGAAACTGCTGGTATATCGACACAATACATGAAGCCCGCAAAGCACTGATTTCCGAAGGCGGAGGAACTTTTGTCACGGTCGCCAAGGATGTAAAGCTGCAGGTGGATTTCAATCCTGCCCGAATCCGCGGTTACAGGCTGATCGGCTATGAAGACCGTCTGATGGCCGCGGAAGATTTCGCGAATGATGAAAAGGACGGAGGAGAAGTGGGAAGCGGACACCGGGTTACGGTTCTGTATGAAATTGTGCCGACCGGATCCGATTTTGATTTCGGTGAAGCTTCCAGCAAGTACGCGGATCAAAGCCATGACGGAGAAGCAGCAGAAGAACTGCTGACAATCAATGTCCGCGCCAAAGAACCGGACGGCGATCAGAGTGAGCTGTACAGCTATCCGGTCGAAGCCGGTGCTGAACAGGCTGAGCTGACAGACAACATGAAGTTTGCCGCGGCGGTTGCCGAGACCGGCATGCTCCTCCGGGACAGCGAATGGAAAGGAACCTCAACGTATGAAACAGCGCTGGAGCTCCTTCGCAGCTGCGGATCGGTGCCGGGGGACGTATACAAGGAAGAATTTGTTTATCTTGTTGATCTTCTGAACAGAGAGTGAGAGAGGATCATTCATCCTCAGCTTTCCGTCAGCGCACTGCAAAATGGACATCATGAGGAACGGACGATGATCAGACAGAAAGAAATCAACGGCAAAAACGGCCGGAACACGCCGGGACCGGAGACCGGTGACGACAGGAATGAGATCATCCGGCAGTTTACAGTACGTTCCGCGGGAATCCTGAAGGAAAAGCTGACGGGTATTTACCTGCACGGTTCCGCCGCGATGGGCTGCTATCAGCCGAAGAAGAGCGACCTGGACTTTGTGGTTGTGGTCAATGATGCGCTGACAGACGCAGGCAAACGGGAATACATGGATATGGTGCTTGAACTGGACGCGGACGGCCCGGCCAAGGGAATCGAAATGAGCATCGTAACAAGGGACGTCTGCAATCCCTTCGTTTATCCGACGCCGTACATCCTGCATTATTCCAGAATGCATACGGAATGGTACCGGACGAATCCGGAAGATTATATCCGGAAGATGAACGGTGCGGACAAGGATCTGGCTGCTCACTTTACCGTAATCCGGAGCAGGGGAATATGCCTGTACGGCCTGCCTGTCTGTGAAGTTTTCGGCGAGGTGCCGGAAAAGGACTATCTGGATTCCATCCGGGATGACGTATCCGGAGCAGGGGAGGAAATCAATGACAATCCCATGTACCTGATCCTGAATCTTTCCCGGGTTCTTGGATACCTGAAGGAAAAGAAAATCCTGTCCAAGCGGGAAGGCGGGATCTGGGGACTGAAAAATCTGCCGGGGAAATACCACCCGCTGCTCCTGGCTGCCCTGGAAGAATACGGGAACGGGACGGAGGCACGGTATGATCCTGAACTGGCACGGGATTATGCGGCGTATATGCTGAGGCAGATTGCGCCGTGACCTTATGCAAAACCCGGGAGCCTGAATAACAGGCATCCCGGGTTTTTGCATTTTGGTGACAGATCCTATCAGGTCCTCTGCGAGGGCGGCCCATTCCGGCTTCCGGCTGTACCAGATGTTTTCCGGGCTGTCTGATTCCGGCCTGCGGTCCTTCTTGCCGTTGCTGTTATACCAGAGTGGAAACGAAAGATGAATACACTTTTCCTTACTTACGGTTCAGAGTAAATCATGATATACTGATGCTGCAAAAGAAAGAAAGGATATGTGAATACGTGAAAAAACATCTGATCAGGCTGGCGGCTTTCCTGCTTTTGACGCTTTGCGTCATCGGAGCAGCCGGAGCGGAAGAAACTGAAGAAGAATACATCGGATGGAAAATCACGGAATCCTCCGTGATGACGGAAGAGGCCCGGGCTGTATTTGACGCGGCGGTTCAGGAAGTGACAGACGCCGTATATGAGCCTGTCGCTCTTCTGGGCGAAAAGCAGGGCGTTTACTGTATCCTCTGCCGTACGGAAACTGTATATGACGAAGGGGATCCGTACTACAGCTATACGCTTCTGTACGCCGGAGAAAACGGGGTGCAGAACGCCTGGGATCTGTGGATCGACAGCCATGATACGCCGGAAGCTGATGAAGCAGAGGAGGAAACGCCGGTGAATATCGGTATGCTTGTCAACGATCTTGCATCCGTCAGGGAAGCCGGCGACCGTGTCACGGAAGACATGGAGGCACTGAAGGACAACGATCTGGCGGTTTTCATTGCGGACAGGTGGCAGAAGATTTATATGAATCCGGATTACCGGCTGCCGCTGAACGGAAGGGACGATCCTGCCGGCCTGCCGGTCAGCGGGAAGCACGCGTTCGTCATCCTGGGATTTGAACTGGAAAACGGTGAAATGAAGGATGAGCTGAAAGCCAGGTGCGACGCTGCGGCCGCGGCAGCCGCGGCATTCCCTGAATCCATTCTGGTCTGCTCCGGCGGGGCAACCGGTGAAAACAATCCGGACGGACATACTGAGGCCGGACTGATGAAGGATTATCTGGTCCGGACCTGCGGTGTGGCCCCGGAACGGATCCTGATTGACGAAAACGCGACGACAACGCTGGAAAACGCAGTCAATACCTTCACAATCCTGAAGGATCAGGGGATTGAAACGATCACTATCGTCACATCCTCCTACCATCAGCAGCGCGCCGGCATTCTGTATGAAACACTGGCGGAGATTTTCCGGGAAAAGGAAGGTATTTCCATCCGTGTTGCCGGGAATTACAGCTGTGAGTTCCAGGCACCGGCAGAACTGGCCGGATATGACGCGCGGATCGCGGCCGCACAGCTGGCCGAACTGGTTTCAGCCATGGAGAATTCAAGTGATCCCGTCCGCTGATGCGGCCGGGAAGCAGCACCTTCACATTTAGGCAGGATCAATACGAAACGGATGCATCTCATGACGGAGACGGAGTCAGCTCAGAATTTGAAGAATGATACGGAGGAAAGGCATGAAAAAGGCTGATTTAAAAGAATATACAGATTTTCTGGTAAAGGAAACAGAGACCCTTCTGAATATAGACTCACCGACCGGGTATACCGAGAACGCAGCGGCCTGGGTACGGAACGAGTTTGAAAAACTGGGGTTTGACGCAAAGATCACCAACAAAGGCGGAGTGCTTGTATCCCTGGGCGGGGAGGACAAGACAAACGGACTTCTGCTGGAGGCGCATGTGGATACGCTGGGCGGCATGGTTGCCGAAATCAAGGGAAACGGCCGGCTTCGTCTGACAAACCTTGGCGGCATGAATCCGAACAACGCTGAAACTGAAAATGTCCGTGTGATCACCAAATTCAACGGCATTTATGAAGGAACGTTCCAGCTGAACAACGCGTCGATACATGTAAACGGCGAGTATAACAACATCAAACGCGGGTGGGATACCTGCGAAGTGGTTCTGGATGAGGATGTCAGCAGGAAGGAGGATACAGAAAAACTGGGCATCGCTGTCGGCGATATCGTATGCTTTGAGCCGAATGTCCGGATCACAAAATCCGGATATATCAAGTCCCGTTTCCTGGATGACAAACTCAGCGTCGGTATCCTCCTCGGCCTCGCCAGATATATCCGCGATGAGAAGATTGTGCCGAAGCGGGCCCTTTATGTGCATATTACCGTTTTTGAAGAAGTCGGGCACGGCGGCGCCGGTAATGTTCCGGAAGGATGCACGGAAGCAATATCAGTCGACATGGGCTGCGTGGGGGAGGGCCTGCAGTGCACCGAAAAACAGGTCTCCATCTGCGCCAAGGACAGCGGCGGTCCATACAGCTATCCGGTTGTAAAGGGCCTTATTGAAGCCGCCAGGGCATGCGGCGCGGATTATGCGGTGGATATTTATCCGCATTACGGCAGCGATGTGGAGGCAACGCTCGACGCAGGGCATGACCTCCGCCACGGATTGATCGGCGCGGGTGTGTATGCCTCCCATGGCTATGAGAGAAGCCACAGGGACGGTGCGGAAAACGTGCTTCGTCTGCTGACAGCATATGCATTGTAAGCACCGGTGATTTGATCTGAAAATGGGATGTGAAAGGAGACGGAAGCATGTATTACAAGGAGATAACGGGTGTCAGAGTATCGGCGCTGGGAATGGGCAACATGCGTCTCCCGAAAATCGGGAACCAGGGAGAAAAAATCGACCGGGAAAAGGCGCGGGAAATCATTGATTACGCCATGAGCCACGGGATTAACTATTATGATACCGCATACCGCTATCACGGGGGCGAATCGGAGCGTTTTATCGGAGAGGCGCTGAAGAGATATCCCAGGGACAGCTTTCTGCTGGCCAGCAAATTTCCCGGCCACATGATGGAAAAGAAAGGAAACGGCGTCATGGGATTCACCAGCATGCTGGCCGGGCATCCCGATTCAACCGTCGACGCGGTTTTCCATGAACAGCTTGAAAAGTGCCAGGTGGACTATTTTGACTTTTACCTGCTGCACAATGTGAATGAAAACTCGCTGGCTTTCTACAACGATCCGGAAATCGGGATCGTGGATTACCTGATGAAACAGAAGGAGCTCGGCAGAATCCGGCACCTCGGCTTCAGCTCCCACGCTGTTTCGGCCGCCACCATTGACGAATTCCTGACCCGGTATGAAGGGGTGTTTGAGTTTGTGCAGATTCAGCTGAATTATCTGGACTGGATTCTGCAGGACGCGAAAAGCAAGGTGGAGGCGATCAGAAAACACGGACTGAAGATCGTGGTCATGGAGGGCATCCGGGGCGGCAGGCTCGCTTCACTTCCGGAGGAGCAGGCGGCCCGGCTCCGCGCGGCACGGGCGGAGGATTCCGCGGCGCGGTGGGCGCTCCGCTGGCTGCAGGATATTCCGGAGGTTGCGGTGATCCTGTCCGGTATGTCCACGATGGACCAGATGATTGAGAATGTGGAAACCTTCAGGGAATGCAACCCGGTCAGCGGAGAGGAAAAAGCGCTGCTGACGGAGGTGGCGGAATCGATGCTGTCCTGGGTGCCGTGCACAGCCTGCAGGTACTGCACCGAAGGCTGCCCCATGGGACTGGAGATACCGAAAATCATCGCGGCCTACAACGGCGTGAAGAACGGCGACAACATGGCATGGTACAGTCCGGCGGAAAAGGGCGAAGCCATGGATCCGGCCCGCTGCATCGGCTGCGGGAGCTGCGCATCCATCTGCCCTCAGCAGATCGCGATACCGGAAATCATGGCGGAATTCGCCGGAATGCTGAAGAACAGGGGAAAGTAAAGCGACCTGAATACAGAAAAAGTATTCTCCAAAACGAAAAAATCCCCGGAACCCCGCATGATTGCAGGATTTCCGGGGATATGTTGTTTATTCCCACTCGATGGCTGCGACGGGTTTTTCAGCGGAAAACCCGTCAACCGAAAGAACAGCAGCATTTAGGATTGTATTCATTCATACTGCCTGATAAAACAGCTGATCGACAGAAACATCAAAACGATGCATTGCCGGAACGGTTTGAAGCCGTTACCTTTATCATTGCTACTGGAAACTGCGCGAATCATGAAAAGCAACTATGACAGTCCGGGAAAGAAGAGTATGTAACAGGAACCAGCGATCCGACGGGCGGTTTTTATCCAAACTGTTTTGCCGTATGTCCGTCGGCCTACTTGCTCTCAAGAGGAAAAAGGTTTATAGTAGATTCACAGAGATACCGTTTTACAGAATTTCATACAGGAGGAGGAACGAATCATGTCTATCCAGATTGTTGAGATTCCGAATCACCAGAACAAGGTACGTCTGCGCGTCGCCCACGGGCATTTCGCCACAAGCCACAGCCATATCAATTACTACATTGACCTGACCATGACCAAGCACCGGCTGTCAGAAGCCCGGATTGCCGCGGAAGAATTGTGCGGCATGTACAAGAATTCCACGATCGTGGACTCCATCCTCTGCCTGGACGGAACGGAAGTGCTGGGCGCCTGCATGGCTTCAGCACTGTCCGAGGCCGGGTTTCGGAGCATGAATGCGCACCAGACGATTTACGTGGTGACTCCGGAACATACCTCCGGAAGCCAGCTGATCTTCCGGGACAATATCGCTCCGATGATTGTGGGCAAGCATGTGCTGGTGCTGGCAGCCTCCCTGACCACCGGCTTTACCGCCCGCTCCGCCATCGAGGCTATCCGGTATTACAGCGGTGTGCCCGCAGGTGTCTCAGCCATCTTCTCTGCGATTGATGAATGTGAAGGCTTCCCGGTCAAGAGTGTTTTCACCGTAAAGGAGAACCTCCCCGATTATGTCAGCTACTCCTCTCACAACTGCCCGATGTGCAAGGCAGGGGAAAAGCTGACAGGATTGGTCAACAGCCACGGCGTTTCTTCCTTCTGAGGGCGCGCTTTTTGAAAAAACGGAAGCCGGGCATGATGCCCGGCTTCCGTTGTATTGTCTGCTTCAGCGACAAAACATCCCGGGGACCTTTGTAAATAAGGCTCCCGGGATGTTGATATTATTCGAACTCAATTGTCGCGACGGGCTTCTCGCTGATATCCCAGAGGACGCGGTTGACACCGTCCACGGTCTGGATGATCCGGTCGCGGATGCGGCAGAGCACGCTGAAGGGAATTTCCGGCACGGTGGCGCTGACGGCGTCCACGGTGTTGACCGCGCGGATGATCACGGCCCAGCCCATGTAACGCTCGCCCTTGCCGTCCACATATTTAATACCGGTGAACTGAATGTCGGGAATCGCGCAGAAATACTGCCACGGGATTTCCGGAAGCTTCCCGATCTCCTCACGGACGATCGCGTCCGCCTCGCGGAGCGCCTCCAGACGGTCGCGGGTGATGGCACCGATGCAGCGCACGCCGAGGCCCGGGCCGGGGAAGGGCTGACGGTACACCATGCCGTCCGGAAGCCCCAGGGCCTTGCCGACAACGCGGACTTCATCCTTATAAAGGAAGCGGACGGGCTCCACCAGTTCGAACTGCAGATCATCCGGCAGCCCGCCTACATTATGATGCGCCTTGACGCCGACGCTTTCCGTGATATCCGGATAGATGGTTCCCTGGGCCAGGAAGGCAATACCGTCCTGCTTGCGGGCTTCCTCCTCAAAAACGCGGATAAATTCAGCGCCGATAATTTTTCTCTTCTGTTCCGGATCGCTGACGCCGGCCAGCTTGTCCAGGAAACGGTCCACGGCGTCCACATAGACGAGATTCGCGTTCATCTGGCCGCGGAAGACCTCGATCACCTGCTCGGGCTCGCCCTTGCGCAGCAGACCGTGATTGACGTGTACGCATACCAGCTGTTTGCCGATGGCTTTGATCAGCAGAGCAGCCACCACAGAGCTGTCCACGCCGCCGGACAGAGCCAGCAGAACCTTTTTATCACCAACCTGATTACGGATCGCCTGTACCTGCTCCTCAATAAAAGCATTGGCCAGGGCGGGCGTTGTAATCCGTTCCATGCTTTCCGGGCGCTTGTTGTTATCCATAAGCGTTCCTCCTGCTTCAAGATGGATAAAGAATATGCAAAAGGGAACCGGATGTCAATTCATACCTGAGGCAAAGGACGGGCAGAACTGTTACAAAAAACGAAAAAAAGAAAATATTTTTTTTAATATATTTTAATTGCCCGAAGAGGAACCGGGATATTGTAAAGTTAACAATTAACCTAACAGAGGAAAAACACACTGAAATATAGATCCGGAAATATACAAAATAAGTATGTACAAAACAATACATCAGGACAAAATGACGGCAGGTATGGGTTATTAATCGCCGGAAAGAACAAAAAAGAGCTTGACAAAACAAAAATTTAACTTTACAATGCAGCTACAGATTAGGTTTACAAATTAACCTAACAATTGAAGGAGGAGAATTGATCATGAAGAAAATCCTGTCTCTGATTCTGGCCCTGTGCCTCGTGCTGGGCATGGCTTCTTTCGCTGCCGCGGATGAGCTGCCGACCCTGGACCAGATCGTTCTGGGCGAGAACACCGATCTGGCTGCGAAGATTCACTTCGCCTATCACCGGACCGACCGGAAGGAGCTCCTGGAAGGCTATGTGCAGCAGTTCAGAGAGATCTATCCGAACGTCGAGATTGAGTACGAGCTGATCACGGACTATGCCGAGAATGCCCTGCTGCGGATCGGCAACAACGACTGGACCATCATGGGCATCCCCACCGTGGACAAAGATGAGCTGAGCAAGTACTTCATTCCGCTGGGCTCCCTGGAAACCCTGGACGGTCTGTACAACTTCATGTCCAACTGGGCATATGAAGGCGTGTGCTACGGCCTGCCGTCCACCGGCAATGCCAACGGCCTGCTGTACAACAAGCGGATCTTCGCGGAAGCCGGCGTGACCGAGCTGCCCAAGACCCCCGCGGAGTTCATGGACGCCCTGCGCGCCGTGAAGGAAAAGACCGACGCGATCCCGCTGTACACCAACTACGCGGCCGGCTGGACCATGGGCGCCTGGGACGCCTACATCGGCGTTGCCGCGACCGGCAGGGACACCTACATGAATCAGGAACTGGCCCATACCAAGGATCCCTTCGCGAAGCAGGCGGATGAAGGCACCGGCCCCTACGCCGTGTACAAGATTCTGTACGACGCGGCTGCCGAAGGCCTGATCGAGGAAGACTACACCACCACAGACTGGGAAGGCTGCAAGCCGATGCTGAACAACGGCCAGATCGCCACGATGGTGCTGGGCAGCTGGGCCTTCACCCAGATGCGCGACGCCGAGGGCGGCGAGCATGACGAGGATGTCGGCTACATGGCGTTCCCGATCACCATCGACGGAAAACAGTATGCTCCTGCCGGCCCCGACTACTGCTTCGGCATCAATGTCCAGGCCTCCGACGAGGAGAAGCTGGCTTCCCTGTACTATCTGAAGTGGCTGACCGAGAAGAGCGGCTTCGCCTACAGCGAAGGCGGCGTGCCGATCGACAAGAAGGGCGAGTATCCGGACCTGTACGCTGCGTTTGACGGCATCGACATGGTGGCGGACGCGGATGCCCTGGAAGGCGAAGCGACCCTGCTGAGCGAGCTGAACAGCGAATCCGAGCTGAACATCAACGCCGGCGGCAACACCAAGGTGCAGGAGATCATTGAGCACGGCTTCAACCATGACAAGGACTTCGACGACATCATGGCTGACTGGAACGAAGCCTGGAGCGACGCGCAGGAAGCCCTGAAGGTGGAAGTCAAGTAATTCAAAGAACGTGACGGACGGGGATATGGTTCTGGCATTTCCCGGTCCACCCCCCGGGCGGGGCCATGGCTTAGCTCCTGGCCCCGCCTTTTTTGAAACGATTCCCGGTTGATGAATCCAGGAGGTGGCTTTGATGAGCACAGCGCGCGCGGTGCAGCCGGACCTGCGGAGAAAGCGGGTCAACTGGCAGAAGGTGGCCGTTATCGTACTGTTTGCGATTGTTCCCCTGTTTCTGCTGATTCTCTTCACCTATGTGCCCTTTGTGAAGATGATCCAGTTCAGCTTCTACAACATGAGCTATACCAAGAACAAGGGCTTTGTCGGCTTTGACAATTATCTTCGGGTGTTCTCGAAGTCTGAATATGTCGGCGCCATGCTGCTGAGTCTGTACTATATGGCAGGAGCGGTGGTTCAGCTGGCGCTGGCGCTGTTTTTCGCCTCCGTGCTGAGCCTGGAGAAGATCCGGGG
Organism: Clostridia bacterium; assembly: GCA_017431005.1. Lineage (GTDB taxonomy): Bacteria > Bacillota > Clostridia > Christensenellales > Aristaeellaceae > Aristaeella. Next base: position 126,800 of record JAFRLY010000050.1, read on the forward strand.
CAGCGGCATATACAAGGCGATCATGTTCTTCCCGTTCCTGGTGAACGGCATCGCGATCGGCTATATCTTCAAGTATTTCTATACCAGGGGATTCGTACTGGACTCCGTGCTGCAGGCGCTGGGCTTCAGCCTGGACAGTCTGCCTTACTGGCTGCGGGACCAGAGCGTCAACAACTGGTCCCTGGTGTTCACCAGCGTGTGGAAGTACTGCGGGCAGAACATGGTGCTGTTTATCGGTGCGATCGCGTCCATTGATCCCACGCTTTACGAGGCGGCGACCATTGACGGCGCGAACCGCTGGCAGCAGTTCAAGGCCATCATTCTGCCGGGCATCAAGACGGTGTTCATGCTGAACCTGATCCTGTCCATCACCGGCTCCCTGTCCGCCTTTGAGCCGGCATACGTGGTCGGCAGCATGGGCGCCAACGGAACGGCGACGTTCTTCATCAAGATTCACCAGATGGCCCACGTGTCCCAGAAGGTCGGCCAGGCCTGCGCCATGGCGATGGTGCTGATGGCGCTGATCCTGATCTTTACGGTGCTGCAGCGGCTGTTCTTCCGTTATGTGATGAAGGACTCTGAAAATACCTTCAACGCCAAGGCCAACAAGGCCAAGGCTCTGTGGTAAGAAAGGAGGAAGCGGAAATGTCTAACGTAACAACGGCGGTCCGGACAACCAATACCGCGGCCAGAGTGCAGCGTACAGTGGTCAAGACGCTGGAATACGCGGCGCTGCTGATTGCCTGCTTTATCGCGCTGCTTCCGATCATATCCTCCTTCACCACGTCCTTCAAGACAGCGGAGGAATACGCGACAACCAGCGCCATGGATATGCCGCGGAACTGGCTGAATTTCAGCAATTATGTACAGGTATGGACCGAAGGAGATATGCTGCGGGCTTTCCTGACCTCCGCCTCCGTGGTTGTGGTGGTCGTGGTGGTTTCCGTGATGATGGGTTCCATGCTGGCCTATGTGCTGAACCGCTTCCGGTTCCCGGGCAACGGGCTGATCCGGAACCTGTTCATGATCGCGACGCTGATTCCCGGCATCGCCATGCAGGTGACCACCTACCAGATCATGAAGGACCTGGGGTTCCTGAACTCCATCGTCGGCTATATGATCCTGATGAGCGGAACAGACGTCATCTCCATTTATATTTTCCTGCAGTACTTTGAGAATCTGGACGGAGCGCTGGATGAATCCGCGGTGCTGGAGGGCTGCACATATTTCGGCGTTTTCTTCAAAATCCTGCTGCCGCTGACCAAGCCGGCGATCATCACCGTGGCGGTGCTGAAGGGCGTCGGTGTGTACAACGAGTACTACAACGCGAACCTGTACCTGCAGTCCAACAGTTGGCGCACGATTTCCACCGCGCTGTATTCCTTCTCCGGCCCGTTCAAGAGCTCCTACAATATTATCTGCGCCGGCGTGCTGCTGACGCTGATCCCTTCGCTGATCGTTTTCCTGATTTTCCAGAAACAGGTATACGCAGGGCTTGCGAGCGGGTCTGTTAAGGGATAAACTAACAGGAGAGGAAGCAGAAGACTGCATAAAGGTGACACGTTATGATGACGGGAGAAATTCGGGAGCATCTGGAGCGGAAAATTCTGCCCTTTTGGGAAAAACTCGCTGATCAGAAACACGGCGGCTATTACGGCTATGTGGACAAGGAGCTGAATATCCGGCCGGAGGCAGACAAGGGCTGCATTCTGAACAGCCGGATTCTCTGGACCTTTTCGGCCGCGGCCCGGGAGCTGGAAAAACCGGAGCTGCGGGTGTATGCCGACCGGGCATATGATTTTATGCGCCGCTTTGAAGATCCGGAGAACGGAGGCGTCTTCTGGTCCGTAACCTTTGACGGGAAGCCGGCGGACACAACCAAGCATACCTACTGCCAGGCCTTCGCGATCTACGGGCTGGCAGCCTATTATCAGCTGACCGGGAACCGGGAAGCGCTGGACAGAGCCATGGCACTGTTCCGCCTGATTGAAACCAGATGCCGGGACACGGGAGGCTACCTGGAGGCGCTGAAGGCTGACTTCTCCCCGGAGAGCAACGAGAAGCTGAGCGAGAACGGCGTGATGGCCTCCAGAACCATGAATACGCTGCTGCATGTGGCGGAAGCCTACGCGGAGCTTCAGCGGGCGTGCCCGGATCCGGCGGTGCGCGCGGCCGGGCGCAGCTGCATGGAACGCTTCCTGCATACGTTCTACAACCCCGGGAAGCACAAGCTGGAGGTGTTCTGCGACGATCAGTACCGGCCGCTGCTGGACATGCAGAGCTACGGGCATGACATCGAGGCCAGCTGGCTGCTGTGGGACGCGGCGCAGACCTTCCTGCCGGAAGCGGAACAGGCGCCGTACCGGGCCATGTGCCTGGACCTGGCGGAGAGCGTATGCGAACGCGCTTTTACGGATCACGGCCTGCGGAACGAATGTGTGAACGGGGTCAACGACGAGCTGCGCATCTGGTGGGTGCAGGCGGAAACCATGCTGGGGCTTGAAAACGCCTGGGAGCTGACCGGGGATCCGGTCTGGCCGGAACGGCTGAAGATCCAGTGGAACAGCCTGAAACGGCTGATTGTGGACAAACGCGCGGACGGTGAATGGTACTGGTCCGTGTATGAGGACGGAACCCTGACGGAACGGCCGATGGTGGAGGAGTGGAAATGCCCCTACCACAACGGGCGGATGTGCCTGAGGCTGATCCGGGCGGAGCTTCCGTGCTGAACAGACGGCTGAAAACCGGAATAAGATACTGACAGATGAAAGGAGGCGGGACAGTGAGCACCCGGAAGCCGACAATGCGCGATATCGGCAAGGCGGTAGGCACCAGCGCTGTAACCGTCTCCAAAGCTCTGGCCGGAAAAGAGGGCATGAGCGACCGGCTGAGAGATAAAATCCTGAAAAAAGCGGAGGAAATGGGCTACGCCTATCCCGGCGGGGACAAGGGGATTCGCCGGGGACAGCTGGATATCGGGATTCTGATTCCTGATCATTTCTTCGAAGCGGATTCCTTCTACTATGTATTGTACAAAATGCTGGTCCGCCGGCTGGCGGAGGAAGGGCACTTCGGCCTGCTGGAGATTCTGACCCATCAGGCGGAGGCGAAACGGGAGCTGCCCAACCTGATCCGGAGCCGGCATGTGGACGGGCTGATCCTGCTGGGCCAGCCCGGGAAGGAATACTACCGGATGATCGCGCGGTGCGGAACGCCGGTGGTTTTCCTGGACTTCTATGACGAGCATGGCAACGCGGACGCGGTGGTGGGGGACAACACCTACGGCGCGTACCGGCTGACGAGCCATCTGATCCGTCTGGGGCATACCCGGATCGGGTTTGTGGGCAACCAGCTGGCGACCAGCAGTATTATGGACCGCTATCTGGGATACTACCGGGCCATGCTGGTGAACAGTCTCCCGGTACGGGACGACTGGATCCTGATGGACCGGACGGACGACGGGGAGCTGACGCCGATCGCGCTGCCGGAGGAGCTGCCTACGGCATTTGTATGCAACTGCGACGTGATCGCCAGAAAGCTGATTCAGGCCCTGCGGGAGGCGGGAAAACGCGTGCCCGAGGATGTTTCCGTGACCGGATTTGACGACTTTGAGATCGGGCAGGAACAGAAGCCGGCCCTGAGCACCTTCCGGGTCAACACCGACGGGATGATTGACCTGGCTGTCAATGCCATCTGCGACAGGTGCGCGGGAACGGCGAAGCCCTTCGGGAGACTGGTGGTCAGCGGTCAGCCGGTTTACCGCGATTCTGAACGGCCGCTGACAGATTATGACATGGACAACGGGAGGAACTGATATGAGCAAGGTGAAGCTGATCAATGCGGATGCGCTGCCGAACATTCCCTGGCAGGACAGACCCGCGGATCTGAAGACGGAAAGCCCTGTGTGGCGGTATTCCGGAAATCCGGTGATGGGCAGAAATCCGACGCCGGAAATCGCGCGGATTTTCAACAGCGCTGTCGTACCATGGGAGGGCGGATACATCGCGGTGCTCCGGGGCGAGCAGGTGAACGGCGTCCCCTATGTGTATCTCGGGCATTCAAAGGACGGAATTCACTGGGATGTGGAGCGGAACAAGGTGCCGTTCACGGATGAGAACGGCAATCCCAAAATGCCGCACTATGCCTATGACCCGCGGCTGGTGAAGGTGGAGGATACCTACTATATCATCTGGTGCGGAGATTTCTACGGCGCGTCCATCGGCATGGCGAAGACGAAGGATTTCAAAACCTTTACCCGGCTTGAGAATCCCTTCATTCCCTTTAACCGAAACGCGGTGCTCTTTCCGCGCAAAATCAACGGAACCTTTAAACTGCTTTCCCGGCCCTCCGACAGCGGACATACACCCTTCGGCGATATCTTCCTGAGCGAGTCCCCGGACATGGTCTACTGGGGGAAACACCGCCATGTGATGGGCAGCGGCGGGGAATGGTGGCAGGGTGTCAAGATCGGCGCCGGCGCGGCTCCGATTGAAACATCCGAAGGCTGGCTGATGTTCTACCACGGCGTGGCGACCACCTGCAACGGGTTTGTGTATTCCATGGGCGCGGCAATTCTGGACATTGACGAGCCCAGCAGGGTGCTTTACCGCTGCGAGAACCATCTGCTGACGCCGGAAGAGCCCTATGAAACCACCGGCTTTGTTCCCAACGTGGTCTTCCCCTGCGCGACGCTGCAGGACGGGGAAACCGGACGGATCGCGATTTATTACGGCGCGGCGGACACCAACGTCGGTCTGGCATTCACTACCGCGGACGATGTGGTGACCTATATCAAGGAGCACAGCGTCCTGCACGGCGGCGACGGCGAAGCGGTGCACAATTACTGATTATTCATCCGGCCCCGGGAGCGGGGCCGGATTATTATGGAGGAAACACCGATGATGATACGCAGCTTTGATTCCCTGATGGAAGCTTATGAGCGGCTGCTGGCAAGGCCCAATCCGGCGGATGAGCATTTCTACAACGGGCTCTTCCTGCGCTACCGGAATCCCGTGCTGACCCGGGAGCATATCCCGCCGTTCTGGATGTACGACGCAAACCCGGAAACCAATCCCTTCATGATGCAGCGGCTGGGCGTGAACGCCACGCTGAACAGCGGCGCCATCAAGCTGAACGGGAAATACTGCCTGATGGTCCGGGTGGAGGGCATGGACCGCAAGAGCTTCTTCGCCGTGGCGGAGAGCGACAGGCCCACGGAGGGCTTCCGGTTCCGGGATTATCCCGTCTGCCTGCCTGATACGGAAAAGGCGGAAACCAACGTATATGACATGCGGCTGACAGCGCATGAGGACGGATGGATCTATGGCGTGTTCTGCTCCGAGAGCAAGGACGAGACCAACCCGGATCTTTCCGCGGCCGTGGCGGCGGCGGGGATTGTACGCACCCATGACCTGGAACACTGGGAACGGCTGCCGAATCTGAAGACCCTGCGGTCTCCGCAGCAGCGGAACGTGGTGCTGCATCCGGAATTTGTGGACGGCCAGTACGCCTTCTATACCCGCCCGATGGATGATTTCATCGACACGGGCTCCGGCGGCGGCATCGGGTTCGGACTGTGCCCGGATATCACGCATCCCGTCATCGACGAGGAACGGATCCTTTCCAAACGCCGCTATCATACCATCACGGAAGCCAAAAACGGAGCCGGTGCCGTGCCGATCAAAACGGACCGCGGCTGGATCCATCTGGCGCACGGCGTGCGGAATACCGCTGCGGGGCTGCGCTATGTGCTGTATGCCTTTGCCACCTCCCTGGAGGATCCGGGAAAAGTGATCGCCGAGCCCTCCGGCATGCTGCTCGGGCCGCTGGGGCACGAGCGGATCGGCGACGTGAGCAACGTGGTTTTCACGAACGGCGCGATCGCGGATGACGACGGAAAGATTTATCTGTATTACGCGGCGTCCGATACCCGGATGCATGTGGCGGAAACCGATGTGGAACGGCTGAAGGATTATGTTTTCAATACGCCGGCCGATCCGCTGCGGAGTCCGGACTGCGTGCTGCAGCGGACTGAGCTGATCCGGAAGAACCTGAGCTATCTGCGGGAAAAGGGGAAATAAAGCATGCTGAAGCCTTCTGCGCTGTTCAGCGACGGAGCGGTGCTCTGCAGAGACAAGGAAATACGGATTTTCGGGGATACGGACGCCGGCGCGGAGCTCCGGATTGAGCTGCGCGGTCCGGCGGGCGAGCTGCTGGCGGAAGCGGCCTGCGCCGCGGCGGAGGACGGGCGCTTTCTGGCCCTGCTGCCGCCCCAGCCGGCGCGGAGCGGCTGCGCCCTGCGGTTCATCGGAAAAACGGAGGAGTGCGGGGCGCGGGACGTCGCGATCGGCGACGTGTACCTGGCGGGCGGCCAGAGCAACATGGAATGGGAGCTGCGGTACGCTCAGGAGGGTCCGGAGGAAATCGCGTCCCACGAGGATCCGCAGCTGCGCTTCTTTACGGTGCCCAGAAAGGCTTACGTATGCGACGATCAGCGGCAGGCCTTTGACAGCACGCGCTGGGAGGCCGTCACCCCGGGCGGGAACGGCTCGGTCAGCGCCGTCGCGTACTTTTTCGCCGCCGCGCTGCGGAAGCGGCATCCCGATATTCCCGTGGGCATAATCGGATGCTACTGGGGCGGCACGTCCGTGACCTGCTGGATGCCGGAGGAAACGCTGCGCCGCCTGGAAGAGGGTCGGGCGTATCTGGAAAGGGACGCGCAGCTGGCGGCGGGAAAGAGCATGGAAACCTACCTGCGGGAGGAGGCTGTCTTCCGGGAAAACCTGGACGCCTGGAGCCTGCAGGTGGAGCAGTATAAACAGGAACATCCGGGCGCGCCCTGGCGGGACATCCAGAGCGCCTGCGGGCCGTGCCCCTGGAATCCGCCCGCGGGTCCGGGCTCTCCCTACCGGCCCGGCGGCCTCGTGGATTCCATGCTGCTTCAGGTGGTTCCCGTTACGCTGACCGGCATTCTCTTCTATCAGGGGGAATCGGACGCGGACCTGACGGAGCACTACGACGAGCTGATGCTGGCGATGCTGCTGCAGTGGCGGAAGCTGTTCCGGGACGCGGACCTGCCCTTCCTGTTTGTGCAGCTGCCGATGTGGCTGGACTGGGATGCCGCGGACACGTTCCGCTGGCCCGCCCTGCGCCTGGCCCAGGCCGCTGTCCGGGACACGGTACGGCATACGGGCATGATCTGTCTGCTGGACGAAGGGGAATACGGCAATCTGCATCCCACAGCGAAGCGGGTGGTGGGCGAGCGCCTGCACCGGCTGGCGGAAACAATGCTTTACGGGGAGCCCGGCGGGGAATCGCCCCGGGCGACCGGAAAGTATACGATGGGCCGGGAGCTGACCGTGACGCTCTCCGAGCCGGTCGCGGTCCGGAACGGCGGCGCGCCCGCGCTGCTGGAAATCGCCGGGGCGGACGGCGCGTTCCATCCGGCGGACGGGAGAATTTCCGGGAAGGAACTGCGCCTCCGGAGCCCGGAGGTTCCCTGCCCCGTACACGCACGCTATGCATGGACCGACTGGTCGGATCAGGTGAACCTGTTCGGCTTTACCGGGCTGCCGCTGGAGCCGTTCTGCCTGTAATTCCCCCGGAAAACAGGAAACAAACAAAGAAAGCCCGGCGGAAAAGGTTGACAGGAAAGGCATATTTAGAGTAAACTGCCGATAACAGCTGAGACGGAGAGGTTTGCGGAGGACCGGCTGAAGAGACGCGGCGGATGGTGCGAGCCGCGGGAAGGTTCCGCTGACAGTCACTCCTGAGCCGGAAGGAAGAAAGCAGACGGCAAGTAGAGCCTTCCCGATGAAGCCGCGTTAAGGCGAAAGGCTTGACGGAGCCTGAGGGGCGGCTGCGGCCGCAAGTTTGAGTGGTACCGCGGGTGTGTATATTCACGCTCGTCTCAACAAAGCTTGAGACGGGCGTTTTCATTACCGCCGGGAAACAGGAGGGAAACGGCATGGCACAGATGACAGGGCTGAATTTCAAGATTCAGGAAATGGCTCACCGCATCCGGGAGCTGCGGGAAATTGAGAACTATACGATCGCCGAGATGGCGAAGAAGACGGGCGTGACCGAGCAGGAATATATTGACTGCGAAATGGGCCGGTCCGATCTGAACTTCGCGTTTCTGTACCGGTGCGCCTTGGCCTTCGGCGTGGACGTGGGGGACATTATCGAAGGCGAAAGCCCCACGCTGAATTCCTTCACGGTGACCCGCAGGGGAGAGGGGCAGCGGATTGAGGAAGCCCATGACATGGTTTACTATAACATGGCGGCTTCCTTCCGGAACCGGATTGCCGAACCGCTGTATGTGCAGGCGGCCTACAGCGCGGAGGCGGAGCATGCGGACATCAAGCTGACCACCCATGAGGGGCAGGAATGCGACATCGTGATTCAGGGCCAGCTGAAGGTGCAGGTGGGTGAGCACAGCGCCGTGCTGAATCCCGGGGACTCGATTTACTATGACAGCGGCACGCCCCATGGCATGATTGCCGTCGGCGGCGAGGACTGCCTGTTCTACGCGATCGTTCTGAATCCCACCGGCGCGCCGATTCCGGAGCTGACGCCGGAGAAAATCCTGCCCGGCACAGCGCTGCAGGAGGTGCCGGCTGAGAACGGGAGAACCCGGGTCTGGCACAGGTTCGCGGACGTGGAGAAGGATAAGAACGGCACGCCTGTGAAGATCACCTTCAAGAACACGGAAAAATTCAACTTCGCGTTCGATGTAATGGACGCGATCGCGGCGGAGGTGCCCAACAAGCTGGCGATGGTGCACCTGGACAGGAACAAGGAGGAGCACCGGTTCACCTTCCGCGACATTCAGCGGGCGTCCAACCGCTGCGCCAACTATTTCAAGGCCCTGGGCATCCGGAAGGGCGACCGGGTTATGCTGGTGCTGAAACGGCACTATCAGTTCTGGTTCGCGATTCTGGGTCTGGAAAAGATCGGCGCGATCGCGATTCCGGCGACCTGCCAGCTGCAGGAGCACGACTTCGAGTACCGGTTCAACGCCGCGGGCGTCAAGGCGATCCTGTGCACGGCGGACGGAGACACCGCAAACCAGGCGGAACGCGCCGCCAAGGACGCGCCGGGCCTGGAGCTGAAGCTGATCGTCAACGGCACCCGGGAGGGCTGGCATACCTTTGACGAAGAATACCTGATGTATTCCACCCATTACAACCGGCCTGAGGACGCGGCCTGCGGGGATGACCTGATGCTGATGTACTTCACCTCGGGCACGACAGGATACCCGAAAATCGCCGCCCACAGCTTCAAGCATCCGCTGGGGCATCTGCATACGGCGAAATACTGGCACTGCGTGAATCCGAACGGGCTGCACCTGACCATTTCCGACACCGGCTGGGCCAAGGCCGGGTGGGGGAAAATCTACGGGCAGTGGCTCTGCGAGGCAGCCATCTTCGTTTACGACTTTGACCGGTTTGACGCCGCGGATATTCTTCCGCTGTTCGCGAAATACCATATCACGACGTTCTGCGCGCCGCCCACGATGTACAGAATGCTGATCAAGCAGGATCTGAGCAAATATGACCTGTCTTCCGTCACCCATGCCTGCAGCGCCGGCGAGGCGCTGAACCCGGAGGTGTTCCGGCAGATTGAGAAGCAGACCGGGCTTCAGGTCATGGAGGGCTTCGGCCAGAGTGAAAGCACCATGATTATCGGCAACCTGGCCGGCGCGGATCACAAGCTTGGGTCCATGGGCAAGGTGGCTCCGATCTATAAGGTGGAGCTGCTGGACGCGGAGGGAAAGCCGGTGCCCACCGGTACACCCGGAGAAATCTGCATCGATATTTCCGAAGGGATCCCGATCGGCCTGCTGCGGGAGTATTACCGGGACGAGGAAAAGACCCGGGAGGTTATGCACGATGGCTGGTATCATACCGGCGATCTGGCCTGGCGGGATGAGGACGGCTTCTACTGGTACGTTGGCCGGGCGGACGATGTGATCAAGTCCAGCGGCTACCGCATCGGACCGTTTGAGATTGAAAGTGTGATCATGGAGCTGCCCTATGTGCTGGAGTGCGGCGTCAGCGCTGCGCCGGACGAGGTGCGCGGACAGGTTGTCAAGGCCAGCGTTGTGCTGACAAAGGGAACGGAGCCTACCGAGGAGCTGAAAAAGGAAATCCAGAACTACGTCAAGCAGCACACGGCCCCGTACAAGTATCCCCGGATTGTGGTCTTCCGCGACGAGCTGCCCAAGACGGTCAGCGGAAAGATTCAGAGGGCCCTGCTGTGATCAATACAACCCTGTGCTATATATACCGGGACGATGAGGTGCTGATGCTGCACCGGGTCAAGAAGAAAAACGACCTGAACCACGACAAGTGGATCGGCCTGGGCGGCAAGTTTGAGGACCGGGAAAGCCCGGAGGACTGCGTGCTGCGGGAGGTCCGGGAGGAGACGGGGCTGACCCTGACCTCCTGGCGGTACCGCGGGATCGTCACCTTCGTCTCCGACCTGTACGAGACGGAATATATGCATCTGTTCACGGCTGACGGGTTTACCGGAGAAATGACGGAATGCGATGAGGGTGAGCCGGCCTGGATCAAAAAGGAAAAACTGGATGAGCTTCCGCAGTGGGAGGGAGACAGGATCTTCCTGAAGCTGCTGGATGAGGAAGCGCCTTTCTTCTCCCTGAAGCTGGTTTACGAGGGGGATACGCTGAAGGAGGCCGTGCTGGACGGCAGAAGGATCGTCTGAAATATCATGAACGCCGGGAAACCGGCGTTTTTTTGTACTGTTTTTTCAGTGCATTTTCTCCTTGACAAACTGACCGGAGAGAGGTTTAATAGGCCTGTTTTGAGTTTGCGGGAGCGGGGCGGGTGCCCCGGGAAAGAAGGAAGTTAAGGCCATGGTTTCTGTAATCGGCGCACTGCTGCGGGCGGCGGCCTCTTTCGCCGGCATATGCCTGACGGTGATGATGCTTTATCAGCTGTTTTTAAGCCTGTTCGGTTTTGGAAAAAAGGTGAAGGATTACGCGGATCACGATCCGCAGAGCCGGTTCCTGGTGCTTGTTCCGGCCCATAACGAAGAAAAGGTGATCGGGGATATCATCGACAACCTGAACCGGATGGACTATCCCCGGGAGCTCTACGATTATTACATTATCGCGGACAACTGCACGGACAGCACGGCGGAGGTAGCCCGGAGAATGGGCGCCCGGGTCATCGAGACCCGGAAGGAATCCCCGGACGCGCCGACGGGCAAGCCCATCGCGCTCCGCAAGGCACTGCAGGCTATCGGGGATTATCAGAACCGGTACGACCTGATGATGATCTTCGACGCGGATAACCTGATGGACACCAATATGTTCCGGGAGGTCAACAGCCAGTATCTGGACAAGGGCAGGCCGGACTTCATCCAGTGCTATCTGGGAGCCAAAAACAAGAAGGGTGTCGTAGCCTGGTTCTACTACACCGGCTATACGCTGACGAACCGGTTCTTTGATCTGGCCAAGCACCGGTTGGGCCTGAACTGCGCGATCGGGGGCACCGGGTTTGCCATGAGCACGGCCTACCTTTATGAGCGCGGCGGCTGGACGACCATGTCCCTGACGGAGGATTTCGAGATCCAGGTGGAAGCGACGCTGGAAGGACGCCGGATTCTCTGGAATCATGTGACGCGGGTTTACGATGAGAAGCCCACCAGCATGCGGGCTTCCATCCGGCAGAAAATCCGCTGGGGGCAGGGCCACTGGTTTGTGGCGCTGCATAATACCCGGAAACTGTTTGCGGCGCTGCTTGGCGGAAAAATCGGCATCGGGGAATTCTTCAGCCTGCTGACCTACATGTATTCCATCAGCGCCTATCTTCTGGCGCTGGTTCAGGTCGTCTCCTTGGGGCTGCTGATGCTGACCGGCCTGACCAAAGTACCGGAGTTCACCTTTAACTGGCAGAGCTTTTCACAGGGCGCTGCGCTGTTCACCTACAGCTACCTGGTGCTGTTCTACCTGGCGGACTGGCTGGACAACCGGATTGCCTTCAGCTTCCGGACCCTTCCCGTGATGGTGGGCGGCTTTGCGGCAAACATGATCGTCGGCGCTTTCAACCAGCTGGTGGGGCTGGCGCGCTTCAGGGATCAGCAGCACTGGGTCAAGACGGAGCATGCGATCAACAGGAAGACGCTGACGGTGCCGCAGACCTCCGGGCTGACCCGGAAGGCAGCCTGAAGGCGGCCTGTCATTGACAAATTCCGGGCGCGTGCCGTATAATTTTTTTGTGAAGATCTGCAGGGCGCGAAGCACGCTGATGAAGGGTGCTGCCGCGCGATATCCGGGGGTGGCTGCCTTCTATGTCAGACACTGAGAAAACTGAAAAAGGCAAAAATATTCTCCCTGTCGGCTTCCGGCAGGGAGTTTGCTGCACTTATCTGCTGCAGTGTGCGGACGGCAGCCTTTACTGCGGATGGACGAATGACCTGGAGCACCGTCTGCAGAGCCATAACGCAGGCACCGGCGGAAAATACACCCGGTCCCGCCGGCCGGTCAGGCTGATGTATGCTGAGCGCTTCGGCACTAAGGAAGAAGCGATGCGGCGTGAATGGGAGATCAAGCGCCTGACCCGGAAAGCGAAAATCGGACTGATTCAGCATGCCGGCGGGAACGGTGAAAAAGAGGGGATTCTGCGGATCCCGGATGAGGACGGATACATTCCGGCAGCGGTGCTGTCCGGGGAAGCGGAGCGGCTGAAATGAAAAACGGATTGAAGACGGCATGGGTGACCGGCGCGTCCAGCGGACTCGGGCTGCATACGATGAAAGCCCTGGCGGAGGACGGATGGCAGGTGGTCGCCGGAGCCAGAAGCTTTGAAAAGGAAACGAGGGAAAAGGAAATCACGCGGCTGCCGCTGGACGTGACAGACGAGGCAAGCATATCGTCCTTCTGTGCCCGGGCGGCTGAAATCACCGGGGCGCCGGACGCGCTGGTCCAGTGCGCGGGCATGCTGGTGCTGGGTTCCTGCGAGGAAACCGGGACGGAAGAGTTCCGGAAGGTGATGGATACCAATTATCTGGGCATGGTCCGGGTGAACCGCGCCGTGCTGCCGCGGATGCGTGAAAACGGCGGCGGGAAAATCGTTCTGTTTTCCTCCATCAACGGGCTGATGGGCATTCCTTTCCAGAGCGCCTACACAGCCAGTAAGCACGCGATCGAGGGCTACGCGGAATGCCTGCAGATGGAGGTAAAACCCTTCGGCATTCAGGTCATGCTTGTCGAACCCGGCGATCACCGCAGCGGAAACGACAAGTACCGTCCCCACGCAAAGGCCATGTCCGGAGCATCTCCCTACGCGGCTGAATATGAGAGCACCATCGGCATCATTCACCGGGACGAGAGCGGCGGATCCGATCCGGATATTCTCGGCCGGAAAATCGCCAGGACGCTGGACAAAGAGCGGATTCCCTTCCGGAAAAGGATCGCAAGCCCGGACCAGCATCTGGCGGTATACATCCACAGACTCCTGCCGGCCGGCGTCAACGCGGCGATTCTGAGAAGCTATTATATCAAAAGGAAAAAGAACGCATGAGAAAAGAAGGACTGCGGCGCGGACTCGCCTGGATGCTGATCCTGCTGCTGCTTTGGGGCACGGCGGCCGCGGAGACGCCGGGAAGCGCTCCCGGGGAAGCGTGGCAGATGGACGAGAACGGCTTCCTGATCAGCGGGCCGGAAGATGAATACGTTCTTGAGGACGAGGAGAACGGTCTGTGGCAGTACGCCCGGAAGGATCTGGCGGTCACCGTCCGGCGCTTCCGGGAGGAGGTGCCCGGCAAGAGCAAAAAGAAAAGCAGAATCCGGGAGTACTGCGTCGCGGAGATCCATGCCTCGGAAACCTCACCTCTGGGGGCTGTCATGTCCCAACCGACAAAGAAACGCCCTGCCGGATACAAGCTGGTCAGTCCGGAGCTGCTGCTGGAAACGCATCCCTGCGTTTTTGCCATGTCGGACGATCTGTACGGGATCCGGCTGCAGAAGTACAGGTATGACGGTATCGTGATCCGGAACGGGGAGATTCTGGCGACAAAGACCCGGAACAGCGCAAAGAAAAGACCCTGGCCGAATCTGGATACTCTGGCCGTTTATCGGGACGGCAGCATGAAGGCTTACATCTGCGACGCGATGACCGCTGAGGAATATCTGGAGCAGGGGGCCGTGCAGGTCTTTTCCTTCGGCCCGGTGCTGATTTCAGACGGGAAGATCAGCGAAACAGTGCTGGATCCGAAGTATTATCCTTACAACGAGCCCAGAGTGGCCATCGGCATGGTGGAGCCCTGGCATTACGTGGCCGTGATGGCCCGCGGACGCCCCAAGGAAACATACGCGGGTGTCCGGCTGGACTGGATGGCGGAGAAGCTGGCGGAGTACGGCTGCGTGGAAGCACTGAACCTGGACGGCGGTCTGACAGCCACCATGGCTTTTATGGGAAAAATTATTATGACAGGCGGAGGCAAGCTGCGCTCCCAGGGGAGCATGATTGCCTTCGGGGAAAGCGATGCGCAATGACGGAAGGAGGAGCCGTATGAAATACCGCCGGATACTGCTGATCCTGGCTGCGCTTCTGATCGCCGCAGCCGCCCTGCCGTGCGCCGCTGAGGAACCGGAACCGTTCACGGATGAGTCGTTCCGGGGCAATATCTCAACGGAAACGCTGGACGCCATCATTGAGAAGTACGAGCTGTACGACGGCTGGTACTGGACGACGCAGGCAGGCGTGCCTCAGGACTTTCACGGCCGGGAAGGAAAACCGGGCTGGACGGATTCCGCCGTCAACGTGTTCAGAAGAACCGGATATATCAGAGGCTGGTACGGTTACAGATGGGGCAGGGAACAGGTAAACCCGGAGAAGCCCAATGACGCAGGGTACGGGGAATGCTACGGATTTGTGGATTTCCTCAGTTACCTGCTGACGGGGGAAAGAAGCCCGCATCCCACCTGGAAGGCGTATGCCAACATCCGGCTGTCAAAAGGGCTGCGCCCGGGGGATATCATCCGCGCGGATTATAAGAAGAACGGGAGAAGATACCAGCACAGCGCGATGGTATACAGCGTTGAAGGGGACGAGGTGCTGTTTCTGCAGGTATCCGGAGGCAACTTTAACCTGCTGAGAACGCGGCAGGGCTATTGCGACGGCAACCTGATGTTCGTAACCTCCGTCAAACAGATCGAGTGGCTGAACGGGACGACCATCTATCGCTACATCCCTGAAGAAGAGAAGAATGACGGTTGACCAACCGCCCTTTTCCGGGGTAAAATATGTGCTGTTGTTTTGACCTGACAGGGAGGTTCGCCGATGAAAACAGGATTTGATCATGAGAAATACACCCGTATGCAGTCAGAACGGATTCTGGATCGGATTGAGGAGTTCGGCGGGAAGCTTTATCTGGAGCTCGGCGGGAAGCTGTTCGACGATTATCACGCAAGCAGGGTGCTGCCCGGATTTCAGCCGGACAGCAAGGTCCAGATGCTGCTGAAGCTGAAGGACCGGGAGGAAATTCTGATCGTTCTGAACGCGGATGATATTGAGAAAAGCAAGGTTCGCGGCGACCTGGGCATTACCTATGATGCGGACACCCTGCGGCTGATCGACGCCTTCCGCGGCATCGGGCTGTATGTGGGTTCCGTTGTGCTGACCCGCTTTGCCGGCCAGCCGGCGGCCCTGGCGTTTGAGCAGCGGCTGAATGCCCAGGGCATCAAAACCTACCGGCACTATCCCATTGAAGGATATCCGACGGATATTGACCATATTGTCAGCGATGACGGTTTCGGACGGAACGATTATGTGGAGACCACCCGGCCGCTGGTGCTGGTGACCGCACCGGGCCCGGGCAGCGGCAAGATGGCTACCTGCCTGAGCCAGCTGTATCAGGAGAACCGCAGAGGAATCAAGGCGGGATACGCCAAGTTTGAGACCTTCCCCATCTGGAATCTGCCGCTGAAGCATCCTGTGAACGTGGCATATGAAGCCGCGACGGCGGATCTGAGCGACGTCAACATGATCGATCCCTACCATCTTGAAGCGTACGGGATCACCACGGTCAACTATAACCGTGATATTGAAATCTTCCCCGTGCTGAACGCCCTGTTCGAGCATGTCTGGGGCAAGTCCCCGTACCAGAGTCCGACGGACATGGGCGTCAACATGGTCGGATACTGCATTACGGACGACGAAGCCTGCCGGGACGCGGCGAAGAAGGAAATTGTCCGCCGCTATTACACGGCAAGATGCGCTTATCTTCAGGGACACGCGGCCAAGGAGGAAGCGGAGAAGATCCGGCTTCTGATGAAGCATCTGAACCTGGATGATGAAACCCGGCCGGTCATCGGCGCAGCCAGAAAGCGGGCGGAGGAAACCGGCAATCCTGCCCTGGCAATCGAGCTGCCCAACGGCGAAATCATTACCGGCAAGACGACGAACCTGCTGGGACCGTCCGCGGCTGTGATTCTGAACGCACTGAAAAAGCTGGGCGGAATCGCGAAGAGCACGCACCTGATTTCCCCGGAGGTCATTGAACCTGTACAGGAGCTGAAGTGCAAATACCTGGGGAATCACAATCCGCGCCTGCATTCCGATGAAGTGCT
This sequence comes from Clostridia bacterium, assembly GCA_017431005.1. Lineage (GTDB taxonomy): Bacteria > Bacillota > Clostridia > Christensenellales > Aristaeellaceae > Aristaeella. The sequence goes on from JAFRLY010000050.1 coordinate 143,400, forward strand.
GGTCGCGCTGTCGGTTTCCGCAGCCTCCAATCCTGAGGCCGCAAAGGCGCTGAGCATGCTGCCGCAGCTGAAGAACTGCGAAGCGCATTCCACCGTGATCCTGTCAGCTGTGGATGACAATACCTTCCGGCGCCTGGGTGTTACTCTGACCTGCGATCCCTCCTATCAGACACACAAACTGTACCACAAATAAGCTTTTCGGACATAACAAAACCCGCTTCCGCCGGTGACTGAACCGGTTGAAGCGGGTTTTTCCTGTTGTGAGGTCAATGCCGATCCGGGGAATCAGTTCTGATCCGCGGCGGGAATCGCGCGCTGCGCGGCTTTATATACCAGCATGCCCAGAATACCGCAGCTGATGACCTCGCCGATGCCGACGGTGATCATGAGGGGCAGGTAGCCGGAACCGCTGAGTGTGGTCTGCGTAAAGGGAATCGTCACGGACACGTCCGGGACCTGGTACACATACAGCAGCACCAGAGGAACGATGATCATGTTGCTGATGACCGGGGGAATCCAGGCAAGTGTGGGCTTATTCTTCAAAAGCCGGGTGCCGACGGCTCCGATCAGGGTGGCCAGGCTGCCGAAAACGACGTCCCACGCGGCGCAGCCGGTCAGCAGATTGGCCAGGACGCAGCCGACGGTCAGGCCGGGAACGGCGGCAGCAGTGAGGCAAGGAAGAATCGTCAGGCACTCGCTGAGGCGGACCTGAATGGCCCCGCTGGCCAGACCGGCTGCGCTGGCAACATATGTCAGCACGACGTACAGGGCAGCGATCAGGCCGCCGTAGACAATGTAACGGGTTTTCTTCTGGTTCATGACATTTACCATCCTTTAGTTTTGTTTTTGGTGAGGAAGGTCTCGAACTCACCGCACAAAAGTGCCCACGGAGTATACATGATGCGGGAGAGTTTTGCAAGGGGGTGGCACAAAACATTGATTTCCGGTATAATGGGAAAGGTTTTGACGGAAACCGGCATGGATGCATTTTCCGGGATAAGCCCGGAACAGTTTATCCTGAAGAAGCTGGAGGATCATATATGTTTACGATGATGAAGAAAAACCATAAAACGGTATGGATTCTGGCGGCGCTGCTGATCCTGGCACTAGCGCTTCCGGCCCTGGCTGAGCCTGCTGCGGACGGCATTCTGGCCGGTATGGACTTCGATGAGATCAGCAAGGACGGGTTCCATGTTCCCATGCCCAAAGAGCAGGGCTGGCAGGGCGGAGAAGCCTGGGGAATGAGAGGCCTTTTCGCCGAGAGTATCAGGAAAGGCGAAGGGACGGAACTGCTGACCCTGCAGGCCTATTCCCAGGAGCTGGATCAGTTTGTCCAGACGACGGAAGACGCAAACAAATATTATGATTCCCTGCACTTTGAAAATGAACAGGACGTGCAGGTCAGCAATGTGAATATCGAAGGTTATTCCGCCCGGCTGGTCACTTTCTCCTATACCCGGGCGAACGGAGGCCCCAATGTAAACAGCGGCATCCTGCTTTACGCCCGGGAAATGCGTATGCTGCAGCTGCGCCTGTATTCTGAGATGGAGCCGGGAAACGATCCGGAAAACATGCCGGCGGCTCCTGCGGTCACGATGGAGGATCTGCTCACTCTGGCAGGAAGGGTTCATTTTGCGCCTGAAGAAGCGCCAATCCGGCATTCGGATGTCGAACTGACGATCGGTGTTGCAGGAGACATCCCGGTGGTTGCCTCCGGCGGAACGCTGCAGCTGTTTCCCGTTTTCGGAAACGACAAGATCGTCAGCGCGGCGATCGGAAACAACGGAGTAACCTGGGAGGCACTGGACCCCGCAACGGGCCTGGCGTCCGATGTCGCGGCGATCAGCGAAAAGGGCGTGTTTACAGCCGGCAAAAACATTCAGTGGGCGTCGGAGGTTGTGGTGCGCGTAACCTCCACGGCTTATGATACTGTTTCCACCAGGAAGATCCTTGTCACACCGCCGGCCACGGCACTGCTTGCCGATCCGGACAGCGTGACATTCTACGCTGGAGAAAACCGGACGGAAACAATCGCGACAAGAATTGAGCCGGATATTGTTCCGCTGATCGGCCTCAGCTGGAATATCAACAAAAAGGATCTGCTGGAGATTACGGACAACGGCAACGGAACCGCCACGGTCCGGCCGCTGCTGGCCGGCAGGGGTACGCTGACTGTCCGGGAACCCGGCGGAAAAGGCGCGAATATCAAGGTTACGGTGCTGCAGCCGGTGCTGTCCGTGGAGCTGACACAGAAAGGCAAGGCAAAGCCCGGAAGCATTGTGCCGTTTACCGTAAAGCTGACGCCCTATAACGCGGGAGACAGGACCGTGGAATGGTCTGTGGACGTGGATGAATCCATCGCGACCATTACCAACCGGGGACGGCTGCGTATCAGCAAGGATGCACCGGCCGGTTCCGTGATTCATGTGAGCTGCAAAGCTATCGGAGCGCCGGAGCCCGTGATTGCGACAGCAGAGGTCATTGTTGTTGAAAAATAAAGCCGCAGACCGGATATGCACGGAGAAGACAGATATGAAAGATATGCCTGCAACGCATGCTTCCTGGCCGCTGGACAGACAGGGCTTTATCCAGCATTATATGGTATCCGGACCGCAGACAGAGCCCTTTGTCTGCGATGAGCGCGACACCAATCAGCTGCGGTTTGAGGCGCATCTGCGCTCCATTGTCGCACGGCATGAGCCGGTCCGGGACGCTGTGCGGATCCGGAACGGCGCGGACAGCCGGCTTGGTTTTCCCTGGCGGTTTCAGGGCGGGAAGGATACTTCCTTTGTGAATCTCTCCGGTTTCTACGCCACCATGCAGCGGGAACGCTTTGACGCGGCAACCGCATTGCTGGTTGAACAGGAATGCTGCGTGGAGGCCGTTCTGTGGAGCTATACGGCCGTCGATCTGTATCTGAACGGAGTTCCGGCCGGCGGGCTGGCGGAGCCGGTCTACAAACCCATTCAGCATGCACATATTTCATTAAAGCTGCAGACCGGCAGCAACATCGTCTATCTGGCGTGTGAGACGCTGGGAGTCCGGGATACCCGGAGCGTTGTGGGACTGCAGATCCTGAACGCGCCGGAGGATCTGCGGGTCACGCTGCCCGACCCCGTGCTGGCGGAGGAAGCGGCCCGGGCTTTGCATTTCCTGGATACGGCAAAAACCGAACCACGGCGGATTGCGTTTTCATCCGCAGCTCCGGCGGGAACTGCCTGGGCCTGGCTGCGCCATGATCCGGATTATGCCAAGGCCCACCTTCCGGAGATCTGGCATGACGTGTCCGGGGAGTATGCTGTGAAACTGCCGGACGGGGCAGAGCAGATTGCCCTTCGGGTGCCGGTGGGAAAGGAAACGGTTCAGCGGCTGTTTGAACGGACAGAACAGATACTGCCGCTGAAGCTTTGCCCGGTGCCGACACCGCAGGAGAATCAGCAGACTGTAATGAAACGGATTGCCGCCGTTGAGAGCCTTGACCGCGGCGATTTCGGCTTTCCGATCGCCAATATGCTGGCGCGAAAGGCCGTCGGGGAAGAATCCCCCCGGGATCATCAGCTGATGGAGGATATGCTGAGGCTGATTGAGGAACGGGTCGATTGCGCCGACTTTCTTGTATGCGGGCTGATCCGCTATCTCAGGAACTATGCTGTACCGGAAGAAACCTCTGCAAGAATCCGGCAGGTTCTGACCCACTGGCGGTACTGGATGGATCAGGACGGCTTTGACGGGATGTGCTTCTGGAGTGAGAATCACTGCCTGATGTTCTATACCAGCGCCATGCTCGCGGGAGAAATGTATCCGGAGGATATCTTCCCGCTGGCCGGGATGACCGGACGCGAACTCAGCCTCCGGGGCAGGCAGAAAGTGCTGGACTGGCTGGAGGATGTGGAAACCTGGGGCTTTGAGGAGTTTCACAGCACGGTTTACATGTGCGTAACCTTTGCGGCGCTGATCAACGTGATCGACTATGCGGCTCCGGAGATTTCCCGGAGAGCGTCCGATCTGACGGACAGGATGCTGCGCATGCTGGCGGATCATACCTTCGGAGGCGGAATTATCGCGCCGCAGGGCCGGGTCTACCGGAGCGTGCTGTATCCCTTCCGGGCCGGAGCCATGGCGCTCATGAACCTTGCGGACCCGGAGCAGCCGTACGACTACGGCGAGGGCTGGCTCGGCTTCTATGCGACCAGCTCCTACCGCTTTCCGGCGGACCTGAAGGAAAGAATGCGGAAGCCGGTATCCCTGAATTATACCAGCGGAAACGCACGTATCATTCTGGAAAAACAGGAGGACTGGTGTCTGACCAGTGTGCAGAGCCCGCGTGAGACGTTTGACCGCTGGGTCAACGGTATCCGGCAGGAGGGAGCCGATCCGTCCAGTCATGCGTTTGTGAAGTCGTACAATGAATGCTTCCATGGCACGACGTGCTTCCAGCCGGGCGTTTACGGCTACCAGCAGCATTTATGGTATGCCGCCCTGGACGGCGCCGCGGCTGTCTTCATCAATCACCCGGGGTCTGCCTCAGAGGGCGGGGACATGCGCCCGGGCTACTGGCATGGAAACGGTGTTTTCCCGGCGCTGAAGCAGGAAGGATGCCGGCTTGGCCTTATCTACCGGATTCCCGAAGAGTATCCTTTCCATTATGTCCATCTCTACTGTCCGGAATGCCGTTTTGATGAGGTGCGCAGAAGCGGGAGCTGGATTCTGCTCCGGAAAGGGCAGGGATTTATCGGCCTGTGGGCCAATGTTCCCTTTGAACCCTGGACAGGGATGAACAATCACTGCGAGCAGCGGCTCTGGGGAAGCGAAATTGCCTGCTTCTGCCTGTGCGCAGGCCGGGAGATCGGGAATATGGATGCCTTTGAGGCACAGGTTCTGAGTCTGCACCCGGCCTATCAGCCGGAAACGGGCGTACTGACGGCGGGGGACTATCAGCTGACCTATGTTTCGGGTCAGGATGACACACAGTATCTGTAAGACAGAAAAGAATACAAAAGCGCGGCCAGCCGGTAAGGGCTGGCCGCGCTGTATATCGCGTCCGCGGATATCTGTGAATTACACGTAGAGCGGATAGTTTGCCATCAGTGCCTCCACCTGAGTCTTCACTTCCGGCACGGCTGCTTCGCCTTCCCGCAGAATCCTGGCGATCCAGCCGGCGATTCTGTCCATCTCCGGCTCCTTCAGCCCGCGGGTGGTGGCGGCGGGAGTGCCGACACGGATGCCGCTGGTGACAAAGGGACTGCGGGTTTCGTTGGGAACGGTGTTCTTGTTGACGGTGATATTGGCGTCCTCCAGCAGTGCTTCCATCTGCTTTCCGGTCATCTCGGTGCCGGTGAAATCCAGAAGCAGCAAGTGGTTGTCCGTTCCGCCGGAAACCATCCGCACATTCTCCCGGCGGAAGGCCTGCTCCAGAGCCTTCGCGTTCAGAATGATCTGATGCTGGTAGGCTTTGAATTCGGGCGTGAGGGCCTCGCCGAAGCAGACAGCCTTGGCGGCGATGATGTGCTCCAGCGGTCCGCCCTGGGTGCCGGGGAAAATTGCTTTGTCGATGGCTTTGGCATACTGCTCTCTGCAGAGAATCATGCCGCCGCGGGGACCGCGCAGAGTCTTATGCGTGGTTGTGGTGACAAAATCCGCATAGGGGACGGGGCTGGGATGCTCCCCGGCTGCCACCAGGCCGGCAATATGCGCCATATCCACCATCAGCAGCGCGCCAACCTCGTCGGCGATTTCACGCAGACGGGCAAAATCGATAATCCGCGGATAAGCGGAGGCGCCGGCGACGATCAGTTTCGGCCGGTTCTCCCTTGCCAGACGCAGGACCTCGTCATAATCTATCTGTTCCGTTTCAGGGCTGACGCCGTAGGGAACGAAGTTGTAATAGGAGCCGCTCATGTTCACCGGGCTGCCGTGGGTCAGGTGGCCGCCGTGGCTCAGACTCATGCCCAGTACGGTATCCCCGGGCTTCAGCATCGCAAAGTAAACAGCAATATTGGCCTGGGCGCCGCTGTGAGGCTGGACGTTGGCATAATCGGCGCCAAAGAGCTGACAGGCCCGGTCTCGCGCCAGATTCTCAACAATATCCACATACTCGCATCCGCCGTAATAGCGTTTGCCCGGGTATCCTTCGGCATATTTGTTCGTCAGGCAGGTTCCCATAGCCGCCATTACCGCGGGAGAAACAAAGTTCTCGCTGGCAATCAGCTCAATATGGGTGCGCTGGCGATTGAGTTCCAGTTCCATAGCTTCGGCAACCTGAGGATCCGCCCGGCGGATGAGTTCCAGCTCCATATGATATAACCTCCGTCCTTCCCCGGCGACGCAGCGCGCGGGTCCGCAATTTCCATTCCGTGCAGTCCGCACGAACAATCATCAGTATAGCAAGCAGGAGAGCAGGGGACAAGGCATGAACATAAAAAAAACCGCCTGCGCTCAGACCGGGCAACCCCGCAGCACATCCATCCAACGCTTACTGCTGCTTCCGTCAGGACCTGACAGGGTTCACGCCAATGGATCGCACGGGACCCAGACTTCATCGCGCAAACGGCTTAAACAGTATACCTTTTTTTATGGCGTAAAGCAAGGACTTTTTGCTTTTCCGCCTGCAGATACCTCAGGGATTAACGTCGTAAAGGCGGATCATTTCCCGGATGTTTGCAGACCGCGGCGTGATCTGAATATTCTCAAGCCGCACATGGTCCGCATGGCGGATCCAGAGTCCGTACGCGTCCACGTCGCCATGGGCGTTGCTTTCAGGATAATCCGTCAGAAACTCATCGAAAACAGCGGGGATATGCAGGATCTCCTGATTGTCCCGGTAGGTGACCCGATAGTTTTCCACCGCTATATCGGAAATGGCTTTGCGGACAGGATTTCCGGCTTTCGTGACATCTGCGTATCCTGTCAGAATGGCCGGGAGCTCCGCACCGGTTGCCTCAACATCAGAAACGCGGACATGTGATACAGAACCTCCCCAGTACGGGGTATCCGGATCCTCTGAATACGGGGCCCCTGCCTGGTTTCTCCGGTTCAGGAGAATATAAAGCGGGCACTGAACACCGTCCATCCGGATGTTCCGGACCGTGATATTCTCCACGTGTGATCCGTCGCAGCTTTCAATGGAAATACCGCTGACGGATCCCGGATAGATATCAGGCATGATAAAATCACAGTTTTCCAGCAGGACATCCCGGATGTCATGGCGGGTTCCCGTGCCGATTTTGAAGGCGTTCATCACGGTGACGACGGTGCAGTCATGCAGATGCAGATGTTCAGAGGGGCGGCGGGTATATACCGGGTTCTTGATGCAGAGCCCGTCATCCGCGCAGGAGATGAAGCAGTGATCCACCTCCGCATGGCTGCAGCCGGAAATGTCAATACCGTCGGTATTCGCGACGTGGCGGTTATCGTCGATCACAACATTCCGGATGAGGATATGGTCGCTGGCCTCCGGATGCAGCGTCCAGCACATGGAATCGCGGAGAACAATGTTCTCCACCCGGACCTGCGTGCAGCGCAGCAGCCAGACCATGGCGCTCGGACGACGGAGTACGGGCTTGCCTTCCCCGTACTTATCCTCCGCGTAGCGGATCCGCTCCCGGTAAAAGGTCCGTATGGAACCGGGAATTGTGTTGATCTCAGCTGCCTGCTCCCGCGTCGGAAGCATCGTGACCGGGAAGGGCTCCAGGGCAGGCTTTTGCCGGGGCTCATGCACATACCACTCCCCCTGCCCGTGGATGACGCCGCCGCCTGTAATACAGATGTTCTCCGCGCCGACAGCCAGAATGAAAGCACCGCCGCTGGATTCATCCCCGAAGTCCTGTGTTCCTTCTATCCGGCGGATCAGGTCGTCCGCATTGCGGGATGCCACCAGCATACTGCCGGAGGCGATGAAGAGCGTGGTGTTGCTGTAAAGCTGAACTGTTCCGCTGCGGTAGCATCCGCCGTCCACCAGCACCACGCCGCCGCCGGCGTCCCTGCAGGCCTCGCAGGCACGCCGGATGGGCTCCGTATTCAGCAGATCGCCGGGCAAAGCGCCGAAGGACCGGATATCAAAGACAGGCACGCCCTCCGGAAGCTTTTGCGCGGCTGAAATATATTCCGGATAGGGAATGTTTTCATAGTAATCACCGGGATAAATCTTTCCCAGCCCGGGATAGGATACAGCTTCAGGCTGAAGCATATTTCACATACTCCTTTTACAGGTTTATAAAAATCGGCCCGCAGAAACTGCGGGCCGATGAGAGATAACGTCAGCCTTTCACGGCGCCGGAGGTCAGTCCGCCCATGAAGTAACGGCTGAAGCAGACAAAGACAACCAGAATCGGGATGATGGCGATGGTAGCGCCGGCGAACATGATGTTCCAGGCGGCCGCGCCGTCGCCGGCGTTCTTCAGCATGTTGACGCCGACCGTCAGGGGACGGAGACTGTCATTGGTCATGGTGAAGACGCGGGGCATGATGTACTCATTCCAGCCCTGGCGGAAGGACAGGATGGCGATGGTCGCCATAACCGGCTTCAGCATCGGGATAATGACCTTGTAATAGGTCTGGAAGAAGGAGCATCCGTCTATTCTCGCCGCCTCGTCCAGCTCCTTCGGAACGGAGTTGACATAACCGCGGCACAGGAAAATGTAGGTAGCCTGACCGCCGCCGGCGGAGAACAGAATAACCGGCCAGAGGCTGGTGTTGATTTTCATGTTCGTGGCCAGTTCATACAGAGGCCGCAGGGAAACAGATCCCACATTGATGAACATGAAAGCGGTGAAGATTCCGTAAATGATTTCCTTGCCCGCAAAGGTTTTCCGGGAGAAAACATATCCGGCCATCGAAGAGACGATCAGGGAAATGATCATGACGCCGAAGGACAGGAAAAGGCTGTTCTTGGTATAGACGGCAAAGTTGGCCTGATTCCAGGCATCCACATAGTTCTGGGTAATCCAGACCTTCGGGAAAACGTTGGATCCGCCGACCAGCAGCTCCTGGTTCTGCTTGAAGGAACCCAGTACTATATAAAGAACCGGGAAAATGACCACGACGGAGATGAAGACCAGCAGAAGCCACAGAATTGCGCGGACGGCTTTCTGCTTCGGGGAATAAACGATTTGCGCTCTGTTTTTAGCCATATTCAATCGCTCCCCTCTTACACCACGTCGTCCAGTTTCTTGGCGACCAGGTTATAGATAATGGTGACCGCGCCGACAATGACGGCAGCCATCAGGCTCAGCAGCGCGCCGTAGCCGATCTGGCGGGTGGCGTTCGCACCGGTGCCGAAGATCAGGTTATAGATATACAGGAACATGACGTTCGTCCGGGTTCCGGGACCGCCGTTGGTCAGAACCATGATGGCTTCGTAGTCCTTGAAGGCACCGGTGATGGCCAGCATCAGTACCACCTTCAGCACGGGAGCCAGCATGGGCAGGGTGACGCGGAAGAAGGTCTGGATACCGTTCGCACCGTCGATCCGGCTGGCTTCATAGACGTCCTCTGATATGGACGTCATACCGGTAACAAAATACAGCATATAATTACCGAAGCCGGCCCAGACCGACATAATAATGACTGCGGCCATGACCACGCCGGTGTCCGTCAGCCAGCCGATGGGCTGGGAAATCAGACCCAGATTCTGGAAAATGCCGTTCAGGATGCCGTTTCCGGTAGCAAAAATGAAAGTGAAAATCATACCGGAAATGGAGGAGGCGATAACCGTAGGCATAAAGAATACGCCGCGGAAGAAGGAGGAACCGCGCAGCTTCTGATTCAGCAGCACTGCCATGATCAGGGCCAGCGGAATGATGAAAACCAGCTTCCAGAGGGCATATTCGAAGGTGGTGCCGACGCTGTTCCAGAACTTTGCATCGGCAAACATCGTGGTGATGTTCCGCATGCCTGTGAAGCGTGTATGGGCGGGGATGCCGTCGTAGTTATACAGGACATAACGGAAGATCCAGGCGAACGGATAGATGGAACAGACCGCCAGGAAAATCAGCGAAGGCGCCAGCATCATCCAGGCAGCGACACCGCCGCTTTCCTTCAGCCGCATTTTTTTGTCCACCGGCCTGGGCGGACGGGTGGTGGGCGCCAGCTGCGGATTGACATAATTGCTCAAATCCGAGGACTCCTTTCTGCGGATAAATCGGGAAAGCCGCCCGCCCAGCAGACAGAGTCTGTCTGGTACGGACGGCTTTCCGTTTGACGGGCCCTGAAAGGGCCGGAGATCAGATCACTTGTCCAGCCAGGTCACGGTGCCGGCAGAGGGATGCAGCGGATCGTAGTCTTCGATCACCAGACGCTTGATGAAGCCCAGGGAGATGTCCTCATCATAGGCTGCGTTGTAGCGGGTGTTCAGGTCTTCGATCGCGGCATCGATTTCCATATGGCCCATGATCGCGTTCCACAGCTGAGTGCGGTAGTCGTCGCCCATCAGGTTGATGGTGGGAACGGCGGGATATACGGATTCATAGTCCAGCAGGGAATAGTCCGCCATACGGCCCATCTTGCTCTTGTCGATGCGCTCGTCGATGTAGGAGGTGATGGGGAGGTCGAAACCGCCTTCCATGTAGCCTACCAGGAACTCTTCGCTCTGGAAGTACTTGATGACTTCCCAGGCAGCATCCTTGTTCTTGCAGGCATCCAGCATCAGATAGCCCTTGTTGGGGTTGACCTGCAGCGCGCCCTTGATTTCGCCGTCCAGAGAGGGAACAGGAGCTACGCCCCACTCAAAGGCAGTGATCGGGAACTGGTTGGTGAAGACGCCGGCTTCCTGAGAAGCGTTGCCCCACAGCGCGAAGGTGCCTTCAGCGAACATGGCGCGCATGTTGTCAACGCCCTGCTGATCCGGATAGGCGACAGCGACGAGCTCGCGGCCTGCTTCCAGGAAGGGCTTGTAACCGGAGAAGTCAAACTTGCCGTTTTTGTAGTCATAGTAGAACACACCGGAAACCTGAGCCATCATTTCCAGCTGACGCTCAAAAGGAGAAGAAGAGGTGAAGCCGATGCCGTAGGTCTTGCCGGCGCCGTCAGCTGTCATCTTCTTGGCCATTTCAACATACTCAGCCAGAGTGGCGGGGATGCCTTCGAAGCCGGAGGCTTCCAACAGCGCCTTGTTGTACTCAATACGGACGCCGGAGCGCTGGCCGGAGGGCACCCAGTAGATGGCGTCGCCGATGGCGTTCAGGCCTTCGAACTTCAGGTTCAGGGCATTGGTCACCTTCTGATACTCTTCATCCGCCTGGATGTAGGGAGCCAGGTCGACAACAGCATTGTAGTCCACCATGTTCTTCAGGGTGACGGACTGGCCGATGATGTCCGGGGCAGTGCCGCCGTCAATAGCCAGCAGGATGGAGTTCTCAAAGTCGTCGGTCATGATGACCATGTTGATCTCGATATCATCATGGGCTTCATTGAACTTATTGATCATGTCGGTCATGTAGGTTTCATCGTGACGGTCGTTGGACCAGTAGGTGATCACGGTCTTTTCAGCCATGGCGGGCACGGCGGAAAGAACGATCAGGGCAGCCATCATGATGGCGACCAGCAGGGATACCTTTTTCTTCATACCAGGGATCCTCCTTTAATATTTTCTGCCGACCTCGGCAGTTGGGATGTATTATTTATACCATACATCAAGCACGGGAAGCAAGAAGCAGATCGTTAAATTATGGAAAAAATTTGCGATCAGCCCCGGTACGCATGAAACAGGATATCGCAGGGCCCTTTTTTTCTTATTCCATATCCCACACTTCAGTAAGGACAATCTCTCATGCCATCGCAGAGAATCCGGTCTGAGGAACAGTTCCGTGCCTGACGCAGATCGGAAGCGTTTCCGGAGTTACGGGCTTCTGAATCCAATCCCCGCGGGAGTTGCACTTCTCAAAAACAGTCCATCTGGGATTCCGGAATTCAGGAAGAGGCCGCGGCCTCTGGCCGGCATACAGAAGTAAATATTCAGCAGTGCTTTCGGTAAACCGGGGGAAACCTGCGCATCAGTAAGGTTTGTGTTTTCCGTGTGATTCCCTTCCTGACAGTAAATTCACGCTTTCAGGGAACGGCGGACTGCTCCGGACGAGCGGATCCGGGTTCCGAGACCGGAATAATTCAGAAAAGGATTGTTTCTCCAGGCAAAAAAGGTTACAATGATAGAAAAAAATTGCGAAGGCGTGATGCGGTTGTTTTTTGAGGAGAAGCACAGCAGATCCGATTACTGCATTACCCTGCATTATGAGAACATGCAGACGGTTTCCCACTGCCAGACCAGCATGGAGCTGCTGTTTATCTCCCGGGGAAGTGTGGAAGCCCTGCGGCATAACCAGGTTTACAGACTGAAGGCAGGGGAATGTATCTGGATTCTCCCCTTTGACGTGCATTACTACCATACGATCGAACCAAACCAGGCAACCGTTTTCATCTTTTCTCCGGACTGGATGCCTGACTTTGATCAGCTCACGCGTGATTACCGTCTGTGCTGTCCCGTGATCCCCTTTGAGCCGGAGGAAATGGAACTGCTGCATGAAAACCAGTCGGACAGGTTTCTTAAAAAATCTGTTCTTTACCGGCTGGCGGCCAGAGCTCTGGCACAGGGAACAGAAAGGAAAGGCGTCCAGGAAGACCGGGATCCCATGATCCGTATGATGCTGTTTATTCAGGAGCATTTCCGGGAGGAAATTACCCTGAAGGATATGGCGGAAAACCTTGGCTATACCTATCATTACACTTCGCATCTGTTTCAGAAATATATGCCGGCGGGGTTCAGCGAGATCCTTTCCGGCCACAGACTGGACGAGGCGGTCAGCCTGATGAGAAAAGGCAGGCTGACCATGAGCGAGGTGGCTGAACAGTCCGGCTTTTCCACTGTCAGGAATTTTAACTACGCGTTCAAAAAACGTTTCGGCATGTCGCCGTCTGCGTTTTTGATTGAAGAAAAGAAAAATTTATGCTACATTAAACAGGAATAATGCTGTTGTACGTCTTGTCCGATACAAAATAAAACCTGTTTTTTTCAGAGGGAGGTTTGCTGCAGGTGATCAGGGATTATATTGAGAAAACGCTTGCGCCGAGAATCCAGGGAGACGGCGGGTGGGTGGAATATGTTTCCCTTGAGGGGGACAAACTCACACTGGTTTTCCGGGGTGAATGCTCCAAGTGTGAAATCCTGGACCGCTGCGAGAACTGGATTGCAGCCAAGATTCAGGAGGATCTGGGTCAGACTGTACAAGTGACTGGTATTCGAAAGAAGCCGTTCTTCTGGGACAAATAAGAGGAGGTTGGACAAATGGCACATGTGGCAGTGGTACGCCGGTCCATGCGGCCGGAGGAATGGACGGATCTGCGGTTTGTCTGGCTTCAGCGGGGAATCGTGTCGGATCAGGAGGAAGTGACAGGCCTGACCATCCGTGATGCCCGGCAGATCAGTGAAAACGCATACGAATATACAGACGGGGAAGCACGTCCCCTGAACCGGGGAGATCTGTACTTCACCCCGGACGGAACAGCCTTCATCCGGGGAAACGCCCGGATTCCGGAGCGGTTCCGGGGAAAGAACGTGTACCTCGCGCTGAAAACCGCGGCGGAGATGATTGTCCGCGTGAACGGCAGGCTGGTCGGCGGTATTGATCCAAACCGGGAGCGGATTCTGCTGAATCCCTATATTGACCGGGATGAGCTGGAGATCGAAATTGAAGCATACAACCGTTCCAAGCCCGATGATGAACGGAATCCCGCGGCGCTGAGCAAAAAGGGCTGCCGGCAGGTTTTTGACGGTCTGTACCTGGAGACAATCCGGGACAACGTCCAGTCCCTGGTATACGATTATATCCTGCTGATGGATATCGCCCATTCCGAGTACTTCAATGAGGATTACCGGAAATTCCTGTTCGCTGAGCTCAGCAGGGCGCTGGACAAGATCGATTTTGACACCTGGGAGGGCGTGGACGAAGCCGCCGCCTATGTGCAGAAGGTGATTTACGACAACACTGATTTCAGGGGCAGCGGCGACGTGGCGCTGGTGGGGCATTCCCATCTGGACATCGCCTATTACTGGCGGAGAATCCACGCGGTGCAGAAAAACGCGCGGACTATCCTGATTCAGCTGCGCCTGATGGACAAATACCCCGAGTTTAAATATACCCATACCCAGGCTTATACCTACGAGACGCTCGAGAAGTATTATCCCGAGTTGTTCGCGGAGCTGAAGGAAAAGATTGCCAAAGGGCAGTTTGAGCCGGTCGGCGCCATGTACGTGGAGCCGGACTGCAATATCCCGGCGGCGGAAAGCCTGATCCGCCAGTTCCTGTACGGTCAGCATTATTTCCGGAGGGCGTTCGGAAAGACGCTGGATAATGCCTGGCTGCCGGACGTGTTCGGTAACAGCTGGATCATGCCGCAGATTCTGAAGAAGAGCGGGGTGGACTACTTTGTTTCCAACAAAATGTCCACCTGGAACGACACCAACCGGTTCCCTCACAATAACTTTATCTGGAAGGGCATTGACGGAAGCACGGTCTATGCCTGCGTGCCTCCCACGCATTTCATCACCTGGAACATGCCGAGCCAGATCCAGGAAAACTGGGAAGCCTATCAGGACAAAGAGGCCGGCGGACAGACACTTTCTATGTACGGCTATGGCGACGGCGGCAGCGGCGTCACCGAGGAAATGCTCGAACTGGCCCGGCGCTTCAGCAAAGTGTCCGTCATGCCGAAGACGGAGATGACGGGCGGGGCTGCCTTCCTGCATAAGAACCTGAAGGATAATCCGAAGCTTGCGACCTGGGACGGGGAGCTCTACCTGGAGATGCACCGGGGAACCTTCACCACCAAATCCAATCTGAAGAAAATGAACCGGGCGCTGGAATTCAAACTGCGCGAAGCAGAGCTGCGAGCGTCACTGGCCGCCCGGGAAGGCGCGGCCTATCCGGCGGAGGAGCTGCGGGAATGCTGGAAAAAGCTGCTGCTGAATCAGTTCCATGATATTCTGCCCGGTTCCCATATCCATCCGGTTTATGAAGATGCCATGGCGGATTACCGGGAAATCGATGAGCGCCTGGAAAAGCTGCTGACAGCGGAGCAACAGGATACATGGTTCAACTCCCTGCCCTGGGCGCGGACCGGGCTGACCTTCATTCCGGATGAGACCGGGGAGGTTTGCCGTGACGGGCAGAAGGGCTACTGGAGCCGCCCGGGAATCGCAGGCCTTGCCAGCGGAAAGGCGGAAAGGCTGCAGGGCGTTCCGGGCTGGCTTAAAACGGCGGAACTTCCGGGAGGACAGCTGCGGATTGAAACGCCTCTGTATCAGCTGACCCTGAACCCGGACGGCAGCTTCGCCTCCTGGACAATGGAAGGCAGGGAATGGGTGCGCTCCGGCTGCGGCTTCAACAGGCTGCATCTCTGGGCGGACAATCCTGGCGTATATGACGCGTGGGATATCCTGCCGAATTACAAGGACGTTGAGGCAAAGCTGACGGTTGCCGAGCCGGTGCGACAGGCCCGGGCGGACGATGTGTCCGCGGAGTTTACGGTGACCTTCACAACGGAAAAGAGCAGCTGGCGGATGATTATCCGGCTGTTCGCGGATTCCCGGGCTGCAGAGGTGGAGCATATTGTGGACTGGCATGAAAAGCACCGGCTTGCCAAGGTGAATTTCGGCCCGGATCTGCTGACGCGGGAACTGGTGTGCGACACCAGCGCAGGCTTCATCCGCCGTCCGCTGACCAAGAACACCTCCTGGGAGCAGGCAAGGTTTGAAACCTGCCATCATAAATGGTTCGACATGAGCGAAACCGGCGCCGGCATCGCTGTGATCAACAGCGGGAAATACGGCGTGGGTCTGGAAGGCGACGAGGTCAGCCTCAGCCTACTGCGGTCAACCATCCGCCCGGATATTACGAGTGACATGGGGAATCATGACATCCGCTATCTGATTCTGCCGCATGCCGGGGACGCGGTAACGGCGGAGATCAACCGGCAGGCGTTTGCGTACAATGTGCCGCTGCGGAAGGGGAAGATCACGGTTCCGGAAGCCTGGCGGCAGGCGGTCACGGAAAGCGGTCTGTGGCTGCAGAGCCTGAAGCTGGCGGAGGACGGCGGAATGCTGGTGGCACGTCTGAGCGAGCAGGACGGCATGCGCCGGCAGCTGCGCTGTCCCGGCAGGGTGCGCCTGCTGAACATGCTGGAGGATATCCAGGGGGAAGCGGAGCAGATTGACGTCCGTCCGTTCGAAATTGTTACAATTGGAATCCCTATGGAATGAAAACATCGGGATGGAATAAATGGTGGAAAAGCTGCCAGTATTGATTTGTAAGGCTTTTAAGGAAAAACAAAAGAAAAAATTGTTTTAAAAAAGTTCCAAAAATGTAACATAAATCCACATAACGGGGTGGATTATCCGGCGGATGTGTGTTATACTCATCCTGTGTTTCTGTTGATTCAATTGAATGATTTATGATATGGAGATGCGCCGGTTACCAGCCACGTTATCTTTGTATGCTTGTCATTTGGTGTGGGAAGGAGGATTCATGTTGGCCACGAAAACGACGCAGGCGAAGGAAGCAAGCAGGCTCAGAATTGTGTCTCTGGGCGGCGTGGACGAAATCGGAAAGAATATGTACGTGTTCGAGTACGAGGATGATATTATTATTGTGGACTGCGGAAGCGTTTTTCCGAAGGAAGACATGCTGGGCGTTGACCTGGTGATTCCGGATATTACGTATCTGATGGGAAAACGGGACCATATCCGGGGCTATCTGTTTACGCACGGGCATGAGGACCATATCGGAGCGACGCCCTATATTCTTCGTCAGGCGCCGGCCCATATTTACGGTACGAAGCTTACGCTGGCCCTTGTGGATCTGAAGCTGAAGGAATACCGGGTTGACAATATTCCGATGCACGTGGTGAAACCGCGGGATGTGGTGCAGCTGGGTCAGTTTACCTGCCAGTTCATTCATGTCAGCCATTCCATCGCCGGCGCATGCGCGATCGCCATTACCTGCCCGGCCGGCACGGTCATTGTCAGCGGAGACTTTAAGGTGGACTACACACCCATTGACGGGGAAGTGACGGACCTGCAGACCTTCGCCCACTACGGGGAGCGGGGGGTTATGGCCTTTATCTGCGAGTCGACGAATGTGGAACGCCCCGGCTATACGATGAGCGAGCTGAAGGTCGGCGAAACCTTTGAGAAGATGTTCGCCCAGGCGGAGGGCCGCGTGATTGTGGCCATGTTTGCCAGCAACATCCACAGAATGCAGATGATCATTGACAACGCCATCCGGTACGGGAGGCGGATCTGCTTCATCGGCCGCAGCATGGTGAACGTCAGCCGGGTGGCGATGGCAATCGGCGAGCTGCGGATTCCGGAAGGCTATCTGATCGATATGGACGAGCTGGATCAGTTCCCGGATCAGGAAATTCTGGTGCTGACGACCGGCAGTCAGGGAGAGCCAATGGCCGGCCTGACGCGGATGGCCTATGCGGAGCACCGCAAGCTGCAGATCCGCCAGAGCGATATGGTCATCATCTCAGCGACACCGATTCCTGGAAACGAGAAATTCATTTCACGGGTTATCAATCAGCTGTACCGCCTCGGCGCGCAGGTGATCTACAGCGCCATGGCGGAGGTCCATGTTTCCGGCCACGCCTGCCAGGAGGAACTGAAGCTGCTCCATTCCCTGGTCCGTCCGAAATATTTCATTCCGGTGCACGGCGAATACCGCATGATGTGGCAGCACGCGATTCTGGCGGAGTCCATGGGCGTGCCCAGTCAGAACATCGTGATTCCGGAGCTCGGTCAGGTCATCGAAATGAACGAAAACGTCCTGGCGCTGGGAGAACAGGTGCCGGTGGGCGGCGTGCTGGTCGACGGACTGGGCGTCGGGGACGTCGGGAACGTTGTGCTGCGCGACCGCAAGCATCTGAGTCAGGACGGCCTGCTGATTGTCGTCATGGCGATCAACCGGGATGAGGCGAAGCTGGTCAGCGGTCCGGACATTGTCAGCCGCGGCTTCATCTACGTCAAGGAAAACGAGGACATTATTGACAATACCCAGGAGCTGGTCCGTGAAATCCTGGCTTCCAACAGCCTGGAGGGCGACAACTGGCCGGATCTGAAGAATACCATCAAGGATGAGGTCCACCGGTATATCTTCGAGAAGATCAAGCGCAATCCCATGATCCTGCCGATTATCCTGGATGTCTGACCGGGTTGATGTTTCCGGAAAAAGAAGGTATACTTTTTGGAAGAAGGAGCTTTTCCTTCTTCCGTTTTATTTTATTGCTGACGGGCCGGAACGGGTTCCGGACCGCACGGGAGGAAACATGGATTATTCAACAGCTCACAGACTGGCGCAGGATATCCGCTCAAGCGAGGAATACCAGACGTATCACGGACTGAAGGAATCCGTCATGAGCGACGAGACAACGGCGGCGCTGATCCGGGAATACAGGAAGCTGCAGATTTCCCTGCAGATGGCCATGATGAGCGGGCAGCAGGCAGACACGGAGGATCAGCAGCGCTTTTCCGGCATCTCCGCACTGCTTTTTTCCAAACCGGAGGTCAGCCAGTTTCTGCTGGCTGAAATGCGGCTGCAGCAGGCGCTGGCGGATATTTTCAGAATCGTGACTGAGGCGGCCGGTGTGGAAATGAATATTCCGGGGATGGACGGCTGAGGAAGGAACGTTCTATTGAATGTGCCCCCTTTTTGAATCCCCGCGGAAAACATTCTGAAGCATGAGGAAGAAACCGTGAAAGAAGATAAGGATTACACCTATCGCAGCATGCGCCGGGAACGCGAATACGGCCTGTACTGGTACAGCGGACTCTGGCAGGTCCTGCGGCCTGTTCTGATCGCACTTACCGTGGCGGTGATCGTGGGAGGGCTGTGCCTGACCGGATGGAACAAGCTGTATCAGGCGTTTATTGCTCCGGTGGATCCGCAGGATACAGAGACCGTGACGTTTGAAATCACAAGCGGACAGAGCCTGAGCCGTGTTGCCGCCAATCTGGAAAAGGAAGATCTGATCCGGAACAAAACGGTTTTCAAGTATTACTGTGACTTTGCCGGCATGGGCCAGAAGATTCAGGTCGGCGTCTATGACCTGAACCGGGGAATGTCCATCATGGATATCGCCGACCAGCTGACGATGGGCGACGGCAATCCGCTGGTCCGAAACATTACGCTGATTCCCGGCGATACGGTGGAGGATTTCGCGGACAGGCTTGTCAAGGCCGGAGCCATTCAGGACCGGCAGGCGTTCCTGGACAAATGCCGGACCGGCGAAGCCTTCAGGGATTATTATTACATTTCGGACGTGCTGTCCGGCGGTACCGCGGCACAGCGGAAATATGTGCTGGAGGGCTACCTTTCCCCCAATACTTACGAGGTCTATACGAGCGCGACGGATGAGGATATCATCCGGAAGCTGCTGAGCCAGACGGAAGCGGCCTTCCCGGCGGAATACCAGGAGCGGGCAGCTGAAATGGGCTTTACGATGGATCAGATCCTGACGCTGGCAAGCCTGGTGGAGAAGGAAGCGAAAGAGTCTGACTTCGCCAGGGTCAGCGCTGTGTTCCATAACCGGCTGAAGGCAAAAATGAAGCTGCAGAGCGACGTGACGATCCATTACATCACCGGGGTCCGGAAAATGGCGCTGGCGGAATCGGATCTTCAGGTGAAAAGCCCCTATAATACCTATGTGGTTGACGGGCTGCCGGTAGGGCCGGTCTGCAATCCCTCCCCGAAAGCCATTCAAGCGGCGCTTTATCCGGATGAAATGCTGACCGCGGAGAACTATCTGTTCTTCTGCGCCAAGGAACCGGAAAGCGGCGAGCTTTATTTCTCCAAGACGCTGGCGGAGCATGAGCGCGCCGTGGCGGTATACGCGCCGCTGTGGCAGAAGTATGATGAAACCAGAGGCATTCAATGATGCAGATTCCTGAACTGTTAAGCCCGGCCGGCGATGAAGCTGCGCTGAAGGCGGCGCTGCATTTCGGCGCAGATGCGGTTTACGGCGGCATGAAGCGTTTCGGGCTCCGGGCTTTTGCCGGGAACTTTGATGAGGAAGCAATGGAAACCGCAGTCCGTCTGGTCCATCAGGCGGGGAAGCGGTTCTATGTCACCATGAACAGCTATCCCTTCGATGACGAGCTGGAGGACTTCCTGAAGGCTGCTGGCACCGCGCGGGAGCTGGGCGCTGATGCTGTGATCGTCAGCGACCTGGGAGCTGTCCGGATGCTTCGGCGACGGTTTCCGGATCTGGCGGTTCACGTCAGCACGCAGGCAAATACGCTGAATACGCCGACGGTGGAGCTGTACCGGGAGCTGGGCTGCGAAAGGGTGATTCTGGCCCGCGAAATGAGCCTTGTGCGTATCGCCGCCATGAAGCGGAGCGTGGGCGATTCCATCCAGCTGGAGACCTTTGTGCACGGAGCCAGCTGCATGTCCTATTCTGGCAGGTGCATGCTGAGCGCTTGGATGACCGGACGGAGCGCCAACCGGGGCGAGTGTGCGCAGCCCTGCAGGTGGAAATATCACGTTGTGGAGGAGAAACGACCGGGCGAATATTATCCGGTTGCGGAGGATGAGAACGGCACCTACCTTTTCTCCGCCCGGGATCTGTGCCTGATGCCCCTGCTGCCCGAGCTGGCGGAGGCCGGCGTTTCCAGCCTGAAAATTGAAGGCCGGATGAAAACGGAGTATTACGTCGCAGTCGTAACCGGGGCATACCGGCGGGGGCTTGACGCGCTGCGGGAAGGGCGGGAAGCTTTTGAAGCCGTTGCTCCGGAGCTGATCCGGGAGCTGGCCTGCGCGAGCCACCGGGAAAGCGATACGGGCTTCCTGCTGGATAAGCCGGAGCATCCGGGCGGGGCGGAGGGCTTCCATCAGGACCGGGAATATAAGGGGCTCGTGGTAACCGGCGCTGATGCGGAGGGTATCTGCAGGGTTCAGCTGAAGAACCGGATATTCGCCGGGGAAGCTCTGGAACTGATGACACCGGAGGGAATCCGGCAGGTCGCGGCGGACCCGTTTCTGCGGGAAAAGACCGGGGAAACCGTTGACACGCTGGGTGTCGGCGGTGAGATCATCCGTATACGGGTGCCCGGTGCGCAGGCGGGAGACATGCTGCGGGGAGAGGTCCGGAATCACCGGATCTGAGACGATCCGCGGCAGCGGACACGGAGGGAACAGAAGATCATGCCGAGAGTGAAGCGATATGATCTGTATGAAGGCGACGGGGAAGTGATCCCTGAAGAGGAGGAAACCTCGTACAGCAGCAGCCACATACGCGGCGATGGGCCGCAGAAGACGGACGGGAGCCCGGAAAAAGCGCCGGCATCAGGACAGAATGAGGCATCCAGAAGAAGATATTTCCGTCACGAAGAGAATGACGGCCTGGCGGAGCCGTCCGCGCTGTTTGATGATTTCGACCGCTACAACGGTCAGGATTTTTCCGCGAGGCGCCGGGTTGCGAAAAAAAAGGAAAAACACAGCGGTGCGTGGGCCTGCATGCTCATTGCGGAACTGCTTGTGCTGGCGGGCCTTTGCCTGCTTGTGCTCCCGCAGACGACTGGCGTTCGTTACCGCTTTCTGCCGAATTTCGCTTTTGTCAACGGCAACCTGATCCGTCTGGAGGAGCAGCAGGCACAGAATCTGGAGCAGTGCAGGCAGGAACTGTATACGGATACCATCTATCAGGGAGTCTATATCGACGGCATTCATGTCGGAGGCATGACGAAGGAACAGGCGGCCCAGGTTGTTTCCGCCGCGGCCAGGACGGAGGAAAAGGCCTTCGATATATCCGTTTCTGTCGGAAACCAGATCTGGCATATCAACAGTGAACGGGTGCCTGTCTCCAGAAACGTCGACGAAATGATCAGCCGAGCCTGGGCGCAGGGCCGGTCCAATACAGCAGGCATCCGCGGCAGCGGAATGACGCCTTTTCAGGAGCGGCTGAACCAGGCTGCCGAGCTGCGGACACATCCGGTGATCCTGGCCACGGAGCAGGATTATGACCATCATGCCCTGCGGGAACTGACGGAGGGCATCGCCAATTATGTGAACCGGGATCCGGTCAACAGCATGGTGGAGAGCTTTGACTTCAACACGCATACCTTTACCTTCACCGAAGACCAGCCCGGAGCCCGGATTGACAGCGAGGATCTGTACAATCAGCTGACGGCCCTTCTGGACGGGGGAACCACCCATACCACGCTGCGGGTGACGCCGGAGAAGATCCTGGCGGAGGTGACGAAAACCGAGCTGATGAACCGGTTCGGCCTGATCTCCGCCTATACGACGAACACCACAAACAACAAAAACCGCAATACAAATATTGACCTGAGCGCCCGGGCGATCAACGGAAAAACCGTGCTGCCCGGAGAAACCTTCTCCTTCAACAGGACGACAGGCGAGCGCACGGCTGCAAAGGGCTACAAGGAGGCGGCAGCCATCTCCGGCGGGCAGAGCCGGGATGAGATCGGGGGCGGCGTATGCCAGACCAGCTCCACGCTTTTCAATGCCGTGGCCCGGGCCGATCTGGAAATTGTGGAAAGGAATCCCCATGCCTGGCCGTCCAGCTATGTGGAGAAAGGCTTTGACGCCACCGTCAACTGGCCGGGCCTGGATTTTCAGTTTAAAAACAATACTGACTGGCCGATCTTTATCGTCGCGGCCTACAAGGACCGGAAAATCACCGTGAATCTGTACGGAATGAGCCTCGGCGCGGACGTACGGGTTGACCTGGAAAGCGTGACGACCAGGGTGATCCCAAAGCCGGAGGGTACAGAATATGTAGTGAATCCCAGCCTGGCTCCCGGGACGAGCGAAAAGACCGTGACAGGCCGCAAGGGTTATGTGGTGGAGACCTGGAAGATCTGGTATCAGGGAAGCAGGGAAACCAGGCGGGAGCTGCTCTTCACCACGACCTACAAGGCTTATCAGGAAAAGGTGGAATACAATCCCCGGTAAGGGAGAAAATGAGCTGAAACAGAGGCCGGCTTGAAGAAAAGGCCGGCCTCTGCTATAATGATCAGCCGCTGGAGGTGAAGGATTTGCGCTGCAGCTGCAAGACCTGCGGAACATATATGGTGCAGGCAGAGAGCAGTGCCCTGGGCTGCGTTTGTCCGGAATGCGGATATCGCTGCAGGGACTGCCTGGGTACGGATACGGTTGTCAGCCGGGACCGCCTGTCGGCGCTGGCGTCCGATCCGCGGTTTCAGCCGGAAAATCTGAGCGCTTCCTTTGATGAAGACGAGGAAGCATGGGAAGATGAACCGGATCAATGGGATGAAGATGGGAGAATGAGAAGATGAAATGGTTTCTGGATGTGCTGAGAGGCATGGTGATCGGCCTCGCCAATGTCATTCCGGGTGTTTCCGGCGGCACGATGATGGTTTCCATGGGGATTTACGATAAGCTGATTTACAGCATCAATCATCTGTTCAAGCGGTTTAAAGAATGCTTCCGGATCCTGCTGCCCTATCTGGTGGGCATGGTCCTGGCCATTCTGCTGGGCTCCTTCGCGCTGAAGGCGGCTTTCAGCTCCTATCCGCTGCCGACGAACGCGCTGTTCATCGGGCTGATCCTGGGCAGCCTGCCGCTGATTCTGCAGCAGATGAAGGGTGAAAAGATCGGCTGGCAGGGAATCCTGATTTTCATTCTTTTCTTTGCGCTGGTGGTCTGGCTCAAGGCGATTGAAAAGGAAAACACTGCGGCCGTACAGCTGAACATCGGAACCATCCTGATTCTTTTCGTGCTGGGGTGTATCTGCTCCGCGGCAATGGTCATTCCCGGGGTCAGCGGCAGCATGATCCTGAAGACGCTCGGCTATTATGAGCCGGTGGTGACCGTGGCTATCCCGGGTCTGGTGAAGGGACTGACGGGCGGAGACTGGAGTGCCGTGCTGCAGAACGCGGGCTTGCTGATTCCGTTCGGCCTCGGGATTGTGGCCGGCATCTTCGGCATCGCCAAATTCATCGAGATTATGATGAAAAAATGGAAGGGCAGAACCTACTGCGCCATTCTGGGCATGGTTGTGGCTTCTCCGGTGGTCATCCTGATGGATACCTCCATCTATGCCGGGTTCAACGCGGTGATCTGCATCGTCTCCGTGATCGCACTGGCGGCGGGCGGACTGATTGCCTGGAAGCTGGGCGGAGATCCTGAAACGAAGGCGGCGTAACGCACTGAAACGTTCCCGGAGACTCCGGGGGAACCTCCGGGAACGGTGATAATAATGAGAATTTATGCAGGAAAACAGCCGGAAAATCACAAGGGAAAAAATGAAAAAAAAGTGATTGACAAGGCTGCTGAAATCGTGTATATTATCACATGTCGCCTGCGGGATTGACCGTGGGAAGGATGCACCGGGGTGTAGCGCAGTCTGGTAGCGCACGTGCTTTGGGAGCATGGGGCCGGGGGTTCGAATCCCTTCACCCCGACTCAGATCGTTACCCTGTACGTGGCTCCGTGGTCAAGAGGCCTAAGACACCGCCCTTTCACGGCGGCTACCCGGGTTCGAATCCCGGCGGAGTCACTTTTCTTCCTTCCGATATGGGCCTTTAGCTCAGTTGGTCAGAGCGGCCGGCTCATAACCGGTTGGTCCGGGGTTCAAGTCCCTGAAGGCCCACAGCCTTTTCCTGGCCCGGTAGCTCAGTTGGTTAGAGCGCCAGCCTGTCACGCTGGAGGTCGTGGGTTCGAGCCCCATCCGGGTCGCCACTTTTCCTGACGGATCCGCTGGCCATGTTGGAAAGAGCTTCGTGCTGGCGTAGCTCAATTGGCAGAGCAGCTGATTTGTAATCAGCAGGTTGCGGGTTCGAGTCCCATCGCCAGCTCCATCCCTTTGGATCAAGAGGGAAAATCAATATGGGTAGGTTCCCGAGTGGCCAAAGGGAGCAGACTGTAAATCTGCCGCGACACGCTTCGGTGGTTCGAATCCACCCCTGCCCACCATCTTCTGCGGGAATGGCGGAATTGGCAGACGCGCATGATTCAGGTTCATGTGTACGTACGTACTTGCAGGTTCAAGTCCTGTTTCCCGCAC
>JAFRLY010000005.1 GCA_017431005.1 Clostridia bacterium
CAGGTGTATACCGGCGCCCCGCAGGGAAAACTGGGCAAACCGGCAAAGGTGCTGGCGGGATACCGAAAGACACGCCTGCTGGCGCCGGGAGAGAGCGAGCGGGTGCATATCCGCTTTCCGCTTGCACAGATGGCCAGCTTCGACGATCTCGGCAAAATTGCACGGTCTGCCTGGGTGCTGGAAAAAGGCGAGTACCGGTTCTTCGTCGGTACCAGCGTACGGGACGGGGAATGGCTGGAGGAAACCTGGCGGCTGGATGAGAACCTCATCACGCAGCAGCTGACGGCCCGGATGACCCCGACCTGCCTGGAAAAACGGCTGCTGGCTGACGGAACGTGGGAGAAGCTGCCGACCGCGGCCTGCAACGACTGGAACGAGACGGCGCTTCCCCCCATGGATCATGAGACGCTGCACGCGACGCCGGAGGTGCGGGCTGTTCCCCGCATCAAAAACTTCGGGCGCGTCAGCGGCATGAAGCTTCAGGACGTGGCGGAGGGAAAGATGAGCCTGCAGGCGTTTACCGCCGCGCTGCCCCTTGAGGACCTTGCGTATCTGCTGGGCGGCCAGCCCAATGTCGGCCTGGCGAATACCTTCGGCTACGGCAACAATATGCTTTACGGCATACCCAACATCATGACGGCGGACGGACCTGCCGGGATCCGGTTTCATCCGGGACTGGGCGTCACGGCAACGGCCTTTCCCTGTGCAACGCTGCTCGGAAGCTCCTGGGATCCGCAGCTTTGCTATGACGTGGGGGCGGCTGCCAGCCTGGAGGCGAAGGAGAACAATATTTCCGTCTGGCTCGCACCGGGGGTCAATATTCACCGAAATCCTCTGTGCGGAAGAAACTTTGAGTATTATTCCGAAGATCCCCTGCTGGCAGGAAAACAGGCGGCCGGCATGATCCGGGGCATTCAGTCCAACCATATCGCGGCAACACCCAAGCATTTTGCCCTGAACAACAAGGAGACCAACCGCCGCAGCTGCGACTCGCGGGCTTCGGAGCGGGCGATACGGGAAATCTGGCTGAAGCAGTTTGAAATCCTGGTCAGGGAGGGCCGGCCGTGGTCCATCATGTCCAGCTACAACATCATCAACGGCCATCGGGCAAGCGAGAACAGAGATCTGCTGACCGGCATCCTCCGGGAGGAATGGGGCTTCGACGGCATGGTGACGACCGACTGGTGGACCTTCGGCGAACACTATAAGGAAGCGGCGGCCGGAAACGACATGAAGATGGCCACCGGTTTCCCGGACCGGCTGCTGGAGGCTGTGGAGAAAGGCGTTCTGCAGCGCGGGGATATGGAAAAGGCAGCGGAAAACATCCTGCGGCTCATCCTGAGAATCGACTGAGCAGCCGCAGCGCAGGCGGGAACATTGACAGCAGAGCAAAAGCACGCTATGATAGAACGGACCGCGGGAATGAATCCGGAGACAGAAATACAGAAGGAGGCAGCGGGAAAGATGAACAGGAATGCTGACGACCGCAGGATCATCGCTGCCTGCACGTCCTGGGAGGACGTGGAAAACCTGAACCTGATGCTGAGCCGGCTGATCGAAGCGACGGAATCCCGGAATTTCCTTCCGCTGTGCGTTGCCTTTGACCGGAGCGGCGTGGAATCCAGAGGGGAAGAAAGCATCCGGGAACTGATGGCGGCATTTGATGTTTCCAATCTGGCAGGCTTTCTGCTGTTCGGAGAGATGATCCGCTCTGACGAGATCAACCGGCATATTATTCAGCTTGCACAGGAAAAAAAGCTGCCCGTGTTTATGATGGAACGCGAGTATGAAGGCTGCATCAACATGGCGTTTTCCTACGGGGACGGATTTGAAAAGGTTGCCCGCCATCTGGTGGAGGAACACGGGTGCGGCGATATCGTCATGGTTGCGGGGATCCAGGGAAACTCCTATTCCGAGGAGAGAATCAGCCTGTGCCGACAGATTCTGGAAGAGAACGGCAGCTCCCTCCCGCCGGAAAAAGTGATTTACGGCGAATACTGGGACGAGCCGACCTACCGGGCGCTTGACCGCTATTTCGCTGACGGCGGCAGAGTCCCGGAGGCTTTTCTGTGCGCCAACGACGCGATGGCCATCGCGGTGTGCATTTATCTGTCCGAACGGAACATCCGGGTGCCGGAACAGGTCCGGGTTGCCGGGTTTGACGGCACGCTCCCGGGGGAGAGCCATGTGCCGGCAATCACCACAGCACGTCCGGATTTTTCGTATATGTTCGGGAAAATGCTGGACCGGATGGAAAACTGGCGGGCGGAGGATACGGGGAAGACGGAGCTGTGGCCGATACCCTATGAGTTTTTGCAGAGAGAGTCATGCGGCTGTGTACAGAGGAACGCATTCCTGTCCACCAAGAAAAGCGGAGAGCTGAAAATCGACAACCTGATCTACACCCGGCATATTCGGGCGATGGGCAATTTCATCCGCAAGACCCTGAGCATGAACTCTCTGGAGATGCTTTCGGAGCAGCTGTCCTCCCTCTTCGCCGGCTGGCCGAATCCCTACTACTTCGCAGCCGTTCTGGATGAGAAGGACCGGAGCCGGGCCCGCTGCGTGCTGCACGGCAGACACGGCCTGTTCGCCTCCGGCTCGACGCTCTGCTGGAAGGAGTCCCCGGTCATCGACGAGGAATCGGTGCGGAGCGATCCCGCAATCCGAATTCTGCTGGCGCAGCTGCTGCAGAATGAAGAGGAGACCATGGGCTACCTCATATCCGGGATGCAGGCCTGGAATATGCGGGAACAGGAGCGATTCGAAGAGGAAGCGCTGTTCCTTTCCGCGGCGCTCAACGCAGTAATCGGAAACCGGCGTCTGGCGGAGGCAAACAACGCCATTCTCCGACTGGCGGAGCATGATTACCTGACGGGGCTGTACAACCGCAGGGGATTCCTGCGGGAACTGGAGCGCAGGCTGCAGCTTCCGGAGATGCAGGGGAAGACCCTGACGCTGTTTTCGATGGACATGGACGGTCTGAAACCGATCAATGACATCTACGGCCACCAGGAAGGGGACTATGCCATTCAGAGTCTGGCGAAGGCGCTGGAGCAGGTGACGGGAGAAAAGGGAATCTGTGCCCGATACGGCGGTGATGAGTTCGCATTCGCCTTTCTGGAACCCGAATCCATGCTGCCGGAGCTGGAGCGGATTCGGGAATGCATCGAGACAGAAGCAAGAAGAATCTGCGGGCCGAAAGCCTACCTGATCTCTGCCAGCCTCGGCGCGACTTCCTGCCCGATGGACAATCGTCCGTCGCTGGACCAGATCCTGGCGGAGGCCGACCGAACGCTGTATGCGGACAAGAGCACCCGCAAGGGGCGCGGCGCAGACCTCGCGAAGAAAGACTCGAGGGCAGACTGAAGCACCGCCGACAGACAGAGCGTGCAAAACCCCGGCAAATCCGGAAAACGGTCCGGATTTGCCGGGGTTTTGCACGGCAGATGGAAAGCACGATTATTTTGCGGCAGGGGCAGGAGCGGAAGACCAGTCACGCTCGAGATCCGCAAAGCGCTCGCGGGCGTGAAAGGATTTGCAGATCGTGGCATAGTCGCCGAAGACCGTCAGCTTGTCGCCTACTTCAAAGACCGTATCCGCACCTGCAGGAACCGCTTTTTTCCTGGGCTTTTCCACCAGCATGACCAGGATGCCGGTATTCGTTTTCAAACCGGTCTGAGACAGCGGAACACCCCGATACTCGTCGGGGATGTGGTTCAGCGTTACCAGCGCGATGGTTTCGGAGCCGATATAGTCCAGAAGCATGATGGTATTGAAGGAATCCGTACGCCCGATCAGACGATCCGCGAGATTCTCAAGCTGATGATCGCCCCAGGCCCTCACGTGCGGAAAACGCATGAAAATGAAGATGATGGTAATCGCCGCAAGGGGGATCAGCGCCCCGTCATAATAGTGCTCCACCTGGCTGAGCTTCAGCGACAGGAAGACGTTGATGAAAGCCGAAACGATCGTGATGTTGAACACATAGCCGAAAAGCATCGTGATCCGTGCGAGCCGGCGGCGGGAACGGTTGGAGATAAACAGTTCACTCTCCCTGGTGGTGTAGCCGCAGCCTGTCAGCAGAGAGATGACCTGAAACCGCGCCCGCTCATCCGGCAGGCCGGTAAACCGGAACAGAATCGTAAACAG
>JAFRLY010000006.1 GCA_017431005.1 Clostridia bacterium
ACCGGGTTTGATCGATCCTCTTGCTTATTACCTGAGAAATACTTGAAACCATGCTACGATGTAGCGCCGTATACCTGACCGGTACGTACGGTGCAACGGGAGGGGCGAGGGCTAACGCCCTCCCTCTACCCTATTACCTTCGGAAGGGTGGCGAAGCTCTTCTGCAGATCCTCGTCGGAGGGGATGTAATCGGACATTTCCCCGTTATGGAACTTTTCATAGGCCACCAGATCGAAGTAGCCGGTGCCGGTGAGGCCGAAGAGGATGGTTTTTTCCTCGCCGGTTTCCTTGCATTTCAGCGCTTCGTCGATGGCGACGCGGATCGCGTGGGAGCTTTCCGGCGCGGGCAGGATGCCCTCGACCCGGGCGAACTCCTCCGCCGCGCGGAACACGCTCGTCTGCTCCACGGAACGGGCTTCCATGTACCCGTCATCATACAGCTGGGAAAGGATGGAGCTCATGCCGTGATAGCGCAGGCCGCCGGCATGGTTCGGGGAAGGAATGAACCCGCTGCCCAGGGTGTACATTTTTGCCATGGGGCAGACCTTGCCGGTATCGCAGAAGTCATAGGCGAACCGGCCGCGGGTCAGGCTGGGGCAGGAGGCGGGTTCCACGGCGATAAACTGATAATCCCTTTCACCGCGAAGCTTCTCTCCCATAAAGGGGGCGATCAGGCCGCCGAGATTGCTTCCGCCGCCGGCGCAGCCGATGATAACATCCGGCACGATGCCGTATTTATCCATGGCGATCTTGCTCTCCATGCCGATGACGCTCTGATGAAGCAGCACCTGGTTGAGGACGCTGCCCAGCACGTAACGGTATCCGGGATTGGAGACGGCGGTTTCCACGGCTTCGGAGATTGCGCAGCCCAGGCTGCCGGTGGTGCCGGGGAACTCTGCCAGGATTTTCCGGCCGACCTGCGTGGTGTCGGAGGGGGAGGGAACCACGGAAGCGCCGTAGGTGCGCATGACCTCCCGGCGGAAGGGTTTCTGCTCATAGGACACCTTGACCATGAAGACCTTGCAGTCCAGCCCGAAATAGGAGCAGGCCATGGACAGGGCGGTGCCCCACTGGCCGGCGCCGGTTTCCGTTGTGACGCCCTTCAGGCCCTGCATTTTGGCGTAATAGGCCTGGGCAATGGCGGAGTTCAGCTTATGGCTGCCGGAGGTGTTGTTTCCCTCGAACTTGTAATAGATTTTCGCCGGGGTCTGCAGCTTCTTCTCCAGGCAGTAGGCGCGGACCAGGGGAGACGGACGGTACATCTTGTAGAAATCCTGAATTTCCTGAGGAATCGGATAATCCCGGGTGTCGTTGTCCAGCTCCTGCTTCACCAGCTCGTCGCAGAAAACGGCGCTGAGCTCTTCGGCGGTCATCGGCTGCAGGGTGGCGGGGTTCAGCAGGGGAGCGGGCTTGTTTTTCATGTCCGCCCGGAGGTTATACCAGGTCTTGGGCATTTCATTTTCTTCCAGGTAAATCTTGTAGGGGATGGTTTTGTTCTCGGTGCTCATGGGAACGCTCCTTTCCGTCTGGCGGTGCTGCCGCCGGTCGGGACGGATATAAAAAACCCCGTCCCAGTCTGTTTGTCAACTGCTGGGACAGGGAATGAAAATCATTTCCTGCGGTGCCACCCGGCTTGACGCTTCCGCGCCCGCTCTGACCGTACCATCATACGGCGTCCTTTGATAACGGAGGGTTCTCCGTCTCCCCTAATCAGGCGTCAGCCCGTTCGGTTCGCCCTCGAAAGGCCATTCCTTCGCAGTGTCCGTACCGCTTTCCACCATCCGCGGCTCTCTGTGCCGTCCGGCTCCGAAGTACTATTCTTTCTCATCGGTTGCAAGCATCATAGCGCGGGTTGTTCCGGATGTCAAGAGATTTTCCCGAAAAACACGTTTCAAACAAAACGCCGGATCCTGCTCCTGCCGGAACGCCGGAATCATCCGCGCCCGGAAGCCCGGAGATTGTTCCGGATCTCATCCGCCCGGGCAATGATCTTTTCCTTCCACTGCGCATCCTCGGCATCCAGCAGATAGGTCTGGAAACCGAACTCCCGGCCCCAGGAGGCGATGATGGCCTCATCGTCAATATGCAGGGAGATCCGGTACCGGGAAGGGATTTTCTGGGGAAGAATCGTCTTGTTGTCCCGCTGCACCTCTTTCAGATGGCGGTTGCCGTTGACAATTCCGTCAAACCGGACGCCGTAAAGCCGGAAAAGGCGGCGGATATACTTTTCGGAGCGGAAGGAGGAGGTATAGACCCACACCTCATAGCCCAGCTTCTGCAGGGTGTTGATCAGCTCCGGCGTACCCTTGCGCAGCCGCTCCTGAAAGATTCTGTTAAACGGATAGCGGGGCTCCGGCTCGGTCTGGTGGGTTTTCGGGGAAACAAAGAGCACCTCATCCAGATCGAAGGAGACGCGCATTTTGACGGCTTCATTCTGATTGCTCATCGTGCTTAAACGCTCCGAAAATATCCATGATTTCCTGGGACCAGGTTTCGGCGGAACCGCTCAGGGAGTATTCCTCAAAGCTCCTGGTTTTCCTGCTGACCCGGAGAACGCTGTTCCTGTCAATATGCACGGTGACCAGATAGCGGTCGCGCAGGAGCTTTTCCAGGTTGCCGGAGGAACTGGATTTATGGGACATACCGGTGACGATGCCGCTGACATAGGTGTGGTAGGCCTTTAAATAATTCTCCAGGTATTCCATGGAAATATAGCGGGAGGTATATACCCAGACGTCATAGCCGTTCCGCTTCAGGAAACGGAACAGGGCGGGAATGCCCAGCCGCACAGGCTGCTTGTAAAGGAGCGACCAGGGGAAGGACAGCGGCTTTTCGGCGGCTTCTCCCTTCCTGCCCTGGAAAACCACCTCATCCAGGTCCAGGGTGACGCGCCAGGTGTTGCTGGTTTTGCTCAGGGAGGCCAGAATATCCTCCGCATGGGTCAGGTTGACAATCCGGACCGGAACGCTGCGTTTATTGCTCCGGATCGCTGCCGCCCACCGGTGATGGCCGTTGAGGATCATATAGCCGTCGGGACGGACGCGTTCAACGGTCAGGGAGTCGTCATCCTCGTGATAGGTAAGCCCGTTATCATAGCCGTAGCCCAGTTTTTTTCTGGTCCGGTACTGCTGTTCATAGTTGCTGATAATCTGATAATTCGGCCCTACCTCAGGCTTGCAGAATTCATCCTCCGGATTCGGATGCAGCTTTTTGCAGCTGACTTTTGTGATCAGCGCGCGGCGAAGCACGCCTGACTTGACCGGAACCATGATGCCTCTGTAACGATTGAGCTCCTCTTCAATAAAATGATCCAGACGACCGCCCTGTTCTGCCATGAATAATCTTCTCCGTTTCGGTTATTTCTTACTTATCTTATCACAAGCGGCTGCTTTTCACAACGGAGAGGCGAAACCATAAAAACAGAAAAAAAGTTAACAGTCCACTTGAACCCTCCTGCTTTGCAGGGTAGAATGCAGAGCGGAACCATATTTTTCATCGGATGAGGAGCAGCATGATCGGAACATTTGTCAATACTGGCGCGATTATCGCCGGCGGCGCGGCAGGTATGCTTTTCGGCAGACTGCTGGGGAAAAAACAGCAGGAGACGCTGATGATGGCCTGCGGGGTCGGGACGCTGTTTATCGGCATCGCGGGAGCGATGCGCTATATGCTGCATTCTGACAGCATGCCGGGCGGCGGCACCATGCTGCTGGTGGGCTGCCTGGCGCTGGGCGGGCTGATCGGAGAGCTGCTGGATATTGAAAGCCTGTTTGAGCGGTTCGGCGAGTGGCTGAAGCGGAAAACGGGCAACGCGAAGGATCTGGGCTTTGTGAACGGCTTTGTGACGGCTTCCCTGACCGTTTGCATCGGGGCGATGGCGATCATGGGCGCAATTCAGGACGGCCTTTCAGGAGACTGGTCCACGCTGGGGGCGAAAGCGATCCTGGACCTGATTATCGTAATGGTGATGACCTGCTCCCTGGGCATCGGATGCGCGTTTTCCGCAGTGCCGGTTTTTCTCTGGGAGGGCGGTCTGACGCTGCTGGCCGGGCTGGTCCGGCCGCTGATGACGGAACAGGCGCTGGCCTGTCTCTCGCTGGTGGGTTCCGTGCTGATTTTCTGCGTCGGGCTGAATCTGGTCTGGGGTAAAAGAATCCGGGTGGCCAATCTGCTTCCCGCGGTGCTGCTGGCTGTCGCGGCGTCATTCCTGCCGATAGCGTTCTGAAACGGCATGGCGGAGGATATCCGATCGGAAAAGGAGAGAAGACAATGGGAAACACAACTATCAGCATTACCCCTTCCCGGGTGCTTATGAAGCGGGACAGGATGCTCTACGGACAGTTCATAGAGCATTTTCACCGGCAGATCTACGGCGGGGTATACGATCCCGCGAGCCCGTTCGCGGATGAGGACGGTCTGCGCACGGACGTGCTGGAGGCGATGCGGAGGATTCAGGTTCCCATTCTCCGCTGGCCCGGCGGCTGCTTTGTGTCCTCCTACCACTGGCAGAAAGCGGTCGGCCCGGTGCGTACGCCTGCCTTCGACAAGGCCTGGCGCGTGGAGGATCCGAACACCTTCGGAACCAACGAGTATGTGAAAATGTGCCGCAAGATCGGATGCGAGCCCTATATCTGCACCAATGCCGGCACCGGTACCGCGGAGGAAATGAGCGACTGGCTGGAATACTGCAACCTCGAAAACGAGGGTGAATTTGCCAGGCTGCGCATTGCGCACGGATATCCGGAACCGCACCGGGTGAAATACTGGAGCATCGGCAACGAAAACTACGGCTGGTGGGAGATCGGCGCGAAGTCAGCGGAGGAATGGGGCCGCCTGGTGCTGGAATCCGCCAAGATGATGAAGCATGTGGATCCGACCGCGGAGCTGTCAGCGGCGGCGCTCAGCGATATCGACTGGAACGTGAACCTGCTCAAGCACTGCGGCCTGCATCTCGACTGGATCTCCATTCACAAATACTGGAACCTGATGCCCAATGTGAACGATTTCGCCACCTATGAGCAGTCGATGGCCTATACGAACGATCTGGATACGGACATCCGCAAGGTGCGGGGCCTGCTGATGGCCTTCGGACTTGAAAAGCGGATCCGGATCGCCTATGACGAGTGGAACCTGCGCGGATGGCATCATCCGAACGTCCATACGATCCGCCAGGGCGTGACGAAGGATGAATACATCACGCCCAGGGACCTTAACGACCGGAACCAGGACTATACGATGGCGGACGCTGTGTTCACGGCCTGCTTCCTGAACACGCTGAACCGCAACAGCGATATCGTGGGCATGGCGTGCTTCGCCCCCGTTGTGAACACGCGCGGCTGCATCTTCACCCATCGGGACGGCATTGTGCTGCGCAGCACGTATCATGTCTTTGATCTGTATGTCAACTATTTGGGGGATGAAATCCCGGACAGCCAGGCGGAGAATATGCCGGTCATGGACGTGCGGCACAAGGAAAACCGGACCGAACGCGTGGACGTACTGGACATCCTGCCCACGCGCCGCAGCACAGACGGCATGCTGGCTGTGGCGGCGGTGAACAAGCATCCGTCCGCGGCGCAGAAGCTTACCCTGCGCATCCCGGAAAACGGGTATAGGGAATACCGCGTTATTACGGTAAACGGTGAGAGCACCGAGGCTTATAACGATGTCGGGGTGAACGGTGTCAGGCTTACGGAGGGAGAATGGCGGAAACGGTCGGAAGCTCCGTTTGAGATTGATCTGCCAGCACACTCCGTCAATGTGATTCAGATGAGATAACGGACAGCAGCACTGACCGCTCCCCCGGGATCCGGCGGAGCGGTCAGCGCTTTTTATGGTGAATGAAAAAGAAAAGGTTAATTATTCAAACCGCATTTCATCCAGGCTGAAACGAAGCGTTTCATCGATGCTGCTGTCCTGATCGAACAGCGCGATCCAGGGATGATCCTGCGCCCAGGAGGAAACCTCCTCCCGGGTTTCTTTCAGTTGTAATTCCTCGTCCGTCATGGTGATCCGAACCTCCGGCAATTTCCAGCAATTGTGGATATTATAGCATGCCGGACCCGATTTTGTCTACATCTTGTGGATGAAATCAGTTGTGCTGCGAGGGAACAAAAAACCGGGCTCAGTGCAGTACGGAGCCCGGCTTTTGATGACATGCATTAATTTCTGACAGCTTCAGGGCGCGAGCGTGACCGCCTGCTCCTGCGCTTTCAGGCAGAGCTCAGCCGCCTTGAAGGCATGCGCCTGGGTCATCGCCTTTTCCGTCCGGTTCAGGCAGTCCAGGATCAGGCCGCCGAAGAACGGGAAGCCCGTTTTGCCTGCGGCGCTGATATACTGCTCGCCCTTTCCGTTGACCAGATAGACGTGGTCTCCGCCGGGCTGATCAGAAGCCAGGTTGACATATTTCCGGATTTCAATGAACCCCTCTGTGCCGAGGATAAACGTCCGGCCGTCGCCCCAGGTCCGCAGGCCGTTCGGCGTGAACCAGTCCACCCGGAAATAGTTTGTTGTGCCGTTTTTGCCGGTCAGCGCGCAGTCGCCGAAATCCTCCAGCTCCGGATAGTCCGGATGGCCGTAGTTGGCGGTGCGGGCCAGCGTGACCGTGGCGTCCTCCTCACCGGCAAAGTGCAGATACTGCTCGATCTGATGGCTGCCGATATCGCAGAGGATGCCGCCGTACTTTGCCTTTTCAAAGAACCAGGCGGGGCGGTTTCCCGCGCCGAGGCGGTGCGGGCCGAAGCCGGTCACGCTCAGCACCTTGCCGATTTCCCCGGCATCCACCAGATAGCCGGCGAGAATCGCGCCTTCCACGTGCAGCCGCTCGGAATAATACACCATGTATTTCTTACCGGTCCTCGCCACGGTTTCCTTTGCCTTGTTCAGCTGCGCCATGGTGGTGAAGGGGGCTTTGTCGGTAAAGTAATCCTTTCCGTGCTCCATGACCTTCACGCCGAAGGGGCCGCGCTCAGACGTGACCGCGGCAGCGGCAACCATCATGGTCTCCGGATCCTGCAGCACCTGATCCTCACTTTCCGCCGGCGTTGCCTGCGGATAGATCTTCAGAAAATGGGCAACCTTTTCCGGATCCGGATCCCAGACATATTTCAGGGTCGCGCCGGCTTCGGTCAGGGCATTGCACATGCCGTAGATGTGCCCGTGATCCAGCCGGGCTGCGGAAAACACAAATTCACCGGGCTTGACAATCGCTTTCTTTTCCCCCACAGGAGCGTAGTTCATACCGTCTGCCGCGTTCAGTTTCATGCTTTCATCCTCCATGCTTTGATCCTGCCCCGGCCGTGCCGCAGGGCGTTATTTTTTGTCTCCGTAGCTGCTGCCGACCGTGATATCGGAGCCGCCGAGATCGATTTCCGACTTCGTCTTCTCATAGAAATGCGGAACCGCCTTCATAATGCCTTCCACCGTGTAGAAGGGATCATCCGGCAGGAGCGGCAGCTCCACCGCCGTCTTCAGCGCGCCGGACTTATAGATGGCGGTAATCAGCTCGATCGTCCTGCGGCCGTCCTCAGCAGTGATGGCCACGTCAGTATTATTTTCTATGGCCGAGAGCACGTTGTCAAGTTGCCCGTCATGGCCGACATAGGGCACCGGCGGGAGCGCGTCCGCAAAGTCGCTGATTTCCTTTTCCAGGGCATCATTGGGATCCGGGAAGCCGTTGGGCTTGGACACGGACGCGTGAACCGAGAACGGCGCGGCAACCATGGCCTTCTCACACTGGAAGGTTAAGGTCTGCTCCTCTCCGTGGTCCACGACGGAGGCGGTCAGGGAAGCCAGGGCGCCGGGATACTCCAGGATGGAGATGGACAGATCCTCCACCTCCGCATTGTCATGGGCGGTGTTGGCCAGAACGCTGGTGACCCGCTTCGGAAGGCCCATCATCCAGCCCAGCATATCGATATGGTGCACGGCGTGATTCAGCGTGCATCCGCCGCCCTCCTTCTCCCAGGTTCCGCGCCACCACAGGTCATAATAGCAGTGGCCGCGCCACCAGAGGGAATTGACGGTCGCGTGGCGCACCGGTCCGGCGATGCCGGAATCCAGCAGCGCTTTCAGGTCCCGGATGGGCTTGCGGAAGCGGTTCTGGGCGATGATGGACAGCTTGACGCCTGTTTCATCCCGGACGCGGATCATCTCATCGCACTCCGCCAGCGACGGCGCCATGGGCTTTTCGCAGATGACGTTCTTGCCGGCCTTCATGCCGTTGATCGAGATCTCCGCGTGCACATAGGGAGGCGTGCAGACATCCATGATGTCGATGTCCTTCCGGCCCAGCACGTCGTGATGGTCCAGATACACATCGCAGTCCAGCCCATACTGCTCCTTCACCTTCTGCGCCTTGCCGGGAATAATATCCACCAGCGCGGCGATCCGTACCCGTTCGGGGAAGAGCATCCAGGCGTGAATATGCAGATGGGAGATGTTCCCTGTTCCGATGATCGCTACCTGTAACATAGGTTCCTTCCTTTCCTGCTCGTAAAGAAAGCGCCGCGCCTTGCGGCGCGGCGCTCCGCCGGTCAGATTACTGTGTGTCCGGCTGTTATGAGATTATTCCGCGTGCGCGGCGTCCCACGCAGCGAACTTCTCTTCCATGACGGCCTTGCCGCCCATGTCCATGTACTGCTGGAGCATTTCCTTGTAGAGCGCGCTGCACTCTTCCGCGGAAGCGGCCATCGTGCACTTCACCAGGATCTCCTGCTCATAGGAGGCCAGCGTGGTGCTGTACTTGGAGTTGTTCTCCAGCGGCACGTCGAAGTGGAAGCCGCCGAGGATGGAATCACGGTTGCCGACGATGTACTCTTCTTCGAACAGATCCGCATAGCCCTGATAGGACAGCGCCTGGGACTTCATGGTCTTTTCGGGGGTGTCCAGCCACTGACCGTTGACCAGCAGCGTGTAGTCGATGTTCTGCATGGAGTTGTACACCATGTCATGATGCTCTTCATCCACGTCCTTGACGACCGGGATTCCGTCCTCGTTCAGGTCGGAGGTGATGCCGTCAATACCGTTCTGGAGATAGTAAATGGTGTCATACTGGCACAGCCAGTCGAGGTACATGATCGCGGCTTCCGGATGCTGAGAATACACGGGGATGAAGTTCAGCAGGCCGGCGGCGGCATACACGGGATGATAGTACTTGCTGGAATCGGTGACGGACTCGAAGCAGTCCAGCGGACGGAGCATGGCTTCGGGCTCATAGGCCTGCAGGGAAGCCAGGATGCCGGGGGAGACGCGGATCGGATGATCGTAGTTTCCGGTGTAGCCGCCGGCCTTGCCGGAGGTCACTTCGGCCCACAGCGCTTCATCGTTGTTCAGCGCGAAGTCCGGGGAAACCAGGCCTTCATTGTACAGGGTGTTCAGGAAGAGCAGGAAGTCTTCATAGCCTTCGTGCGCCACGGCGGGCTCGCAGGCCAGGGTGCGGGTGCTCAGATCCTTGAAGAAGGACCACTGCAGCGGCATCTGATACCGCAGATCCTTGCCCAGCGCGTAGGGGATGCAGCCGCCTTCGACGTTGCCGGGGTTCTGATCGCGGAACGCGCGCAGATCGTCCAGGAACTCTTCCTTGGTGGTGGGCATTTCACGTCCGAGCTTGGCCAGCCAGTCGGAACGGAGGAACATGCCCATCCAGGCCACGACCACGCGGCGGGCGGGAATGGCGTACTGGCCGCCGGAGAACTTGCCGAACTCCAGGACCTCGTCGCCCAGGAAGGACTTCAGGGTCTGACCGTACTTCTCGATCAGGTCGCTCACTTCGATGACGCCGCCCTGGTTCACGTAGTCGGTCACGATGGACTCGTTGTAGGTGAAGCAGATGTCGGGGCAGGAAGCCTCGTCCATCATCAGGGTCGCCAGCTTGGCTTCCTCTTCGGAACGGGGGATAACCACCCATTCAATCTTGATGTTGCGGGGATCGCCGAAGTTTTCCTGGATCCACTTGGACCAGTGGTTGTTGTCGACGGCGGTGCCGCCGGTGTTGCCGCGGTCGAACACGGAAACCTTCAGGGTGATGGGTTCGTCATAGCGGAAGATTTCCTCCGCCGTGGCGGCGGGGACGATGCTGACCATCGTGAGCAGCAGCGCCAGCGCCAGAATCAGGGACCATACCTTTTTCATGGGGTAACCTCCTTTTTGTCGTTGCTTTATTTGAACCGGACAGCGCCGGTTCCAACCGTTGATTATTCCTTCACCGCGCCGATCATCACGCCCTGCACGAAGTATTTCTGCAGGAAGGGATAGACGATCAGGATCGGCACCGTGGAGAACACGACCGCCGCGCACTGGATGGTTTCAGCCAGCACGGCGTTCTTGCCGCCTTCCACCATGCTCACATCCGAGGAGGAGGAGGCGAACACCACCTGGTACAGCTTCATCTGCAGGGTGAACTTGCTGGAGGTGTTGATGTAGTACCGGACGTCCGCGTAGTTGTTCCAGCGGGCCACGGCGTAGAACAGCGCGATGGTCGCCAGGGAGGCGGTGGACAGCGGCAGGATAATCCGGATCAGAATCTGCCAGTCGTTGCAGCCGTCCAGCTTCGCGCTTTCCTCCAGGGACGGGGGAATGGATTCAAAGAAATTGCGGAGAATGATCGTGTTGTAGGTACTGGTCAGGATCGGCAGGATCAGGGACCAGGGGCTGTCGATCAGTCCCATCTGCTTGACCCAGAGGAAGTTGGCGATCGTGCCGCCGGTGAAATACATCGGGATCAGCACGATGATCATCAGGGTTTTCCGCCCGGGCAGGTACTGTTTGCTCAGGGGGTAGGCCAGCAGAATCGTGGAAACCATGGAAAGCGCCGTGTAGATGACCGTCCACTCGATGGAGAACCACATGGATTTGATCATCGTGGGATCGTTGAACACGGAGGCGTAGGCGCTGGTGTCAATCTCCTTGGGCAGGAGGTACACCTTGCCGGCGACCACCGGCGCGCGGCCGGAAATGGATTTCGCGATCACGTGAAGCACCGGCAGCACGCACACCAGCACGAAGATGGTCAGGATGATATTGAAGACGATTTCCGAGCCGATATAGCGGCGGCCCTTCGCCCTTCCGGGTTTGGCGGCAGCGACGTTACTCAAAACAGACCCCCCTCTCCCATGCGGCGCGTGACGATATTGGCGCCGATCACGAAGCACATGTTCACCACGGACCCGAAGATATCAACGGCCGTCGCGAAGGGATACTGGCGGTTCAGAATACCGCGGTCATACACGAAGGTGGAAATCACGTCCGCGGAATCGGTGACCATCTTGTTCATCATGACGTAGGGCCGCTCAAAGCCGATACCCACCATCTGGCCCAGACGGAGGATCAGCATGATCACAATCGTCGGCATGATGCAGGGCAGCGTCACATACCAGATGCGGCGGAGCCGGCCGCAGCCGTCCACCTCCGCGGCCTCATAGAGATCGGTATTGACGCCGGAAATCGCCGCCAGATAGATGATGGTGCCCCAGCCGGCGCTCTGCCAGATACCGGTGGCGACATACATAACCACCCAGTTGCCCTCATCCATCAGGAAGTTTACCGGCGTGCCGCCCATCTGGCTGATCAGGTTGTTGATCGGTCCGTTGGTGCCGAAAATCTTGGCAACCAGGGATCCGATGATGACCCAGGACAGGAAGTGCGGCAGATACATCAGCGTCTGATACAGCCGCTTGACCTTGACAGACCGCATCTCATAGACCATGATGGCCAGGATGATCGGGATCGGGAAGCCGAAGAACAGATCCAGCAGGTTCAGCTTGACCGTGTTCCACACAGCTGTCCAGAATTTCGGGCTGGAGAAAACTTCGTTGAAGTATTTGAAGATGGGCGTAGCCCAGGGGCTGCCGCCGATCCCCTTGAAGACGCTGAAATCCTTGAACGCAACCTGCAGGCCGCTCAGGGGAGCGTACCGGAACAGGAAATACTGCGACAGCGGGATGATCAGCATCAGGTAAAGCCATTTATATTTCGCAATGGCTTTGAAGAAACCC
Organism: Clostridia bacterium; assembly: GCA_017431005.1. Classification (GTDB taxonomy): domain Bacteria; phylum Bacillota; class Clostridia; order Christensenellales; family Aristaeellaceae; genus Aristaeella. The sequence goes on from JAFRLY010000006.1 coordinate 11,994, forward strand.
ATCCGTTTGTACTTGACCTGTTTTACCGCGTCTTTCTGCATGCGTTTCCTCCATTCCGCCCGTCCCGCCGGACGGCAAAAAAAGGATGAATCCGTTTTTTCCATTTTTCCGGGGGAAGAGGCATTTTTCCTTGCGTAACCGCGCCAGGTGGGGCGGAACCTTTTCAATCTGGTAAGATCTTAGAATTATTATACATAAAAGAAACAAGCAGGACAATTGATAAAATTGTTTTTTATGGACAAAATTGATTGAATTATTGTGAAAGTTGCGTTAGAATAATCCGGAACAGGAGGATCGAAATGAAAAACCGATACCGCAACGAAACAAATGACCTCCGGAGCGGAGCTGAGTTTGACTGCAGGCACGGCGTGGACCTGGACTGGCCGCCCGTTCCCTTTCATATGCATCCTCATTATGAGTTTTATCTGCTGATACAGGGCAACGTCCAGATGCTGATCGAGGATGAAAGCTTTGACGCGCATCCCATGGATCTGTTCGTTTTTCCGCCCGGCGTGCTGCACCGGGCGCTGCTGATTGATTCCTCCGTTCCCTATGAGCGGGCCTACTGCTACGTCACCCGCAAGGCGCTGGATGATATGTCGATAGACGGGTTTCCCGTGCTGCGGATCCTGGAGGCGGCCGCGGACCGGGGTTTTTATTCATTTCACGCGGACAGCGAAAGCGCGGCCCGGTTCCTGCGCATGCTGGACGACTGGATCACAGACGCCGGGTCGGACGATCCTTCTGCTGCTCCGATGAACCGGTGCAGGATTAACATGATGGCCCTGATTGCCTGCCGGATCGTGCAGCACAGGGATGTGCTCGTGCCCCGGCCGCCGGACCGGATGAGCGAAATTATCCGCTACATCAACGATCACCTGCTGGAGCCCCTGACCCTTGAAAGCCTGTCGGAGCAGTTTTATATCAGCAAATATACATTACTGCATGAGTTCAAGAGCTACGTCAACATTTCCGTGCATCAGTACATCCTGTACAAGCGCGTCCTTTACTCCCAGGAGCTGATGCGGAACGGCACCCCGCCCGGCAGCGCTGCGCGGCAGAGCGGTTTCAACGATTACGCGGGCTTTTACCGGGCCTTTGTCCGGTACATATCCATCCCCCCGCAGACCTGGTACGCGGGTGTGAAATCGGCGGAAAAAGGAGGTTTTTTGAATGACAGACTGGGAACATGAACATCCCATCGGCACCCTGACCGGCGATCCTGTCCCCGGCGCGCCAGAGCTGGCTGCGCGCGGAAGCTGCGTCACGGGAGTCCGGACCCTGATGCTGACGGAGCCGGATCAGCCCAATGCGCGTGCCGGCCTGAAGGACGGAGCTTATCCCCGGTATGACCGTGTCCTGAAGGCGGAGGTATGGTATCCCGCCCTGCCGGGATGCGATCAGGACCGGGCGGTGTATACGGACCATCTCGGCCGGGCAGACCTGGGAAACCTGGAGCCCTTTCCCATTGCAGGGCGGGCTTTCCGGGACGCTGAGCCCGATCCGTCCGCCGGTCCGTTTCCCGTGGCTGTGATATCCCACGGATATCCGGGATCCCGCTTCCTGCTGGTGAACCTGGCGGAAAACCTGTCCTCCAAGGGGTATGTGGTGATTTCCATCGGACATACAGAGAACACCTACGAAGACTTTCCTGCATCCGGCTCCCTTGAAAGCGCTCTGATTCACCGCTCCAGGGATCAGCGCTTTGTGATCTCGATGCTGCCGCAGCTGAACCGGGAGGGATTTCTGAAGGGCATGCTCCTGCCGGAGAAGACCGGCCTGATCGGCTTCAGCATGGGCGGATACGGCGCGCTGCGCACCATCGGCGGCCGGCTGGGCGGGAAAACCCTGGAAAACTTCCGGGCGTGCGCCGGGGAGCTGGCCGAAGAGGAGGGCTTCCGCGGGCTGAAGACGGTCAAAGCCGCCGCGCTGTTTGCGCCTGCCACCTTCTTCCTGGATGAGGACCGGTCCGGTGATATCAATATCCCGACGCTCTGGTTCTGCGGCACGGCCGATTATACCGTGGGCTACAGCCGGGTGAGAGGCTTCTGTGAACGGGCTGTCCGGTCTGACCGGACGCTGGTCAGCTATCTGAACTGCGGCCACAATGTTGCCAACAATCCCGCCCCGCCGGAGGCGTATTCCCATCCCTGGGAGATTTTCAAGCGCTGGTCTGACCCGGTCTGGGATACCCGCCGGCTCAATGACGCGAACTGCCATTTCCTTACGGCCTTCCTGGATCTTCACCTGAAGGGAGACGCTTCAAAAGCGGATTACCTGCAGGGGCCGGTCTCCGGCGGTACGGGAGCGGGCTCCGGCATTCCCGGCCAGCCTGCTGAAAAGCCCGCTGAATGGAAGGGCTTCACGGAAGGGACTGCCGCCGGCATCCGGCTGGAGACGTTCCCCGCGGAAAAATAAAAAAGCGCCGGAATTCCGGCGCCGCGTGACAGAATATAAAAAAGGCCCGCAATCCGGCATGTGAAGCAGGATTGCGGGCTGTTTTATGCCTTTACGGGGCGAAGGTATCGTAGATCTTGTTTCTCCGGGCGCGTTCCTCCGGGGACAGCCTGTCCGCACCGGCGATATCGTAGGCGCCGAAGGTATCGTACAGCCTGGAAACCGGATCCACCTCCACGTACGTCACCCAGGGCAGCCAGTGATAATGGCTGTTGAAGACCTGCTGGGCAAAATGTCCGCCCTCATGGGAAAGACCGGGCAGGGCGTAGCCGAATTCCCCGTATACATCGTTAGCCTGGCGGGTGTTGTTGTGGATGAATTCCGCGTAATCCCTGTAGTGCTCGTCGCCGGTCATGACATACAGCCTGTAATAGACATAGGCGCAGGCGGCCATGTACATGTCTCCGCCGCCGCCTCCCAGGGTGACCGGGCTTTGGCCGCTGATCGGATTCTTCGTGAACGGATGGTTCGGCCATGGGCACTTTACCGGGAAGGACCAGCAGTAGGTCCAGGTTTCCGTATAGTCCGCCGCGCCGATCAGCGCGTCCAGCCATTTCTGCTCGCCGGTCAGGTCGTACAGCGCCATGAAGCCGAAGATGGCGTAAATACCGGACTCGTTATCCGTGATGTCCGTGTTGTCGCAGGTGGAGCCGCGGTATTCCATCAGCTTATAGGTGTTGTTGTAAGCCCATTCGCCGGCCCCCAGCGCGGTCTGCCGGTATGCGTCGTTCTTTGTGACCAGATACATCTGGATCAGGAAGCGGACGACGCTGATGGTGTTGGCCTTCGAATCCATCCGCATGGAATCATCTTCCGTGTTATACGCCCGGTACCAGCTTCCGTCTTCGTTCTGGATGCGGACAAAGCGGTCGGCGGCCTTCCGGCAATATTCCAGCCAGTCCGTTTTCTCCTCGCCCTTCTTCTTCATATAGACATAAGCATCGAGGATGTTCTCAAGACCGTCTGCGATCATCCGGGTCCAGAAGGGCATCGGCTCAAAGCCTTCGATTGTCGGGTTGTAGCAGTTCTGCGGCGCGCCGAAGGGCGTCATGGACTTACGCACCCAGAAGTCGACAATGTGCAGGCCTTTTTCATAGGCTTCAGGCCGGCCGTATTTGTCGCCGTAACGGATCAGCTGATAACCGATGCCGGGCTGCTGCCCGACAAATCCGAACTGGAAGGAAACGCTGGAAACGTCCAGCTGCGGCAGCTGACAGGAGAAGGGGAGACCCCAGGAGTCCCCGTACTGCCGCGTGAGGGTTGCCAGGGATTCCATACTGAGTTTGTAATGTCTCTCGTGATCCACCGGGAAGACCGGATCCTTCATCCGTCTGTAAACCGAGCGCCACGCAGCTTTCATCATCGGATAGAATCCGTCGTAGCAGCCGAAATTGATGCCCACGGAGAAGGTGTGGGAAAAGCCTTCCTCCATCGGATGATAGACGCGGGTCATGGTCTTGGTCCGCATCATGTAATCCACGTTGTAGCCCCGGTCCATCCGGGGCAGCTGGCCGTCCGTTCCGGGATAAACATAATCAATTGTCAGTCCCTGGCGGACCGTGCTGATCTTTTTCCGCAGCGGGAAACCGTAATACAGGTAGTTGAGCGTTTCGCTTTCCGGCTTGCTGATGCCGATGGCGCCGATCGTGAACTTCCGGTCCACAATATGCTCCGACTGCACGAAATTCATATCCCGCATGGTCACGTCCCCGGCCCAGCGGGAAAGCATGATCATTTCTCCGGAGGCTTTGTTCTGCGCCGCGAAAAGCGGCAGTGTGTAATTCACCTCGTTACGCCAGAAGTATTCGCATTCCTTGTCATAGCCCATACTGTAGGGCTTGGAATACTCGTTCTGCTTATACCAGTTGGCCGGGGAGAAGTACTCATAGTCCAGCACGCTGTCAGAGGCCGCCAGAACAAAGGAAAACTTGGACGCGAAGCCGTAATCGTCAATGTTTTTCAGTACGGTCGTCGTCCGTGTCACCTTGATGCCATCGTCAGCCGCCTCGTAAACATCCTTCATACCGAGCTCGGCGCCGGTGGGTGTTTTCAGGACGCCCTCCGCGATAACGCGGAGGCCGTCCTGAACTGCTTTTTCATAAGGAGCGTCATAGAATTCTGTGATCGACAATGCCGTTTTGATGAGCGCGTACACCGGCCGCCTGTTGAAATACAGGATTTTGCCTCCGCGGGTTACCTCAACACCGCCGTCCGCAAAGCTCAGCACGTAATCGCCGGACTGGATTTTCATAGGAGGTTCTCCTTTGCGGTTTTCTCAGAAATGGGAGATATAAAGCGTCAGGCTTTGATGGCGCCGACCATGATGCCCTTGACGAAGTACTTCTGCAGGAACGGGAAGAAGCACATGATCGGAAGCATGGTCACGATGATGGTCGCGGACTGGATGCCCTCGGTGAAGCGCGGCACGCGCGGGCCGGCGATCGACAGCGAGTTCACGATGTTGGAGTCCATCACGATGGTCCGCAGCACCAGCTGCAGCGGGATCAGATCGTTTCTCCGCAGGAAAATCATCGCGTTGTACCACTCGTTCCAGCGGTCCACCGCATAGAACAGCAGCACGGTTGCCAGGATCGGCTTCGACAGCGGCAGGATCACGCTGAAGAAGATCCGCCATTCCGCTGCACCGTCAATCTTCGCGGATTCCACCAGGGCGTCCGGCAGTGACATCATGTACGATCGCGTGATGATGAAGTAGAAGGTGTTGACACCGTAGGCCAGCAGCACCGAAAGCAGGCTCTTGGTCAGCTTCAGCTCCATCATCAGCAGGTACATCGGAACGATACCGCCGTTGAACAGCATCGTCAGCAGCACGCCGAAGAACAGAAATTTCCCGCCCGGAAAGCTTGTTCTGGAAAGGCCGTAGGCCAGGCTGGTCGTCAGCAGCATGTTCAGCGGAACACCGATCAGCACGATCAGCAGCGTGGTCTTGTAGCCGATCAGAATACGCGGATCCTGGAACAGCCGGTAGAAATTGTCAATGGTGGGCTGCGACGGGAACAGCATCAGCGGGTTTTCCGCCGCTTCCTTCTGGGTCGCCAGGGACAGCGCCAGGACGTTGACCATGGGGAACAGAATCATGATGGCCATGATGATCAGGAAGAAAAGAATGATTCCGTCCATCAGCTCAAAGCGGTCACGCAGCTGCCGATGTTTTCTTTTTTTGGTCGTTGCAGTCATTTTTTTCCGCCTCCCTTGTCAGCCCAGCAGGCCGGATCCGCCGACAGCTTTGGATACCCGGTCAGCAACGATCAGCAGCAGCATGTTGATGACAGACCGGAAAAGCGCTACCGCGGAGGAGAATCCGAAGTCCACGGAACCCTTGAAAGTGATCCGGTAAATATACATATCCAGCGTTTCAGCCACCTTCAGCGTGGCGGAATTGCTCAGGTTGAATATCTGATCGAATCCGCCGGACATCAGATTGCCGACTGCCAGAATAAACAGCACCAGAATAGTGGTTTTGATCCCGGGCAGCGTGATATACCAGATGCGCTGCAGCCGGGACGCCCCGTCAATCTCCGCCGCTTCATACTGCTCCACGTCAATGCCGGAGATGGAAGCCATATAGATGATCGCGCTCCAGCCGGCCGTCTTCCAGACGTCGGTCGCGAAAACCACCGGACGGAAATATTCCGGCTTTCCGAGGAACGCGATCGGTTTTATGCCGAACGCCCCGCTCAGAATGCCGTTCACCAGGCCCCGCTGCCCCAGCACATTGATCATGATACTGGCCACGATGACCCAGCTCAGGAAGTTCGGGAAGGTGTAGATGGATTGCAGCACCTTTTTGGACCGGCCCAGCCGCACCTCGTTAATCAGCAGCGCGAACAGGATCGGGAAGGGGAAGACGAAGATCAGTCTGCCCGCGTTGATCCGCAGGGTTGTGATGATGGAGGTGAAGAATGCCGGATCGGCAAAGACTCTCTGGAAGTTTTTCAGGCCGATCCAGGGACTTCCGAACATGCCCAGCTTGGCCATGTATTTCCGGAAGGCCAGCGACAGGCCGAAGATCGGTATATATGCGAAAATGATATACCACACGATCCCCGGAAGGATCAGGATATATCTTTCCTTTTCCAGATAGATGCGCTTTCCGAGATGCGTCAGCCACTCCCGGAAGGTGCGCTTTGTTTTTACGGGATTCCCGGTCATAATATTCTCTCCTTTTGATATTACCCGGGGCGGAAATCCGCCCCGGGTAGATTGGTTTTCCTCGAAAGGAGATTTGCCTTGCTTACTTGTTCAGAGCGTCCAGAGCGGGCTGCACAATCGCCTGTTTGGATTCGATCCATTCATTGTAGAGGTTCACGAGTTCTTCTTCGCTGGTGGCGGTGGTGATCATGTTGGAGAACTCATCCGCGTACTGGATGCCGTTGACGGCGAGGAGCTCTTCGCTGCCGTTCATGTACAGGTTCCAGTCAACCTTTGTGAAGGTTTCGGGGGTGGACTCGTCGGTGCGCAGCTTGTACAGCAGCTTGGATTCATCGCGCAGGTCCTCACGGATGTTGGGGTTGTCCATGGCCAGGTCGTCCCACAGAATGACGGAACCGAGCACGTGGCCGAGGGACGGATACTTCGCCTCGCCGACCGCGCCGGCCAGCTGTACTTCCTGAGGATCGATCAGGGAGATGATTTCGCCGTTCTCGTCAAAGTCCCAGTCTTCGCCCTTCAGGCCCATGGAGGTGGCCGGATAGCCTTCCTTGCTGCAGGTCCACTCCATCAGATCCATCCAGCGCTCGAAGACGGCCGGATCAACGTCGGGCTTGAAGCATACAGCGCCCCAGAAGTTGATCAGGTCTCTCTGATGATAATATCCGTCGGCGCCCAGCAGGTTCGCCATATGGAAGTCTTCATACTCATGGCCGGTGCGATCCCTGAAGGTCTTGCGGTAGTTCTCAACGTCCGCAGTCTGGCCGCCCAGGTAGCTGACGCCGGCGATGCCCAGGGTCTGGAAGTTCTCCAGGTCCTTTTCATGGTCCAGCAGATAGTATTCGGGATCCAGCACTTCGTCTACCTTGTAAGCCTGATACCAGAGCTTCAGGCCTTCCAGGGTTTCGGGAGCGGCAGCGCCCCACTGATACTTGCCGTCCGCATCCTTGTAGAAGGTATCCCAGTAGGTGCTGTTCGCGCGGAGGAAGAAGGAAGCGGCGTTACCGGTATCCATTTCCAGGGGCAGCAGATTCGCGCCGACTTGGCCGGGATCCTGTTCCTTGATCAGCTTGCAGATCTCAATGACTTCGGGGATGGTGTAGGAATGCTTGACTTCCTTGCCCACAGCCTTGATCCAGTCGGCACGCATCCACAGGCACCAGTGGTTGGCCAGCGGATCGCCGGGCAGGTTGTAGTAGAAGCGGGCACGCGGAATGAAGTAGGTGCCGCCGTAGAGCTCCTCCAGCATCGGTCCGAGGGATGTCTTGCTGTAAACGTCCGCGACGCCCGGCCAGCGTTCTTTCCAGTCATCGGGCAGACGGAACAGCAGGCCCTGGTTCACGATGTCGGTGGCGGTGGTGGCGGTGTTCTCACTGAAGTTGTAGATCGCCACGTCCGTCATGTCCTGAGCATAAATCCAGGTGACCAGGTTGTTCATCCAGTCGTTCCAGCTGACGTTGGTGCCCTGGAAGTCGATGTTGAACTTGCCCAGGATCCAGTTGCTGTAGCCGTCGCCGTTCGGCGCGTTGTAGTCATAGCCGGCAACGACCTGCGGGCAGGTGTAGGTGATGGTGACTCTGTCATACTGCTTTTCCTCGGCGGAAGCGGCGCACACAACGCCCAGCGCCAGCATCAGAGCCAGAATCAGGGAAACGAGACGTTTCATGAAGGGTACCTCCTTTGATAAATATAAAATTATTAAGCCATCCGGCTTAATGTACGAAACCGTTGAATGGGTCGGTCGATGATATGCATTTCCTTCTGTCGTTTTTATATCAGAAAAATGTCTCTTTCCGCAATCACTTTTTATGTTGAAATTGGGACAAAATTATCCTTTTTAACCGGAAGGGCTGTTCAGATTCTGTAATATCTGGTATGATTGGCACAATAATCAGACGGGAAAAGCGTTGTATTTCAGGAGCGAGGTGCGAAAAATGTCAACCTTTTACGAACAGCGTCCGGAAAAGCTTTTCATCGGGGAAATGACACATTTTCCCTTTCCGCCTCATGTCCATGAGGTGGCGGAACTGGTGGCCCTGGAACAGGGGTCTCTGACGATGGTGATCGGAAACGTTGCGTATGAGATGGAGGCGGGGGACATCGCCCTGATTTTTCCCTTCGTCCCGCACAGCTATGTGCAGCCCAGTCCGGACATCAGCGGTCTGGCCGCTATCTTTCCGCGGGATCTGATCACCGAATATGTTCCCGTGTTTTATAAATCCATTCCGCGGATCCCTGTGCTGAAGGCCTCCGCGGCGGATTCTGATGTACGCCTCGCGATTTCAAGGATCCGGGAGCTGCAGGACCCGGCCGGCTCTCCCTTCGGCACCGCCTATCTGCATGTGATCCTGGCCGGGGTGCTGGCGGCGATGCCGATGCGTTCCCTGTCGGAGATTGAGGAGCCTGATCTGGGCTACCGGATCATTCAGTATACGTCCATGCATGCCTGCGAGCAGATTACGCTGGAAAGCACGGCCCGGGCGCTCGGCATCAGCGTTTCCCACCTGTCCCATTTCTTTTCCCAGAAGATACACATCAATTTCCGCCGCTTTATCAACGCGCTTCGCATCGACAAGGCCCGCCAGCTGATGCGGGATCCGACACTGACGCTGACGACGGTTTCCGGCATGTGCGGGTTCAGCAACATGCGCACCTTCCGCCGCGCCTTCCTGCAGGAAACCGGCACGCTTCCCTCCGATGCCGCGAAGGAAGGGCAGAGCCTGTCCTGACAGGCTTTCAGGAAACCCGGACGGATGTGCAGCTTCCATACGAAAAAGGAGATCCGATATGAATTTTAAAACCCTCGCGGCAGTGATCCTGACCCTGGTATACCTGTATCAGCTGCTGCTGACCGCGGTGCGCATGCGCTCCGCGAAAAACCCTGTTCCCGCGAATGCGGCGGATATATATGATGAGGAAACCTATCTCAGATGGCGCGCCTATCACGGCGAGAAGGCCCGGTTCGGGATGATCACGTCAACCGTATCCTATATCATCGATCTTCTGCTGCTGGTGCTGAATGTTTACGCGGCCTTCGCAAAGCTGTTTCCGCCGGACGCGTACAACCAGATGGCAGCCGTGCTGCTGCTGTCCTCGCTGAGCTCGCTGCTGCTGATTCCCTTCACCTGGTACAATACGATGGTGATTGAGGAAAAGTACGGGTTCAACAAGGCAACGCTGAAAACCTTCATTGCGGATCAGATCAAGGAGCTGATCATCGGGCTGGGCCTGATGATCGGTATCGGCGCGCTGCTGACCTGGGCGCACCAGGCGCTCGGAGACTGGCTGATCCCGGCCTTTGCCGGCTTCATGACGGCAATCGCCCTGCTGTTTTCCTTCCTGTATCCGTTCTTCAGCAGAATCTTCAATAAATTTACGCCGCTGGAGGACGGGGAGCTGAAGGACAAACTGACCGCGCTGCTGCAGAAGAACGGGTACCAGGTGCGCAGCGTTAAAATCATGGATGCATCCAGGAGAACCACCAAATCCAACGCATATTTCTCGGGCTTCGGAAAGATGAAAACGATCGTTCTGTACGATACCCTGGTTGAAGCCATGACGCCGGATGAGATCTGCGCGGTGTTTGCCCATGAGATGGGGCACGGCCTGCATAGGGACACGCTGCGGAATCAGATTTTTGCCTTCCTTCAGATGGCGGTGCTCGGTGTTCTGGCCTGGCTGACACTGCGGACCGAAGCGCTGTTTCCGGACTTCGGCTTCAGCGGCGTCAATTACGGGTTTGCCATCATTCTGATCATGAGCGTCGAATTTGCGCTGATTTCCCCGCTTTTCGGCCTGCTGACCAACGCATTTTCCCGGAAGGCCGAATACAGGGCGGATGCCCAGGCTGTGAAGGAGGGCTACGGCCGGGAGCAGATTACTGCGCTGAAAAAACTGGCCAGACAGAATTTCACGAATCTGGCGCCGTCCCCGCTGCTGGTGAAGCTGGAGTACTCCCATCCGACCCTGAGTCAGCGGATCGCGGCGATTGAGAAAGCCGCCGATACGAAAGACAGGAAGGAATGACTATGAGCTATCCCTATATCGACCTGCACTGCGATACCCTGTATCATGCCTTCTTCCGCGGGGAGAAGAGCGTCACGGAACTGCCGTCCGCCATGGCGGACGTGCGGAAGCTGGCCGCCGGCGGCTGCGGCGCGCAGCTGTTCGCGGTCTTTCTTCCCACCTGGGAGGACGGCGCGGAGGAAGCTTCCCGGTACCCGGGGGATGAAGCCTATATTCAGGCGCTGAAGGATATTTTTGACAGAACCCTGAGCGAAAACGAAGAAATTCTGGGCAGGACGGAATCCCTTTCCGACTTTCTCCGGAACAGGAGCGAGGGAAAGATCTCCGCAATCCTCTCCATGGAGGACGGGAGGGCGGCGGCAGGCCGTACGGAGAACCTGGAGCGTCTGTGCCGGATGGGAATCCGGGTGCTGGGGCTGCTGTGGAACGCGCCGAACTGCTTCGGGTATCCCAACTCCCCCGATCCGGAGATCATGAACAGAGGACTGACGGACTTCGGAAAGGAAGCGATTCCCTGTCTGGAAAGCCTGGGGATCGGGATCGACGTATCCCACCTGTCCGACGGCGGTTTTTGGGATGTCGCGAACCTGGCCCGGAAACCGTTTTTTGCCACGCACTCCAACTGCCGGGCGCTGAACCCGCATCCCCGCAGCATGACGGATGAAATGATCCGCGCGCTGGCGGATCACGGCGGCGTGATGGGGGTCAATTTCTACGGCGCTTTCCTGCACGCGGATACTGAACGGCTGGATTCCACGGTGGACGGGATTGCGCGGCAGCTGCGCCACCGGATCAACGCGGGCGGGCTGGAATGCGCCGCGATCGGCACGGACTTTGACGGCATTCACGGTGAGCTGGAGATTCCGGATGCCTCCCGGATGCCGGACCTGTTTGAGGCGCTGGCCGGCAGGGGATTTACGGACAATGAGCTGGAACACATCACCCATCTGAACGCGGAACGGGTTCTGCGGGAAATCCTGCACTGAGTTTTTTCTCCTCCCGCCTTGTGGTATACTGTTCAGCGGAGAAGACAGAGCGGGGAGTTGTCGGCGAATGGATGCTTTACGGGCGGTCGTGGAGCGCATCACCTATCAGAATGAACAGAACGGATATACGGTTCTGAAGTGCGCCGCGAAAGGCTATCACGAACTGATCACGGCTGTCGGGCTGATGGCGGAGCCCCATGTGGGATCCGTGCTGAGCATGACGGGCGAATGGAAGGTCGACGCGAAGTACGGCCGTCAGTTTTCCGTGACCTCCTATGAGGAAACGCTGCCCGCGACGGTGTACGGCATGGAGAAGTACCTGGGCTCAGGCCTGGTGAAGGGCATCGGGCCGAAATACGCGAAGCGTATTGTCGCCGCCTTCGGGGCGGAAACGCTGAATGTGATCGAGGAGACGCCAGACAGGCTGCTGGAGGTGCCCGGGATCGGCCGGACACGGGTGGAGCAGATCAAAAAATCCTGGACGGGGCAGAAGGAAGTCAAGAATATCATGCTCTTTCTGCAGGGGCATGACGTCAGCACCTCTCACGCCACAAAAATCTATAAGACCTACGGGGAAAAGAGCATCGAACTGGTGCAGGAGAATCCGTACCGCCTGGCGGACGATATCTGGGGCATCGGTTTCCGGACTGCCGACACCATCGCGGCCAAGCTGGGCTTCTCCCATGAGAAGTTTGAACGCCTGCGCAGCGGGCTGACCTATACGCTGAACCGGCTGTCGGAGGAAGGCCACTGCTATGCCACCCGGGAGATGCTGCTCAAAACCGGCGCGGAGCTGCTGGAGGTCGAGGAAAGCCTGCTTTCCATGACACTGGACGAGATGATCCGGACCGGGGATGTCAGAACGGCGCCGATTCCGCAGCCTGTTCCGGAAGAGGAGGCTTCGGAAACGCCGGCGGAGCAGCCCGGAACAGCCATTTATCTGCCTCCCTTCTGGTACGCGGAGGCGGGAACAGCCCGGCGGCTCCGCCGGATTTACGCGTCCCTGCCCGGTATCACGGTGACGGAGGCCTGCCTGCGGGGCGTGCTGTCGGCGCAGGACGGCATGGTTTACGATCCTGTTCAGGCGGAAGCCATCGAAACCGCCGTCCGCAGTAAAATACTGATTCTGACAGGCGGGCCGGGAACCGGCAAGACCACCACAACCCTGGGAATTATCCGGGCCTTCCGCGCGGCAGGTGCAAGGGTGCTGCTCGCGGCGCCGACAGGCAGGGCCGCCAAACGCCTTAGCGAAACCACGGGCATGGAGGCTAAGACGCTGCACAGGCTGCTGGAGATCAAGCCGGCGGAGGGCTACCAGCGGAATGAGGAGAACCCGCTGGAGGGGGACGTGCTGATTGTGGATGAGTGTTCCATGATCGACATTCTGCTGATGTATGCCCTGCTGCGCGCGGTGCCGGACAGCATGCGCCTGATTCTGGTTGGGGATGTGGACCAGCTGCCCTCCGTCGGCGCGGGCAATGTGCTGCGGGATATGATTGACAGCGGGGCGTTTCCGGTTGTGCGGCTGACAAAGATCTTCCGCCAGGCGCAGACCAGCCGGATCATCCTGAACGCGCACCGCATCAACAAGGGCCAGATGCCGGATCTCTCGAACGGACGGGATACGGATTTCTTCTTTATGGAACAGGAGGATCCGGATGCCGCAGCGCGGCTGATTGCGGATCTTGTGAGCCGGAGGCTGCCGGCGCATTATCATGTGGGGCCCGGAGATGTGCAGGTGCTGACGCCCATGCGCCGGGGGAGCATCGGAGCCGCCAGCCTGAACACGCTGCTGCAGGAAACGGTGAACCCCGGGGAAACGGGGCTCCGTCACAGCGGTATATTGTATAAGGTACGCGACAAGGTGATGCAGATCCGGAACAACTATGACCGGGAGGTGTTCAACGGGGACATCGGCGAAGTGTCGGCGGTGAATCCGGAGGAACGGGAGCTGACGGTGAATTTTGACGGCCGGGAAGTGACCTATGACGTATCGGAGCTGGAGGAGCTGACGCTGGCTTACGCGACCACGATTCACAAAAGCCAGGGCAGCGAGTATCCGATTGTGGTCATGCCTGTGCTGATGTCCCATTATGTGATGCTGGAGCGGAACCTGATTTATACCGGCGTGACCCGGGCAAAAAAAGCGCTGGTGATTGTCGGCACAAGGAAAGCGCTGGCGATGGCCGTGCGGAATCAGAACGCGGAAAAGCGCAATACCATGCTGGCTGAACGGATCCTGCAGGAAGGCTGACAGCTCCGGCGGAGAACGAAATGCATGAAAAATGCAGGAAAAGCAGGCAGGAAAGCAGACAGCGGTGAAGAATCATGCTAAAATGGTTTCCGTTTCCTGCCCGGACCGTCGTTCAGGGCGGGAAAAACCACGATCAAGAACAGGAACGGAGTGCGGCGTCCCGCAGAAGACTTCCGGGACGGCAGACAGAATGAAAAACATCTTCAAACTTCTGATCATCAATCCCGGTTCGACCTCCACCAAGATCAGCCTCTTTGAAAACGAAAAGGAACTGTTTCAGAAGAGCCAGTTCCATGACGCGCCGGTGCTGCTGCAGTTTTCGCACGTCAACGGCCAGGTGCCCTTCCGGTACCAGGTGATTCTGGACATGCTGAAGGAGGAGGGCGTGGACCCGGCGGACATCGACGTGTTCGTGGGCCGCGGCGGCAGCGCGTGCACACAGCCCAGCGGTGTGACGGTCATTGATCAGAAGCTGTACGACGACACCGAAGCGGCGGTCGGCGGCAGCGAGCACGCCGCCAAGCTGGGCGTCATGCTGGCCTGGAAATTCTCCCTGGCCTATCACAAGCCCGCCTATACGCTGAATCCCACAAATGTGGATGAATACTGTGATTACGCGCGCCTGACCGGCATCCGCGGGCTCTACCGCGTCGGGCATTCCCATGTGCTGAATCCCAAAGCGGTGGCGACAGCGCATGCTGAATCCCTGGGCAGAACCTATGAGGACTGCAACTTCATCGTCGGGCATATCGACGGCGGCGTCACGGTCAGCGCGCACGATCATGGCCGCATGATTGACGGAACCATGGGCGCCGACGGGGAAGGCCCGTTCGCGCCGACCCGGATCGGCAGCGTGCCGGTGCTGGAGCTGCTGGATTACATTGAGGCGCATTCCATCGATGACGTCCGGCGGATGTGCTCCCGGTCCGGCGGGTTTGTCAGCCTGTTCGGCACCTCCAACTCCGATCTCATTCACGCCCGGGTGGAGCAGGGAGACAAAAAAGCCGTGCTGGTCTGGAACACGATGATATACCAGATCTGCAAGCATATCGGCGCCATGAGCGCCGTGCTGAGCGGCAGGGTGGACGCCATCCTGCTGACCGGCGGCCTGATGCGTTTTGATGATATCGCCGAAGGCGTCCGGGAACGCTGCGGCTGGATCGCGCCGATCCATGTGTATCCCGGTGAAATGGAGCAGGAGGCCATGGCCTTCCCGGTGCTGAAGGTGCTGCGGGGCCAGGCGAAGGCCATGATCTACAGCGGGAAAAATGTGTGGCAGGGCTTCGAGGGCGTGACGTTCTGAGTTTTCAAACGCAAAAGAGACTTCATCCGTTTTGATCGGGATGAAGCCTCTTTTTTATATGCTGTCAGGAATGGGAAAGCAGCGGTTCCAGACGCCGGGCCGCGGCCGCGGCAAAGAGATCCGCGCCGGCCCGGAGCGTATGGGTGTTGTCGTCCCGGTAAAGGGCACGGCTGCCTTCCTCGCCGAGGGAGGTGACAATGGAAACCGTGTCGGCATACAGGTCCGCGAAGGGGACGCCTTCCGCCTTTGCCAGGTCTTCCATCGCCTCCCTGTAGGGTGTATGCGACGGCTGAAAGACGCCGTTTTCCCAGATCCGGACGCAGATGGAGCTCATGAGCACGGGAACGCCGGAACGGGCCTGAATGAAGCGGATGAAGGTCCGCAGGTTCTCCGTATAGTCTCCCCGGGGTTCCGTATGCCGCTCCGGCTTGTTGCCGCCGTCGTTGTGGCCGAACTGGACGACGACCAGATCACCCGGTGCGATCAGCCCGTCCAGCGCGTCCAGACGGCCCTCCTGCAGGAAGGTCCGGGTGCTGCGTCCGGCCATCGCGTGGTTCAGGACTTCGACGCCCGGCAGGTGGTCCGCCAGCAGCTGCCCCCAGCCGACGATCGGGGTTTCCTTCGGGTCGAAGGTCGCGGCGGTGGAATCGCCGCAGATCAGGATTTTCATCAGGCCTCCTCCTTCAGGACGGCTTCCGCGCGGGCAAGGGCATCCTCCCGCAGGTAAGCGGCGCAGGCCGGGAAGACGCTCATCTCACGCACTACGAGGGCGCAGATCTTCCGCGCGCCGAAGGGATTGAAATGGGTTTTGTCGTCATGGCCGTCCGGAAAGTCCGGATTTTCCCCGGGCTTCAGCCGCACGAAAAGCTCCGCGGTTTTTTCCTCGCCCAGGGACAGATAGAGGGCGCGGCTGTCCGCCTTCAGATCGCAGAGGGGAATACCATCCTCCTCCGCCACGATCCGGACATTCCGGGGATATTCCCCGTGGGTGTAGAGCATGCTGGGGCCTTCGCCGATAAAGAACCGGCGGCTGACAGGGGTCAGCAAAACAGGCTGCGCGCCCTTCTCCAGGGCGGCGCGGCAGTAGCGGCGGAGGTTCTCCCGGTAGGTGGTCTCCGGATCCGTATGGCGCTCGTCATCCTTTTCGTCGTTATGGCCGAACTGGATGAACAGCAGGTCGCCGGCGGAAAGATCCTTTTCCACGGGCTCAAAGCGGCCTTCCGCCAGGAAGCTGCGGGTGCTGCAGCCGCTTTCCGCGTGATTGAAAACCCTGACGCCGTCCCGGACAAAGTCCGGCAGCGCCCAGCCCCAGCCGCGGAAGGGAGGGGTGTTGTCGGTGACGGTGGAGTCGCCGATAATGAAAATCTGATTCATGTTTACCAATCCTTCATAATCTGTCCGAGGTCGATCGTGCAGACCTGGGCGATGCCGTTTTCATCCGGGTTGGAGAAAAGGATCATGTCGCCCCGGCGGTTGAAGCTGGGATGCTGGTGATCCGCGCCGGTTTTGCAGGAGCCGGTGGTCGCGATCAGCTTCTGCTTGCCGGTGGCGCGCTCGAAGAGCACGACGCCCTCCTGAACCCGCGAGCCCAGGTAGGAGATGCGGTCGGCGCACAGCCACTTCCGGTCCCGGGAAATGCAGGGATGCAGCAGCTGGGTGCTGACAGCCTCCACGTCAAAATGCCGGCCGTCCCTGTCGCCGATGATGATGTTGCCGGTGTGCATGCTGCCGTCCTCCACGGGTCCGGCGGGGTCCAGCTTCATGAGCGCCATTTCCTGTCCGTCCGCGGACCAGACCTCGTGGGTGATCCATTCGGAAGGATGCTCCACATAGTAGGGACGGGCATAGCGCTCCTTCACGTCGTACATCCAGGTGCGCTGGAAGGCGTCGCCCTCGGTTTCGTGGATGTAGAAGATCAGGTTTTCGTCGGTGGGGCAGATCTGGGCATGGCCCAGGCGGTAGTCGCTCTGATAGACGACCTCGGCCTCCTTCCCGGGATCCAGAATCACCAGGGCGTAATATTTATTGGCCAGGTGATAGCTGCAGGCGACGCGGCCGGTATCGGCGGCGGTGAGGTGGCCCGTGATCCGGCCGCCCTTCGGCAGATCGCCGATTTTCGTCATTTCATTGGTGGTCAGATCCACCGCGAAGACTTCGGTTTCGTTGCGGCAGGTATAGCCGATGTTCTTTTCCCGGTCCGTGGCGAAGCCCCGGTAGGTATCATCCGTGACCCGGATGAGCTCGCCGGTTTCGACGTCTGCTTTCCAGCAGCCGCCGTCATTCCGGCCCTCAAGCTGCTGTTTCATGAAAAAGAAATACCGGTCGTCCAGGGAGAAGTTCTCGCAGGTGAAATAGAGCTTGGCGTTGCGCTCCGGACCGTCCGTGTAGCGGCGGACCAGATAACCGGTGACGGGATCGCGGTATTCGATCATTGGGGCCTCCTTCAGAGATTTACCAATGCGCCGGCGGGGATGCGGACGGGCTCGCCGTCATTGACCCGGATCCAGCAGTCCGCGGCATTGGGGTTATACACAAAGCTGTTATCCGCCGCGAAACGCAGGCGGCTGAAATCGTCCATGGCGTCCCAGTATTCAATATTGGTGCAGTACCAGATGTCGTCCTTGCCGCCCATCATCTCACAGAAGCCTTCGATGAGGTCCCAGTTATTGTTGTTGTCGAACTCATAGGAATGGCCCCAGACATACATCAGGTACAGGTATTGCTGCTTGAAAAGACCGAGGAACTGTTCACCCAGCTCCATCAGGCGATGGTTGTGATGGCAGGTGGCCTGCCAGCGGTAGGGATTTTCCGGCAGGGCGAAGCTGTCGGAGGAGCCGACGACCCGGGCATAGCGGATGCCGCAGGCGGGCAGCAGGTTTTCAATATCCCGGCTGAGGGAACCGTTGGGGTAGGCGAGGCCGCGCACAGGCGTTCCGGTCTTTGCCTCCAGCCAGGTACGGTCATTGATGACCTCCTGCGCCACTTCGGGCAGGGGACAGCGGGCGATGGTGGGATGGGTCACGGTATGGCAGGCAACCTCGTGGCCTTTGTACAGCTCCGGAATCTCGGAGGGGTCGATGCGTTCATATTTCGGGATGAAAAGGCCGCTGTTCAGATTGAAGGTTCCCCTGATGCCGTTCCGGTTGAAGATGTCCACCAGGCGGCGGTCCTGGGTTTTGCCGTCGTCATAGGACAGGGTGAGGGCTTTGTGCTTTCCGCCGGGAAAACAGGCGTAGACTCTGTTCATAGTTGTCTCCTTCGGGCAGTAAAGGGGGCTGCCGTCGCCTTACGGTTCCGGCAGCCCCGGTTAAATTGTGCGATTCAGGAATTACTGAGCATCGTAGATCGCCTGATACTCAGCCAGGATGTCATCGCCGCCCTGGGCATGCCAGTCAGCATAAACAGCCTGCAGGCCGGCCAGGTCGATCTTGCCGGCGATGTACTGCACCTGAGCGTCTTCAACTTCCTGGTTCAGGGAGGAACCCATCAGGTTGTTGGTTTCGCTGTCGTAGGTGTAGCAGGGATTGCTGATTACATACTTCGCGTTGTCCAGCAGGTTCTGGTTGTACTCAGCGCGCAGGGGGGTCGCCGCGGTCGGGGGCTGCAGGTCGCCGTTGACGTAGGTGCCCAGCTGGTTCAGGCTGTGCTGGATCGTGTTGGTTCTGGCGGTATAGGTGGCGGAATTTTCCGCTTCGCCTTCCGGATAGGTGTAGCGATAGCCGTCGGAATGGATCCAGTAGGTTTCGTTCTCAACGCCGCAGCCCAGCAGGGTCTGGCCTTCGGCAGAGTTGGTCCAGTCAAGGAACTTCACGACCGCGGGCAGCTTCTCCGCGGAAACAGCCTTGGTGATCACGACTTCACCGGAAGCACCGATGTTCTGGGGCCAGATCTGGATCTTGCCATCCTTGTCAGGCAGGGCGGTCAGCAGGGAAACGATGGGGTTGGTCTTGTCGGCGCCCTTGTTCTCCTCCAGCCACTCCTCATAACGGTAGCCGTTGTCCAGGCAGTCGAGGCGCATGATGGCCTTGACCGGATCGGAGCGCTCGGCGTCGTTCCAGTTGCCGGATTCGATGGTCATGAAGTTGGGATCGATACCGCCGGCGGCATACAGCTCGCGCATGAAGTCCAGGCCTTCCTGGAAGTGCTCATCCTCAAACGCGGGATAGATCTTGCCTTCGGCGTTGACGCCGTACTGGAAGGGAGCGCCGCTCATAACGGTCATGATGCCGATGGTGCCGGCCACATACTTGCACATGTTGAACACGTACATGTTGGGATCCAGGGCAGCCAGCTTCAGGCACATATCCTTGAACTCTTCGACGTTGGCGGGCTCGTTCTCGTAGCCAACCTGGGCCGCGAAGTCATTCCGGTAATAGATACCGGCGCGGGCATAGGCGCGGGAACGATAGATACCGTAGACGCGGCCGTCGATGGAGATGTTGTCATAGACGGACTGAGCGCCGGCAGCCAGGTTCGGATAGTTCTCGGCATCCGCGATGAAATCGGTCAGATCCCAGAAAGCGCCGTCACGGGCGGACTTGATCATCAGGGCATCACGGACGCCCTGCATGACCATGACTTCAGGCATATTGGTGGGATCGCCCAGGGTCAGGGTGGTCATCTCACCGTAGCCGGAGTCCGGCACCCAGGTGATGTTCAGCTTCACGCCGGTGGCTTCGTAGATCTTCTGCAGAACGGGGTTGCCGTCTTCCAGGGTGACCCAGTCGGAATCGGACTGGAAGTCGGGCAGCATGACGTTCAGGGTCATGTCTTCCTCGGCCGTGGCGAAGCTCATCACGGAGAGGAGCAGGGCCAGGGCAAGAAACAGGGAAACAAGTTTCTTCATAGGGTATGCCTCCTTTTTTATTTTGTTATCGGATTGCGGCTGAGCCGCGGATAACCATATTCGGGATAAACATTTTTCTTGGAGAGAAAAATGTTTATCCTTTCAGAGCACCGACCATGACGCCCTTGACGAAGTACTTCTGGAGGAAGGGATAGATGCACATGATCGGAACGGTGGCGACCACGATAACCGCCATCTTGATGGACTGCTTCGGCGGTTCGACGAAGTTCGGATCCATCAGGGACATATCGCTGGCGGAGGCTTCCGCGGTCACGATGATGTTCCGCAGGATCAGCTGCAGGGGATACATCTTGTCGTCCGTCAGATAGATCATCGCGGAGAAGTAGGAGTTCCAGTGGCCCACCGCGTAGAACAGGCCGAAGGTGGCCAGCACCGGGAGGGACAGCGGAAGCACGACGCTCCACAGGGTTTTCAGCTCGTTACAGCCGTCCAGCGCGGCGCTTTCCTCCAGCTCCTGGGGGATGCCCTGGAAGAAGTTCTTGACGATCATCATGTTATAAGCGCTGATCGCGCCGGGAAGCAGGATCGCCCAGTAGGTGCCGCGCAGCTTCAACCAGGAGGAAACCACCACGAAGCCGGGGATCATGCCGCCGGAGAAGAACATGGAAAAGATGATCGCGTTCAGGATCGGGGTCCGCCCGCGGAGGTATTTCTTCGACAGCGGGTAGGCCATGGTGACCGTGCAGAACAGGTTGATGGCCGTGCCGCAGACCGTGATGAACACGGAGTTGCCGAAGGCCCGGATCAGCTTGTTGGAAGCGAAGATGTACCGGTACGCGTCCAGGGACCAGATTTCCGGGATGATGAACATGGGCCGCGTCTGCAGCTCGAGCTCAGTGGCGAAGGAGTTGCAAATGATGTAGATGATGGGCATGACCGTGGTGAAGGCGGCCAGGCCGATGATGAAGTAGTTCAGGATATCGAAGGCGATACTGCCGGGCGTGCGGTAGACGCCCACGGGACCGGAGCCGATCACAAGCGTTTTGCCGTTCAGCTGCACGGTGGTCTGATCGATTTTCCTTTTAGCCATGTCTGCTCGCCTCCTTTCTCAGTACAGGCCTTCTTCGCCAAGCGCGTGAGCGATCTTGTTCGAAGAAACGACCAGGATGACGGAGACCAGACTCTTCATGACGCCGACGGCTGATGTATAGGAAAGCTGGCCGTTGACGATACCGTTCTGGTAGACAAACACGTCCAGGGTCTGGGAAACGGAACGGTTCAGGGCGTTGGACATCAGGATCAGGTGCTCGTAGCCGGTGTCCAGCACGCTGCCCATCCGCAGCACCAGCATCAGCACGATGGTGGACCGGATGGCGGGCAGGGTGATGTGCCAGAGCCGCTGCGCACGGTTGGCGCCGTCGATCATCGCCGCCTCGTACAGCTGGGTATCCACGTTGGTCAGGGCCGCCAGGAAGATGATGGTGCCCCAGCCGGTCTCCTTCCAGATGGACTGGCCGACGATCATCCAGCGGAAGACCTTCGGATCGCCCAGGTAGTCAATCGAGCGGCCCAGTAGCTGCGCGGTGGCCTTGTAGACGATGCCGTCGGTGCCGAAGATAACGTAG
The DNA here is from genome assembly GCA_017431005.1 of Clostridia bacterium. Classification (GTDB taxonomy): domain Bacteria; phylum Bacillota; class Clostridia; order Christensenellales; family Aristaeellaceae; genus Aristaeella. The sequence goes on from JAFRLY010000006.1 coordinate 33,622, forward strand.
GTGATGGAAACCACGATCACGATGGAGATGAAGTGCGGCATGTACAGCAGGGTCTGCGTCAGCTTCTTGTACTTCATGTTCCGGACTTCATTGAGCATCAGGGCCAGGATGATCGGGGCCGGGAAGGTGAAGACGATGCTCATGAAGGAAAGGATCAGCGTGTTGCCCAGGTAATCCATCCATTTTTTGGTGGCAAAGAAACGCTGGAACCAGTACAGTCCCTTCCAGGCGCTCCGGAACGGCCCGAGGAAGGGGGAATAATCCTCAAAGGCGATGATAATGCCCCACATGGGCAGGTACTTGAACAGGACAAAGTAAATAATTCCGGGGATCATCATGACGTACAGCCATTTGTATTTGGCCATGTCGATCCCCAGCTTGCGCCAGTAGCCGGGTTTCCGGGCGCCCGGGCGGGCAGGGTTGGCGACCGCTTTCGTGCTCACGTGCATCTCTCCTTCGTTCTTATGATCTATCCCTGACCCCCGGCGGATCCGCCGGGAGAACGATCCGTATGGGACAGGCTGTCAGCCGTCCTGCACCATCAGCTCCGTGAGCATCAGGAAGGTCAGTCCCTGACCGTAGGCGGTGGGGGTGACGATAATCTTTTTGTAATGCTCGAGGTCATGTCCCATGCCGGTACCGCCGGAAACGCCCTGCACGGCGCCGGTTTCATCTATCTGACCCAGGACGGCGTCGGCGCTCAGCTTCCCCATCTCCGCGTAGGGCTCGGCCGGCAGCCAGCCCAGCCGGACACCCTTCAGGATGCCGTAGGCGATGGCGGCGGTAGCGCTGGTCTCGCAGTAGGTTTCCTCCACGTTGATCAGGGTGGTGTAGAGGCCGTTGACCCGCTGATATTTCCAGAGTGCGAGGGCCTGATCCTGCCAGGCGCTGCGGATCATGCGCATGGCGGCATTGTCCCGCTTCGTGATGTCGTACAGCTCGATGGCGGCGGCGGTGAACCAGGAATTGCCCCGGGCCCAGTAGGCTTCGGCGAAGTTGTGCCGCCGGTCGAAGGTCCAGCCGTGATAGAAGAGGCCGGATACCTTGTTCTGCAGATAGCGGATGTGCATGAGGAACTGATACTCGGATTCCTCAATGAGCTCTGGCCGGTTCAGCACGACGCCGGCCTTGGCCAGGAAGAGGCAGACCATGAAGAGCGTGTCGCACCAGAGCTGCTGATAATGCTTGTTCCAGACGGTGCAGTGCTGCAGGCCTTCATACTCCGTACGGGGCATTTCCTTCATGACCCAGTCGATCCAGCTGTTGATGACCGGAAGATAGGCGGGGTTGCCGGTTTCCGCGTACAGGCAGGTCAGCGTCAGCACCGGAGCCACCGTGTTCACATTGCGGTGAGGCTGCTCTGTCCGGGAAAGCATATCGTCATACCAGCCGGTGAGATAATCCAGAATGGTCTTGTCCCCGCTCTGCTGATAGGTCTTGTAAATGCCGTAGAGAGCGACGCCGGTGGGCCACTCCCAGTTGTTCATGGTCAGATGCCCCCGGGAGGGATCGTTTCCGTCCGCCCGCTGCAGCATTCCCAGTACCTTGTCGGCAATTTCGCGATAAGTCATGAAGCGTTCCTCCAGGCATTTTTTGTGTTTTTGGATGTGTACATTATCGTCAAAGGATGCCAGATTGTCAATAAGACAAACGAAAACGATCAAATCTGACATGCTTTTCGAAGATATTGACAGGTTACGTCCGAAGCTTTGAAAGAGACAAACTGATCCGCCGCGGAGGCCTGGTTTTACTGCTTTGTGATCAGTCGAACTGCGAGGTATAGAGCCTGTAATAGAAGCCCTTCTGCCGCATCAGGGACTCATGGGTGCCCTGCTCCACCACGTCGCCCTGGTTCAGCACCAGGATCAGATCCGCGTGCTGGATGGTGGAAAGCCGGTGGGCAATGACAAAGCAGGTCTTGCCCCGCATGAGCCTGCGCATGGCGGCCTGGATCTCCCGCTCCGTGGAGGTATCCACGTTGCTGGTGGCTTCATCCAGAATCAGCATGCGGGCATCGTACAGCATGGCGCGGGCGATGGTCAGCAGCTGTTTCTGCCCTTTGGAAATGTTGCCGCCGTCTTCGCTGATGACTGTCTGATAGCCCTGGGGCAGACGCATGATGAAGGGATGTATATGAGCGGCTTTCGCGGCGGCAACCACCTCGTCCATGGTTGCGCCGTCCCTGCCGTAGGCGATGTTGTCAAAGATTGTGCCCCGGAAGACCCAGGTATCCTGCAGCACCATCGCGTACGCGCCGCGCACACTGCGGCGGGTGGCCTCCCGGATATCGGTGCCGTCGACGGCGATGGATCCGCTGTCCACGTCATAGAAGCGCATCAGCAGGTTGATGATTGTGGTTTTGCCGGCGCCGGTGGGGCCGACGATGGCGATGAGCCTGCCGGCATCCGCCTGCATGCTCAGGTCATGGATAATGGTTTTATCCGGATCGTAGCCGAAAGCCACATGCTCCAGCCTTACGTCGCCCCGGACGTCCGCAAGCTGCTTCGCACCGGCCTTGTCGGCCAGCTCCTCCTCCTCATCCAGCAGCGCGAAGACACGTTCAGCAGCCGCCAGGGCGGAGAACAGCTCATTGATGACGTTGGCGATTTCGTTGATGGGGCCGGAGAACTTCCGGGAATATAGCACGAAGGAGGAGATGGAGCCCAGGGTGATATGGCCTCCCATATAGAGGACGGAACCCAGCAGGGCGATCAGGGACAGGGTAATGTTGTTGATCATGCCCATGGTAGGCCCGATGGTGACGCCGTAGCGGTCCGCCTCATAATAGGCGTTGGCGGCGTTGGTGTTGATTGTGTTGAAGTTATCCTCCACCCGGTTCTCGTAGGCATAGGCCTGAATCGTCTTCTGGCCGGAGAGCATCTCCTCCACGAAGCCGTTCATGATGCCGTAGTTTTTGCTGCGCTGCACGAAGCGGGGCTGTGTGATCTTGCGCATCTTAGTGGTGTAGATCACGGCTGCCGGCACGCTGAAGAGCACAACGGCGGACAGCGGCAGGGAGATGGAGAACATCATGGCGACCGACCCGACCACGGTGACAACGCTGGTCAGGATGGCCACCACGTCGGTGGACATGCAGGTGGATATGACGTCGATATCATAGCTGACGCGGCTGATGATATCGCCGGCCTGGTGCTGGTCAAAATAACCGACCGGCAGGCGCATCAGCTTGTCAAAGACACTCTGGCGCATCCGCTGGGCAGCCCGCTTGGAGACGTTCAGCATGATGGCGTGAATGGAGATGGTCAGCAGGGAGGAAGCCAGATAGCACACCAGCATCCGGGAGGCATAGTACCAGACCCGGTCAAAATTGACCTTTCCCTTCCCGGCGGCAGCCTCGTTGATGGCGGAGCCGGCCAGGTTCGGGCCCCACAGGGCCAGCAGGTTCGAAATGACGCACAGCACCGCCACCAGCAGGATGAAATAACGGAAGGGGCCGAGGAAGGCCAGCATCCGCAGGAAGGCGCCGCGGGAATCCTTGGGCTTCTGCATGATTGAATCGCGCCTGGCCATCAGCCCACCTCCCCCATCTGCGTCGTATGGATATCCCGGTAGACCGGGCAGGAGCGGAGCAGCTCCTCATGGGTGCCCTGGCCGATGACCTTTCCTTCATCCAGCACGATGATCTGATCCAGGCTCATGATGGAGGAAACCCGCTGGGCAATGACGATCAGGGCCTCCGGTGAATAGTTCTCCCGGATGGCCTTCCGCAGCATGGCGTCGGTTCGGTAGTCCAGGGCGGAGGAACTGTCATCCAGCACGAGAATCTCCGGACGGGCGGCAAGGGCCCGGGCCACCAGCAGGCGCTGCTTCTGGCCGCCGGAGAAATTGGCGCCGTGGATGACCGCCTTATGATCAAAGCGCTTCGGATAGCCGTTCACAAACTCCGCGGCCATGGCGTCCCGGACGGCAGCCTCCAGTTCCTCATCTTCCAGATCCCGGCCGAAGGAAATATTCTCCCGGATCGTATCCGCGAAAATGACGTCGTTCTGGAACACAACGCCGAAGCGGCGGTGCAGCTCATCCTGGTCATAGGAGCGGACATCCCGGCCGTCCACAAACACATGGCCCGCCTGCGGATCGTAGAAACGCATCAGCAGGTTGACGATGCTTGTTTTGCCGGAACCGGTCGCCCCGATGATGCCCAGGGAACCGCCCTTCCGGATGACAAAATCGATATCGTCCAGGCACAGCTGGCGCTGGGAGCCCGCGAAGTCCCGGGCGTCCCGGGCAGCGCCGGAATCCGCGTCATAATTGAAGGAGACGTGATCAAAGACAATGAAACCCTCCCGGTCCGGCTGCGCACAGGCGGCTTCGGGCAGGGGAAGCAGCTGGGGTTCCTTTTCCACGACGCCGGCGATCCGTTTGGCGGAGGCGTTGGCCTTGCTCATCATCATGAAGATGCGGTTCAGGCCCATGACGCCCATCAGGATCATATTGAAATACGTCAGGAAGGCCAGAATGACGCCGGGCTCCGTCAGCCCGTCGTTGACCCGGCGGGCGCCCAGCAGCACCACCAGGGTCAGGCCCATATTCAGGAACAGGGTGACCACCGGGCCAGGCAGGGACATGATCAGCCCGGCCTTGATATCCCGGCGGGCAGTTTCGGCGTTGACGCCGGAGAAGCGGCGGATTTCCCGGGACTCCCGGGAGAGCGCCTTGACCACCCGGATGCCGGTGATGTTTTCCCGCATGACGCGGACGATATCATCCATGCCGCGCTGCACCTGGTCGTACAGCGGAATGCCCTTCATCGAGATGAATACGACGAGAACGATCATGACCGGGGCCATGATACAGAGAATCGAAGCCAGGCCGGTATCCATGGTCAGCGTGATGGCGATACCGCCCAGGAGCATGATCGGCGCCCGGATGCCGATGGTCTGCATGGACTGCATGAAGGACTGCACGTTATAGCTGTCGGACGTCATCCGGGAGATCAGGGAGGGCAGGCCCACCTGGTCGAACTGGCTGCCGGAAAGATTGAGGGCAGCATGAAAAAGATCCCTGCGGATCTCAAAGGCGCCTTCCTTGGCCGTGCGCACGGAAAGCCGGTTGGCGTTGACGTTCAGGAAGCGGACGGTCAGGGCCAGCAGAATCATGACCAGCCCCCAGAGCAGAACGCTGGTCAGCTGCCGTGTGGGAACCACGTGGTCGATCAGATGCTCCATGACATAGGGAATCATCAGCTCCACGACGGTGCCGGCAAGCTTGATGCCCATGACGCCCGTGATGCGCCGGATATATTTTCTGAGATAACCCCATAAAAACTTCATAGGATGATGCGGTTGTCCTTTCAGGATGTTCCGGGAAACAGATTCATTGCGCTTCTGCTTATTTTACTCCATCCCTCCTCCGGGTGGCAAGGCGAAAAACAGAAAAAGCCCCGTCCGCGGACGGGGCAGAAAACACGGGGAAACGGGAGAAATCATTCAAAGGAATGTTTAAACTGCTTTTCACAGGCTTTTTCCAGGGCCTTGACGATGATGCGCAGCGCCTTGATCCGGGCGTATTTCTTATCGTTGGATTCAATGATGAACCAGGGAGCGTTCTCCGTGCTGGTTTTCTGCAGCATATCGTCGATTGCGGTTTCATACTGGGGCCACTTGTCCCGGTTCCGCCAGTCCTCGTCGGTAATCTTCCACTGCTTTTCCGGGGTGTTCTGGCGCTCGGTGAACCGGGCCAGCTGGGTGTCCGAATCGATATGGATCCAGAACTTCAGCAGCACGGCGCCCCAGTCTGTCAGCTGGCGCTCGAATTCGTTGATCTCGTTGTAGGCGCGCTTCCAGTCCTTCTCCGTGCAGAAGCCCTCCAGCCGCTCCACCATGACCCGGCCGTACCAGGTGCGGTCAAAGATGCAGATATGGCCGGTACGGGGCAGACGGGTCCAGAAGCGCCAGAGGAACTGGCGGTTCAGCTCATGCGGCAGGGGAGAGGCGATCGGGTGAACATCAAAGCCCCGGGGATCCAGGGGATAGGCGACCCGGCGGATATTGCCGCCCTTGCCGGCTGCATCCCAGCCCTCATAGCAGAGGATGACCGGGATCTTCTTCCGGTAGATGATGTTATGGAGCTCGCTGAGGCGGTTCTGCAGGCGCTTGAGCTCCTTCTTGTATTCGTCGTCGTCGATGACCGGGGAAAGGTCCACGTCCTTCAGCCGGGGCATCTTCAGCAGGGGGAACTCCTCATCAAAGGGCTCGCCGACATAGCGCTCCTTTTTCAGCGCCTTGTCGATCATCTCCACCAGCAGCTTCAGGGCGTCCCGGACAGCGGTCTTCCGCCGGCTGCCGTCCAGCACATGCCAGCGGATGGGATCGTCCGTCTCCTCCATGAACTCATCATAGGCCTTCAGGAATTTTTTGTATTCCCGGTGCTGCCACAGATCGTCCGGCGTCACGCGCCATTCGGTGTCCGCGCTTTCGCTGAGCGCCTCCAGCCGGTCAAACTGCTCGTCCTTATCAATATGGAGGAAGATTTTCAGAATCAGGTATCCGCCGTCCCGCAGCTGGCGTTCAAACTCGTTGACGGAGCGGACCCGGCGCTTGTATTCCTCTTTGGATATTTCCAGACGGAGCTCCTTGCGCACCGTGCTCTCCATCCATCCGGAATCCAGGAAGATCAGCTTTCCGTTCTCGGGGATGGCGGTGGCATAGGGATACAGGAAGGGATAGCGCATCTCGCTTTCCGGCACAATGACCGGGGATACGACGTTATAGAAACGGGGATCGATCTCACTGATGAGTTCCTTGATCAGACTGCCCTTGCCGGCGGCAGCCCATCCCTCCAGGAGGATCAGCACGGGAAGCTTCTTTTCGCGCAGCAGCTGCTGCTGGCCGATGAGACGGCTGTGCAGCTCCTTGATTTCCTCATTCAGGCTGTCTTTGTCCTCGGGTTTGTTTTTCTCAAAATCCTTTAACATAGGCGCCTCCTTGTCCGTTGCGCTCATGACAGAGCTGTATGCGGTTGTGGTTTCGGTGGCCCTATTATACAGACTGCACAGCCTGTTTTCAAGTGCAGGCTTTCGGAGAACGCTTTTTCAGCCTGTTACTGAGCGCCGATCTCCGCCAGTCCCTGATGTCCGAGGGCGGACAGGCGGCGGCAGTAGTCGTCGCTGCGCTTCTGAATGTCATCCTGATAGACCTCCAGCTCCGGCATTGAAACGGCGAAGAAGTCGTATCCGACCTTGTCGAAAATATGCCGCTCACCGAAGATGATCAGCTGATGGAAGGACTTTTTCGCCGCCTCATCGTCTCCCAGAGCATGGAAGGCCAGTCCCTGCCAGTAAATGTAATCCGAGGGCTGATCGTTGTAATAGCGTACGGGTTCCGGCACCTGAGAGCCGGAAGCGGCCTTCAGGAAATATTCCCGGGCCTTGTCCGTGTCGCCGAGCAGCTGACAGCCGCGGCCCATCAGGTAATAAGCCTGGTTGTCCGGCACATTGTCCAGCTTGCCCTCTCCGAGGTTTTCCGGATAGACCAGAGTGCGTTCCGCGAGACGGATGGCATCCTCCGGCCGGTTCTCCGCCAGCGCCTTCTCCGCCAGAACGAAGAGCGCGGTTTTATACTCGTCCGCGACCTTGCCTTCGCCGCCCTCCCAGACGTGGAAGGTATAGCGTGTCAGCAATCCGAGGGCTTTTTCATGCTGCCCGTCCTGATTCAGCAGCGAGACATAAGCCAGCATTAAGGCATAGCGGTCCTCCGGCAGGTCCGGATGCGCCTCCAGCAGGGCCAGGCGCTCCTGAACCGGGCGATCCAGGCGCTTCAGCAGCTGCTCCTGCTCCAGCAGAAACCGGCTGTTGCCGGGTTCCAGCCGGCAGGCGGCGGCAATTTCACCGGCCGCAAGGGAACGGTCTCCGTGGTTGTAGTAGGCAATGGACAGCGCGCGGTGAGCCGCGGCCAGATCCGGCTGCTGTGCTGTGGCAGCCTGCCAGTGGGCGATCGCGGGGTCATACTGCTTTTTATCATAGAGCAGCTCGCCCAGGGCGTAATGTGCCTTCGGCGCTGCAGGCAGCAGGCGGATGACGGTTTCCAGGATCAGGCTTTCCTCCACCCGGTTCGGGAAGCAGAGGTCCGTGGAGAGAGCTTCGCCCTTCTCTGCCGCGATCCTGGCGGCATCCGTCCTTCCGAGCTTTTCCAGGGCGTACGCAGCGGCAAAATGCTTCATCGGTCCTTCCGCCGGGCAGGCTTCCAGCACGTCCGCGGCATCCTGCCAGCAGCCGAAGGACAGGAATTCATAGGCGGCGGTCAGCGATTCCTCCAGACGCCCGCCGGAAACCCGGAGGAAGGCGGAGGCGTCCTGACGCCACAGCAGGGGCAGATAGAGCGGATCCACCGCGAGACTCTCCTCCAGGAAGCGCGTGTATTCCGCGCTTTCCGGACAGAGCCGCGCCAGCACGGAGGCCTTCAGGGACCGGGCCTTCATATTGTGCCAGCCGCGCAGCAGGCTTTCCTCCGCGAAGGCCAGGGCCTGGGAAAGGTTTCCTTGCCGGAGACAGACGGCACCCAGGTGCAGGAAGGCCGCGCCGGCGGTTTCCGCGTTCCAGGCCGCTTTGAAGAAGGCGTCGCAGGCTTCCGGCAGCCGGTCAAGCAGCTCCAGGGCCAGGCCGAGATTGAAATAAGCCTCCCCGGCATAGGGATTGGGGTTCCGCCAGGTCTGCTTCCGGATGGCAGCGCGGAAATACGGCAGGCTTTTCTCAATCTGTGCGTTCCGCAGCAGATACAGGCCGTAAGCGTTATTCAGGCGGATGTCCGTCGGATCCCGGCGCAGACCCTCCAGATAATAATCAGCAGGCAGGAAGGTGGCGTGGCGGTACTGCTCCAGATGCTGCCCGGCAAGGTACAGCTCCTCGAGAGACTGAATCTCCTCCGGCTGCTTCAGCACCTCGGCAGGATCCGGAATGGGCCGGTTTTCCCGGACATACTCGGTGTAGCCGCAGAGCAGGGCGCCATCCGCACTGTATACTTCGGCCCGGTAGTCCCGGAGCTCAGGCAGCGTATCCACAAATGCCGCGCGCGGAGACAGATCCGCGGTTTTCCGGTAGATTTCCCGCCCGCCGGAGAAAAGTACGATCTGCGCGCCGGGAAATTCACCGCTGGCATATACCTTGATCCGGGCCCGGGCAGCGCGGTTCTCCATGGCTTCGTTGGCTTCCCTGCCGAAGGCGAAGGGATCCGGGGGAATGACCGCTCCGTCCGCATCCAGATAATCGACGCCGAGGATCACGTCTTTCGTGGCGTTGCTGACCCGGCCGACGGTTTTGTAGGGCATGAAATACTGGACGAAGCTCTTTTCCTCCTGGGGCTTGAGCCAGGTGAAGTCCGGCTGGTTGTCGCAGAAAACGCCGGTCATCAGCTCGATATAGGGACCGTCCTCGTCCGTCAGGTTTTTGTCCCAGATTCTTCCGAAGTTGCCGCAGCCCCAGGTCCACTGCTTTTTGCCGGGGCTGACATGATGATCCGCCACGTGCAGCAGGCCTGCGTCCCGGCTCTCATCGAAATTGCCGACAAAGTCGAAGTCGGAATGGGCCGCCATATAGGAGGTGGGCACCCGGATGTTCCTGTACCGGGAGATGTCCACGCCGGCGGAGTAATCCGCCTTGTAGTATTCACCGGTGGCGATCGGGAAGGTGGAGACCGCCCGCTTGCCGTGATCCATGACGGCGTTCACGTCCGGCGGAAAAACGGAGAAGGTGCTGTCATTGACACTGACAGCGGGATTGGCCCACCAGAGGAAGGTCTGGGGAAAGTCCGTCGGGTTGAACAGGCGGCCTTTGATTTCGATATAGGCCTTGTCCGGATAAAGCGTGATCACGGCGTTGCCTTTGGTGCCGTTGATCCGGTCCGTTTCACCGAGCATGACGGAGGCGGAACCGTCGGGATGCTCCGCGAAGGTGTAATCCACCGGCATGAACGTGGAGGGACGGTGATGCTGCGGCCAGTTGAACTCGATGCCGCCGGAGATCCAGGGACCGGCCAGACCCACCAGCGCGGGTTTGATCACACGGTTATAGTAAACAAAATCATACTGATTGGTTTTATCGAGAGCCCGCTGGATGCGGCCGCCCAGCTCCGGCAGGATCATGACGTACAGGTATTCGTTTTCCAGAATGACGGCCCTGTAGGTCACATCCTGCTTTTCCTCGCTGATTTTCTCGCAGATCGGCACGGGATAGACCTTGCCTGTGGAGCCCTGGTAGGCCCGCTTCTCAATGAAGAGCGGATTCTTTTCCAGCGGGCCGGCCGGATAGGTGGGGATTGTGACAGCCTGTTCATAAACGGAAGCTTTTTTCATGGGAGGCTCCTCCTTGCCGCTTCGCGGCCGCGGCGGTATCCGCATATTGCCCGGGAATTCCGGCGCTTTTCTGTTTCAGGATGATTGTAGAATGAAATACCGGGGAATGCAATGAGGAAAGCTGCTGCGTTGTTGAGAAAAATTGTGAAAGATCCTTTCCCGGCATTCGATGGATGCCTTGCAATCCGGGGAACGAAAAGAAAAGAGAATTCATTAAAATTGCAGAACAATCCGGAAAGCCGTTCCCGGATTTTCCGCCCTGCGGGACTTCCTGTCCGGCTGCTGCCGGTTGACAAAACGCCGGAAAAGGTTCATTTTAAAAAGTACAAAACGCGCAGCGCTCCGGAGAGGCGGAACAGCCGCGCGGACAAACGGAAAAAGGAGACAGAACGATGGAACGTTTTGCGTGGAAGGGAAGAATCAAGGCCGGCATGCAGGCGGAGTACAAGCGCCGCCATGACGAGATCTGGCCGGAAATGCTGGAGCTGCTGAAATCCGCCGGCATCCGGAACTACAGCATCTGGAGCGACGGACGTGACGTTTTCGGATATTATGAATGCGAAAAGGGCATTGCATTCGCGGAAAAGACCCAGGCGGGCAGTCCCGTTGTGGACAGATGGAACGATTACATGGAGGACGTGCTGGAGCTGGAAATGGATCCGGAAACCGGCGCTCAGCCCAAGCTGCGCCAGATGTTCATGATGGAATAAACGTGCGGGAGAGAAGCAGATGCTGTATGTGATTGCCAACGAGCTGGCAGGGAGCGGCCGGGGAGCCGAAACGCTGCGGCAGGTGAAGGCGCTGCTGGAGGCACGCGGGATTCCGTATCAGTGCATGACAACGGAGCGGCCCGGACATGCCACGGAGCTGGCCCGGGAAGCCCTGGCGCAGGACGCCTCGGAGATCGTCAGCCTGGGCGGGGACGGGACGAACTTTGAAATCGTGAACGGTCTCGGCGGGCGGCTGGCGACCCTGTATTTTGTGCCCTGCGGCACGGGCAATGACTTTGCGAAGAAGCTGAACCTGCCGAAGGATCCGCTGGAAGCGCTGCGGGTGCAGCTGGAGGGAAAACCCCGGCGCATCGATGTGGGACAGGTGAACGAATACTGCTTCCTGAATGTGTCCGGCTGCGGGTTTGACGTGGAGGTGCTGAGGCAGGCGGACCGGTTCAAGAAGCTGGGAAAGGGCATGCTGCCTTACCTGCTGGGGATTTTCGCCGCCCTGAAGTCCTTCCGGCCGCTGCCGGTGGAATGGACGACCGGCAGCCTGACCGAAAAGCAGGAGGTAACGATCTATACGCTGGGGAACGGCAGCTACTTCGGCGGCGGCATGAAGGCGGTGCCCCACGCCGTGATCGACGACGGCCTTTTTGACCGGATTATCGCGGACAGGATGAGCAGGCTGAGCATCCTCAAGCTGCTGACCCGGTTTATTAACGGAAAGCATACGGACCTGCCCCAGGTGCGGGAGGACCGGTGCGCGGAGGTGACGGTCCGCTGCCCGGGCATGACGGTGAATATTGACGGGGAGCTGGTTCAGATGGATGAGGCGCGTTACCGGATCCTGCCGGGCGCGCTGGAGATCCGGCTGCCATAAAAAAAGCGCGGTTTCAGCCGCGCTTTTTTCCTGCCTTTTTCAGGATCAGGGAACGGAAAAGAATCAGGTTCATGACCAGGAAGAAACCGGCCAGCAGGACCAGCGTCAGGCCGGGCCGCCGCGGGGCCAGGGGTGCCAGCAGCATGATCGGAAAGCCGAAGACAATGGCCGGGAAGTTCTGATACACCATGTTTTCCGAGGCCGGGGTGCGGAAATCCGGATCCAGCTCCCGCAGCAGGATAATCCCGGTGCTGGCGGTGCCGGTCAGCATGCCGTACATCATCAGAAACTGCTCCCGGGAATATTCCGGAAAAAGGATGCCGGCGATGAGCCGGTTATAAAGGAAGGTGACGGCCAGGCCGGCGGCGCCCATGATCAGCATGACGCCCCAGTAATTGGTCAGCACCCGCAGACGGATTGCCGCGATGCCTGCCACGACCATGACATCAAAGAAAAAATTGCTGATACGGGTCATCAGGAAGCCGCTGATATACTCCCTCCGGACGGCGCCTCTTTTTTTCAGCGCGTTCAGCAGGCCGCGGATGAGCACCGCGCTGAGCACGCCGATCAGGAAGTTAAAGCCGAAAATAACGGACCGCATGCCCGGAAGCAGGGTGCTGAGCAGCGTCATCAGCAGATAGGCGACCAGATAGGCCAGGGCTGTCAGCGCGATCTGGACGGTGATTTTATCAATGCTGTCCTGCATGGGGATCTCATCGGAGTGCTGCACGTCCTCGGAGCGGAGCGTGCCTTCGCCGGATACGGAGGAGGAGATTTTTCCCTGCCGCTTCAGCACCGCGAGCCAGCAGACACCGCCGAGACTGGCGCTCAGAAAGCCCAGGGCGGCAATGGTCAGACCGAAGCTTTTGCCGCCGGCAAAGCCGTAATCGGCTTCATAGATTCCGCCGTAATTCAGAGCCTGGCCGGTGCCCTGACCGTACCCGAAGGGCAGCAGGATACCCGCAGCCCGGAAAAAGCCGGGAAGCAGGGCCGCGGCGGCCAGGGAAATCAGCAGACCGGTGATTCCCTGCAGCAGATAGGTGGAAACGGTTGTAATGCCGGTGTTGAAGATTTCGCTGACGCGCTTCCCTGAAAGCTTTCCGCCGGGGGATTTGAAGGCGGAGGCAATGAAGCCCAGGGCGAGGGCGTGATACGTAATCATTTCCAGCAGGTCGGAGCCGTTTCCGTTAAAGAAGGCGGTATCAAAAAGCTCCGCGCCGGTGATCTGGCGGTACAGAAAGGAAAACAGCAGCAGCATCAGCCCGCCCAGCACCGAGGTGGGAATCAGAGAGCGGCGCAGCGGCCGGATCCGCCGCTTGAGGGCATGGGCGGCCAGCAGGCTGATCAGCAGCACCGCGATCAGGTTGACGCCGCCCCAGACACTATAATCCCAGAAATTCTCCATAAGGCTCTCCCTTGATGACATTGATGGCACGGTAATAGAGATTCACGTATTTCAGCGCGTTGAAGTGACAGTCTCCGCGGACCTGGAAGGTCTGATCGCCATGGTAGAAATTCAGGCGGTTCCGCCCGATGGCGGCCATCCCGGAGATCTCACTGTACGGACAGATCCTGGGATTTTCGCCCTCCTCCCCGAAAACGATCCGGTCGCCGTAAAGCCGGAGGGAAATGTCCTTTTCCCTCAGCTCCTTCCGCCGGAACTCAAAGACCTCATAGAGGCATACCCGGTCCGTGAACATGGGCTTATCCCGCCAGTCACCCGGATCCAGCCGGTTGACGAAGCGCTTCTGATATTCATACCAGTCATTGGCAAAGGAGAAGGGGAAGTCGAACCCGACCCCGGTCAGGCGTTTGTCCTCACCGTAACGGACGCGCCGACGGCAGGAAAGACACTCCGTCTCATCCCCGCTGCTTCGGAATACGGACAGGCCGCAGAACGGACAGACATAAACCATCCGCTCGAGATATTCCGCCTTCCGGCGGGAAACATACCGCCCGCCGGGGACAGCCTCATTGACGCTCAGTCCTTCCTGAATACAATCCAGGAGCTCCCGGGCGGACATCTTACCGTACTCTTCCGGAGATATCAGGCGCACCGGCCGCGCGTGCATGCTGCCCCGGCGGACTTTGTCGCTCCAGCGGGGATGCACGCCGTAGCCGCCCTCGATCCGGAAGAACAGCACGGGCAGCCTGAGCCGGCGGATCAGGTGAACAACGGCGGGGCTCATGTACTCCGTTTTGCCGCTGAAGGTACGGTTGCCCTCCGGCGCGAGGGCGATGTTTCCGCCCTCCCGGGCGACCCGGCTGATCGTGGCCAGGGCCTGCAGATCCGTTTTCTGCTTCCGGATCGGAATCGGCGCGGCGATAAACCGCAGGGCGGAGGAAAGCATCCCCTTGGAGAAAATATCCTCCGTCGCGACATAATACACCGGGTGCCGGAAGGCGGACATGATGAAAAACTGATCAAAGGGCGTCTGATGATTATAAAGAATCAGGACCGGCTCCGCACCTTCGTCCCGGAACCGTTCGATCCGCACGTGATACCGGAGGCGGCTGCACAGGCCGAGCACCGGTCCCAGCAGGGAACGGAAGAACTGGTGCCTCGGACGGATCCAGGGCTGTTTTTCGGCGGAGGAACCGGATGCGTTCATGGCGTGAGCCTTTCTCTGCGGTGTGATTGTTACATATTGCAATAATGAATCTGTATGCGTAAAACATGAAGCCTGCTCCATCATAACACCGGAAAGCGTTTTTCCCAAGAGCCGGGCGGGAAAAACAGCAGAAAATCATAAAACCGGCTTACACCTGCCGGCATGAAAGCACAAAAAGAATACGAAAATACATCTTGTGTTTTTTGCCGGCAGGGAGTACACTCCCTTGTGGAAAAAGATAACTCTGCGGAGGAAAGTAACAATGGAAGAGCAGCCGAAACCCCAGGACCCCGATGTGATTGCGGCGGAACAGACGGAAACTGCCGTGCAGGAAAGTCTGGAGGAACTGAGAATAGCATAGGTTACCCGGTCTGGTCTTTTGGTGTTCTTTCCCTGAAAACGCATTGACATTCTGTATACAAAACGTAAAAATAAAAGCAGAAAAACGCATCACGATCTCTCTCGGGGGATCGTGATTTTGCACGGAGGACAAGCATGAACCTGACACAGAAGATACTGAATGCCCATCTGCTCAGCGGCACACCGAAGGCCGGGGAGGAGGTTTCAATCCGGATTGACCAGACGCTGACCCAGGACTCCACCGGCACGATGGCCTATCTGCAGTTTGAGGCCATGGGCATCGGCCGGGTAAAGACAAAGAAAAGCGTGGCCTATATCGACCACAACACGCTGCAGACCGGCTTCGAGAACGCGGATGATCACCAGTACATCCAGAGCGTGACGAAGAAGCACGGCATTTTCTGCTCCAAGCCCGGAAACGGCATCTGCCATCAGGTGCATCTGGAGCGCTTCGGCGTGCCGGGAATGACGCTGCTGGGCAGTGACAGCCATACGCCCACCGGCGGCGGCATCGGTATGCTGGCCATCGGGGCCGGCGGGCTGGACGTGGCGGTGGCCATGGGCGGTGGCGCCTATTACCTGACCTATCCGAAGGTTGTGGAAATCCGGCTGACCGGGAAGCTGCCCTACGCGGTGGCGGCCAAGGATATTATTCTGGAGGTGCTGCGCCGGCTGACGGTGAAGGGCGGCGTCGGCAAGGTCATGGAATATACCGGGGAGGGCGTGGCCACCCTGACGGTGCCGGAGCGGGCCACGATCGCCAACATGGGCGCGGAGCTCGGCGCGACCACCTCCGTTTTCCCCAGCGATGACGTGACCCGGGCATTCCTGAAGGCCCAGGGCCGGGAGCAGGATTTCGTGCCGCTGTGCGCGGATCCCGGCGCGGCATACGACGAAACCGTGGAAATCGATCTGAACACCCTGGAGCCGCTGGTGGCCATGCCGCATATGCCGGACAAAGTGGATACCGTGGCGCATGTGGGTCCCATCAAAGTGGATCAGGTGTTTATCGGCAGCTGCACCAACAGCAGCTATCAGGATATGATGCGGGTGGCCAGGATCCTGAAGGGCAAAACGGTGCATCCGGACGTCAGCCTGGTCATCGGCCCCGGCAGCAAGCAGGTGCTGACCATGCTGGCCCGGAACGGCGCCCTGTCGGATATGCTGGGTGCCGGCGCCCGGATTCTGGAGAGCGCGTGCGGCCCCTGCATCGGCATGGGGCAGAGCCCGAAAACCAACGCTGTCAGCGTGCGCACCAACAACCGGAACTTTTATGCCCGCAGCGGGACTGCTTCGGCGGGCATCTATCTGACCAGCTGCGAAACCGCGGCGGTCACGGCCCTGGCCGGAGTGCTGACGGATCCGCGGACGCTGGAGCTTGACCTGACGGTGGCGCAGCCGGAGCAGTTTGAGGTGAATGACAACCTGGTGATTCCGCCGGCGGCGGAGGGACATGAGGACGCCGTTGAGGTCGTCCGCGGCCCCAACATCAAGCCCTTCCCCCTGGGCAAGGCGCTGGAGGATACGGTGACCGGCAAGGTCCTGCTGAAGATGGAGGATAACATCACCACAGACCATATCATGCCCAGCAACGCCAAGCTGCTGCCCTACCGCAGCAATATCCCGCATCTGAGCGATTACTGTCTGACACCGGTGGACGAAACCTTCCCGGCCCGGGCCAAGGCGGAAGGCGGCGGCATCCTGGTGGCCGGGTCCAACTACGGCCAGGGCTCCAGCCGGGAGCACGCGGCGCTGGTGCCCCTGTACCTGGGCATCCGGGCGGTGGCGACGAAGAGCTTCGCCCGTATTCATCAGGCGAACCTGATCAACAACGGTATCCTGCCGATGACCTTTGAGTCGGAAGCGGATTACGACCGGATCAGCCAGGGGGATGAGCTGGAGCTGCCCGGCATCCGGCAGGCCGTGGAAGCCGGACAGGAGACAATTTCGCTGCGCAACGTGACGAAGAATGAAACCTATACGATGCGGATGCCCCTGACGGAGCGGCAGAAGCATATGATTCTGGCCGGCGGGCTGATCTGCTACACCCGCAGCCAGGCGGAGTAAGATTATTCAGCATAAAAAACATCGGACAGGATGCCGGGCTGATGCCCTGCGTCTTATCCGGTGTTTTTTGTTTCTGCTTATGGCTCACCGTTTCCGGATCCGGAGGAATCGGCAGGCGTCGGATCCGTCGTCTCAGTCGGATTGGACGTCGGTGTTTCCGTCGGATTGGGTGTTGGCGTTTCGGTCGGATCAGGCGTTGGTGTTTCTGTCGGATCGGGTGCCGGCGTTTCAGTTGGGTCGGGCGTCGGCGTTTCGGTCGGATCCGGTGTCGGCGTTTCGGTCGGATCGGGCGTAGGCGTCTCCGTCGGATCCGGCGCCGGCGTTTCGGTCGGGTCGGGTGCGGGGGTCCCGGTGGGTGCGGATGTGGGCGCCGCGGTCGGCGCGGCTGTCGGCGCAGGCGTAGGAGTGGCTGTCGGCAACGGCGTGGGCGTCACATCCGGGAGCAGGTCATAGAGGTTCATCAGCAGCCAGCGGGAGGCCAGCTCTCCGGGAACTTCATCCTTTCCCATCTGTATATGCAGAAACTGCTGATAGGCTGCCACGGCCGCGACGGTCTTCGTGCCGTAAACCCCGTCGACCTTTCCGGGGTCATATTTCAGATCGGTCAGCGCCTGCTGCATCAGCCGCACCCGGATTCCCCGGTCTCCCTTCCGCAGATCCACACAGGCGTCGTAAAGGGGTGCATTGGCGGCGTAGAGCCTGTTCCGGGCTTTCGGTGTCATGTAAGAGCGCTGTGTGAAACCGATATCGGACAGGAAAAGCCTGACGGCGATATCCGTCTGATCTCCGTAGGCTCCGTCCACGTTGCCCACGGGATATCCAAGATCCCACAGACGCTGCTGCATCCTGCGCACCCGGGAACCCCGATCCCCTTTATGGATGTTGTCGTCCAGCGGAGCCGGAGTGGCGGTGGGCCGGGCGGTGGGCCGTACGGTTGGCGCGGCGGTGGGCCGTGCAGTCGGTGCGGAAGTGGGCGCTGCGGTTGCCGCGGCCGGCACAGGGAAGACAACCGGCGTCCCGGGCAGGGCAGTCGTTTCACCGGGAGTCAGGGCCGCGTTTTCAGCGCTTTCCGTTCGCCATCCCTTTTCCGTTTTCGCATACCGGAAAAGCTTTCCGTCAGCATAGGCAGCGGCAAAGGTCTCCTGCGCGGCGGCCGGGAATTCCGTCAGGGTTTTCTGTGCCGGGCTGTACACCTGTACGGCATGGTTTTCGTCCACCAGGGTGACCGCATCGGCGGTCAGCGTCAGCGACACGGGGCGCCGCACCCGCGCAGCGCTTTCGATGACAGGCAGCGGCGAGCCGTTCTCCTCCGGAACCGCGCAGTGATTCAGGGTCCATGTGTCTTCCGTGAGCTGGCACACGAACCAGACACCCGCGTCATCCGCCGCCATCATGAGCACACCGGCGGCGAGGGGCATCAGGCTTACGCCGGCTTCGCCGCGGCTGAGAACGCCTTCCGCCAGGGTATAGGGAGTCTGAATGCGGTGCGCGTCCAGCAGCTCCTGTGAAGGATCGGCTGAAACAATGCCGGAGTAGGTGCTCCCCAGCTGTACGGAACAGAGTCTGCCGTCTTCGGTGAGGCACCAGGCGTTTTTTTCATCCAGGCCGATGACATCCGTGATGAACATGGGCAGTTCCCTGATCAGGCTGTCAGGAGTCCGGAGAAAAAGGTGGTTCTCCGTACCCAGCCATACGGTGGTTCCGTTCAGGGTTATTGCCGGCTCGGCGCCGGTGAGCGCGGGCAGCGCGAGCATCAGCGCGGCCAGGCATAGGATCATTCTGCGTTTCATGGCAATTGCCTCCTTGGCGTTTCGTCCGTCGGCCGGACGTTATCCGTTCTCTATACAGACGAAACAGGAACCGGTTTTATTCCGTAAATTCTTTCTGAATCTTTCTGAAAAGTTTCAGAAAAGGCATTGACAGGGAAGAGAAGAAGGATTATTATTCAATTAAACGGTTGCTTAATTGTTTAATAGAAGGGGCGGATCCGGATGAAGAAACAGTATAAAATCGAGGTGGACTGCGCAAACTGCGCCAACAAGATGGAAGAGGCGGCGAAAAAGACCGCCGGGGTGCAGAATGCGGTGGTGAACTTCATGACCCAGAAGATGACGGTGGAATTCGCGGAAGGCGCGGACGCGGCGGAGGTCATGAAGCGGGTGCTTCAGAGCTGCAAAAAGGTGGAGGAAGACTGCGAAATCTATCTGTAAGCGGCGGGAACGGACTGTGAAAGAGGCAGGTGCGGCAGAATGACAAAGAAACAGAAGAAGATGGTCGGACGGATTCTCGCGGCGGCGGTGCTGACGGTTGCGCTGCATTTTGTGCCGGCGGAGGGCCTCTGGCGCTTTCTGCTGTATCTGATTCCCTACGGCATCATCGGTTACGACATTCTGCGGAACGCCTGGAAGGGGATCCGGAACCATCAGGTATTTGACGAGAACTTTCTGATGGCGGTGGCCACGCTGGGCGCGCTGGCGCTCGGGCTGCTGAAAACCGGGGATTATACCGAGACCGTGGCAGTTATGCTGTTCTATCAGGTGGGTGAGCTGTTCCAGAGCTACGCGGTCGGAAAAAGCCGCCGGAACATCAGTGAGCTGATGGACATCCGTCCGGATTACGCCAATCTGGAGACAGACGGGAAAACGGAGCAGACGGATCCGGATGAAGTGCCGGTGGGCAGCATCATCGTGGTGAAGCCCGGGGAAAAGATTCCGATTGACGGCGTCGTGGAGGAAGGAAACGCCAGTCTGAACACCAGCGCGCTGACCGGGGAGAGCCTGCCCCGGGACGTGGGTCCCGGAGCGGAGGTTTCCAGCGGCTGCGTCAATATGAACGGTGTGCTGCGGATCCGGACGACCCGGGAATTCGGGGAGTCCACGGCTTCCAGGGTGCTGGATCTGGTGGAGAACGCCACCTCCCGGAAATCCCGGTCGGAGAATTTTATCAGCCGCTTCGCGCGGGTCTATACGCCGGCGGTGGTTTTCGGCGCGCTGGCGCTCGCCGTGCTGCCGCCCGCGGTGCGGGGGCTTTTCCTGGGGCAGGATCCGGCCTGGAGCGACTGGATTTACCGGGCGCTGACCTTCCTGGTCATCAGCTGCCCCTGCGCGCTGGTGATCAGCATTCCCCTGAGCTTCTTTGCAGGCATCGGCGGCGCCGGAGCGGCCGGTGTCCTGATCAAGGGATCGAACTATCTGGAGGCGCTGAGCAGGACCGGAACGGTGGTCTTTGACAAAACCGGGACGCTGACGCAGGGCTCCTTTGAGGTGACGGCGATTCACGCCCGGGAGATGTCCGGGGAGAAAATGCTCGAATACGCCGCCCTGGCGGAAGGCGCATCCTCCCATCCGATCGCGGGAAGCATCCTCCGGGCTTACGGCAGGGATCCCGATATGAGCCGGGTGACGGAGATCCGGGAGATCGGCGGACACGGCATCCGGGCCAGGGTGGACGGGAAGGAAGTGGCTGCCGGGAACGGCCGGCTGATGGAAACCGTAGGCGTGGCCTGGAAGGACTGCCATCATCCGGGGACCATCGTGCATCTGGCGGCGGAGGGCAGCTATGCCGGGCACATCGTGATTTCCGACACGGTGAAGCCCGAGGCGAAGGCCGCCATGGAAGCGCTGAAGAAGGCCGGCGTCCGGCGGACGGTTATGCTGACCGGGGACCGGCAGGCGGTGGCGGATACCGTGGCGGAGGAGCTGGGCATCGGCGAGGTCCGGGCTGAGCTGCTGCCCGGCGACAAGGTCGACCAGGTGGAGAAGCTGCTGGCGGAGAAGAAACCCGGCGAGCAGGTCGCCTTTGTGGGGGACGGGATCAACGACGCGCCGGTGCTGGCCCGGGCGGACATCGGAATCGCGATGGGCGCGCTGGGCTCCGACGCGGCGATCGAGGCGGCGGACGTGGTGCTTATGGATGACAACCCGCTGAAGATCGCCAAGGCGATCCGGATTGCCCGGAAGTGTATGCGGATTGTGTATGAAAATATTGTGTTTGCCATCGGAATCAAGGTCATCTGCCTGATTCTCGGCGCGCTGGGCATCGCCAACATGTGGCTGGCGATCTTCGCGGACGTGGGCGTGATGATTCTGGCAGTGCTCAACGCGGTCCGCGCGCTGTTTGTGAAAAACCTGTAAAAGGGGGAAGTCAGAATGGACGAAAAAAAACTGCCCCATCATCATCACGAGGGGACAGAATCAATGTTTGATCATATGCCGAAGCTGGAGGAATTCATCGCGGCGGCGGAGATCTTCAGCATCATGGGAGACAGCACGCGGCTCCGGCTGTTCTGGTTGCTGTGCCACTGCGAGGAGTGCGTGCTGAATCTCAGCGCGATGATGGAGATGTCCAGCCCCGCGCTGAGCCATCATCTGAAGATTTTGAAAAACTGCGGCCTGATTACAAGCCGCCGGGAGGGCAAGGAGGTTTATTACCGGTCCGCCCGGAATCCCCAGGCGGAGGCGCTGCATCTGATGATTGAGCAGATGGCGGAGATCTCCTGCCCGGAAAGCCGTTAAAAGGCCTTTTCGCTGTCCAGCAGAATCGTGACAGGACCGTCGTTCACCAGGGCAACCTGCATCTCCGTCCGGAAACGGCCGGTTTCCACATGAATGCCCTTCTGACGCCAGGCTTCGACCAGCCGTTCATAGAGGGCGTTGGCTGCCTCCGGCTTTGCCGCCCGGAAATAGCTGGGCCGGCGCCCGCCCCGGGCGTCCCCGTACAGCGTGAACTGGCTGACGGCGAGGATTTCGCCGCCGGCATCCAGGATGGACCGGTTCATGACGCCGTTTTCGTCATCAAAAACCCGCAGGTTCGGCACCTTGTCCGCTATGTATTTCAGATCAGCCTCCTGATCATCTGAGGAGACGCCGATGAGCACCATGAGGCCGGGGCCGGTCTTTCCGACCACCTCGCCCTCAACCGTGACGGAGGCTTCCGTAACCCGCTGCACGACACAACGCATGCTGTTCCTCTTTTCCTGTCAGCCGGTTACCCGGTAGACATCCATAATATCCGCTTTGTTCCGCAGGGACTGGATGACCTTGTTCATCTGGTCCCGGGAGCTTACGTCCAGGGTCAGCCGCAGGGTGCTGATCCTGGTTTTTTCATCTGTCTGAATGTTGGCGGCCTTGATGGAGACATTATGCTCACCGATCAGCATGGCGATCTCACCCAGCATATTCACCCGGTCATAGGCCAGGATCTTGATGGTGGCGTAGAAGGAGCCCTCTCCGTCATCCGCCCATTCCACGGGCACCTGGCGCTCCTGTTCGCCGTTGATCGCGTTGGGGCATTCCGCCTTATGGATCGTGACGCCGCGGCCGCGGGTGATGTAGCCCACGATTTCATCGCCGGGCACCGGGCTGCAGCATTTGGCGAACCGCACCGGGATGTCGAGATCCTCGCTGCCGGTCATCACGATGCCGTGATGAGCCCGCCGCTGGTTCAGATGCTGCTCGTCCAGCACATCCGGGAGATCCGCGGGAATCGCCGGGACGGCCGGAGCCTCCTTTGCCTTCTGCTCCTCCAGCAGACGGGTGACCACATAGACGGCGGCCATGCCGCCGTAGCCGACGGCGGCGCAGATATCCTCAAAGCTGGTAAAGCCGTATTTCTTCAGCAGCGGCTCGTAGTATTCCGGCTTGGCCAGATCGCTCATGTGTGCGCCGCGGCGGGCGCATTCCTTATCCAGCATGCTGCGGCCGAGCTCGATATTCTCATCCCGCAGCTCCTTCTTCAGGAACTGGCGGATCTTGGCCTTGGCCTGAGGGGTTTTGCAGATGCGCAGCCAGTCCGTGCTGGGGCCCTTGCTGGAGGCGGAGGTGATGATCTCCACCCGGTCGCCGGTTTCCAGCGGCGTATCCAGCGGGAAAATCTTGCCGTTGATGCGGGCGCCGACGCACTTGTTGCCGACGGCGCTGTGGATGCGGTAGGCAAAGTCCAGGGGTGTCGCGCCCTTGGGCATGGAAATGACGTCCCCCTTGGGGGTGAAGAGGAAGACCTCCTCAGAGAAAAGATCCGTCTTCAGCGTATCCAGGAATTCCTTGGAATCCCGGGTTTCCGTCTGCCAGTCCAGCATCTGGCGGACCCAGAAAAGCTTGTTGTCCAGATTGTCGGCAGCGGAGCCTTCCTTGTAGCGCCAGTGGGCGGCGATGCCGTATTCCGCGATCCGGTGCATCTCCCAGGTGCGGATCTGCACCTCAAAGGGGAAGGGGATCTTGCGGCCGCCGACGACAGTGGTGTGCAGGGACTGGTACATGTTGGCCTTCGGAACGGAAATATAGTCCTTGAAACGGCCGGGCACCTGGTTCCAGAGCGTATGGACGATGCCCAGAACGGTGTAGCAGTCCGGAATCGTATCCACGATGACCCGGATCGCGATCAGATCATAGATCTGGTCAAAGGGCTTGTTCTGCAGGATCATCTTCCGGTAGATCGAGTAGAAGTGCTTGGACCGCCCGTCGATGTCGAAGTGAATCCCCTGCTGGTCCAGCCGCTCGCTGAGCTCGTCAATGACCAGCCGGATGCTTTCCTCCCGCTCCGCCCGCTTCATGCCGACCAGGTGAACAATCTGGTTGTAGCCGTCCGGATCCAGATATTTCAGGGAAAGATCCTCCAGTTCGGACTTCAGGGCATAGACGCCGAGGCGGTGCGCCAGAGGCGCGTAGATATCGAGGGTTTCCCGGGCAATGGCCTTCTGCCGGTCCGGGGCCTGGAAGCGGAGGGTGCGCATGTTGTGAAGCCGGTCCGCCAGCTTGATCAGCACGACGCGGATATCCTTGGACATGGCCAGGATCATCTTGCGCAGGCTTTCCGCCTGGGCCTCCTCCCGGTTGGCGAAATCCAGCTTGTTCAGTTTGGTGACGCCGTCCACGAGCTCCGCGACCTCATCACCGAATTCACGGCGGATATTCTCCAGGGAAATTTTGTCGCAGTCCTCCACAGTGTCGTGAAGCAGACCGGCCGCGATGGTGGGCGGATCGATCATCAGCTCCGTCAGGATGCTTGCGACGAGGCACGGATGGATGAAATAAGGCTCTCCGCTTTTACGGATCTGGCCGGCATGCGCCTGCTCGGCAAAATGCCAGGCCTTTTCCACAAGCTTGTAGCCGTCGCCGGGGTGATATTTCTGAATGCGGTTCAGCATCTGATCCAGGGGCATCGCTTCATAAGCGGTAAAGGCCATGGTTTCATCCTCCTTTCAGGAGTATTTATGTCAGAGACTCCCGCAGATACCGGATCAGCGGGCTGTCGTTCATGGAGCATTTCACGGCAGGAATGACCGGGGTGAGGGTAAAGGGCTCCCAGGAAACGTTCACCAGACGGGTTTCGGCAAAGGCCTGCAGCGCGATCAGGATCTGCTGCCAGCTGAGGCCGACTGCCCCGGCAAGCTCCTCCGCGCTGCCGAAGGCCCGGCTCCGGACGGCCCGGTAGACCTCCCGCAGTTGGTCATCTGTCAGACGCACGGTTTTCAGCGCTTCCGCCGGACCGGGGACGCCCTTCAGCACGGTGATCTCCGCATGGGGGCAGAGACTGCGAAGCAGCTCCGCTTCCCCAGGCAGCGGTTCGCCGTCCGCCAGGAGGATGCGCCGCCACTGATCCTTCAGCGCTTCCGGCCGCCAGGCCAGCAGGACGCAGGAGAAGCCTCTGGGATCCTCCGTTTCGCCGATGCAGAGATCGGCGCCGCTTTCCCGGGACCATTCCGCGGCGGTACGGCCGCTGCGCGTCAGGGCGAGCACACCGAAGGGCTGCCGGAGGGCGGTCAGGGCCGCGGTCCGGGTCACTGCCGGCAGAGGCGTAATGGAATCCTTTTTCGCCGTCAGAGCAGGGATTTCCTGCAAAAGAGAGCGAAAACAGACCTGTTCAGGGGGCAGAATCCGGCCTCCGGCGGCGGGCCGCAGAGCCTGCACCCGGAGCTGCACGGAAACCCGGCCGAGATACTCGTTCCGGGCGGGGGTGTACAGCGCGTCCGCCCTGTTATAGCCCTTGTCCGCCTCATCGCCCATGAAGAAGGCGATACCGTTCAGCAGGGTGTTCCCGCCGTCAAGCAGGGAGAGCTTCAGATGGGTCCGGTCCGCGCCGACGCGGCGCTTTTCCTGAATACAGGCGTCCGAAACCAGGAAGACCGGAGCGGGATTGCCGCAGCCCGTAGGCTCCAGGGCATCCAGCAGATCCAGACTGTCCAGGGTCAGCTCCCGGAAGGGGACGGACAGATCGTATTCCAGCGAGGGGAGAAAAACCGCGTCGTCAGTTTCCTGGCGGATGACCAGGTTCAGCCGACGGCGGAGCTCCGGAATCAAGGGAACCGGAATCGTCAGGCCGGCGGCTTGCTCATGGCCGCCGAAGCGGACAAAGAGGTCGCTGCAGCGGCTCAGCATCTGATAGATATTGACACCGGGAATGGAACGGCAGCTGCCCACCGCGTTCTCGCCCTGCAGGCTGAGCACAATGACGGGAAAATGGTACCGCTCGCAGAGCTTGCCTGCCACGAGCCCGATCAGGCCGCTGTTCCAGCCCTCTCCCGTGACGATGATAATCCGGTCCTCCCGGAAATCGGTTTCCTTCTCCGCCTGCTTCCGGGCCAGGGCCAGGATCTCCTGTTCAGCCTGCTGCCGGAGGCTGTTGTTCTCCTCCAGATGCTGCGCGATGGCCAGGGCGTAAACCGGATCAACGGTGGTCAGCAGCTCCACCCCCTGCATCGCGTCCTCCAGACGCCCGGCGGCATTGAGCCGGGGCCCCAGCCTGAAGGCCAGGTGCTCCGACCGCAGCGGCGGCGTAATGCCGGCGGTGCTGATCAGGGCCCGGAGCCCCGGACGGGGGGAATCGACCATGCGGAGCATGCCCTCCCGGACAATGATCCGGTTTTCATCCACCAGGGGAACGACGTCCGCCACGGTGGCCAGGGCGGCCAGATCCAGGCGCTTCTCCACGCCTTCCATACCCTGCAGCGCCTGGCATACCTTCAGGGCGACGCCCGCGCCGCACAGGCGGCGGAAGGGATAGTTTCCCAGCAGGGGATCCATCACCGCGTCGGCCGGCGGAAGCGTTTCGGGAGGCTCGTGGTGATCCGTGATGATCACGTCAAGGCCCAGGGTTTTGGCCAGGGCCACTTCCTTTGCGTTCGTGATGCCGCAGTCCACCGTGATCAGCAGACTGAAGGATTTCGCGGCCGCCCGGACAAGATCCTCATGCAGACCGTAGCCTTCGCTGTGGCGCAGGGGAATCCGGACCTCCGCGTCCCCGCCCAGATCCCGCAGGGTTTCCGCCATGATGGAGGAGGCGCAGACTCCGTCCACGTCATAATCCCCGTAGACGAGAATCCGCCGGTGCTCATCCAGGGCTTTCCGGATCAGGCTGACGGCCTTGTCCATATCCTGCAGGGCGAAGGGATCGTGGAAATCCTTCAGGGAGGGGTGCAGAAAACGCTGCGCCTTCTCCTCCGTATCCATCCCCCGGGCGCGCAGCAGCGCGGACATCCATCCGGGCAGGGCGCCCAGGGGTGTGCGGTCTTCACTGCAGCGCTGAACAAAAGAAAGCATAGATCCTCCAGTATAGTCCGGATAAATAGGGAAGGAGGGACTGCGTCACGCAGCCCCTCCTCGTAAAAACCTGCATCAGGCCCTGGCTTTGCGCGCCTGGCGCTTTTCCTCCAGGGCAGCCCAGATATAGGGATTGATCAGGTTGGCGCTGTAAACGCCGCTCAGGATACCGACGATGATCGGGAGGGCGAACTCGCGGATGCTGGGAACGCCCAGAATGCACAGGGCAACGATGGTGATCAGCGTGGTCAGGGTGGTCAGCACGGTGCGGCCCAGGCTTTCCTTCACGGAGAGGTTCGCGACCTCTTCCTTGGCGGTGGTGGGCAGCTTCTTTGCGTTTTCACGGATCCGGTCGAAGATCACGATGGTGTTGTTGATGGAATAACCCACGATGGTCAGCGCCGCGGCGATGAAGGAAGAGTTCATCTGGATCACAGCCCGGAAGATGACCATGAAGCTCAGCATGATCAGCACGTCATGGATCAGACCGAACACGGCGGAAAGACCGCTGTTCAGGTCGAACCGGATCGCGATATAGATCAGCATCAGCACGGCCGCGATCAGCACGGACAGCACCGCGTTCTTGACCAGCGTGGCGCCGGCCACGGGGCCGACATAGTTCACGTCGCCGACAACCTCGGCGTCCGGATACTTTTCCCTGATGCCTGTCTCAAAGGCGGCCTGAATGTTCTGAATGTCGTCCTGGGCCACATCCTTGATGCGGATGTTGGCCTCGTTGTCGCCGGAGCCCTGCACCGTAACGGTGTAGGACTGAATGTTCATGCCGTCCAGAACGGCTTCCACGTCGCCCTTGGCGATGGCCTGCTTCAGGTCATACTGCATGGAAAGGCCGCCCTCGAAGTCGATACCCAGGTTTACGCCGTGGCCGAAGATGGTCAGGACCAGTGCCACACAGATAATCGCGGCGGAAATGATCAGGCAGACTTTGGAATGATTCTTGATCGTCATTACGCCTCAACCTCCTTTCCAGCTGCCGCTTTGGTGTACAGCGAAACGCTGGTGGCGCCGGCATTCACAAAGCGGTTCATCAGGAAGCGGGTGATCAGGATGGCGCTGAGCATGGAAACCACAACGCCCAGCAGCAGGGTCTTGGCGAAGCCCTGGATGGAACCGGTGCCGAAGATCAGCAGCACGATGGCGGCGATCAGGGTGGTCACGTTGGCATCCAGTACGGCGCTCATGGCGTTCTTGAAGCCCGCGCGGACGGAGGCCTTTACGGAGCGGCCCTTGCGGGTTTCCTCATTGAAGCGCTCGAAGATGATGACGTTAGCGTCCACGGCCATACCGATGCCCAGCACCACGCCGGCAAGACCCGGCAGGGTCAGCTGGATGTGGAAAACGGCAATGAACATGAACAGGAGAATGATGTACAGCGTCAGGGCCCAGGAAGCCACCACGCCGTTCAGACGGTAGCGGAGGATCAGCAGGACCATGATCAGCAGGATGCCGATGATGGCGGCGCGCACGGAGGAGGAAACCGCGTCCTGACCCAGGGTGGCGGAAACCTTGTCAACCTTCTGCTGTGTCAGCTCCAGCGGCAGGGCGCCGGACTGTATCTTGGCAGCGATGGTGGAAGCGCGCTCGGCGGAGCCCAGACCGTTGATCACACCGGAGCCGTTGGTGATGGCGGACTGGACCGTCGGGGCGATCAGCAGCTCGTCATCCAGATAGATGGACAGCGTCTTGCCGATGGAGGCAGCGGTCATGTCGCCGAAGATTTTGGAACCCTCGTCCGTCAGGGTGAAGGCAATCTGATGATCGCCGTCGGCATAGTAGTAGCTGGCGGTCTTGACCAGGTCGCCGGTCATGAAGACCTCGCCGCTGGGATCCTTGAACTCCAGCTTGGCGGCGGCGCCGATCAGGTCCAGCACGGTATCATCCTGCACGTCCGGAATTTCAACGCGGATTCCGTCGGTGCCGATGCGCTGCACGTTGACTTCGTTGAAGCCCTTGTCGCTCAGGCGCTCGGTGATGATGCTCATGGTGCCGTTCATCAGCTCGTCAAAGCTGGCTTCGGAGCCAGCGGGCGCCTTGGCGGAATATTCCACATACATACCGCCCCGCAGGTCCAGGCCGAGAGACAGGGACGCGGGCCAGTTGTCAGCATTCGTAGTAGGCAGCCAGGGGAGCACCTTGTACAGGCCCCGGGGCGGCAGGCTCAGGCCGGTGACGCCGATCACGCCCAGCGCGATCGTGATCACAAGCACGATGCACAGCGCGACAATGGAACCGGTTTTGCTGCCGCGCTTTCCTTTGGATTTCATGTCGATCGTTTCCTCCTTCTTGAAACACAGATGAAAGGATTATATTCTTTTGTGCTTCTTTCGTCAAGAAATTTACAGCCATAAATCAGCCGCCGCCGCAAAGAGCGGCGGCGGCTTCATATAAAGCACTGCCGTGTCACCCGAACAGCCGGGCCAGCAGGCCCCGGAGCCCTTTCTTCGGCGCGGGTGCCGCGGCCGGGGTTCCGGCTGTCTTCTTCCCGTCAGTCTCCTCCTGACGGTTCACGCGGTAAGCGCTGAAGATGCGGTACAGCGCTTCCTGGGAGGAAGTGCCGGAGCCGTCCTCCCGGCGGGTATAGGTGCCGTCGGAATGCATCAGCCAGCCCTTTTCCCGGTCGTTCCGGAGCGCGTCCAGAATCGTGTTGAGCTGCTCCCGGGTATCCGGGGTGACCGCCTCGATCAGCGCCTCCACGCGCTGCTCCAGATTCCGGTTCAGCAGGTCGCCGGAGCCGATGAACAGGCGCTGATCCGCTCCGTCGCCGAAGCTGTAGATCCGGGAATGCTCCAGCCAGCGCCCGACGACGCTGACGATCGTGATGTTCTCCGTCATGCCGGGCACGCCGGGGCGCAGGGCGCAGATGCCGCGGACAAACAGCTCCACCTTCACGCCGGCCTGGGAGCACTGAACCAGCTTTTCCATGACGTCAATATTATTGATGGCGTTGATCTTGATGGCGACATGCCCGTTCTCCCCCTTGGCCAGCTCCCGGTCCAGCAGCTCCAGAACCCGGGGCTTGAAGGTGAGCGGCGCGACCCACAGTTCCCTGGTTTCCGGCGGGATTTCCCCGGCGGCGAGGGCCTCAAAGACCGCCTCGGCGTCCCGGCCCACCTGCTCCCGGGCGGTGATCAGGGAAAGGTCGGTGTACTGCTCGCCGGTCACCTCGTTATAGTTGCCGGTGCCGACCTGGGTGATATAGCTCAGGCTGCTGCCCTGGCGGCGGGTGATGACGCAGAGCTTGCTGTGCACCTTGCGCTCCGGCAGGCCGTAGATGACGCGGCAGCCCGCGTCCTCCAGCAGCTCGGAGTAGTCGATGTTGTTCTGTTCGTCAAAGCGGGCCCGCAGCTCCAGCAGGCACAGCACGCCCTTGCCGCGGTCGGCCGCGTAGGCCAGGGCGGCGGCAATCTTGCTGCTGGAGGACATGCGGTACAGGGTGATCTTGATCGAAACGACGTCCGGATTGTCGGCTGCCTCGTAAATCAGGTCGACAAAGGAGGTCATGCTCTGGAAGGGGAAGCTCATCAGCAGGTCGTGCTTCTCAATATAATCGAAGTATTCGCCCTTTTTCAGACCGATATCCCGGGAGGACCTGCGCTCCGGATACCGGAAGCCGGCGGGCCCGCCGATGCTGGAGCGGAAGGACAGATCGAAGGGAATGGTCTGCGGGAAGACCCGGTTCTCCGGGATGCGGAGCTTCCGGACCAGCACGGCCAGGGAGGCTTCCGTCAGCTTGCCGCAGACGCGCACCCGCACAGGCATCTCCCGCTTCCGCTTGGACAGCATGCCGGCAACCTTGTCGGGCAGGCTGTCGTCAGCGCGTTCCTCCATTTCCGACAGGAAGACGTCCGCGTTCCGGGTGACCGCCACGATGGCGGACTGGATCACGTTTTCCTTTTTCAGCAGCAGCGGCAGGAAATGCCGCACCAGCTGATCGGTCGGCACAATCTTCTGGCAGCCGTCGATTTCAAAACTCAGATACGGGGGGACACGGTGCAGCGGGATGACGCACAGCTTCTGCTCCGTGCCGCGGCCCAGGAAGGCGATGATGTTGGACTCGCCGTCCCACAGGAAGGGGAGCGGCTGGTCCATGCTGATCAGCTTCGGGAACAGCAGATCCCGGATGTCGCCGAAGAGCTTCTTGCTCATCAGCTCATCCACCTTGCTGATCTTCTTGAAGTCCAGAATGTCCACTTTATTGACGTGAAGCTCCTCCCGGATGCCCTTCCAGATGCTTTCCACCTGGGGCGCCTCCTCCCGGACGACGCGCAGCACCTCATTGATCTGGGCATCGGGAAGCATGCCGGAAAGCGGATCCTTCCGGTCCGGATCCAGCAGGGCCCGGTGAGTCAGGACGCCGAGGCGGACCCGGCAGAATTCCTCCAGATTGGACTGATAGATCATCAGGAACTTGAGCCGCTCCAGCAGGGGAACGCCGGCGTCGGCAGCTTCCAGCAGCACGCGCCGGTTGAAGGCCAGCCAGCTCAGATCACGGTTGATATAGAGGCTGTCCGGGGAAAACGAGCTGTCATTTTTGCTTTTTTTCTCTTTGGAAGGCATATGCAACCGTCCCTTCAGTTTTCATGCCTCCGGATTATACCACTTCCGGCTTCCGTTTAAAAGGAAAAGTTCCGTCACAGAGAAACAGCCGCTCCGGCGGGAGCGGCTGCGCAGTATACAGTACGGATCCGGGATCAGGAAAGGTACATCCCGGGGAAGATCATGTTGACGCCGAGCACCGTGGCGCCGAAATCGTTCATCAGGCGCTGCTGGGGGATGCTGCGGCTCATGATCCGGGTGGTGACACGGGTCACGCCTTCCGCCGCCATGATGGCCATCATCCGGTGCAGCAGAGCCTTGCCCATGCCCTGCTGGCGGCTGGAGGGCTCGATATAGATGGCGACCAGCTCGCAGTCCGCTCCCTGGCCGGCCATGATCACCTCGCCGATCAGCATGGCGTTCCGGTAGAGGCCCAGGGTCATGAAATGGGGCATGCGCATCAGGCTGTTCAGATAATTCAGATCCACAAAGGTGATGTCATTCATCTGGAGACGGTAGATCAGCTGGTTCTGCTCGTCCCAGGTATTCAGCGGCGTGGGAGCGACCGTGCAGCTCATGGGAATCCGCCCGTCCCCGAAGGGAATGGCCAGCTGCAGGATGTCATCCGTCTCCTCGCAGTCAAAGCCGTTATGGAGATAAAACTCCTTCATCTGGGTGTCCGCAGGGGAAAGGCTGGTGTACAGCCGGGCACGCAGCTGGGGGTTCACGTTCTGCAGGATCCGGGCCCGGGCAACCAGGGCGCCGAAGAGCAGATAGCGGGAGGAAACATCCCCCTCCAGGGAAAAATACAGGTTCACCGGGCAGTCCGGATAAAGCCCGGGCTGCAGCTGATAAAGGATATAGGCATAACCGGTCTGGGTGCCCAGATCGTCAATGGCGTAGAATACATCCTCCGGGTTCAGGCCGTTCACGGGCTCGGAGGGGTGAACGATGGTCATGCGGATTCTTCCTTTCCTGCCGGTCAGCGCGTTTTCCGCCGTTTCGGGCGGCCGTTTGCCGGCGAATCGGGTACCGAGATTATACCGGCTTTGCGGGTGAATGTCAAAGAACTTGCGTGAATGCGAAAATACTGGTAAAATATATCTGTTTTTGGAGAAAGCGCAGGCTGGTTTCCGCCGGCCGCGGCGCTTGAACTGAAGGAGGAAAGACATATGGCACAGAAGCCGGTATTTGTGATAACCATGCAGGACAGCCGGGAAATGAAGGGAGAGCTTTATCCCGAGATCGCGCCTCAGTCCGTGGGTAATTTCGTCGCGCTGGCAAACAGCGGTTTTTATGACGGCGTCATTTTTCACCGGGTTATTCCCGGATTCATGATCCAGGGCGGCGATCCGAAAGGCATGGGCTACGGCGGCCCCGGATACAACATCAAGGGCGAGTTCGCGGCCAACGGCGTGCCGAATCCCCTGAAGCACACCTACGGCGTGCTGAGCATGGCGCGCAGCATGGCGCCTGACTCGGCCGGGTCCCAGTTCTTCATCATGACCAGCGACAGCCCGCATCTGGACGGCCAGTACGCCGCCTTCGGCAAGGTGCTGGAGGGCATGGACGTGGCGGAGGACATCGTCAACACACCCCGGAATGCCCAGGACAAGCCCCTGGAGCCCCAGGTCATGGCTTCCGTCCGGGTGGACACCTTCGGGGAAGTTTATCCGTTTGACCAGCTGGTATGAATCTGCCGCGCGGAAAGGGGACACCTTTCCGCGCGTGTCATATTACGGACAATACACCGCGCGGCGGTGAAGGGAGAACAGGAATGGAAAAGAAGCGGATTACAGTCAACGTAGCCGGGAAAAGCTGGTCGCTGGTTTCCTCCGATCCGCCGGAGCATGTGCGCCGGGTGGCGGAATATGTGGACCGCAGGCTGAGTGAGACAGCCGCGGTGACCAACCTGCCCTCCGCCCAGACAGCGCTGCTGACCTGCTTCAATCTGGCGGATGAGCTGATGAAGGCGCAGGATGAGAACAATCTGCTCCGGCGTCAGATGGAAGCCATGCGGAAGGCGTAAGCGGGAGGCTGCATATGGAGAATCTGGCGCCTGCGGGCAACCGGGCTGCCCTGGAGCGGGCGAACGCCGCCGGAGCCGACGCGGTTTATCTGGGCTATACGGCCTTCAGCGCCCGGGCGGGAGCGGGAAACTTCAGCCGGGAGGAGCTGGCGGAGGCTATCCGTTTTGCGCATCTTCGTCACATGCGGGTGCATGTGACGGTGAATATCCTGATGAAGGATGCCGAACTTCCGGAGTTGCTGGAGGTGCTGAAGCTGCTGCGGGATCTGCACGCGGACGCTCTGCTGATTCAGGACCTGGGCGCCCTGCGGCTGATCCGGAAACGCTTTCCGGAGCTGCCGGTGCACATCAGTACCCAGATGGCGATCCACAACCGGACCGGCGTCCGCTGGTGCAGGAGCATGGGAGCCGGCCGGGTCGTGCTGGCCCGGGAATGCTCCCTCGATGAGATCCGGCTGTGCTGCAGGGAACCGGTTGAGATAGAAGTGTTCGGACACGGGGCCCAGTGCGTTGCAGCCAGCGGCCTGTGCCTGTTTTCCAGCATGGTGGGGGAACGGAGCGGCAACCGGGGACGGTGCGCCCAGCCCTGCCGCATGACCTATACGCTGGACGGCAGAACCGGCGCCTGGCTGAGCCCGCGGGACGTGTGCCTGCGGGATGATCTGCCGGCACTCGCGGAGGCCGGTGTCGCCTCCGTCAAGCTGGAGGGGCGGCTGAAACGCCCGGAATATGTGGGCGTTGTGGCGTCGTCCTACCGCAGGGGGCTGGACGGAATCCGGCAGGGGAACTTCCGACCGGCGGATGAAAGAGAAAAGGAAGGCCTGCTGCAGATCTTCAACCGCGGCGGGCTGATGCGCGGCTACGCCTTCGGCTGCGAGGACGCGGGTGTGATCGATCCGGAGCGCGTGAACCATCAGGGGCTGCCGCTGGGCAGCGTGGAGAAGGTTTCCGGAAACCTGGCGCAGGTGCGGGTGACCCGGACGCTGCATGACGGGGACGGGCTTGTGCTGAGCCGGGACCGGGAAATCGGCGAGATGATTTACGCCGGGCCGGAGGTGCCGGCAGGCAGAACGGCGATGCTGCGCCTCCGGCCGGACCTGCGGGTACGGACCGGGGACACGGTCCGGCGCCTGACGGACGCGCGGCAGCTGGCGGAGGTGCAGGGCATGCCCCTCCGGCAGGTTCCGGCGGACCTGTATATCCGGGCGGTTCCCGGAGAGGCGCTGGAGCTGACGGCCACGGACGGCGAAAGCACGGTCACGGTGCGGGGAGAAACGGTGCAGGAGGCACGGACCCGGGCCGCGGAGCCGGAGGAGCTGATCCGGAGTCTGCGTAAAACCGGCGACACGGCCTTCGTGCCCCGGACCGCGGAGGCGGAAACCCGGAATGCCTTCGTGCCGGTATCCGCCGTCAACAGCCTGCGCCGGGAAGCGCTTGAGCGGCTGGCGGAGGCCCGGATCCGGGCTTTTGAGAACAGAGATGACATAACCGCCGCGGCGGAGGAAGCCGCGGACGCGCCGACGGAGATCAGCCTGCCGGCCGGGGAGGTGCCGCCCACGGCGGTGGTGCGGACCCGGGAGCAGGCGGAAGCGGCACGGGCCGGGGGCTTCCGGGTTGTCTGGTATCCGGAGGATTTCCGGGAGGAAGCTCTCGAGGGACTGATGGCGGACATGCCGGCGGGCGACTGGCTGCGGCTTCCGGACGTCTGCGAGGAAGCGGCGCTTGATATGCTGCAGGGCCTGACGGAACGGTGGCGGGAAAAGCTCGGCGGGCTGATGCTCGGCAACGTGGGCCAGCTGGGAAGGCAGTGGCCGGTGCCCTTCGGCGCCGGAAGCGGCATTCCGGTGATGAACCGGCAGGCGGCCGCGCTGCTGTTGGAGCAGGGCTGCGCCTTCGTCACCGCCTCCCCGGAGCTGACCGGGAAGGAATGGGCGGCGCTGACGGCTGGAAAACCGCCGGTTCTGGCGCCGGTTTACGGCAGGACCCAGCTGATGATCCTGCATCACTGCCCGGCGCGGACAGCGCTGGGGCTGTCGCAGGGGCACAGGGACTGCCGCATGTGCGATGAGAAGCGGGCGGAAGCCCTGGAAGGCAAGGAACTGACCGACCGGCGGGGCTACAGCTTCCCGCTGCTGCGGCAGCGGCTGCCGGAGGGCTGCCTGGTCCGGCTGATGAACACCCTGCCGACGGACCTGCTGGACAAGCAGGAGAACTATCAGCTGGTTGAGCTGACGACGGAGACGGGCCGGGATGCGGAGGAAATCATCCGGAGCGCCCGGAGCCGCCGCAGGACAGGCCTGGAGGCAACCTCCGGGCACTGGAACCGTCCGGTGCTGTAAACAAAGGAGAAGCATTCACATGATGACGGAGAAAACACTGCGGGTGCTGGAGTTCACCCGGATCCGGGAAATGCTGGCGGAAGGCGCGCTGACGGAAACAGGCGCGGACAAATGCCGGGAGCTGACCCCTTACGACGATCTGCCCTCCGTGGAAGCCGCGCAGGCGGAAACGGAGGAGGCGGCGGTGATCCTACGGTACGTGGGCGGCCATCCGATGGCGGCCTTCCCGGACGTGCGCCCCGCGCTGTCGATCTGCGAGAAGGGCGGCACCCTGTCCGCCGGCATGCTGCTGAACGTTGCGGAAATGCTGCGCGCCAGCCGCTCCGCCCGGGATGCCCTGGTGACGGATCGGGAGAACACGCCGCTGCTCCGGGCGAAGGGCGAGAGGCTGTTCACCTCCCGGAACCTGGAAAAGGATATTACCGACGCAATCCTGTCCGAGGATGAGATCGCGGACCGGGCTTCCTCCGAGCTGATGAATATCCGCCGCCACCTGCGCGGCGCCCAGGAGCGCATCAAGGAGCGCCTGAACCAGATGATCCGCTCCGCCGCGATGCAGAAGGTGCTGCAGGATCCGATCATCACCGTGCGGAACGACCGGTACGTGCTGCCCGTGCGGGCGGAATACCGCTCCAGCGTGCCGGGCCTGGTGCACGACCAGTCCTCCTCCGGTGCGACGTTGTTCATTGAGCCCATGGTGGCCGTGGAAATGGGCAACGAGCTGAAGCAGTGGGAGCTGAAGGAGCAGCAGGAGATTGCCCGGATCCTGGCCGCGCTGACGGCAGAGGCGGCGCCGTACGCCGCGCAGATGCGGGAAACGGTGGACCTGCTGAGCGAGCTGGACTTCATCTTTGCCAAGGGCCTGCTGAGCCGGCGGCTCGTCTGCGTAGCGCCGAAAATGAACCGGGACGGCTATCTGCATATTATCCGGGGCAGGCATCCCCTGATCGATCCGGAGCAGGTGGTGCCCAGCACGATCTGGCTGGGCCGGGAGTTCACCACCCTGGTGGTGACGGGCCCCAACACCGGCGGCAAGACTGTCACGCTGAAGACGATCGGGCTGCTGACCCTGATGGCCCAGGCGGGGCTGCAGGTGCCGGCGGATCTGGGGACGGAGCTGGCGGTGTTCGAGCAGGTTTTCGCGGATATCGGCGACGAGCAGAGCATCGAGCAGAGCCTGTCCACCTTCTCCGGCCATATGACGAATATCGTGACGATCATGCGCGAGGTCACGCCCAGGGACCTGGTGCTGTTTGACGAGCTGGGCGCCGGAACGGATCCGACGGAGGGCGCGGCCCTGGCCCAGAGCATTCTGACGCGGCTGCTCCACATCCGGGTGCGCACCGTCGCGACCACCCACTACAGCGAGCTGAAGGTCTTCGCGCTGACCACCAAGGGCGTGGAGAACGCCTCGGTGGAGTTTGACGTGGAAACCCTGCGGCCGACCTACCGGCTTTCCATCGGCGTGCCCGGGAAGAGCAACGCGTTTGAGATCAGTCGGCGGCTGGGACTGCCGGAAAACCTGATCGAAGCGGCGAAGAAGCTGCTGAGCGGCGACGCGGTGCGCTTTGAGGACGTGATCGCGAACGCGGAGTACCACCGGCAGGTGGCGGAGCGGGAACGGGAAATCGCGCAGGAGGCCAGCAAGGAAACGATCCGGCTGCGCAACGAGGCGGAAAAACTGCGCAGGGAGATGGAGGACCGCCGCGAGCAGTCCCTGCGGAAGGCCCGGGAGGACGCGAAGCGCATCCTGGAGCAGGCCCGGCGGGAGAGCGAAAACATTATCTCCGAGCTTAAGCGGATGAAGAAAAACGCGTCCCAGGGCGAAACCTCCGTCAGCGATCTGCGGAAGCAGCTGGATCGGGGAATCGACGATCTGTCCGAAGGCCTGAAGAAGGCGGATACGGAAAGCTCCGACGCGCCGAAGACGGTGCATCCGGGCGATCTGGTGAAAATCCTGTCCCTCGGAGTGGACGGAACGGTGCTGGCCGAACCGGATGACAAGGGCGAGGTGCAGCTGCAGGCCGGCGCCATGAAGTTCAAGGCGCCGCTCGCTCAGCTGCGCCTGAAGCAGGAGGCGCCGAAGAAGAGCGCGGCCGTGGTGAGGGCGAAAACAGGCGCGATGACCCGGACCGTGCCCACGGAGTGCGACGTGCGCGGCATGGCGCTGGAGGAGGCGCTCTCCGCGGTGGAAATCTATCTGGACGAGGCAGTGCTGGCCGGACTGAACGAGGTTTATATCATTCACGGCAAGGGAACCGGCGTGCTGCGCTCGGGCATCCAGCAGGATCTGCGGAAGAACAGGCATGTGAAGAGCTTCCGGCTGGGCGTGTACGGAGAGGGCGAAACCGGTGTGACGGTGGTTACGCTGAAATAGGAAGGTGAAGGCGATGAAGGACAAACCGGAAATCCTGGTGGCGGACGACGATCCCAGCATCAGCCAGCTGGTCAGACTGTACCTGGAAAAGGAAGGGTATGCCGTCCGGACCGCGGACCGGGGAGACAGAGCCCTGGAGGAATTCCTCCGGCTGCCGCCGGATCTGATGCTGCTGGACGTGATGCTGCCGGGACAGGACGGGTTCCAGGTGCTGAAGGCGGTCCGGAAGGCCGGAAACATTCCGGTGATCATGCTGACCGCCCGGGACGATACGATCGACAAGGTGCTGGGCCTCGAGCTCGGCGCGGATGACTATATCACGAAGCCTTTTGACGGAAAGGAAATGGTGGCCCGGGTGAAGGCCGTGCTCCGCCGGACCCAGGGCGGGGAGGAGGAGACTGCCTCCACGGACCTGACATATCCGGGGCTGACGGTCAGCCTGAAGGAATATGACGCCCGCTACGGCGGGGTGCGGCTGGAGATGCCGCCCAAGGAGCTGGAGGTGCTGTACTTCCTGGCATCCCATCCGAATCAGGTTTTTACCCGGGAGCAGCTGCTCCGGCAGGTCTGGGGCTATGACTTTTTCGGGGACAGCCGGACGGTGGACGTGCATATCAAGCGGCTGCGCGAAAAGCTACCCGACAGCGAAAAGTACGGATGGACGCTGCATACCGTGCGCGGCGTAGGCTATAAATTCTCCACCCGGGACTGAGCCGGGCTGACAGAGGAGCAAGATGTTTACACGTATTATGGCGGTCGTGATGACGGCGATCATCCTGACGACGGTCTGCCTGTCCGTGGTCAGCTGGCTGACGCTGCGCGACCAGCAGATCAACGCGCGGCTCGATTACCTGATCACCCAGGCGGAGGATATCGCGTACCTGGCGGCCGGAAATTCCGGCAGCGCGCTGGACAGCTTTCTCGGCAATTCGACGGGGCGGCTTTACCTGAACCGGAAGGCCAAGCAGGTGAACGACGAGTTCGGCGCCTATATCGCCGTGGTGGACCGGTGGGGCAGGGTCATGGATAACCTGCAGACAGCCTGGAGCGAGGATCCGGACTTTGTGGCCTCCCTCTCCGGGACGGAAATCAACGAGGCGCTGCGGAGGATTCTCGGCGGGGAAACAATCCGGCTGCAGTCCCGCAGCGGGGAGAACCCGACCTTCACGGTCGGGGTGCCCTTCACGCGGAACGGGTATGTGACCGGCGCGGTGTTCATTCAGACGAAGGCGCAGCGGATCGAGTCCGGCCTGACGGCGCTGCTGCTGCGCGTCAGCCTGATCGCCGCGGCGGTGATCCTGGTTTCCGGCGTGGCGGTTTTCTTCCTGGTCCGGTCGGTTCTGAAACCGCTCAGGAGCATGACGGAAGCGACAGGCGCCATGGCGGAGGGTGATTTCACGGTCCGCCTGGACGAGACGAAGGGACACCGGGAGCTGCGGGAGGTCAACAGGGCCTTCAATACAATGGCCCAAAAACTCCAGGGCGTGGAGGAAAGCCGCCGGGAGTTTGTGGCGAACGTGAGCCACGAGCTGCGCAGCCCGATCACCAGCATCCGGGGCTTCGCGGAAGGCATGGCGGACGGCGTCATTCCTGCGGAGGAGCAGCCGAAGTACCTGCGCCTGGTGGCGGATGAGAGCAAACGGCTGTCAGGCCTCGTGGGCGAGCTGCTGGAGCTGAGCCGCCTCGAAAGGGACGGCGCGGAGCCGGACTGGTCTGTGTTTGATATCAACGAAATGCTCCGCCGGGCGGTGATCCGCCGGATGAACGACCTGGAGGAGAAGGGCATCGAGGCTTCCTGCGAATGCGATCCGGACCCCTGCTGGGTCCGGGCGGACAGCAGCAGGATCGAGGAGGTCGTGATCAACCTGCTGGACAATGCGATCAAGTTTACCGGCGGGGGCGGGGAGATCGTCCTGTCCAGCGCGGTGAACGGAGAAACGGCTGAAATCACGGTGCGGGACAGCGGCATCGGCATTCCGAAGGAGGACCGGGACAAGATCTTTGACCGGTTCTTCACGGCGGACCGGGCTCATACGGCCGGCAAGGGAACCGGCCTGGGGCTGAGCATCTGCAAGCGGGTGCTGGAGATGCATCATCAGAGCATCCGCCTGCTGGATACGGAAACCGGCGCGGCCTTCCGCTTCACGCTGGAGGCTGCTGAAGCGCCGGCAAAGGAAACTTCTCCTGCCGCCGGAGACGGCGGGGATAACGGCTGAGGAACGGAAAGAAGATATATCACAGAACAGAGAGGAATCACAGATGATCAGAACAGCTTTTCAGAGAGCCTTTCAGGTGTTTTTCGGCAAACCGGGCGCAGCAGCGAAGTTCTGGCTGGTGGAGGCGTGTCTCACACTGGCCGCGCTGACGCCCCTGCTCTTTCTGACAAGCGGAAGCCTGCGGCTGCTGGCGCTGCTGGCCGTTCCCTTCTGGCTGCTGCTGATGCTGCCTGCCCGGGTGAACGCGGCGGGAGCCATGCAGGACGCGCTGGAGGGCGGCAGCCTGTTCAGCCGGAAGCTTGGGGATGCGACCGGATACGGAAAAAAGCTGGCGTACGGGCTGAAGCGCTGCGGGATGATGCTGTGCTGGAGCGCGCCGCTGATCGCGTCCCTGGTGATTGCCTGGAAGCATATTTCCGGGAACATGGACGGTTTTACCCTGATGCGGCTTGTCAAGGATTTCGGCGGCGGAGACCTGATGACGGGCGTGGGCTATCTGGCCATGATCCTGGCGGGCACGCTGCTCCTGCTGTGCATCGGTATCGGCTTCCACAGCGGGGACCGGCACGCGCTGGTGCTGGAGCAGCCGAAGCTGCTGCGGAAACGCCGGATTAAAGTGCTGGGCTGCTGGTTCTGCTCCCTGATCATCCTGCTGCCGTTGCTGATTGCGCTGGGAATCGTGATCGCCCGCTATCTGCCGGTGCTGACAAACCTGAGCGCCCTGCTGATGGGAGAGGC
The DNA here is from genome assembly GCA_017431005.1 of Clostridia bacterium. GTDB lineage: Bacteria > Bacillota > Clostridia > Christensenellales > Aristaeellaceae > Aristaeella. The sequence goes on from JAFRLY010000006.1 coordinate 74,357, forward strand.
AAAGCTGCCCTCCACCCGGGTGACAGTGATCATTCTGGCAGTGGGCTTCGTGCTGACGCTGCCCCTGCTGCCGCTGCGTTCCCTGGTGACCGCGGCGTATGTGAACGGATACAGACATGAAAATCAGGCTTGATAAATGGCTGGGCGCCCTGAACCTGGGCAGCCGGAAGCAGGTGCAGGAGCTGGTCCGCGCCGGAAAAGTCCGGGCGGACGGGCAAACGGTCCGGGATCCGGGAGAAAGCTTTGATCCGGAAACAACCGTGCTGGAGGTCGGGGGAAAGCTCCTGGACGGCCGGCTGGTCCGCCATGTCATGCTGCACAAGCCGGCGGGAGTCCTGACCGCGGCGCGGGATCCGAAGCAGCCCACCGTCATGGATCTGCTGGATCCGGTGTACGCCCGGCTCGGCTGCATGCCGGTGGGACGGCTGGACAAGGATACGACCGGCCTCCTGCTGCTGACCACGGACGGGGAGCTGAATCACCGGCTGCTGAGCCCGGAACGGCATGTGTACAAGCGCTACCGCGCGACGGTGGCGGGCACGCTGACTGCGGCGGATGTTTCCCGCTTTGCGGAGGGCCTGGACCTGGGGGACTTCACCGCCCTGCCGGCGGAGCTGCGCATCCTGTCCGCCGGTGAGGATACCTCCGAGGCGGAGGTGACGGTCCGGGAGGGCAAGTTCCATCAGGTGAAGCGGATGTTCGGAGCGGTGGATCATGAGGTGCTGACGCTGCACCGCTGCTCCTTCGGCCCGCTGGAGCTGGATCCCGGCTTGCAGCCGGGAGAGTGGCGGGAACTGACGGAGGAAGAAACGAAAGCGCTCCTGGACGCGGCGAAGATGAATGGAGACAAAGCATGAACGATCATTACTATACCCGGGACCCGCAGAGCGAATCCCGGCCGGTATCCTGTGAATATACCTACCGGGGAATCCCGCTGCGGTTTCAGACGGATGCCGGTGTATTCTCCCGGGGCGAGGTGGATACAGGCACCCGGCTGCTGCTGGAAGCTTTGCCGGAGACAATGACGGGGGATGTGCTGGACCTTGGCTGCGGCTGGGGCGTGATCGGCATCAGCATCGCCCGGAAATGGCCGGAAACCCGGGTCTGGATGGCGGACGTGAACCTGCGCGCCTTGGAGCTGAGCAAAAAAAACGCCGCCGCCAACGGCGCAGCAGTCACCTGCGTGGAAAGCGACGGCATGGCGGAGCTGAAGGACCGGCGCTTTGACGCGGTGGTGACGAACCCGCCGATCCGGGCCGGCAAGCAGGTGATCTATCAGATGTTTGCGGACGCGGCCGCCTGTCTTACGCCCGGCGGCGCGCTCTATCTGGTGATCCGGAAGCAGCAGGGAGCGGAAAGCTGCGTGAAATACCTGAAAACAATCTTCGGAAATGTGGAAAAGCTGGACCGTTCCGGCGGGTTCTGGGTGCTGAAGGCATCGGAAGCAATTCCGGTATAAATGGACTTTCATCAGAAGAAAAATGTCAGTATTAAAGCAGGGGGGCTGTCGTATGGCAGCCCCCCTGCTTTGATTTTGTGGGATTGGTTTACCGGATAACGATCTGGCCGTCGGGATCCAGGTCCACGGTCAGGGTGGAGCCCGGTGCGACATCCCCGGCGATGATCCGGCGAGCGACCAGGGTTTCCACCTTGCTCTGCAGATAGCGCTTCAGCGGACGGGCACCGAAGACCGGATCGAAGCCCCGGTCGATGACCGCGTTCATGGCGGCATCGGTGACCGTGATATGCAGCTGACGATCCTCCAGGCGGCGGTTCAGGGCTTCCACCATCAGGCCGACGATGCGGCAGATCTCGTCCCGGGTCAGCGGCTTGTAGTACACAATTTCGTCAATCCGGTTCAGGAACTCGGGACGGAAGCGGGTCTTCAGCAGCCGGTCCACCTGATCCCGGGCGTCGGACCGGATCTCTCCGTTCTCGATGCCGTCCAGGATGAACTCGCTGCCCAGGTTGCTGGTCATGATCAGGATGGTGTTCTTGAAGTCCACCGTGCGGCCCTGGCTGTCGGTGATCCGGCCGTCATCCAGGACCTGCAGCAGTACGTTGAACACATCCGGATGCGCTTTTTCCACCTCGTCAAACAGGACTACGCAGTAGGGACGGCGGCGCACCGCCTCGGTCAGCTGGCCGCCCTCGTCATAGCCCACATATCCGGGAGGCGCTCCGATCAGACGGGAAACACTGAACTTTTCCATGTATTCGGACATATCGATCCGGACCATGTTTTTCTCATCGTCAAACAGGGCCTGGGCCAGCGCCTTGGCCAGCTCGGTCTTGCCGACGCCCGTGGGGCCCAGGAACAGGAAGGAGCCCAGCGGACGGTTCGGATCCTGGATGCCGGCGCGGCTGCGCAGAATGGCCTCGGAAACCTTACGGACCGCCTCATCCTGCCCGATGACCCGCTCGTGCAGCGTGTCCTCCAGGCGGAGCAGCTTCTCCCTTTCACCCTCCATCAGGCGGGCGACGGGAATGCCTGTCCAGCGGCCGATGATCCGGGCGATTTCCTCTTCGGTGACCCGGTCGCGCAGCAGGCTGTTCTCGCCCTTGCTCTGCTCGGCGATGGCTTCCTCCTCCGCCAGCTCCTGCTTCAGCTTCGGCAGCTGGCCGTATTTCAGCTCCGCGGCCTTGTTCAGGTCATAGCTGCGCTCGGCCTGCTCAATCTGGGCGTTGACCTTTTCGATTTCCTCGCGCAGGCTGGTGACCTTTGCGATGGCGTTCTTTTCGGATTCCCAGCGGGCCTTCATGGTGTTGAACTCGTCCCGCTGTTCCGCCAGCTCCTTCTGGACCTCCGCCAGATGCGCCTGGGTCAGGGCATCGTCGTCCTTCTTCAGCGCGGCTTCCTCGATTTCCAGCTGCATGATATGGCGCCGGATATCGTCCAGCTCGGAGGGCAGGGAATCAATTTCCGTGCGGATCATGGCGCAGGCCTCATCCACCAGGTCGATGGCCTTGTCCGGCAGGAAACGGTCCGTGATATACCGGTTGGACAGGGTAGCCGCGGCAATCAGGGCAGCGTCCTGAATCTTCACGCCGTGGAAAACCTCGTAACGCTCCTTCAGGCCGCGCAGGATGGCGATCGTGTCCTCCACAGTCGGCTCGGAAACCATGACGGGCTGGAAACGGCGCTCCAGCGCGGCGTCCTTTTCAATATACTGACGGTATTCGTTCAGGGTGGTGGCGCCGATGCAGTGGAGCTCGCCGCGGGCCAGCATCGGCTTCAGCAGATTGCCGGCATCCATGGCGCCGTCCGCCTTGCCGGCGCCGACGATGGTGTGCAGCTCATCGATGAAGAGGATGATCCGCCCGTCGCTCTTTTTGATCTCCGCCAGCACGGCCTTCAGACGCTCCTCAAACTCGCCACGGAACTTGGCGCCGGCGATCAGGCTGCCCATATCCAGGGAGAAGATGCTGCGGTCCTTCAGGCTGTCCGGCACATCCCCGCGGACAATCCGCTGGGCCAGGCCCTCGGCGATAGCTGTCTTGCCGACGCCGGGCTCGCCGATCAGCACCGGGTTGTTTTTGGTTTTCCGGCTCAGAATCCGGATCACGTTCCGGATTTCGCTGTCCCGGCCGATGACCGGATCCAGCTTCTGCTTCCGGGCCAGCTCCACCAGATCCTGGCCGTATTTCTTCAGGGCGTCGTAGGTATCCTCCGGTGTATCCGAGGTGACGCGGGCGGAACCCCGCACCTCGCTGAGCACCTTCAGGAAGACGGAATCATCATAGCCCAGGGATTTCAGCAGGGCTTTGACGGACGGGGAGGGCTTCTCGCAGATGCCCATCCACACATGCTCCACGGACAGATATTCATCCTTCATCCGCTCCGCGGCCTTCTCGGCAGCCACCAGGGCTTTTTCCAGATCCGGAGAGATGTACACCTTGCCCGGTTCCCGCCCGGAGCCGGAAACCCGCGGGATTTTGTTCAGGCTGCTCTCCAGCCCGTTGCGCAGGGCTTCAACGGAGATTCCGCAGCGGGGCAGCAGCTGGCAGAGCAGATCGTTCCTGTCCTCCGTCAGGGCCAGAAGCAGATGCTCCTCCTCCACCTGCATATGCTGATATTCGATGGCCATGGACTGGGCGCGCTGCAGCGCGCTGACGGTCTTCTGGGTAAACTGGTTCATATTCATAAGCCGCACCTCCCATACAATGGAGTTCATCTTACGATGAGGTTTTATTTCTTTCCGACGTTTCCCCTTTCGGAAGGAAGGGAGAAGATCAATTTGACTATCTTTGACCTTCAAGACCATTTTACACCGTTTCAGCCTGTTGTCAATAGCTTCCGGAAAGATTATGGAAAATATTTTCTGCATTGACGAACAGGTAAAGAATCGTTCAGAAAGTGTAAAAAAGAAACTGGATTCAGGGAAGACGAAGCGGTATGATAAACATGATAAAAAAGGTTCCGCAGGGAGACAGAACATGAACAGCGCGAAATGGATATGGAAGCGCGAAGAAAACCGGGCAAACACCTGGATGTGCTTCGCGAAGGATTTTATATGTGAGGATCCGTCTGCGCTCCGGATGCTCCGGATTGCCGCGGATACAAAGTACTGGCTCTGGATCAACGGCAGAACTGTTCTGCGGGAAGGCGGTCTGAAACGGGGCAGATCACCCTGCTCCACCTACTATGACGAGTTGGAGGTCAGCGGGTTTATGACAAAGGGCATGAACCGGATGGCCATTCTCGTGTGGTATTTCGGAAAGGACGGTTTTTCCCATGTTTCCTCCGGCCGGGGCGGCCTGTATGCGGAAATGACATCCGGAGACAACACGGAGCTGGTTTCTGATGAGAGCTGGAAGGCCGTGAGGCATGCAGCCTTCACCGGCGCGCCTGAAGGGGCGGAAGGCCCCAATTTCAGGCTTCCGGAATCCGATATTTATTATGACGCGGCACGGGAACCCGGTCCCTGGACGGAGCCGGACTTTGACCTTTCGGCATGGGAAAACGCGGAAGCCTGGGACGATGGAGAGGCGAGGGCATTCGGCGCGTTTGTGAAACGGCCGCTTCCTTTTTTCCGGTTCAGTGAGCTGACGGATTTCATCAACTCCGCGGAGGTGAAGAATCTGCGGATTGAGAAAAATACAACATTGGCCCTGAGGCTTCCGGCCAACCTGCAGTTTATGCCGTTTCTTCAGGTGGAGGCGCCGCGGGGCAAAACGATTACGGTCCGGACGGAAAGCTACAGTACTGCGGGGGCGCCGGGGGTGAACGGGCTTCAGTGCGTATACCGGACAAAGGAAGGACTGCAGGCCTTTGAATCCCCGGCATGGATGAACGGAGAGACAGCCCTGTTTGAGCTGCCGGCCGGGATTACGGTCCGCACACTCCGGTACAGGAAGACGGAATACGCGGCGAATCAGGCCGGAAGCTTTTCCTGCGACGATCCTTTCCTGAACCGGCTGTGGGAGAAATGCCGCAGGACGCTGCAGCTTTGCATGCGGGACACCTACATGGACTGTCCGAACCGGGAAAGAGCCCAGTGGTGGGGCGACGCGAACATCGAAATGGAGATGGCGTCGTACTGCATGGATGCCGGAGCGGACAGCCTGTATGAAAACGGCGTTTACACGATGGCGGAGTGGTATGAGGCCGCCGGGGATATGCTGACGGTGGTTCCCTGCGGCAGTGAGCGGTTTGAGCTTCCGTTTCAGAATCTGGCGGGAATCCGCGGATTTGTCACGTACTACAGGCATACCGGCCGGCTGGAACTGATCCGGAAAGCGTACCCCATGGCCAGGGCCTATGTGCTGCGGTATGAAACGGATGCGCGGGGGCTGGCCGTCCATTGCCCCGGCAGCTGGGACTGGCCGGACTGGGGGGAGAACGCTGACACCGTGATCATGGAAAACGCGTGGCTCTGCCTGGCGCTGGATGCCTGCGCTGATATGGCGGATCTGCTGTGTCTGCCGGAGGATGCCGGTTTATTCCGCAGGAGAGCAGCCGGCATCCGGCGGGCCGCGCGGACAGAGCGCAACGCAGACGGAGCTTTTTATCACCGGACGGAAAACGGGAAACCGGACGACCGGGCAAACGCCCTGGCGGTACTGGCCGGATTCTGTGAGGAAGCGGATATGGAAGGGGTTCTGAACATCCTGAGAAATACGGAGAATGCCAGCCCCTACATGGAAAAAACGGTGCTGGAGGCGCTGTGTGAAGCGGGCCGGACAGAGGAGGCGATTCTTCGGATGAGACGGCGCTGGGCTGCCATGACGGAAGACGATTATTCCACGCTGTGGGAGCTTTGGACAAAGGAAGCGTCGCTTAACCACGGCTGGTCCGGCGGACCGCTGATCATCCTGAGCAAATATGTTGCCGGAATCCGCGCGGAGGGAGACGGAAGCCGGTATACCATCGCGCCAAATCTGTGCGGTCTGAGGCATATTGACTGCACAGCCCCCACGCGGTTCGGACCGCTGCGGGTCCGGATTGACCGGGACGCGAAACGAATGGAAGTGACTTATCCGAAGGCACTGTCAGTGACCATTTTGCCGTCATCCGGAAAGGAGAGGGAAGCATGGACTGTTATTTCCGGGAACCTGTAAAGCATGAACTGATACAGGGACACCTGAAAATGGGCGGAGTCAATGCCGCAGGGGAAAAGATCGGCGCCAACAGCCTGTTCTTTACGAGAGACGGTGTTCCGTGGATCGGTACGATGGGAGAATACCATTTTTGCAGGGATGAGCGGGAAAACTGGCGTACAGAGCTGCTGAAGATGAAGGCGGGCGGCATCAGCGTCGTCTCCACTTATGTCTTCTGGATTTATCACGAGGAGGACGAAGGTGTATTTGATTTTTCCGGAAACCGGGATATCCGGCGCTTCCTGCTGTGCGCACGGGAAGCGGGTCTGGAAATATGCCTGCGTCCCGGCCCCTGGGTGAACGCGGAATGCAGGAACGGCGGATTCCCGGACTGGCTGACGCGGAAAGACTGCAAACGGCGAAGCAATGATCCGGCCTATCTGCGGCTGGTGGAAAGATACTGGAAAAGGCTGTATGAGGAAGTGCGGGATATTCCGCTGCTGATGATCCAGATTGAGAATGAGCTGGTGGACGACGCAGACCATATCGCTGAACTGAAAAGAATGGCGCAGGCCATCGGCTTCAGCGCGTCGCTGTGGACCGCGACCGGCTGGAACAGCGCCGGCGGAGCAAAGCTGCCGCTGGATGAGGTGATCCCGATGTTCGGCGGATACCCTGAGGCGCCCTGGGAAAACCACCGGGAAAAGCTTCCGCCGTCGAGTCATTTCTTCTTCCAGCGCATGCGGAATGATGCGGCCATAGGCGCGGATTTAATGGTACACTCCGGGGACGACGGCTGGCATCTGCCCTATGAGCGCTATCCTTTCGCGACCTGCGAGATGGGCGGAGGGGTGCAGATCGGCCTGATAAGAAGGCCGATCATCCGTCCGATGGACGTATACGCGCTGGCACTGGTGGAGCTGGGCAGCGGAAACAACTGGCTGGGGACCTATATGTACCATGGCGGGACGAACGCAATCGGCAGACATACGCCCCTGAACGCAGCCTACTGTCCGGTCCGGAGCTACGACTTCCAGGCGCCTGTTTCCGAGTACGGTGAGATCCGGGAACACTACCGGCTGCTGAATCTTCTGCACCTGTTCGTTACGGATTTCGGGGAACTGCTGGCGCCGATGGAAATGGCCGAATCGGAGCACCGGGTCACCCGGGAGGATACTGAAAGCCTGCGGTGCTGCCTGCGTACGGACGGGGAGGGCGGCTTCGTTTTCGTGAATCATTACCAGCGGCTGGATTCCCTGGCGGATATCCGGGACGCGGTGATCCATACGAAAAAAGTGATCTTTCCGAAGCTCGATATCGGGGGAGAAATCTGCTTTTTCCTGCCGTTCGGCATCCGGCTCGGCGAAGCGTTTCTGGAGTACGCCACGGTGCAGCCGGTGTGCAGGGAGGGAAGCACCTGGTTCTTCACGGAAATTCCGGGAATACGCCCTGAATACCGGTTTGCCGGGGAAATGCCGCGGACAACCGAGGCCGGGAAGTCATCCGTTTTTGAGACAGGAGGACAGCGGATCGTGACGCTGACCTGGCGGCAGGCGCTGGGTCTGCGCCGGATCGACGGCAGGCTGTATCTGTGTGAGACAGAGGATCTGTTCGGAGAACATGGCAGGCTGCATGCGGCCTCCGGAAAACCATCCTTTTCTTTTGACATGTGGGAGACAGATCGGTTTGTGACGCATCAATCCGCGAACGAGGACGCAGAAGAAATTTCCACGGAGCCCCGTGTGACGTTTGAACCCTGCGAGCCGCCCTTCGAGCCGCCGGAGGTTTTCAGCCAGTATCTGGAGCAGGGCGGCTCCGGGAAAATATCCTGGTTCAGGGTCTGTGCTGACCGGCCGGAGGGCTTCGCGGAGATCCGGGACGCGTTTGACGTTGGGCAGCTGTATGCGGACGGCACGCTGGCGGCGGATCAGTTTTACTGCGGAAGGTCCTGGCGCATTCCCGCGAAAATGATTTACGGGCATGAATGCCGGCTGGCGCTGTCGCCTCCGAAGGATTACTATTACAGGGAATATGATCCGGAAAAGCCGGAGATGTGAGGCTGAGAGAAAAAACGCGCATGAGAGAAGACGGTGAGACTGTGAAAAAAGAGTGGACGAATTCCATTGTCGTCCGGTACATGTGGAGCTTCCTGATCATTCTGCTGTCAACCCTGGCGGCGTTTGTCTTTGTTTACCATCAGGCGTATGACACGGCGCAGAAAATCACCTATGAGAAGCTTTCCTCGCAGGCGGAAAACTACCTGCAGTCCTTCAACAATGAACTGAAGCATGTGCGGCGGCTGCAGAATGAGTTTTTTACCGACCGGAAGCTGGTGTTTATTATCGCGCCGGACATGAACATCAATGAATATGAAAAAAGGGACTGCCTGCTGTCCGTGCGGGAAAGAATCGACGGAATCACCGGCGTCAGCCGGCTGGTTTCGGACGGCGTGCTGTATCTGCCAAAGTCCGGATACAGAATCCGTCCTGCTTCGGTGCATCTGATGACGCAGGAAGACCGGGAACAGATGAATACATACCTCACGTATGCCGACGATGAAATACATTTTGACGGGAAGCAGTTCTTCATTGTCAAAACCGGCGCGCCGGTCATTCAGTCCGGCTCCGTGCCTAACCATGTGTTCGTGCTGACAGTTTCCAGGGAGGAGGTTCTCCGGGAACTTTCCGCGGTATGCACGTCCCCGGAAAGCGGAGCCTTCTGGTTCAGCGAAGAGGACGGCGTCTGGGCGGAATACAGCCGGGGTGAGCCTGCGGGGGAAAAGCTGGCGCTGCAGCTGCACAGGAATGAGCAGGGCGAATACGAAAACGTCCAGCGGCTGGAGGCGGACGGGAATCACTACCTGGTATTCGCCGGCGGTTCCGGAGAGCTGGGGCTCTTTGTTCAGTATGAGCTGGAAACCGCTGCCATGCAGCCGGTGCTTCGTTTCCGCAATCTGGCTTTCATTGTGCTGGGCTGCCTGACTTTGCTGGGAATAATTATCAGTGTGAGCTCGATTGTCGCGCTGCACAAGCCGATCAATACCCTGCTGAGCGGGTTCAGGCGGGTACAGTCAGGCAACTGGAAGGAGCATATCGAGGACAGCAGGAAGGACGAGTTCGGCCATCTGTACCGGGGGTTCAACGAGATGGAGGACCGGATGGACCGCCTGATCAACGAGGTGTACGTCCAGACCAACCTGACGCAGCAGGCGCAGATGAAACAGCTGCAGGCGCAGATTGCGCCGCATTTTCTGTACAACAGCTTCTTTGTGCTGAGCCGGCGCATCAAGCGGCAGGATTACGAAAACGCGGAGCTGCTGGCGAAACATCTGGGCAACTACTTCCAGTATCTGACGCGGAACGGGGCGGATTATGTGCCGCTGCGCCTGGAAACGGATCACGCGAAGAGCTACAGCGCAGTGCAGGACGCCCGTTTCTCCCGCAGGATTCATGTGCAGTTTGAGGATGTGCCCGAGGCATTCGGCGGGATCATGCTGCCGCGGCTGGTGCTGCAGCCGCTGCTGGAGAACGCCTTTAAGTACGGCCTGGAGGAGAAGGTGCAGGACGGCCTGCTCCGGGTGAGCTTTGTTGAAACAGATGATGAATGGCAGATCCGGGTGGAGGACAACGGGGAAAACATTCCGGATGAGAAGCTGCAGGAAATAACGGACGCAATTACTCAGGGAAAGAAAGGAGAGGTGACTGCGCTGGCCAACATTCACAGGCGGCTGCAGATTTATTATCACGGACAGAGCGGAGTCCGGGTGCAGAGAAGCCCCCTTGGCGGTCTGGCGGCGCTGATCTGGATTGGAAAGGAGGCGGCGGTCTATGAGCATGAAGCTGCTGATCGTTGACGATGAGTATGAGATTCTGACCTGGCTGGAGGAAATGTTCCGGTATGATTTCGATCCGCCGCTTGAAGTGTGTACAGCTTCCTCCGCCTATGAAGCCATCAACTGGCTGAACAGAGTGAACTTCGACGTGGTGCTGACGGACATCAAAATGCCAAGTATGGACGGACTGACGCTCTTTCAGAAAATCAAAGCCAACTGGCCCCGGTGCAAAACGATCTTTCTGACAGGGTATCCCAATTTTGAGGACGTTTATCAGATCATCCGCCACAAGGACGTGCGGTATATCCTTAAGAGTGAGGATGACGAGGTCATCATGAAAACCGTGCGGGAGGCGCTGGAGGAACAGCAGGCGGAGATGGAGCAGGAAATACTCCGGCAGAAACACAACCAGGATATGGATAAAGTCCGGGAATGGATGCGGCAGGATTTTCTGAACAATCTGCTGCTGGGAGATTATGATACGGCGGATCCTGCTGCGCTGGCGCAGCAGGCAAGGGAGGCGGGCGTGAAAACGGATCTAAGCAGTCCGTTCCTGCTGTTTGCGGCCCGGATTGATCCGGAGCACGCCGGAGAAGCCCGGCCGGAGCAGGAGAAAGCGTTGGCGGATATGATGAATCAAAGCATCCGGATCAGCCTGCCAGCGGGCATCCGGGCGGAGCTGTGCGCGGATGCGGAACGGTGGACGGCGGGGTTTGTCCAGGCGGAAACACAGCCGGATGCTGATATGAACCGCATTTTTGCCCTGATGAAAGGTGCCTTTGAATACGCGCAGTCCTTTTTTGAAAAGCTGAGCGGGAGAAGCTTTTCCGCAGTGGTGTCGTCCACCTCGCTGAACGGCCGGGACGCACCGGCGGTGTTTTTCCGCATGAAGCAGATTCTGCAGGGCAGCCTGGGCCGGGAGAAAGCGGTTGTTGCGCATGTGGAAGCCATGCAGATACCGGAGGCGAAAAGCGGCGGGATGAGCATGAGCCGGATTCAGCTGCTGAAAAACCATCTGGAGCTGCGGCAGCGGGAGGCGTTTTTTTCCATTCTGGATGAGGTCTGCGCGGAGCTGCTGGCCTGTGCCGCTCCGGAGGATCCGCGGGGCCTGGGATTGTATTACAGCACGGCGGTGACGCTGCTGCAGTTCATTCAGGACAACCGCCTGGAGGAACGGCTCCCGCCACAGACCGGGCTGTACAAGCTGACACGGATGGATGCGCACCGTTCCTGGCAGGAAGCGGCCAGGTTTCTTTGTGATGTGTCGGCAGCGGTGTTCGACGTGCTGGATGCGCCGGACAGCGCCTTATCTGACCGGGCACTGAAGCGCGTGTGTGACTATATCGATCAGTATCCGGAGCGGGATCTGTCGCTGACCCGGCTGGCGGAAATCGGCGGCTTTAACGCCAGCTATCTCTCCCGTGTGTTCAAACAGAAGTACGGCATGAATGTATCCGATTATGTGACCCAGAAACGGATGAGGCTGGCGGCCCTGCTGCTGGAAACCACCGGAGACAGGATACAGACCATCGCTGAGAAGACGGGCTACCTGTCCTCCCAGTCCTTTGCCAGGGCGTTCAAGAACTACTACGCCGCGTCCGCCGCGGAATACCGGGAGATCCATCAGAAGCACAGCTGAACAACAAGTCATCAAAGGTTACAAAAGTAAAACAATGCATATTGAATCTGGTTGATTCCCGCCCCTAAAATACAATTACAAAATAACTTCAGAGAGGTGGGCATCCCCATGACAAGAAAACTGTTGGCTCTGCTGCTGACCGCGGCGCTGCTCCTCACCGCCTGCTCCGCCGCCTTTGCGGAAAGCGAAGAGGTGGATTACTATGGGTTCAGTGAACCCGTGACCATCAAGATCGGTCATTCCAATGATCCGACCTTCGAGTACAAGGGAGACGAGGACGTTCTGCACAACCAGTGGATGGACCTGTACCGGGCCCACAACATTGTACCGGAGCTCCTTTATGACGTGGACTCCTCCCAGGCGGCCACCAAGCTGTCCACGGCGATCATGTCCGGCGACTATCCGGATATCTTCAGCACTTCCCCCAACTCCTTCCTGAACTACGCCCGGACGGACGTGATTGCCGACATTACGGACGTGTTCGAGAAGTATGCCAGCGATTACCTGAAGGAATACCTGAATGCTGACGGCGGCCTGGCCCTGCAGAACTGCATGGTGGACGGCAAGCTGTACGGCCTGCCCGAGATGACAAATCCCTATGACTCCGTGCCCATGATGTGGATCCGGGCTGACTGGCTGGAGAACCTGGGCCTGGAAGTTCCGAAAACGATCGATGAGTTCAAGGCTGTCGCGCACGCGTTCACCTTTGATGATCCCGACCAGAACGGTGTTGACGATACCTATGCCCTGGCCATCAACGGCGTGGACGTACTGCACTGGGGCCCCGGCGACATCAGCTCCATTTTTGCCGCTTTCAACGCGTTCCCCGGTACCAACGGTATGGCTTTTGTGGAGAACGAGGAAGGCAAAGTGACCTGGGGCGGCACCAACGCGGAAGGCATGAAGGCCACGCTGCAGCTGCTGCAGGATATGTACAATGAGGGCTCCGTTTCCAAGGTGTTCACCACCATGAACTATGACACGATTCTGGAAGAAGTGAGCGCGGGCCGCTGCGGTATCTGGTTCGGACCGATGTGGTCCTCCATGGGCCCGGCGAGCAACGCCATCAAGAGTCAGCCCAAGGCGCACATGATCGCGGCGGCTGTTCCCGCGGGACTGGGACAGGATGTGGGCAAGGTTTATCTGTCCTCCTCCGTTTCCAACATTTTCTGCGTCAGCAGCAAGTGCGAACATCCTGAAGTGCTGATCAAGCTGCTCAACCTGAGCGTGCAGAAACTGTGCTACCCGGAAAGTGATGAAGAGTTCATCCGCTACTACGGCAACGCGGAATCTCCCTATTCCGGCAATAAGTGCTCCCTGACCGTGACTCTGGCGCCTCTGAAGAACCTGGACAACTACCGCAAGGAATCCGCGGCGGTTCAGACCGGCGACACCAGCGAACTGAACACCGAGCAGATGGGCGACTATGTTTATATCCGGACCTTCCTGGACGGCATCGAGAAGGGCGACTTTGATCCGGAGGAACCCGTGTTCTCCGCCGGCGCCGGATACTACACCGTGTTCGGCGACACGCAGGGCGCATACGCACTGATCGATAAACTGATCGGCATGGACGGATTTACGCCTTGCGCCTACAACTCCCTGCCCACCGAGGCTATGGCTGAAAACGGCGAAACCCTGAAGAAGCTGACCGTGGAAACCATCGTGAAGATTATCACCGGCGCTCCTGTGGACAGCTATGACCAGTTCCTGACCACCTGGAACGCGCTGGGCGGTGAAGACATCATCGCTGATGCGCAGGCCTGGGCGGACGCGAACAAGTAAGACCTGATACTGGAATCAAGGGAGGTAATGAAAGCTTGCTTTCATTACCTCCTGCTTTTGGAGGGATACGATGCAAAAGCGCTCCGCACAGAAAATCCGGCCAAACAAGCGGTTCCGCAGGGACACGCGGATGTACCATCTGATGCTGCTTGTCCCGGTGCTGATCCTGTTTGTTTACAACATTCTGCCGATTCCCGCCGGCATTCTGATGTCCTTTCAGAACTTCCAGCCCGGCAGGGGATTCCTGGGCTCCAAATTTGTCGGCCTGAAGAATTTCCAGCGGCTGATCGCTCTGCCGGATACGATGCCCGCGCTGGTGAATACGCTGATTATCGCGGTCTGGAAAATCGTCGGAAACCTGCTGACCGCGGTCACCTTCGCACTGCTCCTGAATGAGATCCAGACAAAATGGTACAAAAGGACTGTGCAGACGATCACCTATCTGCCGTATTTCCTCTCCTGGGTCATCCTCGCGGGCATTATGATCAAATTCCTGTCTCCGGGCAGCACGGCGTCCTCCATGGGCTTCATGAACACGCTGCTGATGCGGCTGGGACTGATCCGGGAACCGATCTATTTCCTGGGTACCAACGAGACCTTCAGGGCCTCCGTCGTGGTCAGTGATATCTGGAAAAACTTCGGATATAATTCCATCGTTTATCTGGCGGCGCTGACCGGCATCGATCCGACGCTGTACGAGGCGGCTGCCGTGGACGGCGCGGGACGGTGGAAACGGACGATTCATGTGACCCTGCCGGGTATTGCGCCTTTTATTGCCCTGATGACCATTCTGGCGATCGGCAACGTGCTCAGTGCCGGATTTGATCAGATCTTCAACCTGTACAGTCCGGCGGTATATGAAACGGGGGATATCATCGACACTCTGGTTTACCGGCTGGGCATGGAAAATTCCCAGTATTCGCTTTCCGCGGCGGTCGGACTGCTGAAGTCCATCGCAAGCTGCATTCTGGTACTGCTGGGATATAAAATCGCGGATAAATATGCCGGATACAGAGTATGGTAAGGAGGCGGGAAAGACATGAATCATCTCAACAGAAGCAAAACCTGGTGGCTTTCCCAGACCCTGATCTACTTCATCATCACGTTTGTGACCGTCTCCTGCATCGTTCCGATCATCAATCTGCTGGCCATCTCCTTCAGCGCGTCCCAGGCGATCATTGAAAACACAGTCAGCCTGCTGCCGGTCGGATTCACTACCAAGGCTTATACGTACGTCATGCACAACCAGAAGTTCTGGACATCCGCGAAGGTCAGCCTGCTGCGTGTGCTGTTCGGGCTGCCGATCAACCTGGTGATGACGGTGCTGGTGGCCTATCCGCTGTCCAAAACGGAGCAGGCGTTTCCTGCCCGGAAGTATTACGTGACCTTCATGCTGACGGTTATGCTGTTCAACGGCGGCATGATGCCTACCTACTTCGTGGTTGCAAAAACCGGCCTGATCGATACGCTGTGGGCGCTGCTGATTCCGGGAGCTGTGCCGATTTTTTCCTGTATTGTGCTGATGAACTTTTTCCGGGGTATTCCGTCGGCGCTGGAGGAAGCGGCGCTGCTGGACGGTGCCAGCCAGGGCCAGATCCTGACGCGGATCTTCCTGCCGCTGTCGAAGCCTTCCCTGGCCACAGTGGCGCTGTTCAGTCTGATCGGCCACTGGAATGCCTGGTTCGACGGCCTGATCTATTCCAACCATACGGTCAATTATCCCCTGCAGTCCTATCTGCAGACGCTTGTGGCCTCCAATACCCAGGCCATGCTGACAGGAGACCTGAAATCCTTTATGGAAATGATGGATGTCAACGACACCAATATGAAGGCGGCGCAGATCTTTATTTCCATCATTCCGCTGATGGTGGTCTATCCTTTCCTGCAGAAGTACTTCACCGCCGGGCTGACTCTCGGAAGCGTGAAGGAATAAAGAAGGGGACCGTTTACTGACGCGTCGGAACGGAGGAAAGCGGCATGCTGTATGAGCAGTCCGGCAAAGCATTTTCAGAGGAAGCGTTTCAGCATCCCGGAGCGGATTACCGCGGAGCGCCTTTCTGGTCCTGGAATACCCTCATGACCCGGGAGTTGATCGAAAAACAGATTCCGGAGTTCAAAAGGATGGGCATGGGCGGCTTCCATATCCATGTGCGGGTCGGGCTGAAGAACAGGTACCTGAGCGACGAATTTATGGACCTGATCCGGTTCAGCAACGAACAGGCGAAGAAAAACGGCATGCTTTGCTGGCTCTACGACGAGGACCGGTATTCCTCTGGGATCGCCGGAGGCATTGTGACCCATCAGATCCGGTACCGGGCCAGGTGGCTGAAGCTCAGCACGGCCTGGGAGGAGGAGCTGTCGGATACCCCTGAGGCGTTTGCCGAAAAGCAGAACCGCAACGAGCCCGCAAGAGGATGCTTCCTGCGGGCTTACGATATTGCGCTGGAGAACGGATACCTGCAAAACGCCGAACAGATCGGCCGGGATGAGCTGGTGCGGGGACAGAAATGGTACCTGTATCTGGAGCTGGCCAGGGAGTCCGCATGGTGCAACAACCAGACCTATGTGGATACGCTGAAAAAGGAAGCGGTGGATGCGTTTATTCACTGCACCCATGACCGTTATTACGGCGCGGTCGGGGAGGATTTCGGCAGGTCGGTTCCCGCCATTTTTACAGATGAGCCGCATATCAACGGCCTGCGCCTGCCGGACAGGGCGGAAACGTGCGGAGAGATCTGCCTGCCGTTCACGGAAGCGCTGCCGGATGCGTTCGGAACGGCGGACGGGAAGGATTTCTTCGCATGTATTCCTTATCTGGTATGGAGCCGCCCCGGGGAGGAAGCCTGCCGGGAACGGTATCACTATTATGACACCCTGACGCGGATGTTTGCCGCAAACTACTGCGGGCGGATCGGCGCGTGGTGTGCGGCGCACGGGATCCTTTTCACCGGCCACCTGCTGGGAGAGGACAGCGTGCGCGGCCAGGCGTCCATCGTGGGCGACGCGATGCGCTGCTACCGGGAGTTTCAGCTGCCCGGGATCGACAATCTGTGCGACAACCGGGACTTTTCAGCCGCAAAGCAGGCGGCAAGCATCGCGCGCCAGTACCATAAGCCCGGGGTCATGAGCGAGCTGTACGGTGTGACCCAGTGGGACTTTGGCTTCAAGGGCTACAAGATGGCGGGAGACTGGCAGGCGGCGCTGGGCATCACGGCCCGGGTGCCGCACCTGGCATGGGCATCGATGAACGGCGAGGCGAAGCGGGATTACCCGGCGGCCATCGGGTGGCAGTCGCCCTGGTACCGGGATTTTGATTATATCGAAAATCATTTCGCGCGGGTAAATACCTGCCTGACCCGGGGAAGACCGGTCGTGCATGTGGGCGTTCTGCACACGGTGGAATCCTTCTGGCTGCTGAACGGACCGGCGGATCAGACGGAGGACGCGAAGAAGCAGCTGGAGGACGATTTTCAGAGCCTGACGGAATGGCTGCTGACCGGCGGCATTGATTTTGATTATGTGGCGGAATCCTCGCTGGCGGATGAGCCGCTCCATGAGGGCGACGGAACGCTGCATTGCGGGGACATGGCGTATGATGTGCTGCTGGTGCCGAGCTGTCTGAATATCCGGGAGAGCACGCTGGAGCGGCTTTCACGTTTTGCTGCGTCCGGAGGGACGCTGCTGTTTGCCGGAAAACCGCCACGGTACGCCGGATGCAGGAAGAGCGCGACGCTGGACCGGCTGATCCGGAGCAGCGGTCATGTGCAGCTGTCCCGGCGGGAGGTGCTGGAAAAGCTGCAGCCCTGGCGTGAAGTGGATTTCCTGGAGGGTGGAAAGAAGCGGACCCGGAACCTGCTGCATCAGCTGCGGCAGGACGGAGACAGCCGATGGCTGTTTATCGCGCAGGCCTACAATGATATGCGGGCCCGCCAGGAGGAGGTCTGGTACCGGCGGCCGCTGCATGATCCGCAGCGGATGGAAATCCGGATCAGAGGATGCTGGAGTCCGGAGATATATGATACCCTGACGGGAAAAACGGAAGCCGCCGGGGCGGCATACCGGAACGGCTGGACTGTGCTGGACCGGGATCTGTACGGGAATGACAGCCTGCTGCTGCGCCTGCATCCGGCAGAGCCGGACACCCTGAACCGGGCTGCGCCGGCCGGGGCAGCTTTTCCGGTTTGCGGGGAGCCTTTGCCGGAGCCCTTTGCATACGAGATGAGCGAACCGAACGTCTTGGTTCTGGACCGGTTTGAGTATGCCCTGGACGGGGAGAACTGGCAGCCGGCGGAGGAAATGCTCCGGCTGGATAACCGGCTCCGGACGCGGCTCGGGTGGCCGCTGCGGTGCGAAGCGCTGGCGCAGCCCTACATCCGGATACAGGAGGAACGGCGGGAGCACCGGCTGCGGCTGCGGACCGTCATTTCCTCGGAAACCGCGCTGTCCGGCTGCCTGCTGGCGCTGGAGGAGGCGGAATACTGCACCGGCACGCTGAACGGACAGCCCATTGATATGACGCCCGTCGGCGCTTATGTGGATGAGGCGATCGCCTGCGTCCGCCTGCCGGACATCAGGGCGGGGGAGAACGTGCTGATGCTCGAAATGGCATACGGGGACTGCACGAATCCGGAATGGATGTATGTGCTGGGGAACTTCGGCGTGGATATCCGCGGTGCGCGCTGTACGCTGAATCCCATGCCTGAAAAACTGTACTGGGGAGATTATACCCGGCAGGGATTTCCTTTCTATACGGGGAATATGACCTATATCGTGAAGCTGCCGGAGTTTGCCGGCGGGGATCGGAGCAGCGGCCTCCGGCTGCAGATTCCGTACTATTCCGGCGCGGCCGTGAAGGCCTCCGTCAACGGGGGCGGGGAACAGATGCTGGCGATGCTGCCGCAGGCCTGCGCGCTGCGGGAACTGCGGGACAGGGAAAATGAGCTGCGGATCACCTGTCTCGGCAACCGGTACAACGGCTTCGGACAGCTGCACCTGATCGGAAACGACCTGTTCTGGTTGGGCCCGGATTCCTGGCGCACGAAAGGCGCCTCCTGGACGGACACCTGGCAGGTCCGGCCCATGGGTATTCTGTCTGCCCCGCTGATCGCCCCGAATCCCTGAGCGAGCCGGGTGAAGCTGCCTGTGCGGAAAGGAAAACGAAATGAAACTGTTTTACCGGCAGCCTGCCGTGAGATGGGTGGAAGCCCTGCCGCAGGGCAACGGGCGCCAGGGGATCATGACCTTCGGCGGGATTAAAGAGGAACGGATCGGACTGAACGAGGATACGCTGTGGTCGGGCCATCCCCGGGATACCGTGATTCCCGGAAGCTATGCCCATATTCGGAAAGCTCAGGAGCTGATTCTGCAGGGAAAGGTTCAGGAGGCGGAAGAGGAAATCCGCGTGCATGTGCTGGGTGAATTCACGGAGAGCTATGAACCGCTGGGCGATCTGCTGCTGTCCTTTCCGTTGCTGCGGGAGAATAAAACGGAAAACTACCGGCGGGAGCTGGATCTGGAGAACGGCACGGCGGTGACGTCCTTTACGCAGGACGGGGTGGATTATACCAGGACAACCTTTGTTTCCTATCCCCGGCAGATGGCCTGCCTGCGGATGACAGCCAGCCGGCCGGTGCTTTCAGCCAGGATCAGAATGACCAGTCCGCTGCGCTGCCGGACCATGACGGAGGGCTGCGAAATCCGGATGGATGTGCGGTGCCCCTCCCGCGCGCTGCCCGGCTATTATGATACCTCTTCGGAAGCAATATCCTATGACGACGCGCCGGAACGGCAGGGGATCAGCGCGGCGGCTTTTCTCAGCCTTATGACAGACGGGCAGACAGGCGCTGACGGAGAATGTCTGCAGGTTTCCGGAGCAGACGTGCTGGAACTCCGGTTTGCCTGCCGCAGCAACTTTGAGGCGTTTGATAAGTATCCGGGTCTGTCCCAAAGGAACCCCGCGGCTCTGGCAATGACCGATCTGAAGGCGGCGGAGGAGCTGTCCTGGGATGCGCTGCTGGCGGAGCATACTGCCGACTTTGAAGCACTGATGAGCCGCCAGACGATTGATGTCGGGGGAGAAAGCCGGGAGGATCTGCCGACAGACGAGCGCCTGCGGCGGTACGCGGCCGGGGAGGAGGATGTTTCCCTGCCTGTGCTGCTTTACCGCTTTGGCCGGTATCTGCTGGTCAGCGGCTCACGTCAGGGCGCGCAGGCCCTGAACCTGCAGGGTATCTGGAACGACAGGATGCAGCCGCCCTGGAGCAGCAACTACACGGTCAATATCAACACGGAAATGAACTACTGGCCGGCGGAGATATGCAACCTTTCCGAAACACACGAGCCGCTGTTTGATCTGCTGGACCGGCTGCGCGTCACCGGAGGTCATGCGGCGGAAAAAACCTTCCACGCCCGGGGGGCGACGGTCAGTCACAACACGGATTTGTGGGGCCTGGCGACGCCCGTTGGCATGCATCAGCCCGGATCCGTCGTGTACGGCTGGTGGCCGCTGGGCTTTGCCTGGCTGAGCGGCCATGTGTCTGAGCATTATATCTATACCGGGGACCGGGAATTCCTGGAGGAACGCGCGCTGCCCGTCCTGCGGGACGCTGCTCTGTTCCTGATCGATACGGTGACGGAGGATGAGCAGGGATTCCTGACCTTCCGGCCTGCCACCTCGCCGGAGAACGCCTATCTGCTGGACGGGCAGGTGCATGCCGCGGCCCGGTCCGCGACGATGACTGACGCCATCATCCGGGAAACGCTGGAGAGCTATCTGAAGGCGCTGGAAATCCTCGGGCTGCAGGAGACAGACGCAGAGGCGGCCCGCCGTGTGCTGGCCCATCTGCCGCCCACCCGGACCGGCCCGGACGGACGTCTGCTGGAGTGGGACGAGGCATACGAGGAGAGGGAGCCGCAGCACCGGCATCTTTCCCTGCTGACAGGGGTATTCCCGGGCCATCTGATTACGGAGGACAGTCCGGAAGAGATCCGGAAGGCTGTTTACGCGGTGCTGGAACGGCGCGGGGATGAAGGCACAGGCTGGAGCCTGGGCTGGAAGGTGAACCTTTGGGCCCGGCTGCGGGACGGGGATCATGCCCTGCGGCTGCTGCGCCGGCAGCTGAAGCCGGTGGAGCCGGACGGAAATGAAAATTATCATGCCGGCGGAACCTATCTCAACCTGTTCTGCGCGCATCCGCCGTTCCAGATTGACGGGAATTTCGCGGCCGCTTCCGGCGTGCCGCGGCTGCTGATCGACAGCGCGCCGGATGAGGTGACCCTCCTGCCGGCCCTGCCCGCCGTCTGGCGGGATGTCACGGCCCGGGGCCTGCGCGGAGCCAACGGCTATACGGCGGACCTCACCGTTAAGGACGGAAAGATGGTATATCTGCGGCTGGTTTCCGGCTGCGAACGGACCACGGTGATCCGGCGCGGAGAGAAGCGGATAACGCTGTCCCTCCGGCCGGGTGAGGAAATCATCAATCCCGCTGAACTTATGTGACCGGGGAGACGGAAAATATCCCCGGATCTCACACATAGCAAAAACCGCTGCGCAGGCAGCGGTTTTTGACTGCGGGGAAATGCATGAACGGGAAACGCCGGTCGCCGTTGCCGCGCCTTTTCACCGTGGCCGTTTTATGGTATACTGTATGCGATTTTTATCCGGAAAAGATGATGCGGCAAAATGGATCTGAGAAAAAAACTGGGTGAAAAGTTCAGAGAAGCCTTATCGGCGGTGCTCCCGATTGTGGCGTTGGTGCTGCTGCTCAGCCTGACGGCCGCCCCGATTCCCAGCGGCGTGCTGCTGGGATTCCTGCTGGGCGCGGCGCTGCTGATCGTGGGGATGATGCTGTTTTCCGTCGGCGCGGAGGTGGCGATGACCCCCATGGGAGAGCATGTGGGCTCCCGGGTGACGAAAACCCGGAACCTCCGGCTGATTCTGATCCTTGGATTTCTGCTTGGCGTGCTGATCACTGTTTCCGAGCCGGATCTGCAGGTGCTGGCCCGGCAGGTGCAGGCGATTCCGAACCTGATTCTGATTTTGAGCGTGGCGCTGGGTGTCGGCGCGTTTCTGGTGCTGGCGCTGGTGCGCATTTTTTACAGAATTCCCCTGCGGCTGCTGCTGTTCGGCTTCTATCTGCTGATTCTGGTGCTGATCTTCCTGACGCCGGAAAATTTCCGGGCGGTGGCCTTTGATTCCGGCGGCGTGACGACCGGACCGATGACGGTACCGTTCATCATGGCATTCGGTCTGGGTATTGCCGCGATCCGCAGCGACGCCAGGGCGGCGGAGGATTCCTTCGGCCTGGTGGCCCTTTGCTCGGTCGGGCCGATTCTGGCGGTGATTCTGCTGAGCATGATTTTCCAGGCTGACGGCGCGGACTATACGCCGATCCAGGTGGCCAACGCGGCGGATTCCATGGAGCTGCGCTCTCTGTTCGGCCAGGGTGTTCCGGAATATACACGGGAGATGCTGGTTTCCATTCTCCCGATTACGGTTTTCTTCTTTATCTTCAATTTCATCTTTATCCGGCTGGACAGGGAGCAGCTTTCCCGGATCGGGATCGGCCTGCTGTATACCTACGTCGGGCTGACCGTATTCATGATCGGCGCCAACTACGGGTTCATGCCGGCCGGCGCCTATCTCGGGCAGACCCTCGGCGCCCTCCCGTTCAGCTGGGTCATTATACCGATCGGCGCGCTGATCGGCTATCTGGTGGTCAAGGCGGAACCGGCGGTTTACGTGCTGATGCGCCAGGTGGAGGATCTGACCGACGGCGCCATTACCGGCAGGAGCCTGCAGCTGAGCATGTGCCTGGGCGTGGGCCTGTCGGTCGGACTGTCCATGCTGCGGGTGCTGCAGGGTATCAATGTGCTGTGGTTTATCGTGCCGGGCTACGCCCTGGCGCTGGGCATGAGCTTCCTGTGCCCGAAGCTGTTCACCGCGATCGCTTTTGACTCCGGCGGCGTGGCCTCCGGCCCCATGACGGCGGCGTTCCTGCTGCCGATGGCCATGGGGGTCTGCACGGCGGCCGGGGGAAACCTGGCGACGGACGCTTTCGGCGTTGTGGCCCTTGTGGCGATGACGCCGCTGATCACAATTCAGGGGCTGGGCCTGGTTTACCGGCTGAAGATGCTGCACCGCAGGCAGGAACGGGTGACGGAGGATCCCTTCGCGGATCTGCCTGACGACGCGGTGATTGACCTGTAAGGAGCGGACACATGATCAGTCAGACGGAATTGTATCTGATGATGACGGTTACCGGGCGGGACCGGATGCCGGATTTTATCAGGCTTTATCAGGACAAGGGTCTGGACATTCACTGGCTCTCCCTGGGGCACGGAACGGCAAACCGGCGCTACCTGCGCTATCTGGGCCTGGATGATACGGAGAAAATGGTCTGCATGACCGTCGTGACCGGGCGGAAGTGGCTGGAGGTTAAGAAGGCCATGTCGGTGCGGCTGCGCATCGAGGCGCCCGGGGTCGGAATTGCCTATGTGGTTCCGCTTTCCTCTGTCGGCGGAAAGCGGGAACTGATGTTTATGACGGACGGACAGGGATTCCGCAAAGGGGAGGAAAGCACCTTGAAGGGAACGGAACAGGAGCTGCTGATTGTAATCTGCAACCAGGGATACAGCGAGGCTGTGATGGACGCGGCCCGGAAGGCCGGCGCCAGGGGCGGCACGGTGATTCACGCCCGGGGCACCGGCCAGGTCAAGGCGGAACGCTTCCTCGGGATTTCCCTGGCCAGCGAGAAGGATATCATTCTGATTGTGACCCTGTCCGAACAGAAAAAAGAGATGATGCAGCAGATCATCCGGGACGCGGGACCGGAGCAGAAGGCAGGGGCCATCGTATTCTCCCTGCCGGTGACGGATACCGCCGGCATGGTGCTGCGCCCCCAGTCGGAGGAGCTGGAGGAGGAAGACGCGGAGCCGGCGGAGGCACCGGAGAAGGCTCCGGAAGCGCAGGATGCCGGAAAACCGGAAGCGGAACAGACGGAGAGAACAGCTGAATGAAAAGAAGAAGCGTAAGATGGACGGCCATGCTGCTGGTCCTGCTGCTGATCCCGGCAGCCGGCCTGGGGGAGGGAACCTGGACCACACTCACGGAAACGACTGATACCGCCGCGGAAAAAGCGCCGGCTGCCAGCCATTATACCGGGGAAATCCGGATGACCTTCCTGGGAGACTGCACGCTGGGCGGCGTGGAAAAGCGAAAGAACAACAGGATCGGCTTTTTCAAGCGCATTGAGGAAAACGGGTACGCCTTCCCGTTCAGGGATCTGAGCCGCCTGACGCAGCACGACGATCTGACGCTTGCCAACCTGGAGGGCGTGCTGTCCGACCGGAAGCTGAGCAAGGTGAAAAAGGAGTACAATTTCATCGGGCCGACGGCCTATACGGAAATCCTGACCCTTGCGGAGATCGAGTGCGTGACCCTGGCCAACAACCACTCCCATGACTACGGAGACGCAGGCTACGCGGATACCCGGGAAGCGCTGGAGAAGGCCGGCGTCGCCTGGTTCAGCACGGATGCCCCGGCGGTATGGGAGAATGAGGACGGCCTGCGGATCGGATTCATCGGCGTGCATTTTTCCCTGACCGGAAACCGGTTCAAGGTCTACGAGGCCCAGGTGCAGCAGCTGAGGGACCAGGGCTGCGCCGCAATCATCACTGTGATGCACGCGGGAACGGAATACAGCTATACCCCTCCGGACCGCTATCAGAAGCAGATCGTGCAGCGGGCGGCCCGGTGCGGCTCCAGCCTGATCATCGGCCATCATCCGCATGTGGTTCAGGGATATACGCTGTATGAAGGCGTGCCGGTGGTTTACAGTCTGGGAAACTGCTCCTTCGGCGGCACCACCTACGCGAAGGATTCGGACGCCCTCGCGGTGCAGGCGGTGATGTCCTTCCGGGACGGCACGCTGGAAAGGACGGACCTCCACTTCTATCCGATCTCCATTACCAGCGACGATCACTACAACAACTATTCCCCCCGGCTGCTGACCGGGAAGGACGCGAAGCGGGTGCTGGAGAAGATGCGCAAATCCACGGGAACGGATCCCGGAGAATGGAACGAGGAAACCGGCGCGGTGGTTTCCGTGACGCCCTGACGCAGGCGCCGCGCAGAGAGAACCGACAGACATACCGGAGGAAAACGTGATTCTGAACGCAAACAGCCTGAAGACCAATCTGCTGGTGACCGGCCTGGTCCTGCTGATGGTTTTTGTCATGCCCTGGGCGGACCGGCGGATCTGCCGGAAGCTGGGGCTGAACCTGCAGGGAGGCGTCAGCACGCATCCCCGGGCGGACGCCCTGCTCCGCCTGCGGCAGGGACTGCTTTACGCGATTCTGATCACCTACCTGCTGGTGCTGTCCTACCTGGTGCTGTTTTCCAGATCCGCCTCGAACAGCTTCAAGGTGCATGTGGCCCTGTATGAGGACCTGCAGAACGCGGTGGAGATCGACTTCAGCCTGCTGCATGTGCTGCGCCTCTTTTTCACGGAAGGCCCGGCAGCGGCACTGTCCCATATTCAGGTGGTCAAACCGGAGGACATCACCCAGGTCTACATGAATATGATGCTTTTCGTTCCGATGGGATACCTGCTGCCCTATACCTCGCGGTGGGTCCGGAACCGGGTGTGGACCCGGCCGGTGATGGCGTGCTTCCTGATCGCCGTGGTCATCGAGAACCTGCAGCTGATTTTCCGGCTGGGGCTGTACGATATGGACGATATGGTTTCAAACTCCATCGGCGGGCTGATCGGGGAGCTGCTGTTCATCGCGGTGGGCTATGTGGTGACGCACCCGGGATGGTACGGGGAGCTGAGATCCTACAGGCGCTGGAGGAGACACGCCTGGTGGAGCACGCTGTATCCCTATTCCCGCCGGATCGGTACAATCCGGACGACCCTGTGGGCCGCAAGTGAGGAGGAAGTCCGGGCGTTCTATGTGACCAGGCTGGGATTCCGCCTTGTCCGGCGCCTGGAGGCTCCGGTTCCTCCGGAAACGGATCTGCTGCTGGAGATGGGCCGAATGCAGCTGGAAATTCATTGCCTCAACCGGCCGGCGGAGCTGGAGGGCCAGGTGGTGAATCTGACGGTTTCCAGCCTGCGGCCGGTCATGAAGCGGCTGCGCAGAAACGGAATCGAGCCCGGCTCCCCGAAGCAGGATCCCTATACCGGCCTCCGGTGCATCCTGTTCCAGGGGCCGGATCAGGCCGCCATCCGGATCATCGAGGGATAACTGAGGAAAGGGGAGAAAAACATGAAGCGGGCCGGCCGGCAGATTGCTGCCTGCGCGGGGATTCTGATTCTGTTCTGCCTGGTCTGCAGGCTTACGTTTTTCCGGTCCTATACCGCTTATATCCCCCTTTACCCGCGGGCGGAGGAAAGGCTGCTGCAGGGCGGGGTGACGGAAAGCGTGGCGGAAGGCGAGGGCGTGGCCCATCCGGGAGAAATCCGGCTGGGGGACGGCTATGTCCGTCTGCCGATTCACCCGGACAGCCGGGGACATACGGTGATCGAAATCCGGGACAGAAACGGGGACCTGGTGATCAGCCACGGGCTGCGGGTCGGCCCGCTGCGGACGGTTTACGATGAACAGACCGGCGGCTTTACCGGGGACGCCGCGGTGCTGATCGCGGTCACGCTGTTCTGGTGGCTTGTTTTCGGAATCATGCTCTGGAACTATTTCCAGAACAGGGGACCGGATTATTACGCCTACTCCACCATCTATTTCGCAGGCTTTTCCCTGCTTGCCCTGGTCAGCGGAATCGTGATGACCGTGGTGACCGCGGAGCATCTGATCAGCCCCGCTGAATACAGCATGCGCTCGGCCTACAGTGCCATCAACAGCGCCGGCATGCACTTCATGATGATTACGCTTCCGGCGGTGGTGGTGTTCGCCGCAGCTATGGGCATCAGCAATATCGTGCTGCTCCGGCACGTCACACCCCGTGTTCAGAACGTGCTGGGGCTCGTGATCAGCGTGCTGCTGCTGGCCGGGGAGGCCCTGGGCGTCTGGTTCTTCATGCGTGATTTTTCCGGCTCCGAATGGGAGGGCCGGGTACAGAGCATGATTGAGAACGTATATGCCACTGCCTTTGTCTACTTTGAGTGCATGCTGGCGGGCTCCGTGATCTGCGGCATCCGGGCGGCCCGCTATCAGCCTGCTCCGGACAAGGACGCCATCATCATTCTGGGCTGCTGGTTCCGGAAGGACGGCACCCTGCCGCCTCTGCTCCGGGGCCGGGTGGACCGGGCGCTGGCATTCTGGCGGAACCAGAAGGAAAAGACCGGGAAGGAAGCCTTCCTGATCCCTTCCGGCGGGCAGGGACGGGATGAGCCGATGCCGGAAGCGGAAGCGATGCGCAGATATCTGACGGAGCAGCAGATTCCGGAAAGGCTGATCCGGCCGGAAACCCGGTCTGAAAATACCTTTCAGAACATGGCCTATTCCAGGGAAATCATCGACGAGCTGTGCCCGGAGGGTAAGGTGGCTTACGCCACGACCAATTATCATGTGTTCCGCAGCGGCGTCTGGGCCGGCCTTGCCGGCCTCCGGGCGGAAGGAATCGGAGGCAAAACCCGGTGGTGGTTCTGGCCGAACGCCTTTATGCGGGAATGCGCCGGGCTGCTGCAGAAACGCTGGAAGCAGGAGCTGCTGGGACTGGCACTGCTGATGCTGTTTTTCGGAGCGCTTACGCTTGTGCTGGGCTGAACGGCGGGAAAGACCGGCAAAACAGCCGGGGATCCGTTGAACCGTATGGAATAATGTGTTACAATTACTGCGTTCTGAAAAAATAATTTGTAACCGGCGCTTTGTTTGCTGCGGAAATACGGAAACAAAAGGAAAGAAAATGAGCCGGAAAACCGTTAATTATCCGGAAGGACTGAAAATAATCCGGAAAAAATCCTCTGAAGTGCTGCCACCCGCTTCAGCGGTGCGTATCAACAGGTGCAAGAACAAAAACACCGTGTGAAACGAGTGAAAGGAGATAGAAACAATGAAGAAGTTCGGAAAAGGAAAAATGAGAGGGCTGGCGGCGCTGCTGCTGGCTGCTGTGATGGGCCTGAGCCTGATGATCCCCGCGCTGGCCGGAGCTGACGAGCTGTACATTATCCGGGACAGCGACAAGCGGGAGCTGACCTATGATGAGCTCTGGGAGTACCAGTACGATACGCTGCTGTACGCATTCAATGAGATTTTCGCGCGGCACGGCTACAAGTTTGAAACAGGAAGCCGCTGCTACAACTGGTTCACTCAGATGCCGTGGTACACGCCGAATGAAAGCGAATCCGCCACGAACCATCATGAAACCTACGCCCAGTGCTCCAAGATTGAGAATAAGAACGTGGATCTGATCAAGAAGGTCCGGGCGGACATGCGGAATCAGAAGACCACGAACCCCAAGGGCAAGGGTATGCCGGTTCCTCCGGCCCAGAACATTGACAAGCCCAGGGGCTTCAGCTTTGTGAAGCTGGACGCCAACCAGAAGCTGGCTGTTTTCAGCGCTCCTTCTTCCGCCGCCTACCGGGCAAACAACGGAAAGGCCGCGGTTTCCACCAACGGCGCCGTTTACGCCATGGGATGGGATAACGGCTGGATGCTGATGCTCTACGAAGCGGACGCTGCCGGACAATACCGCATCGGTTATGTGGACGGAGCCAAAATCAAGGGAACCATGCCGCAGCTGCCCAGACTGACCTGGGATGAAAACAGCTGTGAGGTGCTGAACACCGTTCAGATGACGGATGATCCGGCCCTGACCGGCAAGACGCTGGTCACCCTGCAGGCCGGCACTCAGGTGAAATTCCTGACCACCATGTATAACAGCACCGGCTGGGATTATGTGGAGACAACGATTGACGGAAAAACTGCCCGGGGCTTCATCCCGGCGGGGAACCTGTCCATCACCGGAGCGGACGCTACAGAAACGGCGAAGGACAACGGCTGAGATCCGAAAGGGACTGTCAGGCTGTCCGTCCGGACAGCCTGACAGACTTTTTTACGGAGACATCTGAGAGGAGGACACTGCATTGAGGAAGGTAATCATTTCTCTGCTGATCGTGATGCTGCTATGCTGCAGCCTGCCGGCACTGGCTGCAGGGAACACCATGATGTTTGACAAAAACATCAATGTCGTCTTTGAAGGAGAGACCCTTCAGACCGTGCTGAACCGGGAGGGAGACGCCGCCGAGGGTGAGGTGGCCTATGAATCCATGAATACCCGGATCGCCACGGTGGACGGAAACGGCGTCGTGACCGGCGTAGCCAGGGGCAGAACGACGATCAATGCCGTGCTGAAAACCGAAAAGAAAACCTACAAGACACAGCTGAGCCTGACGGTGGCCCGGAAGGCGACCTCCGTGGAGGTGGAAACGGCCAGGCTGCCGATTTATGAGCCTGCGGACGAAAAGCTGGCGGGTGTGCTGACAGTCCGGGAAAACGCGGAGGAAAACGCGCTGCCGGTGCTCACACTCCCGGTGAAGAAATCCTACAATCTGCAGATCAGCGTGCAGCCCAGGGAAGCGACGAACCGCAAAGCGGTCCTGACCAGCGGCAATGAAGAGGTCCTGCGCGTACGGGGCACCTCGATTACCGGCCTGCAGCCCGGGGAGGCGGTGCTGACCATCGCCAACGAGCTGAGCCCGGAAGTGAAAACACAGTTCCGCGTGCTGGTGGTGCAGCCTGTGACCCGGATTACTGCGGCGGCTCCCGCGCCCAGCGTGCCTGTGGGCGGACAGATGCAGCTGAGCGCGGAGGTGCTGCCTG
Organism: Clostridia bacterium; assembly: GCA_017431005.1. Classification (GTDB taxonomy): domain Bacteria; phylum Bacillota; class Clostridia; order Christensenellales; family Aristaeellaceae; genus Aristaeella. The sequence continues at coordinate 103,933 of JAFRLY010000006.1, forward strand.
CCGACGCGACCCTGCCGCAGATTACCTGGACTTCCATGAATGAGGAGGTCGCAACGGTGGATGCCGGCGGTGTCGTCACCGGACATAAACGCGGCAATGTGCGCCTGGTGGCTTCCGTGGCGGACGGAAGCGCGACCCGGGCCAACCTGAACCTGAAGGTGACGCAGACCGCGGAGGAAATTACGCTGGATCATCCGGAACTGACGGTGAACGTGGGCAGAAGCGCCATCCTCAGGGCTACGGTTCTTCCGAAGGACACCAACGACAAGAGCGTCGTCTGGACCTCCTCAGACGAGAAGATCGCCACGGTCAGCAGCCAGGGCCGCATTACGGCCGTGTCTGTGGGCAGCTGTGAGATTATCTGCGCCAGCAGGGAAGCCGGCCAGGTAACGGCCAGCGCCACCGTGCATGTGCAGCAGCCGGTAACCAGGGTCACCCTGGACAAGGCGGCGGATATCTACGCCGGAGAAACCGGGCAGCTGAGCTGGTCCGTCGAACCGGCGGAGGCGACGAACCCCGCGGTTGAATTCAGCTCCTCCAGGCCTGACATCGTGACGGTTTCGGCGGAGGGCGTCATCACGGGCGTGAAGCAGGGCGAGGCTTACATCACCGCGGCTTCCACGGACGGCACCAACCGCAGGGCCAGGATCCGGGTCAGAATTCTGCAGCATGTGGAAGGCGTATCCATGAAGCGCAAGACCGCTTATGTGGACGTGCGGGAATCCGCCTCCACGGTGGCTGTGCTCAGCCCGGAAAACGCCAGCAACAAGAATATGACCTGGGAAAGCGCGGATCCCTCCGTCGCGACGGTGAAGGGCGACAAGACCCGGGTGTGGATCACAGGGCGCGCCAAAGGGGAAACCGTGGTAACCGGCACAACCGAGGACGGCGGATTCCAGACCTCCATTGCCGTGAAGATCGGTGACTGGGACCACGCGCTGGAGCTGAAAAAGTTCAACTGGGACAATAAGGGGAATTTCTCGATAGAGGTTCTGAACCGCAGCGACCTGCATATTACCAGAATCACCGCTGAAATCTATTTCTACGACGCTTCCCCCGATGCTGAGATGGCCGAGCCGGTCGCTGTCAACACCAAGGACGGATCCAACATGGTGAAGGCGGTATGGAAAAAGCCGCTGGACTATAAGGAAAAGACCGGCAAGAGCGCGTGGCAGATGATCAATTACAAGGCGCCTGCGGACATCAATATGACGCGCGGCTTTGTCAGGATTCTCAGCTATGAAATCGACAACGACTGGATCAAAACCATCCGGGAAAAGAATCGTCCGGAAGCGGAATGGTAAGGATAAAGGAGGAAAATACAATGATGAAGAAACTGGTTTCCCTGCTGCTGGTGCTGATCCTGGGTCTGAGCCTGCTGGCGCCTGCCGCTCTGGCCGGCGATTTCGGAGATGACGAGGAGGATGAGTACAAGGATCCCGGATACTACTACGTCTACACCGAAAACGGGAAGGTGCTGAACGTCCGGGAATCCCCCAGGGGCAAGGTGGTCGGTGCACTGAAATACGGCAGCCGGATCCATGTGGATGCCTTTGTGGACGAGAACTGGGCGCTGATCCTGTATAACTATGACAACGGATACGGAAAAGCGGATTATGCCGCATATGTAAACCGCCGGTTCCTGGTAAGGAAGAAGCCCGCCGCGAGAAATACCTCGAAGAACGGGACGGCGGTTGCCTCCGCCGATTCTCTGGAGGATCTCAACAAGGAATTCAAATCCGCGAAGGATGTGGCGCCGTACACAGTGACTGTCCGGCCGACCCGGGCCAGCGGATGGGTGAATCTGCGGTGGGCTCCCAGCCAGAGCGCCGAGCTGATGGCTACGTTCAAGGCCAACGACAAGCTGACCGTGATCAAGGAGCTGGACAACTGGCTGCAGGTGGAGGATCCGGATACCGGAAACGTAGGCTTTGTCAACAAGGTTTTTATTGCCGAGTGACGCGGAACGTGACAGGAAGAGAGGTCCGACTATGAAAAAGATCATTGCCATTATTCTGAGCCTGGCCCTGCTGCTGGGCACCGGCATCGCTGCCGCGGAATCCGCGGGGAAGGTTACCATCGGAACGATCAGCATCAACGGGGAATTTACCCTGCAGTGCGGACTGCCGGAGGGCTATCAGGTGAAGCCGCTGGCCGTGAATCCGGATCTGGTTCTGGCGCTGATTGCGTCAGAGGATGAGACAAAACCGGTAATGCAGCTGTCTGTTGCTTACGACGAAACCTATTCCGACGTTCACCGGATGAACGACCTGGATGAGGAAGCGCTGGAGATTCTGGAGAAGACCTTTACGGACGTGGATCCGACGGTGGAGATTTCCTACGGGGAAACCGGCCTGGGCACCCAGCTGCTGATTGCCAGGCAGAACGCGGAATCCTATCAGTACATTGATTTCCTGAGCATCTATGAAGGCTACTTCATTGAGTTTGTGCTGGTTGCGCCGGAAGGCGCGGAGGACAGGACGCTGACGGAGGAACAGCTCCGGATGTGCATTGACTTCCTGACCGATCTCGACTTTGTTCCCGCGGGAGCGAAGCCCCGTTCCGCCGACACAGCCGGAAAGACCTGCACCGTCCGGATTCAGGGATACGATGCGGAAACCAACACGCTGAAGGTTGTGCTGCGCGCGGGAGATCTCCTCTCCGACGAGGAAGTGGCCGGCTATGAAGCGGGCGACGTGATCACCCTGGGAAGCGAAACGGTTGAGATTGATTCCATTGAGACGGATGAATACAACGACGTGATTCTCAACGATGAGATTGAGCTGCGGAAGCAGGAATCCGGGGGATACCGCGCCTACAGGTATGAAGCGGAGTTCCTGAAGGACATCGCCGAAATCGATATTCCTGTGACGGAAAACCTGGTTTACAGGGAGCAGATCGATCCCGAAACCGGCGATATCCTGGATGAGGACACCGTGCTGACCGGTGCGGACCTGGTGAACCGCATCGCGGAGGAAACCGCGAACAACGGAATCGGATTCACGGCCGACAATGTTCAGATCACTTTTGACGAAGAAGGGAACGCGGCTGTCGTGGAGCGGTTCTACACACCGTGGCAGTAAGACGTGCGTTTCCGGAACGACGGGCGAAGGAGATGATGCATTCATGAAGCGTCTGGCAGCTGTCCTGACTGCGCTGATACTGCTGGCTGTTCCCTGCCTGACCATGGCTCAGACAAACGGCGTGACGGTCAGGTATGTATATACGGAGAACGGAAAGACACTGAATATCCGTTCCTACGCCGGACCGAACGCGAGCGTGATCGGAAGCCTTCCGTTCGGATCCCAGGTGGGTGTGGTGAAAAACCTGGGCAACGGATGGACTGAAATCATCTGGGGTTCCGGCTATGCTTATGTGATGAGCCGCTTTCTGGTAAACGAAAACCCGGGATCTTCACCAAGACGGATTGATCCCGTGCCCACCCCTTCCTCTGAGGGAGATACGGTGGCGGATCTGAACAGGGAATTCAGATCAGCCCGGGTCGTGCAGACACCCTATACGGTGGTTTCCCGGCCGGTCCGGGCTTCCGGGTGGGTCAATCTGCGCTGGGCGCCTTCCCTGGAAGCGGAGCTGATCGAGACCTGCCCGCAGGGAAAAGAGCTGACCGTGCTGACGGAAATGAACAACTGGTATCAGGTTCAGGATCCGACGACAGGCATGATCGGCTTCATCATGCGGAAATACGTGCAGGTCAGATAAGCCTGTGCGAAACAAAAAGAAAGGGCGGAAGAGAAATATGATGAAGAAACTGATCGCGCTCGTCCTGTGCGTGATGATGCTTTCGGGATGTGTTTCCGCCATGGCGGATGAGGCGGACAAAACAAACCTGGGCACCCTGGAGGTGGAGGACGCCTTTACCCTGCAGTGCGTGCTGCCGGCCGGCTACAAGGTGGATGTGATGTATGACAATCCGGACTATCATGTGGCGATTATTTATTCCGAGGATGAAAGCAAACCCCAGATGTATCTGTCCGTCGCCTTCGACGAGCTGCTGGCGGATGTTGAGCGCCTGAACGATCTGGACGACGAAGCGCTCGCGCAGGTGGAGCAGACCTTCCGGGAAGAGGACGAGGTGGAAATTACCCATATGTACACCTCCCACGGCACAAAGCTGCTCATGGTCAAAGAGGTTGAGAACGGCATTTCCTATGTGGATTTCTACACGATTTATCTGGGCTATCAGATAGAGATCGTGATGAATTACGGTACCGGCTTTGAGGACAGGCAGATTACGGAGAAACAGATTGAAATGGCAGTTGATTTCCTGAGCGATCTGGATTTCATTCCCGCCTCCTGATGCGCAGGAACCGGAAGGGCCCGCGGAAAAGCCGCGGGCCTTTTCCGTTACACAGAGAAAGAACAGGCGCTGCCGGGAAACAGAGAATTCGGGACTTGTGCGAAATGGGAAAGCGCGGTATGATATAAACAGGAAACCTGTGGCATTCAGCCGGAAAAAAGTAACTCCGCGCGGGAAAAATTCTGTGCTTCATTCCCGGCGGAAGATAAAGGAGGAACCTCTTATGACCATCACAAAGAAAGAAAACGGAAAAGCGCTGGAGATCGCCCTGGAGGGCCGTCTGGACACCATGACCGCGCCGGAGCTGGAGAATGAGCTGCATACCAGCCTGGAAAACGCTGACAGTCTGGTGCTTGACTTTGCGAAGCTGAATTATATTTCTTCCGCCGGACTCCGGGTGCTGCTTTCCGCCCATAAGATCATGAGCGGCAAGGGCGGCATGAAGGTGACGAACGTCAACGAAATTGTCCGGGAAGTGTTTGACGTGACAGGCTTTTCCGACATTCTGACCATTGAGTGAGAGGAATCATATGAAAACAGATGTAATTGTTGTATCCAGCCGGGGAAACCGGATGGAGGAAGCCCTCAGGCAGGTAGACAAGGTTGCCGCCTACAAGGAGCTGTCCGCCCGGGAAACGCTGCAGCTGCGTCTGCTGACCGAGGAAACGATGGGCCTGATGCGCGCCATTACCGGCGAGACGGAAGGCGAATTCTGGATTGAGGACGACGGGCCGGAATACGAGCTGCATCTGCGCGTCAGGACACGGATGAACAGCGAGAAGCGGGATCAGCTGCTCTCCGCCTCCAGCTCCGGGGCGAACGAATCCGCGAAGGGCCTGATGGGCCGGCTGCGGGATTTCTTTGACCGGGAGATGGATGAGGATATCGCGGCCGCCGGCAGCCCGCTGATGCTGCCCGACATGTATGAGAGCGGCTCCATGACCACGCTCGACTGGGAATGGTCCATGCAGACCTACCAGAACCAGCTGGCCACCATGGTGAAGCAGAACAACGCCAGCGCCATGGAGATGTGGGACGAGCTTGAGAAATCCGTTGTTACCCATGTGGCGGATGATATTAAAGTCAGTATCCGCGGGCAGCAGGTGGAAATGACCATCCTGAAGAGGCTGGACTGACCACAGAGGCCGTGCAGGTACCCGAAGGAGGAAGATTCTCCATGAAGGAAATGACAGTGGAAGCCCGCGGGGAAAACGTACGCGTTCTGACGGATTGGGCGGATGCGGAGCTTGAAAGGCTGGAATGCCCGTTGAAGGCGCAGATGCAGATTGATCTGGCAATCGACGAGATCTTCACCAACATTGCCAGCTATGCCTATGCGCCGGGCACCGGAAGCGCCACGGTCACGATGGATTACGACGCGGAAAGCGGCATGTTTTCACTGACTTTCTGTGACAGCGGGGTTCCGTACAATCCGCTGCAGAAAGAGGATCCGGACGTCAACCTGCCCGCGGAGGAAAGAAGCATCGGGGGTCTCGGCATATTCCTGGTCAAGAAGACAATGGATGATATGCGTTACGAATACCGTGACGGGCAGAACATCCTCACCCTGATGAAAAAGATTTCCTGAGGCGCGGGAATCCGGAAAGGACAATTGGATTTATGATCCGCAAACTGGTTCGGCAAATGCTGGCAGCGCAGATTTTTTCTGCGCTGACAGTTTCTTTATGTCTGTTAATTGATAATATCATGATCGGCCGCTTCCTCGGAGAGCAGGCGATAGCGGCCTACGGTCTTGCCAATCCGCTTCTGCTGGCCATCGGCGCGCTGGGCAGCCTGCTGGCTGCCGGCATTCAGGTGGCGTGCGGAAAATCACTGGGAAAAGGCTCTCAGGAGGAAACCAACGCCGGCTTCTCGTCCGCGGTTGCGGTGACGGCAGGGGTTTCTCTTTTGTTTATGGCGGTTGTGCTGATCTTCCGTTCACCCCTGGCGCAGGCCATGGGCGCGGGAAACAGCGGCGGCCTGTTTGAGCAGACCCGGGACTATCTGGCGGGCTTCAGTATCGGCGCTCCCGGATCCATGGGCGCCCTGGTGCTGGTTCCCTTCATGCAGATGGCCGGCCAGAGCGGCCTGCTGATCGCCGCGGTGCTGGGCATGACGGTGACGGACATCGCGCTGGATCTGCTGAACGTGCTTGTGTTCCACGGCGGCATGTTCGGCATGGGACTGGCGTCGGCAATCAGCTACTATGTGGCCATGGCCATCGGCGCTTTCTACTTCCTGTCCAAAAGGAGCGTCTTTCATTTCTCGGCCCGGCAGGTCAGCCGGCGGAAGATCGCGGAGCTTTTCTCCAGCGGTATTCCGGCGGGCTTCAATATGGCCTCCTCTGTGATCCTGGTTTTCCTGATGAACCGGATTGTCCGGGACATCGGAGGACAGAGCGGTGTGGCGGCCTTTACCGTGATTTCCACCTTCGGAAATTCCGCCAACTGCATTACGACCGGAATCGGCGGCGTGTCCCTGACCCTCAGCGGCATCCTGTTCAACGAGGAGGACCGCTCCGGACTAAAGGAGCTGATCCGGCTCCTGTGCCGGTACGCGGTTGTTCTGGGGCTCGCGATGGGCGCGGTTCTGCTGATTTTTGCACCGGCCTTCGTCTCCCTGTTTATTCCGGAGAGCGGGCCGACCCGGGATATGGCGATCCTGGGCATGCGGATTTTTGCAGCGGGGCTGATTCCCTGCTGTATCAATAACGCCGTCAAGAATATGTATCAGGTTTCCGGGCGGGCCTGGCTGACGGAGGGAATCTGCCTGCTGGAGGGAGCGATTTTCCCGGTGGCGGCTGCTTTCATCCTGACGCGCTTTATGGGGATCACGGGCGCCTGGCTGTATTTTGCGGCCGGAGAACTGCTGGCGCTCTGCTTCATCGGTCTTTATGTCCGCCTGAAGACCGGGAAGGCTCCCTGGGCGGACGGCGCTTATCTGCTGCTGAAGCCGGATTTCGGCGTCACGCCGGACAACCTGCTGGAAAAGGATATCGCCTCCATGGCGGATGTCACGGCGGCTGCCCGGGAGGCGGAAGCGTTCTGCCTGAGCCGCGGACAGGGCGCCAGGATCGGGAATCATATTGCCCTGTGCATTGAGGAAATGGCCAGCAATACCATTCAGCACGGCTTTGAAAAGGACAGGAAGGAGCATCATCTTTCCGTCCGTGTGCTGTGCAAGCCGGAGCACTGGGTGCTTCGCTTCCGGGATGACTGCGGCGCTTTTGATCCGGTGCATTATGTACCGGAGGGAGAAAATGACGCGCTGGGGATCCGGCTGGTGATGGCCATGGCCCAGGAGGCCAATTACACCTATTCCCTGAATCTGAACAACCTGATGCTGAAGCTGCCCGGCGAATCCGCCGGCGAACAGTGACAGCGGAGAGAACAGGGGAAAAGCCCTGAAGGAGAGGAGACGGCAGGATGCAGACAGGCAAACGTGTTCCGCGGAGCGATAAATGGAAAGAACCCGCGAAGCAGGGCGGCGCTTTCGGCAGATTCTGCCGCCGGCATGCCTTCCGTCCCGGAACGCTGATCCTCCTGATGCTGATCCTGATCCTGCTGGCCGGCGGGGTCTGGTGGCTGGCCGGCAGCAGGCTGGCAGTCTCATCCACGGTTACCAGGCTGGGGCTCAGAAACATCGGCGAAATGGCGACGCAGGCGGGCTATTTCACAAGCGTACAGACGATCCGGAAATCCCGGGACGTATTCGGTATCGAAGTGCCGGGAACCCAAAGCAATTATGTCTACAGTTACGACGGCGATATCAAGGCCGGGCTCGACTTTGAGGACGTTGAAGTGAACGTCAACGAGCTGACACGGGTCATCACGGTCCGGCTTCCGGAAATCCGCATTCTGAGCGTGGAAATCCGGGAGGACAGCTTTAAACTGTATAACGACGGAAACAACCTGTTTACCTCCCTGAAGATGGAGGACGTGAATGAAAGCCTGGCGGAGCTGAAGAAAACGGCCCGGGAGACGGCTGTCCAGAACGGGATTCTGGAGAACGCGCGGAAGAACGCGGAGACGCTGATCCGGGGCTTCCTGGCATCGACAGCTGACCTGAACGTCTATACCGTCCGGTTTGAGCCTGAGTTATCGGAGGAGCAGCCATGAGAAGAAGACAAGGAAGGGGCGGGGGCTTTTTCAGAGGCCTGCTCACGGTGATCGGCGCCGCGGCCGGCCTGATCATCCTGTTTTATCTTTACCTGATGCTGACCCGGTAGCGGATGCCGGCAGGGACTGTATACAAATTGACATATGCGCTCTTTTTTGATATATATGGAATGAGCATAATTCCATAGGCAAAAAGGAGCTTTTTTTATGAATCTCACGCTGAAACAGAAGCTGACATACGGTCTCGGTGCGGTCGGCAAGGATATGGTTTACGCGCTGAGCGCCAACTACGTTATGTTCTATTATCAGGACACCCTGCACCTGAGCGCGACCTTTGTAGGCCTGATCCTGATGATCGCCAGGGTCTTTGACGCGCTGAACGATCCGTTCATGGGCATTCTTGTTGCCAAGACCAAAACCCGGTGGGGCCGTTTCCGCCCCTGGCTGTTCAGCGGCACCGTGCTGAACGCCGTTGTGCTGTACGCGCTGTTCGCCGCGCCGGCAGGCGGCGGGGAGACGACGCTGATGGTCTACTTCTCCATCGTCTATATTCTGTGGGGCGTCACCTACACGATGATGGACATTCCGTACTGGAGCATGATTCCGGCGGTCACCTCCGAACCGAGGGACAGGGAGAATCTTTCCGTAATCGGAAGAACCTGCGCCGGCGTCGGCGCGGCCATCATCTCCATGTTCACCATGATGGCGGTCGGCATGCTGGGCGGCGGCAATGACGTTATCGGTTTCCGCAATGTGGCGCTGGGCGTGGCAGTGATTTTTGTGATCACCGAGCTCATCTGCTGCCTGTTCATGAAGGAGCGGGATACAACGCAGATGAAGACCACCGGCGTGAAGGAAATGTTCCGGGCGCTGTTCGGCAACGACCAGGCGCTGGTTGTGGTGGCAACGATCGTGCTGATCAACATGGCGCTGTATCTGACCAGCAATTTTGTCATCTACTTCTTCAAGTATGACTTCGGCGGCGATGGTTGGCGGGGAAGCTACACCCTGTTTTCCTCCGTGGGCGGCGCCTTCCAGATTCTGGGCATGATGCTGCTGTACCCGCTGCTGCGGAAAAACAGGATGCCCAACGAGAAGATTTTCGCCGTGGCCATCGCGATGGCTGTGTGCGGATATGTGGCACTGCTGGTGCTCTGCCTGACGGGCTTCACCCACAATCTGCCCGTGCTGGCCGCTGTCGGCGCGGTGGTGTTCGCCGCCAACGGCGTGCTCAGCGTGCTGACCACCGTATTCCTTTCCGGGTCCGTGGACTACGGTGAAATGAAGACCGGCCGGCGGGATGAGAGCGTCATTTTCTCCATGCAGACCTTCGTGGTGAAGGCAGCCAGCGGCGTGGCCGTTTTCCTGACAGGAATCGGACTGGATCTGATCGGCCTGGTCGGCAATACCGACGACGAAGCGGTGGCCGCCGTGCAGAGCGCATCGACGCTGACCGGCCTGCGTCTGCTGATGACGGTGCTGCCCATGCTGGGGCTGCTGATCGCCATTATTTTCTTTAAAAAACGCTTCAGGCTGACGGACGCGTACTCCCAGGAGATTCACGACAAACTTCACGGAAAGCAGGCATAAAACAGACGCAAAAAGCCGCGGCGGCCGCCGCGGCTTTTTTGCGTGGGGTTCTTTATTCCTTTTCAAACCGGAACACATTCCAGGACAGGCGGGGCAGCACAGCGCTGTATATGCCTTTTTCAGCTGCCGGCAGGGGCATTTCCCGGGGTACCAGCCGGTTCGGGTTCTCCCAGGTGTTGCAGGCTTCGGGATCCTCATCGGACAGGCAGGAGTGGCTCTTCAGCTTCCAGCCGGCAAAGCCGCGGACATCCAGCGCGAGCTCCTGCGCATCCTCCCAGTCGGCGTTGATCACAAAGACCGTGAGCCGGTTTTCCTCCGGATTCAGGGCAGCCGCGGACTGGATATAAGCGGCGCGCTCGAAGCCGGCATACTGGTTCATCTCGTCGACGGCATAGCCTTCCACATCGTAGGTATCGCACTGAACGGCCGGCAGCATGGACGTGCCGACGGCCTCCTGAATCATCTGAGAGAAGGGATAATAGCAGGCGCCTCTCCAGACATGCTCCCGGTCCGTCATGCACAGATCGCCCAGACCGCCGGTGGCGCAGCCGATTTTGATCCGGTCCGCGTGGCGCAGCATTGTCAGCTGAACCGTCATGGTTCCCAGCGTGCGCAGCATTTCGCCTGCGCCCGGCCGGTGACGCCGCGTGCTCCAGTCGTCCGGATCGTGACGGACGTACTGCCGGTTCGGGTCAAAGCTGTAGAAGTTCAGGGCATGCTCCCGGCCGTTCTGCCCGAAGGCGGTTTTTCCGGCGGCGGGGCGCATCATGGAGCCGTACTCGTCCAGGGAAAGCATCATGGTTTTCCGGGTGCGGAGTTTGGTCTTCATGAAGTCGCAGAGGCTGATTTCCGTGTTGATATAGTTTTCAAAGGCCTGGTAGCCTGCCAGCATGCCGGCAATGTTTCCGAGCGGCGCGGAATGGTAATGATGCATGGAGATATAATCCACGGTTTCGTAGCATTCCTCCAGCACCAGGCGCTCCCACTCCGGATAATGGCTGAGGAAGGGGGAGGAGGAGACACAGACGGCCGTTTCGATGGACGGATCCGTAAACTTCATGGCCTTGGAGGTCTCATGGGCCAGAACGCCGTAGCCGGTGGGATTCTTTTCCCAGGAGGCGATCTGCCAGGGTCCGTCCGGTTCATTGCCCAGATACCAGGTTTTGACGCCGTAGGGTGCGGCATGGCCGTTTTTGCGGCGCAGATCCGACCAGTATGTGCCGCAGGGGAAATTGGTATATTCCACGACGTCCGCCGCGTCGCTCAGGGTGCCGGTGCCCAGATTGACGGTATACATGGCTTCCGCGCCGGCCTTTTCCGCCCAGGTCAGGTATTCATCGTGGCCGACGGCGTTGTCGATATACTGAAACCAGGCCATATCGAGGTGGGTTTTCCGCTGCTCCCGGGGGCCGATGGAATCCTTCCAGGACCAGCCGGAAACAAAGTTGCCGCCGGGCAGCCGGACACAGGGAAGGCCGGCGGAACGCAGGCCGTCAATGAAGTCGCGGCGCAGGCCCATTCCGTCTGCCGTCGGGTGTTTCGGATTGTACATGCTTCCGTTCACCATGGATCCGATGGGCTCCAGGAAGGCACCGAAGAGCCGGGGGGAAATCTCACCGATCCGATAGGACGGGTGCAGGGTCAGACTGGCTTTTTTCATGAGCGCTCCTTTCCGGAAAGAGGGTCAGTTTCACGTATCAGGCCGGAACGGGAGCCGGGAGAAGGCTGTGTCTTCTCCTGGCCGGGCCGGCAGAATCAGAACAGGATTTCGATTTCCGCGGTTTCGCCTTCCGCGAATGCCCGGGTTGTGTGATCCCCGTCCTTCGCCAGCTCCTGCCCGTTCACCAGAATCCGGCAGCCGGGACGGCGGCAGCGCAGCGTCAGGGTCTGCGCCGTGCCGGACGTCAGGGAGGCCTTCAGGCCGCTCTTCGTCCAGGACATGCAGTTCAGCTTGGCGAAGGTATAGAGCCAGACGCCCTCAATGGAGCCTTCCATGAGCGAATCGGGCATGGCCGGCAGGAATTCAACGATACCGGGCATGCTGAAAACGCACATTTCAATCAGGAAGGCGGGCACAGCGCCCTGCAGATCCGGGAAGACGCCCCGGTAGGGGAAATGGCTGGTCTGCAGCGTGCGGCGGACAAAGCCGTGGCCGAAGAGCTGAGACAGGTTCTGCTCGGCTTCCTCCATATCCTTGAGGCGGATGGCGGTGAAGGCGCGGTGGATGATGCCGTGGGCGGAGTCATCCTGCTGGCCGCGCTTGCGGTTGGAGACGATAATGGCTTTGGTGAGCTCCGGCTCCGTTTCCGGCGTAATCGCACGGCCGGGCCAGACATCGTAATGATGGGATACGTGGCGATGGTTGTAATTTTCCTCGATGTCCGCCCAGGCCCATTCCTTGAGTCCGCCCTCCTGGTCCAGCAGGTAGGTGGGCAGGGAGGCCAGCTGCTCTTCCCAGTGCGGAATGTTTTCCGCTTCGATGCCCAGCGTTTTGCAGCCGTCAATCAGGTTGGTCAGGATTTCGCGACAGATGGCGATATCCATGACGGAATTGATGCGGGTGGGATTGATGCTGCGGCAGGTGACGGTTTCATACCCGGGGTTGGGCGTGGGGTCCTCCGGAGAGAAGGAGGGATAGAAGATGACCTTTCCGTCAGGTCCGCGGTCGCAGGCATAATCCTCAAAGAACAGGGCCATTTCCTTGTAGGCCGGGATAATCCGGGTACGGAGGAACTCCTTGTCTCCGGTGACCAGATAATAGCCCCAGAGCTCGTTGTAAATCCAGCCCAGGCAGCCGGTCCAGCAGTAATGCGGATAGGTGCGGGAGAAATGATAATACAGGCCGGAATCCGGATCGCAGTGGACGCTGGCCAGCAGGCCCCTGGCGCCGAAGAGCAGCTTCGCGTTGGTGCGGAAGTCATCGAACTTTGTCTCGTAATAACGGAAGTAAACGTCCATCTCATCGAAAAGTCCGGTGTTGTTGCCCGCACAGACCTGCAGGTTGGTGTTGATGTTATGCTGGCCCATCATGGGCGGCAGCGTGCCGGTTTCATAAATCTGGAAGAAGCGGCCCATGTCATAGAGCTTCTCCATGAGGGCGGGATCGATCATATTCCGGCTGTGGGTGCGCTCCAGCAGCTCCTCGCCGGAAAGCAGCCGCTCCCCGGGCGTGGTGAGATGAATACGGGAGCGGTTCATCTTTTCCCCGATAACCTCCCGGTTGGCGGCGATCATGGCGTCCACATCCACAGGCATGGCCAGCAGCGCCTCGTTGACAGCGCCTGCGCAGTCAAAGGTGTAGTTCTCCTCAAACTTGACAATTTTGCTGACAACGGTCAGACTGTCCGCACCCTTCAGTTCAATGCCCTTTTCCGCCGTTTTGACGGTGCCGCCGGCGGGAATGAACCGGACAGCCGCCACATAGCCCTTCTGACCGAATTCCGGGTTATAGGCCCAGGCCAGGGTGATCAGCTGCTCCGTGACGGTGAGCTGATGCGTGCTGCCGACAAAGGGCTGCTTGAACACCATGTTCCCGTGACGGAAGGGCTTTCCGGGCAGGGTGATCTCCACACTGACGTCCAGCTGCCCCTTCGGGGCGGTGATCCGGCTGACGATGACATCCTCCCTGCAGGCAGCAAAGCTCTCGCTGCGGAAGGAACCCCGGGCATTGGTCCAGACCGCTGTGATCAGTCCGCTGTCCATATCCAGCCAGCGCAGGTAGTCCCGGGTATCCTGCTGCTCAGGCTGGTTAAAGGTGAGCCAGAAGGCGGTATGCATCCGGGGTGAGCCGGTCGGGTACAGAATTTTGTTGTTGAAATTCATGTACTTCTCAAAGCCGGCCTTCTTTTGGGCTTCATCGATCAGCGCATCGGTTTCCTCCGGTTTGCCCTCCAGCAGCAGCCGGCGGATTTCGGGCAGGACAGGCCGGAGATCCGGAGGCAGAGGCGTTTTCTTCCAGAGCGGCTCATAGAGGGTTTCCAGGGAACAGGCAATTTCATCGCTGTAGGGGCGGCCGGAAACCTGAACCCGCAGATCGCCGTTGCCGGTGATGAAATCATCCGCCGGTTCCGCGGCGGGAGAAACGGAGCAGATATTGTGCTCCGGAAGCAGACCGGCCCGATCCTTCAGGGGAATATAAGGATAGGGATACTCCAGCTTTTTGAAATCAATCACAGAACGATTCCTCACTTTTTCATGGTTGAAAGTGTGGGGCGCCGCCTGGCGCCCCACACAGGGTTAAACGAGAAATTCAGCAATCATTTCCGCGAACGGGATCAGCGGGTCAGATAGCGGGCATAGGCGGACTGGAAGGCCGCGACGGCGTCCGCGATACCCATGGACTTCACCTGAGCCAGCAGGGCATCCAGGTCTTCCATGGTCTTCTGGCCGGTGATGACGTTCATGTAGGTTTCAGAAACAGCAGTGTTCACATCGGTGATGATGCGGGAATAGGTGTCCTGCTCCTCCATGTTGAGGGAGAAGCCGGGACGGTCCAGACCGTTGTCGCCGGCCGCGTAGTTCTTATGGGTCAGGATCTGGTCCTCGACCTGCAGGTTCATGGAGCCCCAGGCTTCATAGCTCATAGCCTTCGGCCAGCTGCCGAGGGTGGGCAGAGCATACTTGAACACCGCGTCAGACATCGGATAGTCCGGATCGTTCTTCACCAGGTCGGTCCAGGCATGGTTGCCGTCCGCATCCTTGGTGTAGGAAAGTCCTTCAACACCCCAGTTGACGATTTCGCTGCCTTCTTCGGAATAGAGGAAGTTCAGCAGCTCGAGGCACTTGTCGATATGGCCGTTCTTGACAGCGGCAGTGGTGATAACGGTGGGCTGGCCGGAGCCGACATAGCCGACCAGGGCGTTATCGTTGTCGTAGTTGTAGGGAACGCCGTCCGGTCCGAGCAGCGGCACCAGACCGTAGATGCAGACATCGTCCGGATTGCCGTAGCCCTGATCCTTCATGGTCGTACGGATGGAATCCTCCCAGGTCGCCACGTTATCCGGGAAGCAGAAGAAGGAACCAACCTTGTCGCCGGTGATCTTGGCGGCCCAGGGGTCAAACTTCTGGGAGATGGCTTCCTCGTCGATCAGGCCTTCCTGATACCACTTGGCCATGGTTTCGACATACTGCTTGAAGTTCTCACCGTTGTTGTACTCGGTCCAGTAGGTCATCTCGTCCTTATGCGGATCGCGGTACATGGTGTTGACCTTCAGGGTCCAGGCAGCAGCCAGGGAGTCCATGCCGGGATGGGCGGTGCCCCACCAGTTGCAGCAGGAGAACGGGATTTCATCGTTGGGGTCGCCGTTGCCGTTCGCGTCATTCTCCTTGAAGGCTTTCAGCACTGCATAGAACTCGTCGATGGTCTTGGGAACTTCCAGGCCCAGACGATCCAGCCAGTCCTTGCGGACGGCATAGCCCCAGTAAGCGCTGCGGGCGATGTTGGGCTCCCAGTGGCAGAAGACAACGACGGAACCATCATCCTCCGTCACAGGACGGCGCACTTCAGGATGCTCATCCAGCACCTTGAACCAGTTCGGGACCTTCTCCTTGTACTCGGGAATCTCGCTGATGGGGACGATAACCTCATCTTCCACGCCGCCGAGCACACCGCCGGGATAATTGTTATTCCAGTCAAAGAACAGCAGGTCCGGATATTCGCCGGAGACCAGCATGGCGTTGACAGCCGTGTTGTAGTCGTCAGAGGATGCCGGGCCGAGGATCTTCAGCTTGATGTTCAGGCGCTTTTCAATTTCCTGAACCCAGGCGGTATCGTTGTAATAGGCCACAGCATTGCGGTCGAGCTCCTGACGGAAGTAGGTGATCTCAATGGGATCCTCCGCCAGAGCCTGGGGGACGATGGCCAGCACGCTTACCAGCAGGGCAAGCACACAGGCAAGGGAAAGCAGCTTCTTCATGGGAATACCTCCTTTTTTTATTTGCTCGCGGCTTCACTGCCGCGCAGCGTATAAAGTCAGGCGGGCAAAAAATTCTCACCCGGTCGCGAACATGGTCGCGACTCCGCACTGCGGAGCTCGCTTCCTGTTCGCTCTGTGAGAATTCGACGAAATATCCGCCGCAGGCGGTCGTCGAATTCTCACCCCTTAATAGCTCCGATCATGACGCCCTTGGTGAAGTATTTCTGCAGGAAGGGATAGACGCAGATGACCGGTACGACGGAAACGATGATGGTAGCGTATTTCAGCAGCAGCCGTGTGGCGGAGTCCTCGCCGGAACGGTTGCTGGCGCCTGTGCCGGCCGCGGCCGACATATCGTTGTTGACGACGATCTGGCGCAGCACCATCTGCAGGGGCTGCTTCTCGCCGTCCTGGATATACAGCAGGGCGTTGGTCCAGCTGTTCCAGTAGCCGACGACGATGAACAGGCCGATGGCAGCGATGGTGGGAACGATCAGCGGGATCAGGATACGGATCAGGATGATGATCTCGTTGGCGCCGTCCAGTTCGGCCGATTCCACCATCTCCTTCGGAATGCTCATGATGGCGGTGCGCAGGATGATGACATAGTAGGTGCTGATCAGACCCGGGAGAATCAGGGACCAGAGGGAATCCAGCAGCCCGAGCTCCTTGACGATCAGGTAGGTGGGAATCATGCCGCCGTTGAAGTACATGGTGAAGACGGCCATGAAGGTGAAGAAGCCGTGGAGCATGCTGTCCTGCTTGCTGAGCACATAGGCGAAGACCAGGGAGGAAACCAGCGTGAGGGAGGTGCCGACGGTGGCCAGGAACAGCGTGACCAGATAGCCGTTCCAGACGGCGCGGTAGTTCAGCACGAAGGTGTAGCCCCTTGTTGTAAAGCCCAGCGGCGCCAGCAGGATGCCCTGATGGGAGTACAGCTTCAGAGGCTCGCTCAGGGAGGCAAACAGCACGTAAAGGAAGGGATAGACGGTGATGACCATCAGGAGAACCATGAAAACAACGTTGCAGATGTCAAAGATCCTGCTGCCGGTGGAAGGATGGCCGTAATACCAGGCCTTCGTCTTTCTGCTGTGATCAGCGGACTGAACGGACTTATTCATCGTCGTCACCTCCTTACCACAGCGACACTTCGCTGACCTTCCGCGACAGCGCGTTCACGCCAATCAGAAGTGCGAAGTTGAACAGTGAGTTGAACAGACCCACAGCGGTGGCATAGCTGTAATTACCCTTCTGCAGGCCGTAGCGGTAAACGAAGGAGGAAATCACATCCGCGGTTTCGTAGATCGTTTCGTTATAGAGCAGGATGATTTTTTCGAAGCCGACGCTGAGCATGCTGCCGACCTTGAGGATCAGCATGATAATGACCGTCGGCAGAATCCCCGGAATGGTTACGTGAATGACCCGGCCGAAGCGGTTGCAGCCGTCAATGGCGGCCGCGTCATACAGGTCGACGTTGACGCCGCTGAGGGCGGAGAGGTAGATGATGGAGCCGTAGCCCACGCCCTGCCAGATGCCGCTGCCGACGTAGATGGGCCGGAAGTAGCGGGCGTCCTGCATGAAGAGCACCCGGTTGCCGCCGAGCAGCGTGATGATCTGGTTGATGACGCCGCTGGAGGAGAAGAAATCCAGAATGATACCGCAGATAACCACCTGCGAAATGAAGTGGGGCAGATAGGAAACCGTCTGCACCACGCGCTTGTAGGAATTGCTGCGGAGCTCATTCAGCAGCAGTGCCAGAATGATCGGCGCCGGGAACCCGAAAATCAGGTCCAGTACGTTGATCAGCAGGGTGTTCCGGAGCAGCCGTGCGAAATAGTATCCATTGAAGAACTGATCAAAATACTTGTACCAGGGATCCGCCCACTTGCTGCCGAAGATACCGCGGGCCGCGCGGAAATCCTTAAAGGCGATGACGATTCCGCCCATGGGCAGATAGCAGAAGATGAAGTAATAGGCCAGGCACAGGAAACCAAGCAGATAAATCAGCTTGTAGCGCTTGAAATCCCGGACCAGGCGCTGCCGAAAGGTTTTCCGCGGGATGATTTTTTCACCGGTCATCCGTCTCCACCTCCTTGTCTGTTACCAGAAACTGTGATATTTGCCGCAGGCCTCGAACAGCTGATCCACCATCTGGTCCATCTCATCGAGACTGAGCTTTGCGGACGTGTAGGGATCATAATATACAGCTTTATAGATCAGGGATTTGTCCCGGTTCAGGTAAGCTTCGACGGCCATTTCCTCGGTCTGGCTTTCAATGTTATTCAGCAGTGCCAGCTCCGGGGGCATTCTGCCGATGCGCGTCGGCTTCAGTCCGTTCGGCCCGGCCAGGATGGGAACCTCGACGCAGGCGCCGTCGGGAAGGTTGCTGATCAGACCGAAGTTCCGGACGTTTCCGTTAAACTCAAAGAGCGTTCCGTCCCCGAAGCAAGCGTTGAAGATGTAGCTGGCGAATTCATGCCCCCGATCCAGGGAAATGGGTTCCCCGAACCACTTTTCCAGCATGTCTTCGCGCCGGTGATCCCGGGAGGAGGCCATCTTCCGGATCATGCTGCTCATGTATTCGCCGGGGGATCCGTCAAACTTCCGCGGAGGACAGTAGCGCATCATCAGGTCATCCCGTTTGCGGAACCAGCCGTTGTACTCGCTGTTGTGATAGGAGCTCTCCGTTACGAAATAGCCCAGATGCTTAAACATCTCGATGCGGACCTTTTCGGTTTCATAGATGGCCGGATCCTCCACGATTTCCCTGAGCCGGGGATAAGCATCCTCCCCCTTGCACTGAAGCTTCAGATAGAATGCGGTGTGGTTCAGACCGGCACAGGTATAGGTCATGTCCCGGACGTCAGCATCCAGCCATCTGGCCAGCAGCATGATGGTCTCCTGAACGCTGTGGCACAGGCCGATGATCTTCAGATCCGGATACAGCGTCTGGACGGTGCGGCAGATCATGGCCATGGGGTTGGTATAATTCAGGAAAACCGCGTCCGGGCAGAGCTCCTGCACATCCCGGAGAATGTCCACAATGGGCTGGATCGTCCGCAGATAACAGAAAAACCCCCAGACACCCCGGGTGTCCCCGATGGCCGCTTCAATGCCGAAACGGGACGGGATGCCCAGCTCATCCTGCAGGGCTTCCCAGCCGCCCACCTGGATGGTGCACAGAATGCCGTCGGCTCCGGGAAGCGCCTCCCGGCGGTCGGTCGTGCAGTGAACGGCAGCAGGATAATGTCCTTCATCCACGTAGCGCTGAACCATTCTGCGTGCCAGCTCCAGATGATCCGGATTGATATCCACCAGCCAGAGTTCCGCGTCCCTGAGCGCCTCAAAGGTCAGAATATCCCGGCTCAGGCTCCGGGTGAAGATGAAGCTTCCGGCGCCAATGAAAACAATCTTGCGTCTTTTCATCGTATTCCTCCGATACAACAGGAAAACTGCGGTCCGGACTGCTTTTGAATATACGGCTGTTTTTTGTTTACCTTTGCAGAAAGCATAAGCAGACAGGAACAAAAATGCAATATGCAATACTTTTAACTGGTTAAAAAATGTCCAATTTTTGCATGCGGGCTGTTAACAATTTTTGCACCGGAATTTTACAGAGGTCCTGAAATGCCTTATATTTCAGCAACGCACAGGCCGATGCTGTCCTCTGCCGTTATGCCGGCCAGGGTACACCGGGCAGTGAGCCGGACTGCGCCGGGCCGCAGAGCGGTGATCCGGCCGTTCTGTACGGAAATGACGCTGTCGTCGCTGGAAAAAATCTCAAAGGGCAGATCCTTCGGATCCAGGTGCATGGCATCCATCAGGGTGGCTGTCAGGCGCAGGGTTTCCTCCTCCCCCGCACGGAGAACGGACTTGCCGCAGCGCAGGGTGACCGCGGAAAGCGGAGCGTTCCATTTTCCGCTGACCTGGACACGGACAGGTTCCACCGCCTGTTTCCCGCTGCTTTCACCGAGCCAGAAGGCGTATTCGCCGGATTCCACCTCAAAGCACTTTTTCCAGCTGTTCCAGTACTTCAGCTCGCTGACCGGCACGGACAGGGTGACCGGCCGGGATTCCCCGGGATTCAGGAAAAGCTTTGTGAACCCGGCCAGTTGTTTCAGCGGCTTGTTGTCGTATAAGCTGATTTTGCGGAAATACAGCTGCGGCACGGCCGCGCCGGGACAGTCTCCGGCGTTGCGGACGACGAAGGAAATTTTACAGGTATCATTTGCGTCGTACGCATTCCGGTCCAGCCGGAAGTTTTCAAAAGCGAAACGGGTGTAGGACAGCCCGTGACCGAAGGGGAAGCGCACATCTCCCAGATAGTACAGATAGGTGCGGCCCCGCTCGGTGGCGGTGTCAAAAGGCCGGATGCCGTATTCGCGGATATGGGGCAGATCAGTATCCCGGAAGAACCAGGTCTGGGAGAGATGACCGCCGGGACAGACGCTGCCGAAGAGCACGTCCGCAATGGCGCTGCCCTGGGATTCCCCGGCGTAGGTGGCGCACAGCAGGGCGGGAACCGTATCCATGAAGTCCCCGGTGACAGGGCCGGAAACCACGCAGACCACCGCGGTGTTTGGATTCACAGCCATGAGCTGTTTGATTTTTTCATTCTGACAGTAGGGCAGATCCAGGGACAGCCTGTCCGCACCCTCCCGAGTGACACTGGGATCGGTGCCGGCGATGATGATGACGAGATCTGCGTCTTTCGCGCTGGCCAGGGCGCTTTCCATCAGCTCCTCATCGGTTTTGCCCAGGAACGGGTCCTCCACGGGATGCCGCGGAGGCACTTCAGGCCGCCGCATAAACTCCATGAAAGCGGCAAACTTGCTGTGGCGGAATTCACGTTCCCGTTCGGGCACGCGGTTCTTCAGATATTCCTCAGGCGTCATGCCGGCGTCGGCGGCCGCGCGGAGCAGGACCGCTGTGGGTTCGGGCCGCCGGAACTCGTGCTTAGCCATATTCCAGCCCTTCTGATAGTCCACCCGGATGCCGCGCTTTTCCGCTTCCTTCAGGATACCCGCCAGCGGCGGGACGGAAACCTTTGTATCACAGTCGCTGCGGGGATTGCCGCCGATGGAATAGCTGCCGAACTGACGGTAAATGGCGTTCGGACCGATGACCGTGATGTTCCGGACGGTTCCGGCGACAGGCAGCAGTCCGCCGTCATTTTTCAGCAGCACCAGGGATTCGGCCGCTGTGCGGCGGGCCAGCTCGCCGGCAGCATCCGTGCACAGAGAGTCTTCCCCGTACTCACCGAAGGGTCTGGGATCATCAAACTCACCCAGCCGGAACCGCGCGGTAAAGATCCGGACCAGGGACCGGTCCAGATCGTCTTCCGTGACCAGTCCCTGGCGGACCGCGTCCATCAGGAACAGATCATGCTCGGCGCCGGTGCAGATGTCCGTGCCGGCCTTCAGGCACAGGGCGGAGGCTTCCGGCATGGTTTTGGCATAGAAGTGACCGCGCAGCATACCGAACATCAGCCCGGTGTTCGGACCCACGTCGCCCACCGCGCCGTCATCGGAAACGATATAGCCCTTGAAGCCCCATTCCTCCCGCAGGATTTCCCGGATGAGGTGCTCGTTGGCGGAGGAGGGAACACCGGCGATCCGGTTGTAGGAGGTCATGACCGAATACGCGCCGCCCTCCCGTACGCAGCGCTCAAAAACCGGAAGATAGTATTCCCGCAGGGTGGCCTCATCGATATCGGAGGAGCCGTTGCAGCGGTTGTATTCCGAATTGTTGGCCGCGAAATGCTTGGGGGTGGAGATTGCCTTCAGATAAACGGGATCGCTGCCCTGCAGGCCGCGGACATAGGCTGCCGCCAGTTTGCCGGCCAGATACGGATCCTCGCCGAAGCTTTCATCATTGCGGCCCCAGCGGGGATCCCGCCCCATGTTAACCGTGGGGCACCAGTAATCCAGCTCCTTGCCGATCGTGTTCCGGAGCGCGCGGATTTCATCGGATATCACCGCGGAAACCCGGGCAAGCAGCTCCTCATTCCAGGTCTGGCTCATGGCGAGGCAGGTCGGAAAGCAGGTGGCCTGCTTAAATTCCTGGACAACCGCCGGGGTGACGCCGTGGGAGGCCTCATTCCACCAGTTCCAGGCCCGGATATTCAGGCGGGGAATGGCCGGAGCGTCATGGGACAGCTGCAGGGCTTTTTCCTCCAGCGTGAGGCGGCTGACCAGGTCAGCCGCGCGGGCTTCAAAGGGCAGATCCGTATTCATATAGCGAAGCATGGCTTTCTCTCCTGTTCCTTTTTTCAGATCTGTATACGGCGTGCAATGAACTGCGGTCACCTTATCATATTTATTGGCGTTTGTGGGAAAATAATGCATATTTTTACACCGCTTTAAATAATTGTATAATCCTGAGGGCGGAACGCAAAAAATGCATATCGGAAAGCAACGAATGAATATTTCATCCCCGGGCCGGAGCGGATATAATCAGAATGGCGGGAAAGAAAAAAGAACAGACTGTTTCCGGAATGGAGGGATGCCGGCATGAGAAGACTGCTCCTTTTGCTCCTTTGCCTGATGCTGCTTCCGGCACCGCCTGCTGCCGCGGAGGAGAATCACGCGGTGCAGATTCTGGGGAACGGCAGCTTTTTTCCGCTGACCGGGCCGGAGCATCTGACTGCCTGGGCCGTGAACCTGCAGGAGGATAAAAGCGTTTCCAACAGTTGTGTGCAGGACTGGATTCTGGAAAAAACGAATGTTTCGCTGGAAATCGTCCGGGAGTTCACCGGCAGCGACGCAAAAAGACAGCTGAATCTCAGCATTGAGACGGAAAAAGAGCTGCCGGATATTCTGCTCTGCACCCACTGGACCAAGGCGGAGTGCAGCCTGTACGGCGCACGCGGCATTGTGGTTCCGCTGGATCCCTGGCTGCCCGGCTGTGAAAACTGGAACAGGCTGAA
This sequence comes from Clostridia bacterium, assembly GCA_017431005.1. Lineage (GTDB taxonomy): Bacteria > Bacillota > Clostridia > Christensenellales > Aristaeellaceae > Aristaeella. Next base: position 126,802 of record JAFRLY010000006.1, read on the forward strand.
TGAAATATGCGGGGAAGCGCATCAGCGGGATCTGACCATGCCGGACGGACACATTTACTGCTTCGGCACGGTCAATGAATGCTTCCATCTGCTGCACCAGGCCCGGATGTGGGTTTATCAGCCGTGGATCGACCGGCTCTGCGGCGGGAAGCTGCCGGAAACGACGGAGGAATTCCGTGAGTATCTGCGGCGGGTGGCGGAGCAGGATCCCAACGGAAACGGGGAAGCGGACGAGATCCCGCTGACGGGACAGCTTCACAACGGATGGGCGGCGGATCCCTTTACCTTCCTGAGCAACGGCTTTGTGCATAACAACACGATCTTCGGCTCCACCAACCAGACGGTGGCCTCCGGATGCTATATAGAGGAAGGAATTGTTCACTGCAACTGGACGGAGGAGGGATTCCGGGAAGCGCTGCGCTACATGAACGGTCTGTACCGCACCGGGCTGCTGCACGGGCAGGTGTTTACCCAGAACAGCAGGCAGCTGGAGGCGCGGATCAAGGCGGAGCCGCATCTGGTCGGCGCTGTGGCGGGCGGTTATTTTCCGGTGGTGCTGGATGAGCAGCTGCCGGACGGAAGCTGGAGCGAATGGACCTGCCTGGCGCCGCTGAGCGGACCGGAGGGGCTCCGGCTGAGCTACCAGAGCAGCTACGATTATTTCTACAACTGCAACGGCCTGATCACCCGGGACTGCCGGAATCCGGAGATCGCGGCGCAGCTGTTTGACATTCTGGCGGGGGCGGAGGGAACACTGGTTCAGAATTACGGCCAGGAAGGCATCGACTGGGCATGGTGCGGGGCGGAGGAAGGCTATGGCGTGGATCACGCCGACCCCATTTACCGCTTTTTCCCGGAGAGCCTTGATCTGGAGCGTGAAAAGTCTCCCAACTGGCCGCCGGACGTTCAGATCTGCTCCAATTTTGAAAAATTCCGGAACGGGCTGCTGGTGCCGGAGGCGGGCTTCAACGGGGAGGCGGAGCTCTGGAAATGCGCGGAGCTGTATGAGCAGTACAGCCCGGGTCCGGAAAGTGTTTATCCCAACATTGCCTTTTCCCCGGAGGAGACGCAGAAGATCATCCGGTATCAGAGCACGATTGAACAGTATGTGGAACAGTCTGTCATTGATTTTGTGACGGGATATATGGATCCGGACAGCGACTGGGAGGCGTATCTGTCCATGCTGGATATTCAGGGGCAGAAGGATTATCACCGCCTGCTGCAGGAAGCGTACGACCGGACGAAACAATAAGGAAGGCAAAGGAGGGGCAAAATGGAGAACAGAGAGATGCAGATGTGGTACCGCAGGGCAGCGGACGCCTGGGCGGACGCGCTGCCGCTGGGCAACGGCAGGCTGGGCGCCATGGTGTACGGCCACACCCGGGTGGACCGGATCCAGCTGAATGAGGACAGCCTCTGGTACGGAAAGGCCATGGACCGGGACAACCCCAGGCTGAAGGATGCGTTGCCCGCGATCCGGAAGCATATTTTTGCCGGCGAGCTCCGGGAGGCGGAGGATCTGATCCAGCGCTATATGCTGGGCGCGCCTTATTCCATGCGCCATTATGAATCCCTGGGAGAGCTGGATATCGGCGTCAACTGTCTTTCTCCCTTTTCCGCGGGCTGGGCGCCCAACAGCGAAGGCGCGGAGGACTACCGGCAGAGCCTGGACCTGATGCGGGGCGTTCACCGGATGACCTGGAAGGAGAAAGGCGTTGCCTTTTCACGGGAGTGCTTTATCAGCCATCCGGACCAGGTGCTGTGCATCCGGTACCGGGCGGATCAGCCCGGCGCCCTGCAGCTGAACATCCGGTATGACAGAGGCTATATCTTTGAGGGAATGGTGCCGGATCCCAGACGCCCCGGAAAGATGATCCGGGCCGGCGGATGGGGCAGCATGTTCCTGGATTTCAACCATACGCTGGACGCCTGCACCCTGGAGGCCGGCGGAAATGCCGGAGGCACCGTTTTCGGCCTGGCAATGGCCATGGATTCGGACGGGGAGGTTTCAGACTCCTATACGCAGCTGTATACGGACGGGGCTTCCTGCGTTTCCATTTACCTGGCGGCAGCCACTGACAACCGGGAGGAGAATCCGGCCGAAGCGGCGCTGACGGCGGTCCGGCAGGCGAAGGAAAAAGGTTTTGACGCGCTGCTGAGCCGGCATACCGCGGATTTCGAGCCGATGATGCGCCGGTGCGAGCTGTGCCTTGAGGATCAGAGCGATCTGCCGACGGACGAGCGGATCGCGGCTGTCAAGGAAGGGAAGAGCGACCCGGGACTTGCTGCCCTGTATTTCACCTTCGGGCGCTATCTGCTGATGGCCGGCGGCAGGGAGGGATCCTCCGCGCTGAATCTGCAGGGCATCTGGTGCAAGGATTTTGCCCCGATGTGGGATAGCAAATATACCACCAACATCAATGTGCAGATGAATTACTGGCCGGTGGAAATCTGCAACCTCAGCGAGCTGCATGATTCCCTGTTCTTCCTGATCCGGGCTGTATGCGAACGGGGCAAAAAGACCGCAAGGGTCATGTACGGCGCGCGCGGATCTGTCTGTCACCACAATACGGACTTTTACGGGGATACGGCGCCTCAGGACCAGTATATGGCTTCAACTTCCTGGACCGCGGGCGGCGCCTGGATGGCCATGCACCTGTGGGAGCATTTCCTGTTCACCCGGGATCTGGCTTTCCTGCGGGAGTGGCGGCCGGTGATGCGGGAGTTCGCGATCTTCTTTGTGGACTTCCTGACGGACGACGGGAATGGGCATCTGGTCACCTGCCCGTCCCTGTCCCCGGAAAACCGGTATATTCTGCCGGACGGATATGACACGCCCATCTGCGCCGGGCCGGCGATGGATCATCAGATCCTGAAAGACCTTTTCAACGCCTGCCTGGAGGCTGACAGGCTGCTGGACGCGGAAGACGGATGGACGGAGGAATTCCGCGCAGCCCTGGCCCGGCTGCCGGAGGACCGGATCGGGTCAAAGGGCCAGCTGCTGGAGTGGCAGGAGGAGTGGCCGGAAAAGATGCCTGGCATGAGCCACATCTCCCATCTGTACGCTTCCTATCCCAGCTGCCAGATCAACTGGAAGGATACGCCGGAACTGATGAAGGCGGTGGCGAAGTCCATCGAGCTTCGGGTGGCCGCCGGGGCGGATCCGGGCGGATGGCCGCTGGCCTGGCGGATGTGCCAGTATGCCAGGCTGCTGGACAGTGAAAACGCCGGCCGGGCAGTTGATAAAATGCTGGGCCGTGCGACCGCAAGCTTCCTGAACGGGAAATGGGTTTTCCAGATCGACGGGAATCTCGGCGCGGCGGCCGGGATGGCGGAGGCACTGATCCAAAGCCATACGGGCCTGATTCACCTGCTGCCCGCCCTTCCACCCGCCTGGCGGAATGGCTGTGTGAGGGGCCTCAGAGCCCGGGGCGGGGTGGAAACGGATATGATCTGGGAGGACGGAAGGCTGAAGGAGGCTGTTCTGCGCCCCGGACTGGACGGAACGCTGGAAATTCGGGCGGAAGGCGTCCGTGAAATCCTCGAATCCGGTACGCCGGTGAAGACGGAAAAGACAGCATACGGCCTGCGGTTTGCCGCTGAGGCCGGGAAGACCTATATACTGCAGTAAACAATCACAGAAGGAGGACAGGCGCATGTTTATCAGACAGGTAAAAACAGAAAACGGATGGGTGCGCGGCATCCAGGCGGCGGATCCCCGGATCACGGCTTACAAGGGAATTCCTTTTGCCGCGCCGCCGGTGGGGGAAAACCGCTGGCGCGCGCCGCAGCCCTGCCCGGACTGGGAGGGTGTGAAGGAGTGCTATGACTTTAAACCGATTTCCATGCAGGACGTTCCGCCGCTGGACGACCGGAACGTCTATACCCGGGAATGGTCTGTGGATCCGGACCTGGAGATGAGCGAGGACTGCCTGTATCTGAACGTATGGGCACCGGCAGCAGAAGGAACAAAGGACCTGCCGGTCTTCGTCTGGTATTTCGGCGGCGGGCTGCAGGTCGGGCATCCATCCGAGATGGAATTTGACGGGGAAAGGATTGCCCGGAGGGGCATCGTCGTGGTGTCGGTAAACTACCGGCTGAACGCGTTCGGCTTCCTGTGCCATCCGGAAATCACAGCGCAGCAGCCGGAGGCCCCCGCCAACTTCGGCCATCTGGATCAGCAGGCCGGAACCGCGTGGGTGAAGCGCAACATCGCGGCTTTCGGCGGGGATCCCAACAACATCACGATCGGCGGCCAGTCTGCCGGCGGCGGCAGCGTCATGAGCCAGCTGACATCACCTCAGAATGAGGGACTGTTCCAGCGCGCGATTGTGGAGAGCGGCGTATCCGCAAATGTGTATCCCACCAAACGTCAGTTCGGCCGGGTGCCGTCCCTGAAGGATGCGGAGCAGACAGGCGTCCGGTTCTTCGACTTCCTGGGCGTCCGGACACTGGCGGAAGCCCGGGCAATTGATGAGAAAACCCTGATGCAGAAGGTCAGGGAGTTCAGAAACTTCTGGGGCACGGTGCAGGATGATGTCTTCTGCGTCGGAGAAGCGATGCGCCTGTTCCTGGAGAACAGGCGGCTGATGTGCCCGGTGCTGTGGGGACGGACCTCCTCGGAGTTTTTTGCGGCACCGGAAACGGAAAGCAAGGAAGGCTTCCGTGGAATGGCCGGACAGGTATTCGGAGCGGACGCGGAGGCTTATCTGGGGCTGTTTGACCTGGAACAGGACAGCCTGGAGGAAACGATCCGCAAGGCTTCCTTCCCCACAATCGACCTGGCGATCCGGGCAATGAGCGCGCAGAATGAAAAAAGCGGCGCGTGTCAGCCGCTGTACTACTACAATTTCGACGCGGAGATTCCGGGCTGGGACAACGCCGGAACCTTCCACTCCGTGGATCTGTGGTTCTTCTTTGAAACGCTGGCGAAATGCTGGCGGCCCTTTACCGGCAAACATTACGATCTGGCCCGCCAGATGTGCAATTACTGGGCAAACTTTATCCGCTGCGGCGATCCGAACGGAACGGACAGCACCGGCGAGCCCATGCCGCGGTGGGACCCGATGACGACGGAGAACAACGCCTGCATGGTGTTCGATGAAAAACCGCACCAGGTCTGCGAGGCGCCGGATCCGCTGATGACGCTGGCTATCCGGACCTGGCTGAAGAGCAAGGGCTGCTGACGGATACCGGAAACGGGGCCGGAAATGGAATCAGCCGGCCCCGTTTCTGTAATTGGAAGCGCTTTCCCCGGTGCTGCGCCTGAAGGCCCGGCAGAAGGAGTTCGCGGACGCGTATCCCACCTGCTCAGCGATCTCGCTGATTTTCAGCCCGGTTTCCCGCAGCAGCTTCTTGGCATGGGCAATCCGCAGCTCTTCCACATAGCTGAAGAAATTGATACCCTTCTGCGCCTTGAAGGTGAAGGAAAGATAGGACTCGGACACATGGAACCGGTCCGCCACGCTGATCAGGGAGAGATCGGGATCCGTATAGTGCTCCCCGATATAGGCCGAGATTTCCTCAATAATCTGCGGCTTTCCTTCCTCCGCCTTCAGCTGGCGGATGGCGCTGCACAGACTGCAGTAAAGGGTATTCACCATGTCCAGCTGAACGTTCAGCGGCATCTTCATCATGGCGTTGATGCCGGAAAGAATGCTCTCCGTTTTTTCCGGAGGCAGGCCGGACATGGAATTGATCTGCAGCAGCGTGCTCAGCAGGCTGTCGATCAGCAGGCGGGCGATATAATCCGGCTTGGCAGTTCCCTGCAGATTCTGCTCCCGAAGCGGATTCAGGATGGCCAGCGTTCCTTCGGTGTCCGCATTCATCACCGCGTTGATCAGCCTGCGCCGGATATCCGGCGGGTAGAAAATGTCAGCCGGCGGGTTTTCCCGTTTCCGGTAATACTGAACCGGAACCTCAGCCGGGGAGGGCTGCAGATAGATCATGGAGGCGGCGTTGTCACAGCTGCGCACGACCTCGGTCAGCTGATTCACCGCGTTCCCGACGTAAACATACACGAACTCGTTGATGCCTTCCGGAAGGTTGGTCCGGATAAGGGAAACCAGCTTTTCAATCCGGTCCTCCAGATTGCCGCCCCAGAGCAGGATGACGAAATCGCTTTCAGAGCGGCTCATCCGCAAAGCGCTGCTTTCCAGGGATTCCACCGCCAGACGGATGACGGCCTTACAGCTGACGGCCAGCTGCAGATCCATAGCCTCGCCGGACTGGGCGCTGCTGGTGGAAAAATGAATCAGCACGACCCGTATCGGCGCTTCGATTTCACAGGAAAGTCCCCGGGCAACAGACTGCGCGGCGGCTTCGCTGGTGAAGTCGCCGTTCAGCAGCTGAATCAGGAAATCGCGGCGGAGAATGGGCTGCTGCCGGTCCAGTGCGGTTTCCATCTGCTGATTGGCGGACTGGATGTCCTGAAAGGAGGAACGCAGCAGCCGGAATGCTTTCTGATAGCTTAAATGGGTCAGGGGTGTGCTGCTGCCGGCTCCGAGCATCTGGACCAGACGGCTGCTGCGCAGGGAGAAGAAATAGCTGAAGAGCCCACCCAGAAGCACGGCGGCGAGCGATGCTATCCAGATATACAGCCGGATCCGGCGCAGCCGCGCATAGGCATGCTCCGCGGCGCGGGCAATGGTGAGGCTGAAGCCGGTCTGCTGAGACCGGGAGCTGGAAATCATCATGTTTTTACCGTTCACCGGAGTGACCATCAGGTCTGTATCACGGCTCTGGGAAAGCAGGAAGGACTGCAGCGCTTCGGCGGAGCCGGCTTCCGGCCCGACGGAAGCGACGATGACCCCGTTATCTGATTCGATGTAGGCGATATCGCCCTCATCCAGCTCAAAGCTCTGCAGATAGGTGATCAGCCTCTCCTGATCCACAAAGAGCACCAGCTGACCGTCGCCCTCTATATACGGAAGGAGAGAGTAGGTCAGGGTGATCAGGTTCACATCCCGTTCCGTCTCTCCGCTGAGATCTGCCGCGGATAAGACAGCGCAGCGGCCACTGCAGTAGGGGAGGTTCCGGAGTCCGTTTTCCCATTCGGCAAGGGTCTGGCCGGCAGGGCACAGAAAGAGTGTGTAAAAATCTGTGTAGGAGCAGGCGTTCCGGTCATTCAGCGCCAGACTGCCGCGGTTGAAAAACAGGTAATAATCCCAGAGGAAGGAGCTGGCGGAATCCAGGGACGGAAGCGTGCCCTGTACACGGGCGGTCAGCTGTGCATCCGGGTAGGTCAGGGGACTGTCCATATCACGCAGGGCCGTCACGGAGGCGTTCCCGGCCAGCTGTGCACCGAAGTTCCGGACATCCTGCAGCGGAATGTCCAGCATGCTTCGGGTCTGGCGGATCAGGGACTGGTTTTCGCTTTCAATGCTTTCCTGAATTGTCCGGTAGGATTCACTGTAGAAAGTCCACGCGACCAGAACCGGAATCAGCAGCACAGCCAGATAGGTCAGGAAGTAGCTGGTCTGGAGTTTCCAGCCCCTGCGTCCGGCGCGTTCCATCAGTGTATCCCCCCTCCCTGTGAATGTGAAGAAAACGACCGCTGCAGAAACAGCAGGCAGACAGATATTCAGATCAGTGATAAACGAAACTTAAGCATAGTTTATCGTAAATCAGGCCGGAATGCAAACCGCTTTTCAGCGTTTTTTTCCTGCTTCCGGACAGCGGAGAATCAGTGTAAAATACAGACAGACAGGCAGAAAACGGAGGACGGAACCATGCAAAACGGGTTGATCAGTGAAAGAAAACCGATGAGTTGTGAAATGAATCCGGACGGCGGAGCGGTTTTTACCCTGCCGCTGTTCCTGGGAACCCTGCGGCTGCGGGTGCTGCCCCTGGCGTGCGGGGCTGTGCGGATTACCCGTACGCTGCGGGAAGCCTTTCTGCCCTCCGGCGGGCCGGCGGTGATTCCGCAGGCAACAGGAGTCTGCACAGTGAAAGAGGAAGCGGACAGCTTCCTGGCGGACTGCGGGAGTATGCGGCTGCGCGTCTGCCGCAAAACCGGAGCGGTGACCTTCCTGACATCGGAGGGAGAGATCCTGCTGCGGGAGGATCCGAAGCATCCCTGCACCCTGGAGGAAAAAACGGTCCGGATCAACCGCTTCAGCGACGACGGTTCGGTCTCCTACACGCAGGGCATAGACGGCGTGCGGGCTTCCAGCGAAAGCTTTGAGACCGTGGAGGACCGGACAGCCTGCGCGTACAAATGGCGGTTTGCTTTTGATCCGGAGGAGGGCCTGTACGGGCTGGGCTCCCATGAGGAGGGGTTCGGAAACCTGCGGGGGAAAAGCCGCGTGCTGTATCAGCATAATCTGAAGGCTGTCGTGCCGGTGCTTCTTTCCACCCGCGGCTGGGGCCTGCTGCCGGACGCCGGCTGCCTCATGTCCTTCCACGACGATGAGGAGGGCTCCTATCTGTGGGCGGACTGCGCGGACGAGATGGACGCGTACATTATGGGCGCCGGTATGGAGACGGTGTACCGGCAGTACGCGGAGCTGACGGGCCACGCGCCGATGCTTCCCCGGTACGCCCTGGGCTATGTGCAGTCCAAGGAGCGGTATGTGGACGCGGCGGAGCTGATCGCCGTCGCGGAGGAATACCGCAGGCGGGAGATTCCGCTGGATGTGATCGTGCAGGACTGGCAGTCCTGGCCGGACGGTCAGTGGGGCTGGAAGGTTTTCGATGAGACCCGTTTCCCGGATCCGCGGAAGCTGACCGAAACCCTCCACGGCATGGGCGCGAAGCTGATGCTCTCCATCTGGCCCTCCATGCAGGGAGAAAAGAATGAGAACCGGAAGGAAATGCTGGAGCAGGGCTGCATGCTCGGCAACCGGACCATTTATAACGCGTTTGACGAAAAGGCCCGGGACCTGTACTGGAAGCAGGTGAACGAGGGCCTGTTCCGGTACGGGGTGGATGCCTGGTGGTGCGACTGCTCGGAACCCTTTGAATCGGACTGGCACGGGAGGATCCGGCCGGAACCGTTTGAGCGGGCGGAGCTGAACACGGCGGAGGCGAAAAAATACCTGGATCCGGGGAAAATCAGCCTGTACAGCCTGTATCACTCCCAGGGGATCTATGAAGGCCAGCGGGGGACAGACAGCAGCAAGCGTGTGCTGAATCTGACCCGCTCCTCCTGGGCCGGACAGCACCGCTATGCCACCATCACCTGGTCGGGTGATGTTTCCTCCACCTGGGAGGTGCTGCGTCGGCAGATTCCGGAAGGACTGAATTTCATGGCGACGGGAGAGGGCTGGTGGACAACGGACGCCGGCGGCTTCTTCCCGATGGATTTCGGCGGCGCATGGTTCGGGTCCGGGGATTTCAACGGCGGTGTGGATGACCCGGGATACAGGGAGCTGTTTGTGCGCTGGATGCAGTTTGCGGCTTTCCTGCCGATGATGCGGGCTCACGGAACCGGTACGCCCCGGGAAATCTGGCGGTTCGGGGAACCCGGCAGCCCGTGGTATGACGCGCTGGCCAAAATCATCCGCCTGCGCTCGATGCTGGTGCCGCATCTGTATTCCCTGGCCGCGGCATATTCGGATAAGGGCCTGCCGATGGTCCGGATTCCGGCGCTCGTATTTGCTCAGGATCCGCAGGCGCGCCGGCGGGACGATGAAATGATGGTGGGGGATTCCGTACTGGTCCGGCCGGTCACGCATCCCATGGAATATCTGCCGGAGGGAAGAAAAGCAGAGAATACGGATGATCTGACAGACGTTTATCTGCCGGCCGGCACGGACTGGTTTGCCTGGGAAACCGGGAAACGCTTCCATGGCGGACAGACCCTGCGGGTCCACGCACCGCTGGACACCGTGCCGGTGTATGTCCGGGCGGGCGGCATCGTGCTGACAGGACCGGTGCGGCAGTATACGGAGGAACAGCCGGACGCTCCGCTGACGGTGACGGTATATCCCGGCGCGGACGGCAGCTTCATCTGGTACGAGGACGCGGGAGACGGCTACGGCTATGAGCAGGGGGAATGCGCCCGGGTGCTTCTGCGCTGGAACGACGCCGCCCGCGGGCTGACGGTGTCTGAAAGAAAAGGCCGCTTCCCCGGCATGGCGGAGAAGCGGAAGCTTGTGGTAAAGATCCCCGAAGAAGGGGAACATGTTCTGATGTATGACGGAAATGAATGTTCAGTCAGCTTCTGACGGAAGGGAAGGCAGGACGCTCAGAACAGCTCCTCCATCGCTTTTGCGGCTTCAAGCGCTTCCTTTTTCGCCTGTTCAATGGTTTCCAGGAGCAGCTCCCAGGAGCCGGCCGTAAAACCGTCCTTTGAAAGAAGAACACCGGTGTGATCCCTGCAGAGCAGGATGCAGAGATGATCTGTCGTCTTATGATCCCGGATATCCGGGTAGTCGATCTGCACCGGCTCAGCACTCCCTGTTTCAACAATCAGGTACCGGGCATAGCAGGAAACGACGCGTTCGGAGACGCTGCCGTTTTTCCGCTCAAATGCCCGGTATTTCTTTTTCAGCTCTGATTTCCGGAGGGTGAGCGCCCAGATGACGACAATGATACCGCTGAGCAGGGCCGGAAAGCTGAGGGCCGAGGCCACGGGAAAACGCATCTGCACGGCCAGAAGGATCAGGCCGAAGACACAGAACACGATGCCCGCGTAAAGCAGCATTTTCTGCCGCCGGGCGGAGAAGATGGCGCTGTGCGCTTCCGCGAACAATGCCTGGTCGACGGTAATGCGGTTGACAGCGACAGGTTCCATCAGGATTTGCCCTCCTTGTTCTGTTCAATGCTGTGCAGCAGCGCTTCCCAGCGGCGGATTCCGTCATCGGGCAGCGCGGCTTCCTCTTCTGTTCCGTCGGATTCCTCGAAACGGTCCTTTGCCCAGGGGTCCCCTTCGACGGGGATGAACTGCTCCTCAATGGACAGATCCTCATTCAGATATTTATAGATGTTCAGCTCTGCAAGAAAGACCGGGAACCAGAAGCCCAGGAAAGGAATCACCGTGAACGTCCAGGGAGCCAGCAGCACCAGCAGCAGGAGCCAGACCAGCTGGATCATCACCGAACCGAGCACCCGCAGGGAATGCTTGATCGTAAAAAGAACGGCATTGCGCATGCGGACAGGAAAGGCCTGGGAGAAGAGCACCTGCTGAGGCCAGTAAAGCGTGCAGAACCAGATGACCGCCGAGACGCTGACCAGCAGCATGAGCCAGGTGCTGAGGGGAATGGCAACCCGGGACAGGAAAAGCATATAAACCATAAAGGAAACAAGCCCGACGAGCAGCCCCAGCACGCCGCCGGGAACCAGGCTTTCCTTCCAGTTCTGTTTCCAGCATTTTTTATAGTTTTTCCACCAGTTGCCCGGAGCGTCCCGCAGACCGCGCATGATGGCGTCCACCAGCCCCGCCAGGAAAGGCCCGAAGATCATGCCGCCGATAAACGAAAGCGGCAGAAGCACCAGCACGCTGGAGGTCATGACGGAGAACAGGACGGCGGCGGCCAGGGGAAGGGACCCGGCAAAGGCCAGCATGTTCAGGCGCAGCCAGTGGAAGCCGTAAAAGGACAGCAGCTGCTTATAGCGGGCGAATCCGGTCTGTCTGAAGGTATAATCGGTATCATCTCTGAAAAGACCCATGCTCAGATCTCCTTTACAAGACAGTACAGTGCATCAGCCTTCCGGCCGGCCCAGATGGCAGCGGTCCAGAAAGCCGGAAAGCATCTCTTCCTCGTTTCCGTCAAAGTCTGACGTGACCGGAAGCTCCGCAATGACTACATAGCGGTTATAAAGACCGAAGGCGGATACACCGTGGCTGTAGGGGTTGGTCCCTGAGCCGCAGTCATACAGGAGCAGGGAATACTCCTGGCCGTTGTGCGTTTCACTCCGGCGTTCACGGACGGTGTAGGTCTTTTCCTCCCGGGCCATCCAGTCGGCAAAGGCCTCCTTTGCGGCGGCTTCATCCGCGCAGCCGTAGAGCAGCAGGTAGATCTGCGCCGGATAGAGATCCACGTCCTTTCCGTCCGCGTTGACGTACTTTTCGGGCGTGCCGTATACCCAGGAGGCATAGTAGGTATCGCTGCCGGCGAGAGCCGTATCATTATTCAGAAGCGTCAGGCCGTTTCCCGGCGGCTCCACGCCCAGCACAGTTCCGAGCATCTCCCAGTCCCTGTTCCAGAGGGTGCCGTCCTCCGCCTTTTCCGGATAACGGGAGAATGTCGGAATCACAAACGCAATGATCACAAAAATGGCCACGATGATCGGAATAATCAGCCATTTCTGCATGATGAACAGCCAGATTTTTCTGAGCCTTTTTTTCATTCTGTATCCTCCGTTGCGCCTGCGTTCAGGACAGGCTTTTTATTCCGGGTCCGCCGCCATTCCGGTCAGCCTGCTCCAGAGATCGTCGCAGGCTTCCTTGTATTTGCACACGCGGTCACCCCAGAATCCGCGGCGTGCAAGAAACAGGCCGGCTGTTTCCTCACTCCGGATATCCGCCAGACCAGGCATGGCAAGTTTTTCCAGGGGATAAGCGTCCACCGGGTCATTGGGTCCCGCGATGGCTCCGTCCGCCCGGGCGAGAATATCGTAATTAAGATGAAGCTTCTCCGCGTCATCACAGATGAAGAAATAGCTTTCACAGGCCTCCAGATCCGCCATGAGCTTTACGTTTGCCGCGTAGGCATATCCCGGCTGATCGTTGTCGGGGGAATCCGCCATATCCACATAGGAATGGATTGTGAACACCGTTTTCCTGTCGCCGTTCTGATCTGTACAGAGTACGGAAAACGCTCCCTCCAGCGCGGCCAGGGTTTTATCGTTCAGCGGAGCGGAGGCAACATAGGCCAGCTGGTAATCCGGCTGCGTTTTTCCGATTCCCAGCGCGCTGATGCCGATGTCCAGCAGCGCGGCGGCCAGAAGAAGACCTGCCAGAATCCATCCTTTGTGGTAATGCCACCAGTTGGCCGCCTTCTGCTTCCCTGTATAGGTGACAGGCTCGTCCGGCTTTACATTCCGGTATTTCCATTTCAGATATTCACTTGCCATAATTGATCAATCCCTCACCTTTTTCCGCGGGCTCGCGCGTCGTCCCGCCCGCGGCATAGCTGACGGGAAGGCAGACCAGGGCGGAGAGCCGGTACTGTTCTTCATTCAGCAGAATTCTGACGGCGGTTTCCGCCATCTGCTGCACAGGCTGCACAATTGTGGAACAGACGTAATCGCCGGTAAAGAAATGACGGGTGCCGTCGTAGCCGATCATCTGGACATCCTCCGGCACGCGGATTCCCCGCTGCTCCAGATACCTCCTGACAAAAAAGGCAAGACGGTCGGTATTGCAGAAGATTCCGTCATACTCCAGCCGGCCGTTCCGGATGTGATCATCGAGAAAGGCATAGATGGCCTCAATTCCGTCCTCATCATTGACCCGCAGGGAAAAGGATTCTGTTCCGGCCAGCTCGCAGGCGGCCGTAAAGCCCGCGCCGCGCTTGTCCGTTTCACCGATGACCCGGGATCCGGTCCGGAGGAACAGCAGTTTTGTGCATCCCAGGGAGATCAGCTTCTCGGCAGCCATGGATCCGCCGCTGAAATTATCGGAAGACACGCAGGGAATATTCGGGCTGATACACCGGTCTATGGAAACATAGGGAAGATCCCCGCTGATCCGCAGATCCGATGTGTACGTCAGACCGATGATGCCGTCCACCTTGTTCTGACGGACCATCTGCACGCAGCGGGATTCAGCGTGGGGATCGAACTGGGTGGTGACCAGCATCAGGCGGTAATCCCGCTGCAGCAGCTCATAGCTGACGGCGTTTGCCAGAGAGCTGAAGAAGGAATGATCCAGCCCGGGCACGATCATGGCGACGGTGCTGGTTCTCCCGGACCGCAGGCCCCGGGCATAGTTGTCCACGCTGTACCCCAGCTGCGCCGCGGCAGCTTCCACACGGTCGCGGTAGGCCTTGCCGACGGCAATCCCGTTGAACACCTTGGAAACCGTGCCCAGCGCCACACCGGCTTCACGGGCCACATCCTTCATCGTTGGTTTCTTATTACTCATTATATCACCGCCAGACTGACCGTTCCGCCATCCGCCTTTGCGTCCGGTCTGTTTTTTTTCGTGCCGCAGCACGACAGCTGATCTGACAACCGCTGGTATATCGTTTCATAGAATATCGGAAACGAAGCCAGTATAACAGGAGAAAAAATGTTTGTAAAGATGTATCAGGTAAAATAAGCAAAACATAAGATGTCAGATCTGGTTGATGCAAAAATATGTGTTGACAAGAAATACGGAGCTGTGTTATTGTGTGTACACAAGCTTTGTAACGTTTCATGTACGTACTTTTTGTCAAAAGATCGAAGCATTTTCCCACTGACGAATATGAAACGTTACACAGACAAGTTCAAATAAAACCGGGAGGTGATAGATCCCAGGATGCTGTTCCCCACTGGCGAGTAGCCGCCTCTGCGAAGAAGCATGCAGGCGCGCCTGATCACCGCGCCGCAGCACGGTTTCCTGTTTCGCGCAGAGGAAACTCTCAGGTACAATGAACAGAAAGAAGTGAACAAAGTGCAAGCAACAAAGGCGAAATCCGTCCAGGTCGCAAGACCGAGACGGAAATCTCTGGCAAGGCGCCTTGCGGATAACTGGCAGCTGTATCTGCTGCTGCTGATCCCGGTGGCGCTGACCCTGATCTACAAGTACTGGCCGATGTACGGCATCCAGATCGCCTTCAGGGATTACAAGGCATCCCGGGGTATCTGGGGCAGCAAGTGGGTAGGCTTCGACTGGTTTGAACGGTTCTTCACCGCGCCGACCTGCGGCAGAATGATCAAAAACACCATCCTGCTGAGCCTTTACAGCCTGCTGTGGGGATTCCCGGTGCCGATCATCCTTTCCCTGTGCATCAACCAGCTGCGGTTCCCGCGCTACAAGCGCGTGGTGCAGACGGTGCTGTACGCGCCGCACTTCATCTCCATCATGGTTGTCTGCGGTATGATCCGCATCTTCCTGAGCCCCTCCGGCGGTCTGATCAACCTGCTGCTGGGTACACAGATAGACTTCCTGACGGAATCGAGCGCGTTCCGTACCATCTACATTGCCTCCGGCATCTGGCAGGATGCAGGATGGGGGTGCATCATCTACCTGGCGACGCTGTCCAACGTCGATACCAGCCTGTATGAGGCGGCTAAGGTGGATGGTGCGAGCATGTTCCAGCGGATCATGAACGTCGACGTTCCGGCGCTGCTGCCGATGGCTATTCTGAATCTGATCATGAGCGCAGGCTCGCTGATGAACGTCGGGTTCGAAAAGGTCTGGCTGCTGCAGACGGATCTGAACAAGGCGACTTCCGACGTGATTGCCGTTTACGTGTATCAGCAGGGTATTGAAAACGCCAAGTACAGCTATTCCACGGCTGTGGGCCTGTTCAATACCGCGGTCAACCTGATCCTGCTGTTCATCGTGAACACCATCGCATCCAAGACCTCGGAAGTCAACTTCGTGTAAGGGGAGGGAGAGTATATGGCAAGGAATAAATCCTCCAACGGCCTGTCGGAACGGACAAGCGATATCATCCTGATCATTATCACCGGTATCGTGCTGTTCCTGGTGGCCTATCCCCTCTACTACGTGCTGATCGCGTCCTTCTCGAATCCCTATGACGTGTATGCCGGCAAGACCTTCCTGCTGCCCAGCGGGTTTACGCTGGAAGGCTACAAGGCGGTCTTCGCGGACGCGAACATCCCGACAG
Source organism: Clostridia bacterium (assembly GCA_017431005.1). Lineage (GTDB taxonomy): Bacteria > Bacillota > Clostridia > Christensenellales > Aristaeellaceae > Aristaeella. Next base: position 142,530 of record JAFRLY010000006.1, read on the forward strand.
GTTACATGAATTCCATCAAGTATACGGTGATCGGTACGATTTTCTCGGTAACGCTGCTGTACATCAGCGCCTATCCGCTGGCGCAGAAGGATCTGCCGGGACGCAAGTTCCTGAGCCTGTTCTTCATCATCACGATGTACTTCGGCGGCGGTCTGGTACCCACCTACCTGGTCGTCAAGAAGACGGGCCTGATCAACAACATGTGGGCCCTGTTCCTGCCCGGCGGCGTCGGCGTGGGCAACATGATCATCGTACGCAACTATTTCCAGAACAGCATTCCCGGATCTCTGATTGAGGCCAGCGAAATCGACGGCTGCTCGAAGCTGAGAACCTTCCTGCGCATCGTGATTCCGCTGTCCATGCCGATCATGGCCGTTATGGTGGTGTTCTGCATGGTGGCCTACTGGAACGACTGGTTCACCGCCCTGATTTATCTGACCGGCGCGGAGAAGGCTCCGCTGCCCCTGGTGCTGCGCAACGTCCTGATCAGAAGCAGCGTCAGCGCGGCGCAGGCTTCCACGATTTCCGGCGGCTACGCGGAGCTGAACAAGATCACCGAAATGATCAAGTTCTCCTCCATCATTGTGGCGGCCGCCCCGATGCTGATCATCTACCCGTTCGTCCAGAAGTACTTTGAGAAGGGCTTCATGGCGGGCGCGGTGAAGGGCTGATCAAACGGATTCTGCAATGCATTAGCGACCTTAACGATAAGAAAGGAAAGAAAACCATGAAGCGTATTTTCAGCGTGCTGCTGGCTCTGGCCATGCTGCTTTCCGTAGTTTCCGCGATGGCTGAAGGCCAGACTGAGTACACCATCATCGGCGGTCAGTCCGCCCTGTCTCCCGGCTACAAGGACAATGTGATCCTGAATCAGCTGCAGGAGGAAACCGGCATTTCCATCAACTGGAACACCATGAGTGATTCCCTGTCCGAACAGGTGAACATTCATATCGCCGGCGGCGACCTGCCGGACGCCTTCCTGGGCGTTGGCTTCAACAACTACAACCTGGCCACCTACGGCGAGGACGGCACCTTCATCGACCTGACCCCCTATCTGAATGCGGACGTCATGCCGAACCTGACCGCCATTCTCGAGGAGCATCCGGAATTCCGCGCCGCCATCACCCAGGCGGACGGCTGCATCTACGGCCTGCCCTCCGGCGACCAGATGACCACTGCCGGTATCGGCAAGGAAAAGGACTACAATATCGGCGCCATCCCGCAGTTCTCCATGATCAACAAGGTCTGGCTGGATGATCTGGGACTGGCGATGCCCACCACCCTGGATGAGCTGCACGATGTGCTGGTGGCGTTCAAGGAGAACGACATGGCCGCGAAGATCTACGGCGCGGCAGCCGGATCCACCATCCCGATGTCCACCGGTTTCGACCAGTGGTGCTGGGGCCAGAACATCTTCTACGCCGGCTTCGGCTTCACCAACTATCCCACCGACGTCGGCATTGCCGACCTGGTGCTGGATCCCGGCGGAACGGCCAACTTCGTCTGCGACGATGACAAATACCGCGCGGCGGTGACCTATTTCCATGACTGGTATGCCGAAGGCCTGATGGATATCGAAATGTTCTCTCAGGACACCACGCAGCTGATGGCCAAGTGCCAGCAGGGCTGGGTCGGCGTTTCCACCTGGTGGTACATCGAAGAGCTGATGGGCGACTACGCGAAGGACTATGTGTTCCTGCCCGTGCTGGACGGCCCCAACGGCGATCACTATGTGAACATCCGCACCGGCGGCGCCATCACCTCCGGCCAGCTGTCCATCACCGAAGCCTGCAAGGATCCCACCAACCTGCTGAAGTTCTTCGACAAGTGGTATGACGGCAAGACCGTGATGCAGCTGCAGTACGGCCCCTACGGCGTATACTTCATCGGCGAGGACGAGGACGGCGCCTGGATCGCGCTGAGCGAAGAGCAGGGCCGTGAAATGTTCGGCAAGAGCCCCGGAGAACTGAAGGGCGAATACGAAGTCTGGGGTCCGAAGCTGATCCTGGCTGAATATTACAGAGACGTGGCGAAGATGGAGCCCCGCGCTGTGGACCGCCTGGAAGACCTGTACAACTTCTGGATTCCCTTCGTCACCGACGACACCGCGTTCCCCTGCGACTGCACCTACACGCTGGACGAGCTCGAAGTGATCGACCGCTACCGCGCCGACTTTGAGAGCGCAGTCTCCGAACAGGAAGGCCTGTGGATCAAGAACGGCGGACCCACCGACGATGAATGGGAAGCCTACAAGAAGATGCTGAACAACAACTGCGGTATGGACAAGCTGCTGGAAGTCTACCAGAATGCCTATGACCGCTATGCGGCTGCCGAGAAGTAATCTGAACGGAGCCAATCCCTGACTTGCACTTCTGTTCTGCCCTGCCGCTCGGAAGGGCGGCAGGGATTTGCCGGAGGCAGGCAGGGAAAACAGGAAAAGATAAAACAGACAGGAGCGAAGCCTCGTGGCAAGTGAGAAGCTTAACAAAGCGCGGGCTTATGAGGAACAGTACGCGGCGTATGTGCCGGAAGCGGAACGGTCGATGTTCCATGTAACGGGGCCGATCGGCTGGATCAACGATCCCAACGGTTTTTCGGTTTACAAAGGGGAATATCACCTGTTCTTCCAGTATCACCCGTATAAGCCTGTCTGGGGACCGATGCACTGGGGGCATGTAAAAACCCGGGACTTTATCCGGTGGGAAAGGCTTCCCGCAGCGCTGGCGCCGGATATGCCCTACGACAAGGACGGATGCTTTTCCGGAAGCGCCGTTGAGCTGCCGGACGGGCGGCAGCTGCTGATGTACACCGGCGTGCGTGAGGAATACCAGCCGGACGGAACCCTGAAGCCGTACCAGACACAGTGCCTGGCGGTGGGGGACGGAAGGGACTACGAGAAAATCGACGCGAACCCGGTGCTGACCGCAAAGGACCTGCCCAAAGGAGGCAGTGAGTCCGATTTCCGGGATCCCAAGATCTGGAAGGAAGAGGACGCCTACTATGCCATCGTGGGCAACCGCCCCGCCGACGGCAGCGGATCCGTACTGCTGTTCCGCAGTGAGGATGCCTTCCACTGGCAGTATTACGGCTGCGCCGCGTCCAACCACAGCCAGTACGGCATGATGTGGGAATGCCCCGATTATTTCCGGCTGGACGGGAAGGACGTGCTGCTGGTCAGCCCGCAGGAAATGTCGCCTATCGGCCTGGAATTTCACGCGGGCAACGGAACGGTGTGCATGATCGGCGAGGCGGATGAAAACAGGCATCTGATCCGCGAGAACGTGCACGCCATTGACTACGGGATCGATTTCTATGCGCCTCAGACGCTGCTGACACCGGACGGACGGAGAATCCTGATCGCCTGGATGCAGAACTGGGATACCGCCCGCAGCCAGCCCGTGACCAACCGGATCTGCGGACACATGACCCTGCCCAGGGAGCTGCGCGTGCGGGACGGAAGGCTGATTCAGCAGCCGGTGCGCGAGATTGAAAACTATCATGGCGAGCGCATCCGGTACATGAACGTACCCCTGTCCACGGAGACGTTCCTGACAGGAATCCGCGGACGGACGATCGACATGACCGTCGATGTGCGCCCGGCCAACGAAAGCTCCATGTACCACTGGTTCAAGATCAACCTGGCCAAGGACGGCGAGCATATGACCACAATCCGCTTCAAGCCCGATCAGGGAATTGTGCGGGTGGACCGCTCCCGCTGCGGCTATCGGTTCGATATTGTCCATGTGCGCGATTTCCCGGTTTATTCCAGGCACGGCCGCATCAGGCTGCGGACGATTCTGGACAGGCACAGCCTCGAGATTTTCATCAATGACGGCGAACAGGCGGCGACCATCATGATGTACACGCCGGCGGACGCGGACGCGATCAGCTTTGAAGCCGAGGGCGAGGTACTGATGGACGTCGAGAAGTACGACATCACTTTTGACAAGGAAGAAGACTGAAATGAACAAACGCTTTGACGTTGCCGCGCTGGGCGAGCTGCTTATCGATTTTACGGCCGGCGGGCTGAGCGAACAGGGGAATCCCATGTTCGAGGCCAACCCCGGCGGAGCTCCCTGCAATGTGCTCGCGATGCTGCGGAAGCTCGGAAAAACCTGCGCTTTCATCGGCAAGGTCGGAAACGATATGTTCGGTTACCAGCTGAAGGCCGTGGCGGAGCAGGCCGGTATTGACATGAGCGCGCTGCGGATGGACGGGGAGACCCGGACGACGCTCGCCTTTGTGAAAACGGCGGAAAACGGAGACAGGGATTTTTCCTTCTACCGCAATCCCGGCGCGGATATGATGCTGACGGAGGAGGAGCTGCCGCAGGAGGTACTCTCTTCCGCGCGTATTTTCCATTTCGGAACCCTTTCCATGACCCATGAAGGCGTGCGGAATGCCACCAAAGCCGCCGTGGCGTCGGCAAAACGGGCAGGCGCGGTCATTTCCTTTGATCCGAATCTCCGTCCCCCGCTCTGGAAGAGCCTGGAGGACGCCGGGGAGCAGATGCTCTGGGGCATTTCCCGGTGCGACGTGCTGAAGATTTCGGACAACGAGATTGAATTCCTGACCGGCAGCAGAGATTATGAATACGGCGCGGATCAGCTGATGCGCCGGTATCCGAACCTCAGACTGGTGAACGTGACGGCAGGGCCCGACGGCAGCTACGCCTTCCAGCAGGACAGAAAGGTCTTTGTGCCCGGGTTCCTCCTGGGAGGGACCATCGAGACCACGGGCGCCGGAGATACCTTCTGCGCCTGCGTGCTGAACTTTATTCTGGAACACAGCCTGGACAATCTGAGCCCGGAAGATCTCCGGCAGATGCTTCGCTTTGCCAACGCGGCCGCCTACCTGGTGACCACGAAGAAGGGAGCGATCCGCTCCATGCCGGAGCGTGAACAGGTGGAAGCTGTTCTGAGAGAACACTGATACGAACGAATACGACCACATTCCAATGGCGCAAAGCCACTCCACAAAATGGCCTGGCGCACATTCAAGAAGGAGGAAGCACCCCCGCAGGCCTGCGGTGCGGCAGTGTGGAGATCTGCCGTAATGCGGTTCGCGACGAAGAGCGCGACGCGAGGCTGTCTTTGCAGAGGCTGGGCAGTCAGGGCCGGTATCATGTCCAAAGTATTACTGAAGGGTCTTAAGAAGATATACGACAACAAGGTCACCGCGGTTCATGACGTGAACCTGGAGATCGAGGACAAGGAGTTTATCGTGCTGGTCGGTCCCTCCGGCTGCGGTAAATCCACCACGCTGAGAATGGTGGCCGGACTGGAGGAAATTTCCGAAGGCGAGCTGTACATTGACGGCAAGCTGTGCAACGATATCGCTCCGAAGGACCGGGATATCGCCATGGTTTTCCAGAACTACGCGCTGTATCCGCATATGACCGTTTATCAGAACATGGCGTTCGCGCTGAAGCTGAAGAAACGGCCGAAGGCGGAGATCGAGAAGAAGGTGCAGGAGGTTGCGCAGATCCTGGATATCACCCAGTATCTGGACCGCAAGCCGAAGGCCCTGTCCGGCGGTCAGCGCCAGCGCGTGGCCATCGGCCGCGCCATGGTGCGCGATCCCAAGGTGTTCCTGATGGATGAGCCGCTGTCCAACCTGGACGCCAAGCTCAGAAACCAGATGCGCGCCGAAATCATCAAGCTGCGCCAGCGCATCAACACCACCTTCATGTATGTTACCCACGACCAGACCGAAGCCATGACGCTGGGCGACCGGATCGTGATCATGAAGGACGGCTATGTGAACCAGATCGGTTCCCCGGTCGAGGTGTTCAACAAGCCCGTGAACCTGTTTGTCGCCGGCTTTATCGGCATGCCCGTCATGAACTTCTTCGACAACTGCAGGCTGCTGCTTGAAAACGGCGTGTACTATGCGGAGATCCGCGGCGTCCGGTTCCAGCTCGACGAGTTCCAGCAGAAAGCGCTGCAGCAGAACGGCCAGAAGCCCTGCGAAATCATCGCCGGCATCCGTCCGCAGCATATCTCCGTGGGCAAGGGCGAGCTGAGCGCGCTGATCGAGGTTTCCGAAATGCTGGGCACCGAGGTCAACCTCCATACCCGCAGCAACAACGACGAAGTCGTCATGGTGATCCCCACCGTTGACCTGCAGACCGATGTCAGCATGGGCAAGACCATTAACTTCACCACCCAGCCCAGGCTGATCCAGCTGTTCGACAAGACCAGCGGAAACAACCTGATCTGGTTCGATGACAAGTCCGCCGCCGCTGACGCGCCGGTGTGCAAACAGTATAACTTCTGAGGCACTCTGTTTTCTCAGACAGACAGAGGCCGGTCTGTATGACGCCGCGCGCGGCTTGTCCCCGGACCGGCTGTAACGGGCTGGGGAGCGGATTTCCGATCCGCTGCCCGGCCCTTGTTTTATACAGGATCATTGGGGAGGAATGACTGTGAGCGGTTCTCAAAATTCCTGCGAAATCCTGCGCCTGCGCTTTGATGAAGGAAAAGGCTCAGCTGTGCGGGACAGCAGCGGCCGTCTGCCGGACGCTGCCGTTCAGTACCGTTATCTGAACGCCGCCTTTACGGAAAACATGGATCCGCAGTGGCGGAAAACGGGGATCGGCGGAGGTTCCCTGCTGTTTGACGGAAGCTCGACAGCAGTTGTTTATCCGGCCGGGCAGCCCGCTCTGGCCGGCAGCAGGCTGACGATCAGCGCGTGGATCGCGCCCAGAGCGTTTGAATGGGACGATCCGTATGCCGCGGACCGGGGCGAAGCCCACATTACAGCTGTTCTTTCACAATACAGCCGGGAAGGGAAAAGCGGCGTGCTGCTGGGATACCACCGCTTCGGACGCCTGTGCTTCCAGGCGGGAACCGGAAGCAGCTGGTTTGTGCTCTGGGCGGACACGGCGCGGCTGAAACGGCTGGCCTGGAACCATGTTGCCGCAGTGTTCGACGGGGAGAACGGCAGAATGCTCCTGTACCGGAACGGCGAACCGGCGGGGGAAATGCGGATCCCGGCAGGCTCCGCCATCGCGCCCGCGGTGGGGGAAAGCCTGATGATCGGAAAAAATTCCCGCGCCGAATCCATTCCCCACGGTACCTTCAACATGTTCTGCGGGCTGATGTGCGACCTGCGCGTTGAGCAGACGGCACTGGACGGCGCGGAGATCCGGCGCCGCGCCGCTGCGGACAGGCCCGAGATTCCCTATGAGGAAATCGGGCCTGAGAATATCCTGCGGGGGGATGTTCATAAGACACAGTTCCACGGCGGCCCGTATCAGCACTGGATGAACGAACCGCATGCCCCGGTGTATTACAACGGCGTGTACCATCTGTTTTTCCAGAGCAATTCCATCGGCCCCTACTGGCGCGGCATCAGCTGGGGGCATCTGGTCAGCCGGGATACGGTCCGGTGGCGGCCGGTCCGCGACGCGATCGTGCCGGAGGAGGGAAGCGTGACGCCGGACGGCGTATGGTCCGGGGGCGCGGCACTGGACGTGAACGGCGTGCCGGTGCTGTTCTTTACAGCCGCGAACTACCGCTTCACGGAGGCGGGACTGATTTCCAACCAGAATATCGGAGCAGCTTATCCGGCGGACCTGTCGGACCCGGAGCTTACGGAGTGGGTGCTGCTGAAGGAGCTGGCGGTCGCGCAGAAGCCCGGCCAGGGCAGACCCGGGGAATTCAGGGATTCACACGTCTGGCGGGAGGGTGACACCTGGTATATGGTCGTCTGCTCCGGCAGCGCGGATTCCCCCGGGGCGACCGCGCTGCTGTATTTCACCGACGAGCTGGAGGTTGTACCGGGGCGGGGTATCCGCATGAACTGGCAGTACAGGGGCCCGGTATACGAGATGGAAAACCAGCCCCCGGTGTACGGCACCAGCTGGGAACTGCCGATCCTGATTCCGCTCGTCAACCGGGAGGGAACAAAGACGCGCCACGCCTTCTTCTTCATGCCGGCGCCGGCGGACAAGGCGGACAACAAGGTTTACTATTTTGTCGGGGATTTTGACAGGGAGACCGGGCGGTTTACCCCGGACGACGCTTATCACGGCTGCCCCCGGCTGCTGGATTACGGGGAAAATGTGTTCACGGGCCCCAGCGTGCTGCAGGATCCGGCAACCGGAAGGATGTGCGTGTTCAGCATCATGCAGGACCAGCGTGACGGAGAGGCGGAAGGGAAGGCCGGCTGGGCGCACTGCGCCGGACTGACACGGAATATCCGGCTGAGCGACGACGGGCTGGACGTCCGCGTCAGTCCGGATCCCCGGCTGGAAAGCCTGGAGGGCGAAGAGCTGCTGCGGCTGGCCGGCGCGGATATGGAGGAGGCGAACCGCGCGCTGTCAGCTGTCTCAGCCGATCTGTTCCATCTGAAGGCGGATCTGCGCCCGCGGGACGGCGGGTGCTTCGGCATAGCGGTGAGGACCGGCGGAAAAACGGATCGCACGGTATTCACCTATGATACGGACAGACATATGCTGTCCGCCCGCACCGCCAATCCGGGATATTACGCGGGTCGCAGGCATACGGAGGGCCCGCTGGAGCTGGATAACGGCGTGCTTCACGCGGATATTTATGTTGACCGTTCCCTGGCGGAAGGCTTTTTCAATGACGACAAGGCGGTCAGCATCCGTTCCTACGCGGACCGGCAGTCGCAGGGGATTTTCCTTTTCTCCGACAGCAGCCTGAGTGTGGAGAATCTGCGGATAAGCCGCATGCGCTCCATTTATGAAACGGCGGAGGAACAGGCAAAAGCCCCGGATACGGAAAGGGAGCCGGAAGCCTGATGAAAATACTGGCAGTCGGCGATATTGAGTCGCGATACTACTATACCCACTATCAGGAAGGACGGCTGGAGGGGCTCGATCTGATCATTGCCTGCGGTGATCTGAGCAAAAATTATCTTGAATTTCTGGTGACGATGGCCCGGTGCCCGCTGCTGTATGTGCCGGGCAACCATGACGACGATTTTGCGGAGAACCCGCCGGAGGGATGCGTCTGCATAGACGGCCGCATCTATACCTTCCGGGGGGTGCGCATCCTTGGCCTAGGCGGTTCCTTCAGGTACAGAAAAAAAGCAAAATATATGTATACGGAGAAGCAGATGCAGCGCCGGATCCGGCGGCTGCGGCTGTCCCTGTGGCGCCACGGCGGATTCGACATTCTGGTGACGCACGCTCCGGCAAGGCATATCAACGATTTTGACACGCTGCCGCACAGGGGGTTCGAATGCTTCAGAACCCTGCTGGAGAAATATAAACCGGCGCTGTTTATTCACGGCCATGTCCATATGAACTACGGAATGAACATCCCCCGGAAGACGGTTTTCGGTGATACCCTGATCATCAATGCCTTCGAACACTGCCTGATTGAGCATGAATGGGAGGAAACAAAATGAGTACGACGATGAAGCGGCTGCTCTGCGCCGCGGCGCTGATCCTGTGCTGCCTGGCGGCGGGAACAGCGGGCGCGGAGGATACACTGCTGCACCTGACCTTTGACGAAGGATCGGGCACAGTTGTTTCCGACGCATCAGGCCATCTGCCGGATGCGGAGGTGCAGTACCAGTATCTGCACGCTGCCTACACGGAAGCCATGGAGCCGGAATGGCGGCGGACAGGCATTGCCGGCGGATCGCTGCTGTTTGACGGCTGCTCCACCTGCATCCGCTATCCGAAGGACGCGGTTCAGCTGCAGGGAGACGCGCTGACGGTCAGCGTATGGATCGCGCCCAGAGCGTTTGAATGGGACGACCCGGAAGCGGCGGACCGGGGCGAGGCGCATCTGACCGCCGTTTTCAGCCAGTACAACAAAACGCTGGGGCAGGGCGTGATCCTCGGCTACCAGCGGTTCGGCAGGCTGTGCTTTGAAGCGGGAACAGACCGGGGATGGTATACGCTGTGGGCGGACGAAGCACGTCTGGAGCTGTACGCCTGGAACCACGTCGCAGCGGTGTTCGACGGAGCAAACGGTTATATGCGGCTGTATCTCAACGGTATGCCCGCAGGGGAACGGACGATCCCGGAAAACACCGTCCTTCTGCCTGCGGCCAATGAGGAGCTCCGGATCGGTGAGAATGCCTATGCCACCCGCATCGCCGCGGGAACCTACAACATGTTCGCCGGACTGATGGACGAAGTATACGCGGCGGGAACCGCGCTGGATGAGGCGGCTGTCAGGGAGCTGGCTGCCGCTGAGGCTCCGGAGATTGCCTATGCCGACATCGGCCTTGAGAATATCCTGACGGGGGATTTTTATAAAACCCAGTATCACGGCGGCCCATATCAGCACTGGATGAATGAGCCGCATGCCCCGTTTTACTATAACGGCATGTATCATCTGTTCTTCCAGAGCAATTCCGTGGGAACCTACTGGCGGAACATCTGCTGGGGGCATCTGGTCAGTGAGGACACGGTGCACTGGAAGCCGGTCAGGGAAGCGATTGTACCGACGGAGAACAGCGTCGTTCCGGACGGCGTATGGTCCGGCTGCGCGGCGCTGGACGTGAACGGCGTTCCGCTGCTGTTCTTTACGGCAGGGAACGACAGCTTCAGGAAGGACGGGCTGATTTCCAACCAGAATATCGGCGTCGCCCGGCCGAAGGATCTGTCCGATCCGGAACTGACGGAATGGGAAATCGGGAAGGAGCTGGCGGTCATTCAGCAGCCCGGCCAGGGCAGACCGGGAGAATTCCGGGATCCGCATATCTGGCGTGAGGGAGACGCCTGGTATATGCTTGTCTGCTCCGGCAGCACGGAGACCATGGGGGGAACCGCACTGCTCTATGTGACGGACAGGCTGGAGGTGCTGCCGGACGGAACCGTCGCGATGGACTGGCAGTACAAAGGTCCGGTCTATGAGATGAAGGACCAGACCGCTCTTTACGGCACCAGCTGGGAGCTGCCGATCCTGCTGCCGCTGAAGAACGCGGACGGCTCGCTGGAGAAGTATGCCTTTTTCATCTCGCCGGCTCCCGCGGGGCTGGCGGACAACAAGGTTTACTACTTTGTCGGCGATTTCGACAAGAACACAGGGAAATTCACGCCGGATCCTTCCTTCGGGGAACTGCCCAGGATGCTGGACTACGGCAACAATGTGTTTACCGGTCCCAGCGCCATGACCGATCCCGTGACGGGAAGGATATGCGTTTTCAGCATCATGCAGGACAAGCGGAACGGTGCGGAGGAAGGCGCGGCGGGCTGGGCGCACTGCGTCGGACTGACCCGGAATATCTGCCTTTCCGATGACGGGACGGACGTGCGGGTCGCGCCGGATCCCCGGCTGTACAGCCTGCTCGGGGAAGAGCTGCTGCACATGGAGCATGCCGGCGCAGAGGAGGCAAAGGCCGCGCTGGAGGAGATCAGCGGGGATATGCTGTATATTCACGCGGTGCTCCGGCCGGGAGACTGCGCGCGGTTCGGCCTTACCGTGAAAACGAACGGCAAGCGGGATGAAACATCCTTCACCTACGATGTGGCGGACGGAACGATCAACGGCTACACCAGCAACAAGGGCTCAGAGGGAAGCTCGGTGCCCGTGAACGGAAGCCTGCCGCTGAAGGACGGAAAGCTGGAGATGGAGATATTTGTCGACCGGTCTCTGGTGGAGGGGTTCTTCAACGCGGATAAATCCGTCAGCGTGCGCGCTTATCCGAAAAAGAAATCGCAGGGTCTCAGCCTTTTCGCCGAAGGAGACCTGGAGGTTGAGTATCTGGAGGTCCGCAGGGTCGGCAGCATTTATGAATGACCGGACGACAGACCGGGAGGGAATAGCATGAAACTGTTTTATGAGCCGGAAAGCGGGAGAATGGGTGATATTATCCCGTTTTATGAGGACGGAATTTACAGGCTTTTTTACCTCGGAAAGGGCTGGCAGAGTATTGCGACACAAAACCAGCTGGATTTCTCCGACCCGCGGCCGACGGGGATTCACGGAGGCACCGGATCCGTCGTCAAAGCGGACGGGATCTATCATATGTTCTACTGCAAATTTGCCTCTCATCCATACAACCGGCAGTTCGTCTGCCATGCCACCAGCCCGGATCTCAGGGACTGGACGGAGCATCCGGAGCATACCTTTCAGCCGGACGATGTGATCTATGAGATGAGCGACTGGCGTGATCCGCATGTGATCCGGAACGAGGAGGAAGGGTGCTGGTGGATGCTGGTGGCGGCGCAGAAGAAGGGCCGCACGATGCGCAAGGGCTGCGTGGGCCTCTGCAAATCCGCGGATCTGGTCCGTTGGGAATACTGTGAGCCGCTGTACGCCCCGGCAGTCAATCAGAGCGCGCTGGAGTGCCCCGACCTGTTCCGGTGGGGAGACTGGTGGTATCTGACCTATTCCTCCTATACGGACCGGTTCACCGCGCAGTACCGCATGAGCCGTTCACCCTGCGGCCCCTGGACCGCGCCGGCGACAGATACGTTTGACAGCCGCTGCTTCTATGCTCCCAAGCACGGAACGAACGGTAAAGAGCATTACATGTACGGATGGAACCCCCGCAGGGACATGAACATATGGAATTTCAACCCGCCTGCTTATCCGGGAAAGGATTACAACACCTGGGACTGGGGCGGCACCATGATCGTGCACAGGCTGGTGCAGAATGCTGACGGCACGCTGGGAGTATGCCCTCCGGAAGCGGTGGACAGCGCCTTCCCGGTCCGGGAGACGGTTTCCTTTGAACCGCTGACCGGCAGCTGGCAGCTGACGGCGGATGCCGCGGCTGCTGATTCGCCCTGCGGCTATGCCAGCCTGCTGATGAACCGGATTCCGAAGCGCTGCAGGCTGGAGATGAAGGCTGTCTTCACGCGGACGCCGCGGGAGTTCGGCGTCGCACTGCAGGTGGACAGGGATTTCGCCATGGGCTATTACCTGATTTTTGAGCCGAACCGGCACCGCGTTCAGTACAAGACCGGGCTGCGGATGTACGAGGACGGCGGAAAAATGTTTCCCTATGAGGTGGAGCAGGAAAGGCCCTTTGAGTGGGAAGCAGGCCGGGAGTACAGGATCCGGATCTTTGTGGATGAAACCGTTCTGGTGCTGTACGCGGATGATCAGCTTGCGCTGAGCACGCGGATGTTTGACCGCAGCGGACTGCAGTTCGGGCTTTTTGTCTCTGACGGATCGGCACAGTTCCGGGATATCCGGCTGTATACGGAAAACACGGAAGACGGGGAGAACTGAAGCCGCCCGGCGGAAGAGCGCGGATCCGGCTGCGAACGCAGTGACAAGCACATGGAAATATGTTAAAATACCGGAAGCTTGCGATGCGGGAGGGCGGATCATGACACTGAGGGAGCTGAAAACCGGGCAGAGCGCGGTCATTGAAACGGTCGGGGGCCAGGGGGAGCTGCGGCAGCATTTTCTGGATATGGGCGTGATTCCGGGAGCGGAGGTCACGCTGATCAAGCTGGCGCCGATGGGTGACCCGATGGAGCTGCGGATTCACAGCTATGAGCTGACGCTGCGCCTGGAGGAAGCTGAAAAAATAGGAATTACGCCCGTGGAACGGAAGCGGGTGGTGCCTGAACCGCCGGTCCGCAAGGAACAGAGAGAGCATCCGGGACTGGGCGAGGAAGGAAAATATCATCCCAAGGGGAGCGGGGATCCGCTGCCGGAGGGTACAACCCTGACCTTTGCGCTGGTCGGCAACCAGAACAGCGGAAAGACCACACTGTTCAACCAGCTGACCGGCTCCAACCAGCATGTGGGCAATTTCCCCGGCGTGACGGTGGACCGGAAGGACGGGATGATCCGGAACCATCCCGGGACCCTGGTCACGGACCTGCCGGGCATCTATTCCATGTCACCCTATTCCAGCGAGGAACTGGTTTCACGTGACTTCGTGCTGAAGGAAAAGCCGAAAGCAATCATCAATATCGTTGACGTGACCAATATTCACCGCAACCTGTATCTGACCATGCAGCTGCTGGAGATGGGCATTCCGACCGTCGTGGCGCTGAACATGATGGACGAGATGCGCGGAAACGGCGGCACGGTGGATATCAACGCCATGGAGGAAATGCTGGGCGTGCCGGTGGTGCCGATTTCCGCGTCGAAGAACCAGGGCGTGGACGAGCTCGTCAAGCACGCGGTGCATATTGCGAAATATCAGGAAAAGCCCCTGCGCCAGGACTTCTGTGACAGCGACCTGAACGGCGGCGCGGTGCACCGCGCCCTGCATGCGGTGATCCATCTGATTGAGGATCACGCGGAGAAGGCGGGCATTCCCGTCCGGTTCGCGGCCTCCAAGGTGCTGGAAGGGGACGCACTGATTCTGGAACAGCTGGAACTGGACCAGAATGAGAAGGAAATGCTTGAGCATATCGCCCTTCAGATGGAGACGGAGCGGGGCCTGGACCGCAGCGCCGCGATCGCGGATATGCGCTTCGCTTATATCGGGAAGGTCTGCGACGCCTGCGTGACGCAGCCGCGGGAAAGCAGAGAGCATCTGCGCAGCGAGAAAATGGATCGGATCCTGACCGGGAAATATACCGCGCTGCCGGTGTTTGTGCTGATTATGGGGCTGGTTTTTTACCTGACCTTCAGCCTGATCGGCCCCTTCCTGCAGGACGGACTGGCAGCCGGAATCGAGAGCCTGGGCGGTCTGGTTGAGAAAGCGATGGAGGCCGGCCACGTCAATCCGGCCATTCAGAACCTGGTAATGAACGGCATTTTTGAAGGCGTGGGCAGCGTGCTCAGCTTCCTGCCGATCATCGTGGTGATGTTCTTCTTCCTTTCCGTGCTGGAGGACAGCGGCTATATCGCCCGGGTGGCTTTCGTGATGGACAAGCTGCTGCGGAAGATAGGCCTTTCCGGCCGGAGCATTGTGCCGATGCTGATCGGCTTCGGGTGCACGGTGCCGGCAGTCATGTCCACGCGGACGCTGCCCAGCTCCCGGGACAGAAAGATGACGATTCTGCTGACGCCGTTCATGTCCTGCACCGCCAAGCTTCCGATCTACGGCTTCTTTGTTACCGCCTTTTTCGCGCAGTACCGGGGCCTGATCATGGTGGGGCTGTACCTGCTGGGCATCGTTACAGCGATCCTGGTGGCGGCCGTTTACAAGCGGACGCTGTTTAAGGGTGACGCAGTGCCTTTTGTGATGGAGCTGCCGAACTACCGCTTCCCCAGTCCGCGGAACGTTATCCTGCTGCTGTGGGACAAGGCGAAGGATTTCCTGCAGCGCGCGTTCTCCATTATCCTGATCGCCACGATTGCGGTCTGGTTCCTGCAGCATTTTGATTTCCGCTTCAATCTGCTGGAGGATGAGCAGGCTTCGGAGAGCATTCTGGCCGGGATCTCCGGCCTGCTGGCGCCACTGCTGCGGCCGGTGGGTATGGGGGACTGGCGGATTGTGACCTCGCTGGTCAGCGGTTTCATGGCCAAGGAGAACGTGGTCTCCATCATGCAGCTGCTCTTCGGAACGGAGGCCGGACTGGCGGCGACGCTGGGCACGCTGTCCGCTGCGTCGATGCTGGTATTCAGCCTGCTGTATACTCCCTGCGTGGCCGCCGTGGCTTCCATCCGCCGCGAAATGGGCGTGAAGTGGGCCCTGTATGTGGTGCTGCTGCAGTGCGGCATCGCCTGGATCGCGGCCCTGCTGGTCCGGCTGATCGGCCTGGCGCTGGGAGCGGGCTGAGGGGAGGCATGAGGAGATGAATTTCTGGGATGTGCTGATCCTCGCGCTGATCGGCCTGGCGCTCTTCGGCGCAGTGCGTCTGTACCGGGGAAGACGGAAGGGTAAATGCGGCGGCTGCTGCGCCGCGTGCGGCACGGCGGACTGCCATTGCGCGGAGCAGAAGAAAAACGGATAAACAAAGGATGCCGGCATTCTTCTATTGATGAATGCCGGCAGTATTATTGTGCTGCTTGACAGGCAGGCCTTTTTCCGGTTATACGTAAACCAGGGTCAGGAAAATGATTGAGGCTGGTGGAAAGTCAGATATTCGGAGGATGAGGCATCCTCAGGATCAATATTATCGATTTCCTGCCGGATGAAACAAGACTGGACCGATGATATTCGTCTGTCTCTGAAGACAGAAATCAGCTGAATTCCTTCCTGAAGAAAGAAGGACGGAACCATGGAATACGGAAATGTACGGGAAATTTTTCCCGGAATCGGATGCGCCCGGATAAACGCAGCAGGAAAAATAACAACTGAATACTATGGCACTGCGGATCGGGAAAGCAATACACCGGTAACCGGTGATACTGTTTTCCCGGCGTGTTCCATCTCAAAGTTCATTACCGCGATATGCGTTATGAAACTGCACGAGCAGGGTGTAATTGATATCGATGATCCTGTGAACCATTATCTGCAGCAGTGGAAACTGCGTTCACCGGACGGAAGCGAAAGCAGCGCGTCTATCCGGACGATTCTTTGCCACACTGCAGGAATTGTGGATGCAGATGACGCTTTTTACGGGCTCCGCCGATATGATCCGGAAATCAGCCTGACGGATATTCTGGACGGGAAAACAGCTTACAATAACCGCCCGGTCCGGGCAGAAAAACCACAGGGAGAAGCGTTTGAGTATTCGGATGCCGGGTACTGCGTTCTGCAGCAGCTGTTGGAGGAGATTATGCATCAATCCTTTGACGGTATTGCTCGGGATACGCTGTTCAATCCGTTGGGCCTGCGCAGTACTTTTTTCGCAACACCCGGCAACATGGCCTTCTATGAAAACAGGATGGCAACAGGTTATGATGAAGCCGGTCAGCCTATCCCGGGAAGATTCCCGGCTGTACCGGATCTTGCGGCATCCGGATTGTGGAGCACGCCGGAGGAGCTGGTGATCATCGCAAAGGAATTCATGGAAGCATATGATGGCAGAAGCAGCTTTCTGCAGCAAAGAACAGTTCGGGAAATGGTGAAACCAGCAGAAAAGTTCCCCTGGGCGGGCCTTGGTTTGTTTATCGGAGAGAATGATACGCTGATCTCCCAGGGTTGGGGGGAAAACGGGCAGTGCATGCTGAAAATGTACTGCCGTACCGGAGAGGCCGCCGCCGTCATGACGAACCGGAATCCCGGCGTTGATCAGCAGGCTTCCGGCGTGGAATGGCTTGCTGACAGGGAACTCTGTGAGGGAAACCAGGCATGATGACAGAGTTTAAACAGGCGGCAACAGATGATAGGAAACCAAAGCCTTGGCATCCGGTATTTCCAAAGAATACTCGATCAGTTCAAAATTCAGGCTGAGAACAGCTTTTCCCTCTGACCGCACTTCTTCTTCAATCTGTGACAGGATCCGGGAGAAATATCCGCCCGGCACTGCCGTTGAGGTGGTGGAATTCCATGACCAGTACCGGGATATCCCGGCAGGGACAAAGGGCCGGGTACTGGTGGTCGACGACACGGGCACGATCCACTGTGAGTTCGAGAACGGTGTATCGCTCGGAGCCCTATGGGGGATCGATATCGTGAAGAAGATCGACTGAAACTATTGACCGGGAGGAAGCTGCCTGCGGGCGGCTTCTTCCTCTTTTTGGAGGTTTTCCCATGACAGACTATTTTATCTGGAACGGTGTGGACTGCCGGACAAAGGGCATTCATGTATCGGAACTGCCGCCCATCACCATTCCGCTGGAGAGGAGCAAGCAGACCAATGTCCCGGATAGGCCGGGAAGCCTGACACAGCTGGAGGGCGATGATGTTTATGACGATATGATCCTGACAGCCATCTGCTTTATTGCTGATCCGGCACAGATACCGGCAATTGCGGCATGGCTGAAGGGTAAAGGAACGGTGACCTTTGCTAACCGGACCGGCGGACACTACAACGCCCGGATCGCCAACCAGATCCCGTTTGAAAAGGTACTCCGGGGTAATCCCCACTGCTCTTTCGCTGTGAACTTCAGGTGGTATCCCTTCTGGTATCAGGAGAACGTGTCCGATGTGACCATCACTACATCCGGAGACACAATCACCAATCCCGGAAGTGTTTATTCCGAACCGCTCATCACGGTTTATGGTTCCGGGAATATCACTTTGATGGTCGGAACTACTATTGTGGAATTGACCAACGTTTCCAGCAGTATTGTTCTGGATTGTGCCCTTAAAGAAGCATACAAAGGGGGACAACCCTGATGAACGACCATATGTCCTGGGATTTTCCTGTACTGAAACCCGGCCTGAACGCTGTCAGCTGGTTTGGGGACGTGACGAGAATTGTGATCAAACCAAACTGGCGACACCGATAATTGTCGCATATTAAGGAAAATGTGTCGTGTATACTTGATACATATTAAATAATATGCTACTCTTCATATCGGAGGGAGGTGATTCATATCGCTCGGAATCTCAAAATCAAAGTCGCGAGAGCCGAAAAAGATATGACGCAAAAGGCTCTTGCAGAGGCCGTTGGCATTTCCCGACAGACAATGAATGCAATTGAACAGGGAGATTTTAATCCAACCATAAGACTCTGCCGAGCAATATGCCGGGTTCTTGGGAAAACGCTGGACGATCTATTTGGAGAGGAGGATCCACAGAATGAGGAAAACTCGCATGAATAATCTTGATGAGATGCAGGATCAGAAACTCCTGAAAATGGAGGAGTACGGCTTCTGGATCATGTTCTGGGCATTAGCCATAGCAATCGTTGTTCAACTGATCATAGGCAGCACTTTTAAAGAAGTAATTGGTGAAATTGCAGTTCTTTTCATTGGTAGTATTTACATCGCAGTTACTTCCCTTAAAAACGGTCTTTGGACAAGAACATCCACGCCGTCAATGAAAGGTAATGCAATTACAAGTATAGTTCCTGCTGTTCTCATTGCTGCCATTCATATCATCAAAATGATTCGAAGTGAAAGTTTCAACACGAGTAATGTTTTAGTCACAGTTGCAATTATGGTGGCTGTTTATGTTGC
>JAFRLY010000051.1 GCA_017431005.1 Clostridia bacterium
AGTTATAAACTGGCAAAATGCTCCAGTCGTACTACTCAATATTCTGGGGGATTATTTTTTATGGACTATCCTTTTTTTACAAGCCCTTTAAAGCGTTATTCGGATGTCAATAAGTTATAGACATACCCGGGAACTCAAGATTAGTGAGAGAATGATTGAGAAGCACTTTTTTTGATTTGTCGGATTGTGGAACAAATGGGGGAAAGTGTTTTTTTTCGATATTTGGGGCTGCATGTGTTCTCAGCGTTTGTAGCATGGCCGGAATCAGTATCTCCTGATCTTTTATCTTCAGGTACTGTTTATTTTTATAGAATAAGTCTTTAAAAATTGCTGTGAGCATTTCATTTGCATTCTGATAGCGCTTATGGGGATCGTATGAACAAGCTTTTAGAATTATCTCTTTTAATTCCCGACTTCCATTCGCAGGAGGTGGGATCATTGCGCCGCTCATACGCATATTTACAGCTGTTTCAATGTCGGATGCCTGCATTGTTTTTTTAGAAAACGGTAAGCATCCATTGTTCATTAACCAGTACAGTGTTAATCCTAATGAATAAATATCAGAGGCAAAAGTTGCGGAGCCATTTTTGAATACTTCCGGGGCCATATATCTTAGTGTACCAACTTTTCCTTTCAAGCTTTTTTCTGTTTTTTGTGCAACACCAAGATCTCCAAGTTTAAAATATCCGCTTCTGGATACAAAAATATTTTGCGGATTAATATCCCTGTGAAGCATATTCCTTTTTTCCATTTCAAACAGGGCACCGCAAATACTGACAGCAAGATTAATGGCGTCTGTGTCATCATTCTTATCTTCAGCCCATTCGGAAAGAGAAGACAATAATTCCATCCTGATGAATAGCGTCCATCCGATACCATTTTCATGGGGCGTATATTGAAAATCTTCACAGTGGACGATATAAGGGACATCTTTCATTTCACTCATAATCCTATACTCATCTATGATTTGCATATAGGAATTAAGAAGTATCTTTTGGATTTCGTCGTTGTTAAAGCCTTCATGTTTCAATTGATCAATCAACGATTCATCCTGTGGAATCTCAACAACTTTTAATGCAGCCTTTTCTTTTGCTCCAAATAAATCTCGCTCGATTTCATAAACAGTGCCAAAGGTACCATGTCCAATGGTTTTGCTGATTGTCCATCCAGGATATGATGGTGCTGGCAAAACGAATCACCTGCTTTCCATGAGTTAGAATATTATTTCAGCCTATTTTATGTTTATGATCTTAGCAAAATACTATAACCATATATCACAAAGCTTAAACAAGAATGCATATGAATAGATATTTTTATTCTACAATTATTACTCTGTACCTTCTGTTTATATGTTTTTATTGATTTCTTTTGAGATGAAATGATGGTGTAATATTGAAATACTGCCTGATTAGAAATGCAACTAAATATAGTTGCATAATCAGCTTCGGCATGATATACTTCCTGCAGGAGGCGTACGTATGGGACAAAAGGAAAAACTGATCGCCCGTTTAAAAACAAATCCAAGGGATTTTACTTTTACTGAGGCGGAATCATTATTGGGCTATCTGACATATCACAGGTATAATAAAGGGAAAACCAGCGGATCACGCGTAATGTTTATAAGTGATGAACACCAGACAAAGATTTTACTTCACAAGCCGCATCCCAGGAAGGAACTGCTTGAATACCAGGTCAGGCAACTGATTGAGCAACTGGAACAGGAGGGTTTGATTTGAATAATATCATGGAATATAAGGGCTATGTCGGCAGCGTGGAGTTTTCGGAAAAAGATGAAGTTTTCTATGGAAAGGTGCAGGGAATCCGCTCACTGATTTCCTACGAAGGAACAACAGCATCTGAATTGGTTACGGATTTTCATGAAGCAGTGGATGATTATCTTTCAGTGTGTAAAGAAGAGGGTACTTCACCGGAAATCGCCTATAAGGGAAGTCTGAATGTCCGATTCAAGAACAGCGATACCCACAGACGTGCTGCTGTATATGCGATCATGCATGAACAAAGCCTGAACAGTTTTATTGAGGAAGCTGTTGAAGAAAAACTGGCCCGTACTTAAGCAATAATATATAAACATATCCCCTTCGGGGGATTTTTTGTTTGTGTCCATTCCGATAATTGTATACTGTATACATTTAGAAATTTACTGCCGCCTTCCTTTTTGGTGCGTATCAACAGGTGTCAGGGCGATGAGGCCCGGCGAAAGAAAGGACAAGCCCCAAACCGAAAGGGCTTTGAAAGGAAGGTAAAGAAAATGAAGAAGCTGGTAAGTATCGTAACCGTGATCCTGATGGTCCTGGGGCTGATGATCCCCGTGTTTTCCTCCGCTGAAGCCGCGGCGCCCGCCGCCGCTTACAAGTGGGTCAACTGCGCGGACGGAAAAACCCTGAACCTCCGTGAGGAAGCCAACACCAAGGCGAAGGTCGTCACCCGGATCGAGAGCGGCAAGAAAGTGGAAATCCTGAACGCGGTCGGCATTCCCGCCGGCTGGACCAAGGTGAAGTTCAACGGCAAGACCGGCTTCGTCATGACGAAGTTCCTGGTGAACGCGAAGCCCGGCAAGTACGAGATCACTGAGCGCAGCGACAACTTCAAGAGCGTGACCGCCTACATCGTGAAGGCCAAGGCGCTGAACCAGAAGACGACGAAGAGCGTGTGCCTGCGGGTGAAGCCCAACAAGACCGCGAAGTCCATCCGCCGGCTGGCTGCCGGAGATCAGCTGAAGGTGATCGCCGCCGGCAAGACCTGGAGCAAGGTTGTGGACATGAACACCGGCAAGACCGGATACGTCGCAAACGACTACATCATCAAGAAGTAATGGGGTTCCCTCCTTTAATGAATGAGCGCCTCCGCGGATGCGGAGGCGCCTGTTTTATGTTTTGCGGTTATGGATGCTGCACGAAGGCCTTTACGGTCTGCATGACCTTCCGCATCTCCGAAATGTCCAGGTCAACGTCCCCGGTTTCCAGGGAATGGTTCGCGCCTTCCGTTTCATACAGGGGAAGGGAAAGGCGCCGGCAGCTTTCCCGGATGGCCTGCGTATCCGCCCAGGGATCCGCCGTGCCGTGGAAGACGATCGTGTTCCTGCCGGCGAACTGGAAGGTGGCCTCCACCGGGGTGAACAGGATCTGGCGGCAGCGGAGCCCGTGGCGCACGGCGTAGGCCGCGCAGACGACGGTGCCGACGCTCTTTCCGATGAAAAGGATATCTCCGTATTCGCTCCAGTCCACGTCCTGCAGGAGGATTTCCGCCTGCTCGAGCGCCATATGCGCGCACTGCTGCATCTTTTCCGGGTTGCCCTTGACGTTGGCGGGGAAACCGGAGTAGGAAACCGGAAGAATTTCCCAGCCGAGGCCCTTCAGCAGCTTCCAGCTGTAATAGAGCAGCGGCTTGTCGCAGGTATAGCCGATGCCGGGAAAAAGGCACGCGATTTTTTTCATGGTTTCCTCCTGGGTTCTGCGGCAGACGCTGTCAGTCGGACGCTTCCCTCGTGTAGTACATATCCGCACTGCTGTCGGAATAAATAATTTTCGGCTGTTCACGGTCATAAAGGAAGATCGAAACTCCGGAAGAGCCCGGACTTCTGATCTCAATGGTATCTTCCTGCAGGTTCCATGATAAATTACGGACGTTTTCCATATCGACAAATACAGCCGAGCCGTCCTCGTTCAGGGTGAGGGAGCCGCTGATGCCATACTTTTTGAGCTTCTCCTCGGGGAAATCGTAATTGGCTGTATGCATGAAGGTCAGGACCCAGGTGCCGAGCAGAGGTTTCATTTCCTCGGTAAGCACGAACGGTCTGGGTGTCGGGACCGGCGTCGGCATCGTCTCATCCGGCGCGGCGCGCTCAATGGTTACCGGGACGTTTCCGAGAAAGGTGAAGGTGCCGGTAATGAGATCCTTCTCCGGATCGTATACTCCGGCCTCGTTCAGATCCATTAAATGGAACATGATCTGATTGTCAGAGACATCATAGGTTATGGTTCCGGCTTCGACAGGCGTGCCGGGGGAATAGATTCTATAGCTGATCTCGCGGGTATCCGGAGCGAACTCAAAATACGCTTTGAAGTAGGCTTCTTTCGCCGTATAGATCCTGTCGCCGAGATCCAGCGTGGCCAGCTTCCAGAGGCCGGGCAGGTATTCCGGAGGCGGTCCCGGCTCCGGTGTGGCGGCCGCAGTTCCCGGTCCCGGCTGCCCGGCTTTCGGGTCACGCAGCTGCGCCAGCGCGAGCTCCCGGGCGGAGGTGTTATCCGGAACAAAGGAGGCGCAGGCCGTCTGCAGCGCGGACTTGACCGTCAGGTTCATGGTCCATTCACCGTTTTTGGTTTTCCGGATTGCCAGGGTGTATCCCTCCTGACGGAGGGACTTGGAGAACTTTTCATCCTCAAGGGCGGCGCAGGAGTCAATCAATTCATTCGCGGCCTCAAGAGCCTCTCCGGAGAAATACAGCTCAGCGAGCGAGCGGAAAACCTTCCGGGTTTCTTCCGGGTTCCCGCGTCTGTCGGACAGGGAGATCCCGGTCAGGATACTGTTGTCATTCATCCGGGCGGTCAGGGTCAGGGGGTCTGACCCGATCAGCCGGGCGGACCAGGTAACATTTGCCTCCTGGATCTGATCCATGGCAAAAAGCTGTTTTGCAAGCTCCTCCATCTGATCCAGATTCACCCTTTTATCCTCAGGGCAGTCTTCCCCGTAATTCAGGGCCAATTCCTCCGGGAAAACCGTGCAGCGGGCACCTTCCGCCAGAAGCTCCGCGGGGGATTCGGAGGTTGCCGCCTGAAGCGAATCCTTTACTCCGTCAAACCGGATGCCGGAAATATCCCCGAACAGATCCAGCGCGGCCTCATATACGGGAAGGATGACCTCCGGATCCGGTTCATCGCCGCTGTCCACGGTCAGGAAGAGGGAAAGGATGGTTTCATCCGGTTTCATATTTCCGCTGAGATCCCATCCGGTGCTGTCGACATATATATCCCAGGTTCCGGGGCTCCAGTAGACCCTTGCATCCGGCTGGAATTCCCGGATCCAGTCCAGACACTGATTCATTTTCAGAGTGCAGAAGGGCTGGGGAGAAACCTCTTCCGCTGCGCCCGACGCGCAGAGTAGCAGGAGCATAACCAGGGCCAGCACCAGTGAAAGACCTTTTCTCATTTTGTTTTCCTCCGTGTTTCTGTCAGCAGTATTCTTCCTCAAAGGCCTGCCAGGGGATACCGACCTCCCGGCCGCGGGTGATGATATCGTCGCAGTGGAGCAGCAGCGGGAAATCCGCTTCCCGCAGCTCGCCGAGGGCTGCCTTTTTCCGCACCGCCGCGGCGGCCCGGGTCACGATGACCACCGACTCCAGGGTGACGCCCTTCAGCTCCTCCCGGGCTTCGGCAAAGCTGAGCCCGCGGCCCAGCAGCGTGCCGATCATCCGGGTGCGCCCGCCGAACACCGTCACATACAGGTCCCCGGCGCCGAAAATGATGTTGTCCTCCCCGCCGCCGAGATGGCGGAGCAGCCGGCGCATTTCCTTCAAGCTCTGGCCGAACAGCGCCGCCTGGGAATTGTAATGCTGCTTTCCGTCCCGCTTTTCCGCCATGCCGATGGCCAGGGATACGCCCAGGGCGTAGGCGTTCTTCAGGGCGACGGCGACCTCGAGGCCGGTGACGTCCGTGGTGATGCTGATATGGTAATAGTCCGTACGCAGCATGTCCCGCAGCTTCCGGAGCAGCTGCGCGTCCTCCCCGCAGAAGCAGACCGTGGTGGGATCCAGGTCCGCCAGCTCATAGCTCGTGCAGGGGCCGCCCACGGCGTTCAGGCTGAGCTTCCGCCCCAGGCGCTGCCGGTACAGCTCGGGATAGGTGATCAGGGAGCCGTCCGGGAGGTTCAGCAGGCCCTTGGTGACGGACAGTACCGGCAGGGATTCGGGAATCACCGGCAGGACGTTGTCACAGAACCAGTCCACGCCGAAGCTGCTGACGCCGCCGATCAGGAGATCGGCGCCGAGGAGGGCTTCCCGCATTTCCGCGCACTGGTAGTATTTCACGCCCTCCGGGAGAAAACGCTTCAGGTTGAGATGCCAGTGGTCCTGCCGGGCACGGTCAATGATTTCCGCATCCAGCGGGGTGCCGACCAGGCGCACCTCATGGCCGTTGGCCCGGGCCGGGAAGCTCATGGCGGAGCCCATCTGCCCCGCGCCGATGATCGTGATAACGCTCATAGGATTTCCTCCCGTATGTTTTTTATGCCGGGGTTTCCGGCGTTTATTCCGCCCAGTGAATGCGCGCCGGGTCGAAGCGGTCCTGCTGCGGGCGCTCCTCGGCCGGGTAGCCCAGGGGGAAGATCGCGAAGGCGCGCAGGTTTTCCGGCATATCCAGAATCTGCTCCACCGCTTTCATCTTCTCCTCCGTGGGGGCAATGCCGAGCCAGACGCCGCCGAGCCCCAGGGCGTCCGTTTCCAGCCAGAGGTTTTCCAGGCAGATGGCCATATCGATCTGCGCGAAGGCGGGCAGCCGGCAGTCCGCCCGGTACGCCGGGACGATCGCGGCGGGCGCGTCCTTCGTCATTCCCGCGTAGGGATGCACTTGGGACAGGGCTTCCAGCTTCTTTTTATCCGTCACAACATAGAACTCCCAGGGCTGCTGGTTCGTGGCGGACGGGGCCTGCATGGCGGCCCGGAGAATCTTCTCAATCTTTTCCTTTTCGACGGGCCTGTCCTGATACTTCCTGACGCTGATCCGGTGAAAGATACTGTTCATACGGCGCCTCCTGTTTTATGCATGCTTTGTTCTGAAAGGATTGTATCATAAAGGGCAGGGTAGAGTAAAACGATTCCTTTCCGTTTCCCGGCGGTTTATGGTATGATACAAAAAAAGACAAGGGGAGAACTGAGATGCCCGGATATACGATCGGTGTGGATTACGGAACGCTTTCCGGCAGGGCGGTGCTGGCGGATGTGAAGGACGGACGCATCGCGGCTTCCGTTTCCCTGGACTATCCCCACGGGGTCATGGACCGGCAGCTGCCGGACGGCACGCCGCTGCCGCAGGACTGGGCACTGCAGCATCCCCGGGATTACCTGGACGTGCTGGAATACACGATTCCGCGCATGCTGCGGGAGAGCGGCGTCCGGCCGGAGGAGGTGCTCGCCATCGGGGTGGACGTCACGGCCGCCACGCCCCTGCCGGTGACCGGGGAAGGGACGCCTCTGTGCTTCCTGCCGGAATTTCAGTCGGAGCCGCATGCCTATGCCCATCTGTGGAAGCACCACGCGGCGCAGAGGCTGGCGGACCGGATGACGGAGACGGCGGCCGCCCGGGGCGAGAAATGGCTGGAGGCCTACGGCGGAAAGGTATCCTGCGAGACCGCGCTGCCGAAGCTGTGGCAGGTGCTGGAGGAGGCGCCGCGGATATACGATGCCGCGGCATACTGGGTTGAGGCCGCGGACTGGATTATCTGGCAGCTGTGCGGGAAACCGCAGCAGAGCGCCTGCTCCGCGGGCTTCAAATATCTGTACTGCGCGCCGGAGGGCTATCCCTCCGGGGACTATTTCGCGGCGCTGGATCCGCGCCTGCGGCATGTGATGCAGGAGAAATGCTCCCTGCCGGTGATTCCGCTGTTCAGCCGGGCGGGCAGTCTGGTGCCGGAGGCGGCGGAGCGGCTCGGGCTGCGGCCGGGCACGGCGGTGGCCGCGAGCATCATTGACGCGCACGCCGGCCTGCCGGCGGCGGGCATCACCGGACCCGGGGAAATGGTGATGATCCTGGGCACCTCGGCCTGCTTCATGGTCTGCGGTGAAGGGTATCATCCGGTTTCCGGGTGCTACGCGGTGAAGGACGGAATCCTGCCCGGGCTGTGGAGCTACGAGGCGGGACAGAACAGCGTGGGGGACGCCTTTGCCTGGATGCTGCGCAGCTGCGTGCCGGCGTCCGTGCAGCAGGAGGCGGAGGAAAGAAAGCTCTCCGTGCATGAGGTGCTGTCGGAGCGCGCCGCGGCAAAACAGCCCGGGGAGACCGGGCTGCTGGCTCTGGACTGGTTCAACGGCAACCGCAGCATCCTGATGGACAGCGCGCTGACCGGCATGATCCTGGGGATCACGCTGCAGACCGCGCCGGAGGATATCTACCGGGCCATCGCCGAGGCGGTGGTCTGCGGCGCCCGGACGATTCTGGACCATTTCCGGGACAGCGGGGTCGAAATCCGGAAGCTGCTGGTGACGGGCGGCATCAGCCGGAAGAACCCCATGATGATGCAGATGTACGCGGATATGCTGAATATGCCGGTATATGTACCGAAGACCTTTGAGGGCAGCGCGTCCGGCGCGGCCATGACCGCCGCGGCCGCCGCGGAGGCGGGGAAGGCCGGCGGCCGGAGCGTGCGGGAGATCATCCGGGACATGGCGCCGAAGGAAAACACCGTATATCTGCCCGATCCCGGAAAGCGGGAGGGCTACGACCGGCTGTTCAGGCTGTATACAGAAATGAGTCAGGCAATGGCCCGGGAGGACAGCGTCATGAAACGGCTGCTTGCCTTCCGGCAGAGCCTGTAAAAAAACGGAAAGGAGGGACGGCCTTTTTCGTCCCTCCGTTTCCTTTACTTGTCGGCCTTTTCGATGAAGGACGCGATGTCCAGGATCACCTGATCCCGGACTTTTTCATTCCGGGCATATGCCGCGGAGCCCTCGGCCTTCTGACCCGGCGTGAAGAGATGCGTGAGTCCTGGATAGGAGATCATTTTCCAGTTTGCCTTGTTTCCGAGGTATTTCTGCCAGAGGCCGAAATCCTCCATGGTGACCTGGTAATCCTCCTTGCCCTGCAGAAGCAGCACGGGCTCCCTGATTTCATCCGCGGCCTGCAGGATGTCGTAGGCGGCCAGCCACTTCCAGTAGGCGGAATATACGCCGGCAACCGTATCATCCTCTGTCAGCGCATCAAGATCCTGCAGCCTGTCCAGATCCGCGAAGAGCGCGTCCTTTTCCGCCTGCTGCGCCGCGGTGACCTCCGGCAGCAGGGAATAGAGGAAATCATACTGCTCCTGCATCAGGACATCCAGCGGACGGGGAGAGGCGGCCATCATGATATAGCCGCGGGCGGACACAGGCGCCTGCCGGAGCTCCCGGGCGACGGCCGGGATGGCGTTGCCGCCGAGGCTGTGGCCCAGCACAAAGATCCGGGCGGGATCGATTTTATCCTGCTCCGCCAGCAGCTGCACGGCGTTCACCGCGTCCTCCAGGTATTCGTCCCGGAGGGTGGCGTCCTTTTTGGCCGCCAGCTCGGCGCCGTAGACAAAGGTCCGCTTGTCGAAGCGGTACGCCGCGACGCCCTGCGCCGCCAGGCCTTCCGCGATATCCCGGAAGGGCTTCAGGCTGCCGAGGGTTTCGTCCCGGTCGCAGGGGCCGGAGCCCGCCAGCAGAATGACTGCCGGGAAGGGGCCGTCTCCCGCGGGCAGCGTCAGGGTTCCCGGCAGCTCCCCGAGCCCGGGAACCGGCAGCGCCAGCTCCGCCGCGTCAAAGGCTGCGGCCGGCTCCTCATCGGCGGTTCCGGTGTAAGGGCCGATCTGCAGGCCGGCGACGGCGCCGTCCTGCAGGACCAGGATCAGGTCAGCGCTCTGCTGGGAGCAGAGGCAGGGAACATAGAAGACGGAATAGCCCTGCAGGGTTCCGGCATATGCCGGGCTGATCTTCTCCGCCGTTCCCAGCGCCGCTGTAATCTGCTTCGCGAGCCCGGCGATTCCGCCCGACGCGGCAGCGGCGAGGGTCATCATGGGCGTCATGGCCCAGGCGCCGGACAGCTCCTCCGGGTGTTCCCCGAGGAAGGCGGCGATCCATTCATCCGCGTCCGCGGCGGTTTCGATTTTCCGGGGATCCGCACCGGCGGTTCCGCAGGCGGCAAGCAGCAGAACCAGGGCCAATACGGCAGCAATAATTTTACGTGTCATATCAGTATCCTCCTGTCAGGCGGGATGTTTTTCAGAATAAGGTCAGCATTGGAAACTGCTCTGCAGGGAAATGATACCATGAAATGCAGAAAAGAAAAACTACGGGTTCATTTTCCCGTAGTTATATTAATATAATTGAAGCTCATTTTTTTTGGATAATCGATTCACATACTTTCTGCAGAATGGGCAGATCTTCCG
Source organism: Clostridia bacterium (assembly GCA_017431005.1). GTDB lineage: Bacteria > Bacillota > Clostridia > Christensenellales > Aristaeellaceae > Aristaeella. The sequence goes on from JAFRLY010000051.1 coordinate 10,132, forward strand.
TTAAAGTATTCCAAACATATTCCATATTGACACTGCCGTAGTTGTGCACATAAAAATTCCTGGTATCCTTGATGGCTCTCCAGGGCAATTCCGGATGCGCGTTCTTCAAGTCGTCTGAAAGCAGACCGCTCAGCTCACCGATCTGGGCGATGCACATACAGCATGCATCCTGGCACATTGAATCCCGCATGAACTGATCTTTACCGTTTTCACACCGGGCAAGGTATGATTTGGCTTTTTCACAGTACCGGATGATATGGTTTAACAGATCCGAATCACGCTGCGTCATACAGAACCACCTCATCCTGCCGAATTTTACTCAGGAAATTCTGATCATTATTTCCGACGGTGATGAGATCGACAGGTTTCTGAAGAGCATCCTCCAGTTCAAGCCGCAATGCTGCCAACTGAAAAAGGGTACGGATGCTGCCGCCTTCTATGAGCAGATCTATATCGCTTTTCTCCGTTGCTTCCCCCCGGGCATAGCTGCCGAAGAGCCATATCATTGAAACCCCGTATTTTTTTGCTACCGGCTCAATCCGCTGCCTGATTTCCTCGATGCTGTATACCATACGATCCCGTCACCTCCAATCTTTTCAAAATGTACATCATTCATAGTCTGTTGCAGATTCATTATATCCGGAATCCGATCCGGATTCAAGACGATCGTTTGCTGTGGGTATCCTTGAGACGGATATCAAAGCAGGAACGGAACAACTGTTTTTCACCGGCGGACCGGGAAGGTAAAACAGGTATCCGGCCAGGGCTCATCGGCCAGGGTAAAATGCCACCATTCCTCATCGATGGGGAGGAAACCGTGAGAAACCATGAGCCCGCGGAGCAGCATGCGGTTGGCATACTGCTCCTTCGTAACGCCCTGCCAGCCGGGATGGCTCAGCTCCCCCAGAAAGTCGAACGGACCGCCCATATCCAGATCCTTCTGCGTACGCATATCGAAGAGCGTCAGATCCACCGTGCTGCCCCGGCTGTGGGCGGAATGCTCAGCGATATAGCCGCCGGGGATCAGGGCGCTCTTCTCAAGACCGGGATAGAAGTAAGGCTTCATCCGGGTATCGGAGAGATCCCTGACCCAGCGCATGAAATGATCCACGGCTTTCTGCGGACGGTAGGCGTCGAAAAGCTTCAGCCGGTATCCCCGGGAGACGGCGTCATCGCTGACCTCCTTCAGGGCGGCCGCGGCTTCCCGGGTCAGCAGCGCGACCGGCTGTTCATAGCCGTCGATCCGTTCCCCGATGAAATTGAAGGTGGAATAATAGCGGATCTCCAGTATTACGTCCGGGACCGCCTCACCGACGGAGACGAAACCCTCTGCGTTATCCGAAAACATCTTTACTCCCTTTCCGCCGTCAGGCGCCGAGCAGCGAACCGACCAGGATGCCCAGCCAGGTGCCGATGACATAGCCGAAGGTTCCGACCAGCATGCAGGGCCCGATCAGCCGGACCCAGCCCTGGGAAATCGCCATGCCCGCCGCCGTGGTCGGACCGCCGATATTGGCATTGGAGGCCAGAATGATTTCCTCCAGGTCAAACCGGAACAGCTTTCCGCCCAGGAAGCAGAAGAGCATATTGACCAGCACAATGATCATGCAGAACAGCAGCAGGATCGGAGCGCTTCTGAGCAGCACCCCGATGGAAGCCGGCACGCCGATCGCGAAGAAGAAAAGATAGATCAGCCAGGTGCCGATTTCCTGCGCGCCGCGCATACTGGCGGCCTGATTCTCAAAGCAGGTGGACCAGATCAGCGAGAAGTTGGTGATCCAGACATACTGGCTGCCGAAGAAGGTGTTGAGCATCTTCAGGAACCAGTTGTCCGCCGGGATCAGGCCGGCGAAAAAGCCGGCGGCCGTTTTGGAAAGGAACACGATGATCACCGAGAAAGCCATATCCAGCGCGACGTCCTTCAGCGAGATCTCCTTCCGGGTCCAGTACTGCGCCGCCAGGGTTTCCGCCGAGCCGGATTTTCCGTTCTTTAGCACATCATCGATATGCGGATGACTGTATTTTTTCCGGAACCACAGGCTGCCCGCGATGCCCATCAGGATCAGGAAATAGATCGCCATGTTGAGGTTGTCCGCCACGGTGGCAGAGGCCTTCAGGGTTGGATCGATTTTAAAGGTGTCGGACAGCGCCGTGAAGTTCACGCCGCCGCCGATATAGGAGCCGGTCATCATGGCGCCGACGCCGGGAAGACCGTCCAGCGCGCCGCGGAGCAGCAGGGTGGCGAGGATCGCGCCGGCCACCGTTCCCGCGGCGCCGATCAGGAAGATGGCCAGGAAGCGCCCGGCCTCCCGGTGCATTTTCCGCAGGTTGGTCTGAATGAGCAGCAGCGGAATGGCCAGCGGCACGGCAAAGCCCCAGACGATATCGTCAAACACGGGCGCTTCCGCCGGGATGACATGCAGGTTGACCAGGACTACGGCGATCACCAGCGTGATGATTGCGCCGCCGATCTTCGAGGCCCACCTGTATTTCTGCTCCAGCCAGATGGCCAGGAAGGTGGACGCAAACAGGATCGTCAGCAGCGCCCAGTGGTTTTCAGGGGCGATCAGGGCGGAAACGGGTTCAGTCATGACGGACTTCCTTCCAGAATAGTTTTTGCAGCCGGTGTTCAGAATATATATTTCTGCTTCAGTCCGCATTATACGATTATTCCGTGTTTTCCGTCAACGCGGAGCGGACGGATATGGATCATACAGGACAAACAGGATATAATATCCTTACCGGATAAAAAGACAGGGAGGTTTTCAGGTATGTGGACCTGTCCGAGGTGCGGACGCGCCTTCAGAAACATTGACCAGAGCCATTACTGCGGAAAGGCCCCGGAGACGGTGGAGGAATATATTCTCGCGCAGGACGGGAGCGTCCGGGAGCAGCTGCGGAGCGTCCGGGAGACGCTGAGGACCGCGCTGCCGGAGGCGGCGGAAAAGATTTCCTGGTCCATGCCGACCTACTGGCAGGGACATAACCTGATCCATTTCGCAGCGCAGAAAAAGCATATCGGATTATATCCGGGCCCGGAGGCGGTGGAGCATTTCGCGGAGCGGCTGGCGCAGGCGGGCTGCGGCTGCAGCAAGGGCTCCGTCCGGATTCCGTATGACAGGGAGCTTCCGCTTTCCCTGATCGCCGAGATCGCGGCCTGGTGCCTGGAAACGGGGAATCACGCATGAAGCAGTATGAAAATGAGGTTGATCCGGAGGTTCTGCTGTTTTTTGAAGGGCATATGGAAGCGTTTGAGCTGTACCGGGCCTTTGAAGAACGGCTGTACAGCACCTTTCCGGCAGTCAGCAGGCGGGTTCAGAAGACGCAGATCACCTTTACAAACCGGCATGTGTTCGCCTGCGTCTCCTTCGCGCGGGTGAAACGGAAGGCGGAGCTGCCGGAGGGGTGGATGGTCATCACGCTGGGCCTGCCCGCGCCGCTGGAGTCGGACAGGATCGCGGTCCGGACAGAGGCTTATCCCGGCAGATGGACGCATCATATTGTCGTCAGCCGGCCCGATGAGCTGGACGGGGAGTTGTTTTCATGGATCCGCGCGGCGTATGCCTTCGCGGAGGCAAAGGGTCACAGGCCGTAGAGCGCGTTTGCCTTCCGGATTTCAGTCCGGATTTCCTCCACCAGGGAGGCCGGGGAGACGACCCGGGCGATGTTCGCGTGCTCCGCGGCCCAGTGCTTCATGGCCGTGACGCTGACTTTCAGGCGGCAGGACACCGTGCCGTCCTCCCGCTCATGGAAGGAGACGTGCCTGCCGAAAAAGTCGATGATCAGGGAAACATACCTTTTCTCAATGATGAATTCCGTATCCGCCGGCTCATCCGTGAACATGTTCAGATTCTGATACACATAATCCTGCAGGTTCAGCCCGTTCTCCAGCCCCTCCACCTGGTTCTTCGGTTTGGCCGGGGTGTCCAGCAGCTCGATTTCCGTGATCCGGTCGATCCGGTAATTGGAGACGGTACTGTAATGGTCGTTGTTGCAGATCAGGTAATACCGGCCCTCATTCGCCACCATCTGATACGGGTTCAGGGTCTGGCGTTTGACGGTGCCGTCCTCGTTCAGGGTCGGGTGCAGCCCGAAATCCGTGCCGTACTGGTTATAGGTGATCCGGACCTGCTTTCCCTCCGTGATCGCCTCGTCCAGGACGTCGATCGTGTAAAACAGCTCCGGATTCTGCGGAGCGTCCGACGACATGCAGTGGACGTGGTTCATCCGCTGATTGAAGTACGAGCCGGAGAGCTTGCCCAGCTTATCGATCAGCTGCTTCCGGTGCTTGTAGGGGACGGAGCGGGAGAACAGCAGGCCGTCGATGATCATGTGCAGCTCGGCTTCCGTAAAATCGTGCTCATAGTACAGATCGGTGAAAATGGAGTTTTCCTCCTTTTCACCGGTTTTTTTATTGGTAAAGCCGCGCGTCACCTCGGTGTACTGAATATCATAGCCGGCCTCCAGCAGGTCGGAAATATTCCGCTTGACTGTGGACCGGTTGACCTCCAGGCCGTACTCACTCCGCAGCTTTTCCGCGATCTGCTGCTGGGTCATGGTATGGTCCGCGTCGGTGTACTTCCGCAGGATCTGCAGAATATACAGGATGATGATCTTCTTTCCGGTTTCCTGAGGCATACGCACCGTCTCCTTTTCCGGTTTTTTCTGATTTCCGGTTCATCATAGCCGGGATGCGCAAAAAATGCAACATCGCGTTTGGTACGATGTGTATGCCGGAAGATGAAAAACGCGATGAAAAACGGACGGCAAAGCGAAAAAACAGAAAAACACAGGAGGTGTGCCGGATGGATGGACTTGCAGCGGGAATGACGTGGAAAGAGATTGCCGCGGGACTGATGAAGGATTATATCGCCTGGGGATGCCGGTATGACAGGAAAAAGCTTCCGGAGATCGCTATGGGCTACGACTGTACGACCCTGTTTTTCTGGAACTGGATGGATGATCCGGAGCTCCTCAGAACGGAGCGGGGCTTCCTGCGCGTGCTGGGCTACGCCTGGCGGCGGCAGCTGGAGGAGGAAGGATTTCAGGATGAAAAGGAAGCCGTTCCCGTGAGAGCGGCATCCCGGAACGATATGGCGGCCTGACGGCGTGAAACGGAGGAAAGAGAAATGAACACTGTTTACAGAACAAAGGGAATCAGAAAGCTTATCCGCGCGATCACCTTCCGGGGACCGGTGCAGCGGTTTGTGACCGCGGGCAGCAGGGCCTGCGGGAAAATGATGCGGGAAGCCCGGCCCAGGCCGCAGAAGCCCGGGCCCAGTGACAGGGCGATTCTCGCGTGCGCGAGGTTTGACCTGGCCCGGGAAATCGTCAGCGGCTTCTGGGACGTTCAGGCGGCGTAATCCCTCGGAATCAGAAGCTCAGGCCGAAGCCGCGGGCATAGACGTTCCCCGCGCTGTCCGTATAGGGCTCATAATCGTCAAAGACGTCCTCGCAGTGCTTCTCAACGGTTTCCATATCCCGGGGCAGGTGATACGGGAGCTTTCCCCGGGCCGGGCTTCTGCCGAAGAGCACGTCAAACACGGCCTGCCTGGAAACGCCGAACTGCACGGCAATTCCGTCCGCGGCCGCCTCAAACTCGGCCGGGACGACCGGGTGATGCAGCTCCATCAGCACGATGACCGGTTTTCCCTTCATCACCCGGCGCATTTCCAGGATGTTGTCAAGGTCCTGCTCATTGCAGACGGTTTCCGTCTTCCCCCGGTAGCTTCTGTCGGCGGATTTCTCACGGAAATCGCCTCCCGCGAGGCTGGAGGACCGGGCGGCGTCCGCCGTATAGGGACGGTACTGCAGCGGGATCGGGAGATATCCGTTCCCGCCTTTTTCCAGATCCTTCCCGTCATAGCCCTTGTTGACGCTCAGGGGACTTTTGCACCAGACCAGGGCGATGTCCGCGTCCTCCGGGGAATCCGCCGGCACAAAATAGCCTTCGGCTTCCTCCGGGCTGACCGGCTGCTCCGTACGGCCTTCTTCCATGGTCCGGATGAAGCTCTTTTTGGGTCCGAGCTTCCGCTCCGGCACATAAACCCGGACGCCGGGTTTCAGCGGGAACACATTGTTCTGATTCTTCAGAATGACGACGGAATTTCGCTGGGCTTCCAGCCCTGCCTTCCGGAATTCCGCGTTCCCGATGACGGAAAGGCTCTCCGCCACGTCCAGATAGGGATCCTCAAACAGCCCGAGGCGGAAGAGACAGGCCAGGATGCGGACGGCGGATTCGCGGAAGCGCTTCGTCATCGCTTCCTCCCCGAAGCGTTCGCAGCCGAGGCGGAAGGCCTCGCGGATCTTCTCAGATCTGAGCGGGCCGCCGAACTGGTCCACACCGTTCATGATGACCCGGAGATACCGCCCGGTTTCCGAAAGCTCCTGCATGCCGTAGGGCCGCGGCCCGAAGGCGTCCAGCACCGGGAGCGGATCCTCCATGATGCCCCAGTCCGTGCAGACGACGCCGTTATAGCCGTATTCTCCGCGGAGCAGGTCTTTGATGATATAGGGATTATACGAATTGCCGACGGGCTCGCCCTGACCCGCGGATACCGTGTAATAGGGCATGACGCAGGCGGCCTGTCCGGTCGGCCCGTCCAGCCGGAAGGCGCCCTCCGTGAAGGGCCTCAGGTGCTCCGGGAAATTGTTTCCCGGGTATACGGCAAACTCGCCGAAGGCATAATGCGCGTCTCGCCCGCCTTCCCCGGTGCCGCCGCCGGGCCAGTGCTTGACCATGGCCAGGACGCTGTCCTTTCCCCAGCCGGGATCCGGAGCGTCCTCACGCCCTTCTGTCGTCTGGAGACCGTCGCAGTAGGCCTTCGTGAAGGCGATGACCTGATCCGTGTCTCCGCCGAGGGTATCCTCCATGCGCATCCACCGGGGCTCCGTCGCCAGGTCAATCTGCGGGGCCAGCGAGGTGCTGATGCCCAGCGCCCGGTATTCCCTGGCCGCGGTTTCCGCGAAGCGCTTCATGGTTTCCGGATCGCCGATCGCGGCAAAGCCGATCCCTTCCGGCCATTTGCTGACGCCTTCCCCCGCATGCTTGAATTCCGCCCTGCCGGAGCCCACGCCGTGGCGCGGATCCGTCGCGATGCTGACGGGAATCCCGAAGGGCTGCTGTTCGGCCAGGGCCTGGAGCTCATTGTTCCACCGCACGGAAACCTCGGAGCTCTCCACGCCGCTCTGCAGGATGAAACGGATGCGCTCCTTCCGCAGGATATCCTTCAGCTGGTCCGTCAGCTCCCAGGGCTGATGCCGGCTCCGGTCGAAGGCTTCCCCGCCGTAGGTCGCGGGCATTGTTTTATAATTCGGCGCGGGAACCATCTGATGGCCTGAGATAACCATGAGGCCGGCGATTTCGTCCGGACTGAGCCGGGAGGCGAGGTCCCGGGCCCTTTCGTCCGCCGGAAGCCGCCAGTCCTCATACGGGAGGAGCCTGCCGCAGCGCGCCAGATCCTTGAAGAGCAGTCCGTCCTGCTCTATGAGCTCCGTATCCGTGCAGGTGAGCTTCGGCCCGTTCTCCTGCGTGTATGTTTTAAAGGCTGCCATGATTCCTGCCTCCTTCATCTGCTGATTCCGCGTTTTTTACCGCACAAAAGAACTCACAGTTATTTTCTGCGCTGCCGGGCTGTTTCCCTGCCCGCGGCGCTTTTCAGGCTTGCCCGGGACTGACAAAAGTGCATATAATAATATTGGACGAAAAACGGAATCCGGGACAGAAATCAACGGCTTCGCCGCGAACTTTACCGGAGACCTGATCGTAAAAATGACGGTTATCAACGAAAGCGGCAAAGCGGTCCGCTGGAATGATTCCCGTGAGCCGAATATCGGCACGTCAAAGGCCTGGTGCGCGCTGAACGGGCTTGAAGGGGAATATTACACCCTGTTCGAAGGGCACGGCCCTCTGGAAGCAGGACTCAGAACAGAGGCCAATATACGGATATTCAGGGAGAATCTTGATGCCCTGGGCCTGAGCGCCGGGGACGCAAAGACCATTGACTTTGTATGGTCGCTGTACCCGGATGCAGAGAAGATCGATTATGTTCAGTTCAACATCCACGCCGAATAAGCCGGCCTGATCCGGCTCGGCTGAACAGACAGCAGTCCCGGTACCGCCCGAACCGCGGTTCCGGGACTGCTTTTTTTACGATCAGAGATTTTGAGCTGTTATATGACACGGAGTAAACCCGGAGGAGACAGAATACTGTCCTCTGATCTGGCCGCAGCCGGAGAAATGCGCTTCTTCTGCTGGTTGACGAAAATATCGAAATGGATTACAATATCGATACAAAAGTCAATTACGGGCGGTGATCATATGAATGAGACGCTTCATGAATCAATCCAGGGCTTTGGAGGTATGATTTCCACAAAGCAGGTACTGGATCTGGGCATTTCCAAGCAAACACTGACAAATTATGTTCGAGCCGGTAAAATCAAACGGGTGGACAGCGGCATTTATATGCTACCGGATACGATTGAAGATGATATGTATGCATTATCTCTTCATTCCAAGTGGATTGTCTTTTCACATGATACTGCTCTTTTTCTGAATCAACTGGCTGAAAGAACACCTTTTATGCATTCTGTAACGATTCCGAGTAATGCATCTGTTACGAAAAGCATGAAACGGAAATGTAATTGTTACTATATAAAACCGGAACTGTATCGTCTTGGAGAAACCGTCAGAAGGACAACATTCGGGCATGAGGTTCCCTGCTACAATCCGGAAAGAACAATCTGTGATCTGATCCGCAGCCGGTCACGCTATTCTGTCGAACTTGTTACAGATGCGGTTAAGGCATATGCAAACAGCAGGGAGAAAGATCTGAACAGGTTATCAGAATATGCAGAGCAATTTCATATCATAAACGCGCTGAAACCCTACCTGGAGGTATTGCTGTGAGTTCAAAAGGGATGAGTCTTAAGGGACGGATCAACAGTTATGCAAAGCAGAACAGTATTGCTGCACAGGTTATCCTGCAGAACTTCATGTTTGAACGTTTTCTGGAACGTTTGTCCCGGTCGGAATATCAACAGAAGTTTGTAATCAAAGGCGGAATGCTGGTAACCGCCATTGTCGGCATAGACACCAGAGCAACTATGGACCTTGATACTACTCTGAAGAATCTTCCAATGACTGAGCCGCAGATCAGGGAGGCAATCACCACTGTTTGCAATATTCCGGTGGATGATGATGTAAGCTTTCAGATTGTATCCATTGAGCCAATTCGGGAGGATGATATTTACGGCGGATATCGGGTGCGGCTTGATGCTGCCTGTTTTCAGAATATGATATTGTTTATTGTGCTGTGCCTGTATAAACGATGTTTCTGATCATTTTACTGTATACTGTATACATTTCTAAATTTACTGCCGCCTTCCTTTCTGATGCGTATCAACAGGTGTCAGGGCGATAGGATCCTGACAAAAAGAAAAAAGTGAAAGCCCGAACAGAAGGGCTTTGAAAGGAAGGAATAGAAAATGAAGAAGCTGATTAGTATCGTAACAGTGATCCTGATGGTTCTGGGACTGATGATCCCGGTGTTCTCCTCCGCTGAAGCGGTTACCGCCCCGGCGCCCGCCGCCACCTACAAATGGGTGAACTGCGAGAACGGCAAAACCCTGAATGTCCGGGAAGTGCCCAGCACGAAAGCGAAGGTTCTCTGCCACGTCGAGTGCGGCAAGCGGCTGGAGGTCATTGAGCAGGTCGGTGTTCCGGCCGGCTGGATCAAGGTAAAGGTAAACGACAAGATTCAGGGCTACGTCATGACGAAGTTCCTGTGGAACACAAAGCCCGGCAAGTACGAAATCACCGAACGGGAAGACAACTTCAAGGCTGTGAATCCCTACATCGTAACCGCCAAGGCGCTGAACCAGAACACCGAGAAGAGCGTGGGCCTGCGGGTGAAGCCCAACAAGACCTCCAATATGATCCGCCGGCTGCAGGCCGGAGATCAGCTGAAGGTTATCGCCGCCGGCAAGGTCTGGAGCCAGGTTGTGGACATGCTCACCGGCCGGACCGGCTATGTCGCCAATGACTACATTGAGTAACCGTCCAAATCTCTGATTTGGGTAACGGTTACCATGCTACAGGAGCCCGCGAGTGGCGAGCCGTAAGGCGAAGACAGAGCGGCTGCGACGATCGCACACGACGCAAAGGGTATTACCTTCCTTATACATTGAGCGCCTCCGTGAAAACGGAGGCGCTCTCTTTCTTTTCAGTGTGAAAAGAGACTGATTCTCCGCCAGCCAGTACTGAGGACGGGATGATGTCCATGGTCCGCATGAGACCTTATTTACGGAACCGCGGGCAGAATAAAACGGAATACCATAAAGCAGACAGTTCCGGAAGAGCGGGAAAACCATAAAAAACTGTAAACCGGATCTGTCTGTTTTTTTGTCAAAAAAACGGAATAATGTCATATCCGGAATTGCAATCCATTCCGGTTTCCTGTAAAATGGAAACAGAACACAGTACTCACCGACAACAACCGCATAAGGAGGACCCTGCCATGAAGAAAATCCTTTCCCTGGTTCTGGCCCTTGCCCTGGTGTGCTGCTTCGCGCTGAGCTTCGCGGAAACGGCGGCCACGACCGTGACCGGAACCGGCACCGCCAACGGCTACGGCGGAGAAATCACCGTCAAGGTTGACCTTGAGGGAGATAAGATCACGGCTGTGGAAATTACCGGCCCCGATGAAACGGCCGGTATCGGCAGCAAGATCATTGAGGAATACCCGGACCTGTTTGTTGAGAACAACGGGATTGTGGACGCCTACAGCGGCGCCACCTTTGCCCAGTTCACCCGCACCGGCGTCCTGACCGCCATGGCGCTGGCCCTGCAGGCTGCCGGCGTTGATCCGGAAGCCTACAACCGCGAGCCCGCGGAGCAGGGCGCCGCGGAGGACCTGATCATTGACGCTGATATCGTGATCATCGGCGCCGGCGGCGCCGGAATGACCGCCGCCATCACCGCGGCCGATGCCGGAAAGAACGTCCTGGTGCTCGAGCGTGAGCCCGCGGTCGGCGGCAACTCCGTGAAATCCACCGGCGGCATGAACGCCGCCAAAACTGCCTATCAGGATCAGAACGAGTTCGGCGAGGCTGCCGGCATCGAAAAGACCCTGAAGGCCGCCGAAGGCTATGCCGACAACGAAGCCATCACTGCCCTGGCCGCCAAGGTGAAGGAACAGTGGGACGCTTATCAGGCCGCTCCCGAAGGATACTTTGATTCCACAGAGCTCTTCGCCCTGGATACCCTGATCGGCGGCAAGGGCCTGAACGATCCGGAGCTGGTGAACACGCTGGTGAACAACAGCGCGGCCGCCATCGACTACCTGGCCTCCATCGGCATCCACCTGGACAACGTGGCTGCCTTCGGCGGCGCGTCCGTCAAACGTATCCACCGCCCGGTGGACGAAAACGGCAAGACTCTTTCCGTGGGCGCCTACACCATTCCGCTGCTGGAGAAAGCCTGCAGGGAACGGAGCAACCTGGCCCTGATGACCGAAGTCACCGCGAAAAAGCTCCTGACCGATGAGACCGGCGCGGTCGTCGGCGTGGAAGCGGAAGGAAAAGCCGGCAACAAGATTACCGTCAACGCCAAGGCCACCATTCTGGCCACCGGCGGTTTCGGCGCGAACCTGGCCATGGTGGAACAGTTCAAGCCTGAGCTCAAGGGCTTCATGACCACCAACGCGGCCGGCATCCAGGGCGACGGTATCATGATGGCCGCGAAGATCGGCGCCGGTACCGTGGACCTTGACCAGATCCAGATCCATCCCACCGTACAGGCGGACACTGCCGCCCTGATCACTGAAGGCCTGCGCGGCGACGGCGCCATCCTGGTGAACGCCAACGGCGAGCGCTTCATCGACGAGGTCGGAACTCGCGACGTGGTTTCCGCCGCCGAGATCGCGCAGCCCGGCTCCTTCAGCTGGCTGGTGGTTGACAACAGAATGGCGGAGGCTTCCTCCGTCATCCAGGGCTACATCAAGAAGGGCATGACGCTCCAGGGCGATACCTATGAAGCGCTGGCCGCTGAGCTGGGCATCCCCGCGGACGCCTTCAAGGCGACCATGGAAAAATGGAACGGCTATGTGGCCAACAAGGAAGATCCTGACTTCGGCCGCACCAGCTTCGCCAATCCGCTGGACACCGCTCCCTTCTTCGCCGTCAAGGTTACAGCGGGTATCCACCACACCATGGGCGGTCTGAAGATCGACACCGAAACCCATGTGCTGAAGACTGACGGCACGATCATCCCCGGCCTCTTCGCCGCGGGCGAGGTCACCGGCGGCGTCCACGGCGGCAACCGTCTGGGCGGCAACGCGGTGGCGGACTTCGTGGTCTTCGGCCGGATCGCGGGCGAACAGGCCGCGGCATCCATCAAATAAGAACCGGTAAACAGACAGGAACCGGCGGCGGAAGCTGCCGGTTCCTTTTCTGTGCGGCCGGACGAACGGTTGACAGGGGGCGTGGCTCAAGTTAAACTTGAATCAAACGGACGGGGTTCAATCTGAGTCTGCTGTTGCGGACCTTCTGAATATGGTATGCTGAATCCGGAAAGGGGCGATGAACCATGGCGGAAAACACAAACATCAACAAGCTGATCGGCGCGCGCATCAAGGCTGCCAGAAAGGCGAAGGGTTTAAGCCAGGAGCAGCTGGGGGAGCAGCTGGACGTCAGCTTTCAGGCCGTCAGCACCTGGGAGCAGGGAAAGTTCATTCCGGATTCGGACCATCTGCCTGCGCTGGCAAAGGCGCTGGATCTTTCCCTGGACGCGCTCTTCGCGGAGGAGGAGCATCCCTGGGAGATGAAACGCGTCAACTTCAGTTTCAGCCACATGTTCGCCTTCGTCAAAGGCCGGGCCCAGATCCTGAACATGCCGCAGACCCTGGCGTTGCTGGACCTGCTCCGGAAGGCGCACGGAGGCCAGGAAAGAAGAAGCAAAACCGGTTTTGAGACCACCTATATGGTGCATCCGCTGACGATGGCCTGCCATGCCCTGGCCATGGGCCTGCGGGACGATGATATCATCGCGGCGTGCCTGGCCCACGACATGGCGGAGGACGGCGGGATGAAGCCGGCGGACCTGCCGGTGGGCGAGCGGGTGCGGGAGGCTGTCCGGCTGGTTTCCTACAACACCTATGACGAGTCCCGCCCGGATCTGGACGATATCTATTATGCAAACATCCTGAAGAATCCGCTGGCCTGCCTGGTCAAATGCCTGGATCGCTGCAACAACCTGGCCGGCATGGCGGACGCCTTTTCCAGAGAGAAAATGGCCAAATATACGGCGCATACCGACCGGTATATTCCGGCGGTACTGGAAGCGGTCAAAAAGGTGCCGGAATGGAATGACGCCGCCTGGCTGCTGCGGTACCAGATCATGACAATGACGGAAACGTTCAAGCGCCTGCTGTGAACAAACGGGCAAAAAGCAGCGCCTCCGCGGAAGCGGAGGCGTATTTGCATGGATGTGCGGTTTGCTTATTCCCCGTCAGCCAGCCTGCCGGGTACGGCCAGCAGATGATCCCGGTCCAGGAAGGTGATTCTGTCGCAGCACAGATCCCGGCCCCAGCCCGCGGTCCGGTCCTTCATATGCCTGCCGTAAAGAATGTAGTAATCCCCCTGATACTCCGTCACGCAGGCATGCCCGCAGCCGGTGATGTCATGACGCCCCTGCAGCAGGATGTTGTCATGATCGAAGTCCAGCGGCAGGATGTAGGGTCCCATGGGGTGGCGGGACCAGGCGTAGCGCATCGCGTAGCGGTAATCCATCACGTCATAGATGGCCCAGGAAAACAGGTAGCGGTCCCCGATGCGGATGAAATCCGGGGCCTCGTTATAGATCGACTTGTCCTCCAGGGACGGATGGTGGCTGAACTGGCTGTAAATCATGTCGGACAGGCACCGCATCTCACCTGTCAGCTCCACATGGTGCGGGGACAGGGAGATTTCGCTGATCATGCATTTCCCCTGACCGAAGGCAAAATAGACCCTGCCTTCCTCATCCTTGATAAAGGCGGGATCGATCGTCTGGAAATCATAATCCTTTTTGGCGATCAGCGGCGCTCCGATAATATCCCTGTAGGTTCCGGAGGGGCGGTCGCATACCGCGATCCCGATCTGCTGATCGGCGCAGAAGGCCAGGTAAAAATATCCGCCGGATTCGACCATGGCCGGAGCCCAGGCTTTCTCGTGAGCCCAGGATACATCCTCAAAATCCAGAATGATCTGCGGGGCCGACCAGTGCTGCAGGTCAGCGGAGTGCCAGCAGACAAACTCCCGGCCGGGCCTGCTGCCCCCGCCGGTCGCGGACATGTAATATTCACCGTCGTATTTCAGTACGCAGGGATCCCCGGCCTTTTCCGGGACAATCGGATTTTTCATCGGAACGCTCCCTTTCTGTATGCGGCATCCTGTTTTTGCTCATTATACAGAACGCGTCCGGTTTTGTCATCACCGCCGCGCGGAAGATGGATTCCGTTTTCTTTCCACAAAAAAAGGTGGGGCGGGAAAAGCTCCCGCCCCGTATATCAAAGCCTTGCCCCGTTTCTGTTATTGCGGGTGCTGGGTTAAGCCGTGTGACGCGCCCGATACCAGCGATAAGTCAGATACGCAACAGCCGCGACGGTGATCAACATGCCGGGATAGGAAGACATCACCGCATGAACAGCGCGGAAGAAAATATCCATTCCCTCACAGAAGCAGGCGATACCGTACAGAGCAATCAGAAATGCAATCAGTGCCATTTTGGCCACCTCCCCGGCCAGGTTCCTTGTTTCGTACCGGTCATTCGGTACGTGTACAGGATAACCCGGAAACATATAAAAAAACAGGACAGGAAATGAAAAATATATCTTTCTATTTCTCGTCCCTCAGCAGTCTGGTTCTTACGAGCCGGATTGCAGGCCTGTTTTTTCGTTTTGGCTCTGGGATCAACTTTCCAAAGCTATATGGATGTTGGTTGGAAGCTCTTTCTTCCAATCTATCCCGATGGGGATATATATTCGTTCCGGTTCTTCATGATTTCCTCAATAAATGAATCTGTCATCAATACGCAATCAGTCAGTTCACAGCAGCAAATAATATTGCCATAACTGAGTTCTTCTATGTCCACAAGAGACATTAATTCCTGGTTGGCCTTATATTCTCAGGGAATACGTGTCGAACTGGCATGGATATACAGCTTCCCCCGATAGTTTGTTTTCCAGCTTCTTGTTTCAATAGTCTTAACACCTTTTTTGATCAGAGCCGCATACGGTTCCGTCAGACTTAGAACTTTCATTATCATCTCTCCTCAGGCTCAGGTATCAAATCAACCCCGTATTTTGCAGCAGTTTTACCGCTTCGATAAAATACCCGTACGCAACGGGATCTACAACACGCAGATATGAGAAGCGTTTGGCTTTATCTATCTCAGGTTTCATCCCGGTATACATGGTCACATCCTCAATTTTCATGATTGTTTCCTGGCCAGTGAATATGGAAGCCGCAAGATACAGCACTCTGCTCGCATAAACTCCTGCGATCTCTCCGCTGAATTTACCACCCAGAATGTGGTTCCTGATTCTGGAAATCCCGTCTTTGTACAGCGGATAATCGCCTTCCGGATTTCCTCTGCTGGCAATACACAGAGCACCGCTGATTGTATCCTTCAGTACTTCTTCCGGATCCATCAAAAGGCCTCTGTAGCTTAATTCCGATCTGACAATACGGTCATAGGATGCTTTCACTTCTGAAATATCCGTCATTGCATTAAAAAGAGTCCCACAGTCATACATTTGCTTGATGATTTCCAATTCCTTATCAATGCCAAAGGGTATGCCTGTTGTATGAGGAGCAAAGGCAGTGAGCTTATCTCCCAAAATGCCGTTGACGTCCGGGATCCTGACCAGCAGGTCATCGCCCTCAGTCAGAAGCAGTTCATTATGGATAGGTTTTTCAACAGTATTCGTATACTGGAACTCTTCAAACAGAATATCCAGCAGAACGGTGACATCACGATGACTGATTGGAGAATGATATTTGAACTTGAAATGCCGCTTCTCAATGTTGTTTCTCCCAATACGGACCTGCTCTTCCACATCCAGAAAAGGGAATATCTCTCCGGCTCTGCTGATATAGTCATCAATAGCTGTTCCGGGCTCAACTACTATATCGATATCTGTGCTGAGCCGCCCCGGATGTTCAAGCAAAAGCATAAGAGAAGTCCCGCCCTTGAAACAGAAGGGAAGCTCCACTCTTCTGATGGCCTCCAGCAGACCGAAAGCATATACAACACGTTCCAGCAACGCCGGATCATTTCCCGTTCTGTTCTGGAGCTCACGAATATACTCATCTGTATACATCTTCCCTGAAAGCATTTTACTTCTCGCCTCCCGCAAGTTTCCTGACCAGTGCCGCCTTTCCCCGTCTTCCAGCGTATCGATTCAGTTTACGCATGTCGATTCGGTAGCTGTTTATGATATTCTCAAAAACAAAAGGAAGTTCTGACGGACTGAATGTTGCCGCGATGCTTTTTTCCGCAACGATATCCACAAGCAGTTTTTCAGCAGGTATTTCATGAGGAGATTCCAAATTTAGCGGTGCCTGGCTGATGAGATCAAGAACAACTATGCAATCTTTTGTCCAGTATCGGTCAAATTCTTTTTTATCAGGTTTGTAGAGAATACTGCCGCTAAAATCTTCCTGCAAAGAATCAAAAACAAAAGAACTGACATCTTTATCAATCTGAATATAAATCGTGTTTTGGGCGATCTGATGATTCAGGAACTCATTAAGCAGCACGCTTTCAAAAACCACAAAATCCAGCAGCTCAGGAAACCTGAGGGAAAGTCTGTTCAATACATTCTTTGCTTTGTCTGTGTACAGAGGTCGATATTCCGGAAGAATCTTCGGCTTTGTTGTTGTATATGTGTCATAGTCAATTCTGAACAGTTTTTGTTCCTGCTGCAGATTATATAAAGTCCATCGAAACGCACTGTCAGTTAAATCCGGTTTTTCCCTGAGGAAAACCTGGGACAGTTCGCTGCGGCTATACTCTTCCTGATCAGAAAGATCCTGTAAAGCATGATCTGTCCACATATGCATCACCCCCGTCAGCACAGCGTCAATATTCATTGGCTTTTGTCGACATGCTAATAATATCAAATAATCAGACACCAGTCAAGCGTTGCGTCAAAATATTGAATAATTGACACAACGCTCAACATAAATAAGTACTGATTTGTTCATCAAAAAGCTAATCCCCGGCAACTATGTTTTCGTGTACCCCTGACCACGCCATAGCCGTGTACCTTTATGCTTCTGAAAGCCTTTATTTTCAACATTCATAGGTCGTGTACCCCTGCTCGTGTACGGTACACGACGAAGGGTACACGTAAAATCCGTGTACCCCTGCGTGTACCCCTATCGTGTACCCTTCAGAGAAATCGTCGAACGCCGGAATGAAACGCCTTGTTTCAAAGGATCTGGAGGTTCGTGTACCCTTGCCATACGGTTTGAAGAACCTACCAGTCTGGCAGGACCAGATGGTATGATTCCACCACTACTTGCCAAGAAACGCCGATCCGGCGCGTTGAGCGTCCGCGAATGTGACACGGACATGAAGCTCTGAAGTCGGTTAACATATACGGTGGCATGGCTCAGTCGGTAGAGCACATCGTTCACATCGATGGGGTCGTTGGTTCGAGTCCAACTGTCACCACGGAAAATCCCTAAGTCTTAAAGGCTTAGGGATCTTTTTGATTAACTCACAATCTTTTTTTGATGTCATATTTATATAGTTCGTTTCGCTTTTGATAGCATTCCTGAAGAAAATGGATCCGGTCAAATAGAATATCCTCAGGTAAATTCCTTTATTGATATTGCATTGAATCTTGCTACCGAGACCGGTGATTTTGCAATAATCAATTATGCGATTAAAAAGCTTGCAAATTTGAAACTATCTGACAACGCAAAAAGACTTGCCAGCAAGCGCTTTATTCATATGGCAGCATTGTATCCTTATTTACTTCAATTGATGGAAGAATATGTATTTAAACCATATAATGTCGATCCTGGAGAGATCAAATCATTAGCAGATGCTATCTATCGAGAAGCAAAACGGACGAATGATTATGAGAGTATATGTTATGCGATTTACTTCGCTTTGAGATACGAGTTTTATTTGGAAGAGCTTGACACAGACTACATTATTCAGCAGAAGGATTGTATCTCGTTAGTTCTCACATGGCTATACTATTTAAAGGCTAATCATTGGAAAAGAGATGCTACGGAGGTAAAGCCGCTAAAAGCTTTAGCGCGGCAATTATCAACCACTGATCTGGCCAGGTATTGGTTGTTTTGCTATGAGGCTTTAACTGAAGGATCTCTTCCTAACGAATGGAAAGCGCTGAAGAAGGCAAACATAAGCTTTATCAGGCCAGAGTTCTTGGAGCAACCCGATAGCGCTACTTCGCAAGATATAACCACATAAGAATAAAAATATCATGAGGCATTATCTTGGTGCAAACATACCACATAGGCAGAAAGCACCGTTACAACTACTGCCAAAAAACCCGCAAACGCCCATGAAATAAGGATTTTTTCATCGTTGTTAACGATTTGCTGGAAATAGCCAAAAACAACTGAGCCACACCACTGCGGTGAGAAATCATATTGACGGGTATCAATAAGATACTCCACATTTTTTGGTCATCATATTGACAATCATCAATGTATCGTGTATGATTCTCGCATCGATAATGATCTATGTGAGGTGTTTG
>JAFRLY010000007.1 GCA_017431005.1 Clostridia bacterium
ATATGCTCGCTCGTACACCCGGCTGAAAAATGAGTTAATGGATCATATTGTGTGAAGGTGTACCGGAAAACTTCTGAAAATATGGCTGTTTGTTCAGGAAAAGAATGATTCATTTTCATCCTATCGCCAAGAGTGGCGGTAAACGGATCGATAAAATGCATTTTATGATGCACAGTGTCGAGGCATTATGAAGCAGTCCATCCCTGGTTGGCTGTGTCCGAACAGAATACTCTGGGCACAACGCTTGTCGATCATGAGAACACAGCACCGGGCACCGGCATTTCATGGGTTTTGTTTACCCGAGGCTCTCATATGTCCACATGGAAATACGGCTATCGGCTGGATTTTGCCTTCGAATGGCTTTTCAGCCAGAGACGGGATACAGAAAGCGCCCGGGGGAAGCTGGAGCAGTTGAAGGATCCTTGGCTTGGCAGGGATGAAAATGGTGTGCTGCTTCCGGGTTCAGGAACTGAGGGAATGAATTCGGCACAGTTTACAACGGGTGGAGCCAGTGACGTGTATGTTGAAAACTGGACACCGGAATCCGTTGGAACATCAGACACAGGTGGATTTTGAAACGGTTTGGGGCTAGGGACATACGGAAGCTGAAAGGTCCGGCTCGGCTACCGATCATTTTATTGCCTGGGTTAACGAATGCATGAATCAATAGTATTCTTCGTTTAAGTACTGTTTAAGGGGAAAACAATAATCTGTTGCTGCAAGGGAAACGCCTTTGCAGCAACTTCTTTATCCGGAGGTCACTTTATGCGCGGGAAAGTCATTTATCGGATCGCCTGCGGCACATGCAGCATATGTATAACCTATGGACTAATTATGCAGGCATTACAGGGTGAAGATGTCACCCAGACAGCAGCAGCTGAATGGGCTGTGTCTCCGGCTGCCGTTGTTGCGGAAACCATACCTGAACCGACAACTGTTCCGACTGCAGAACCTGCAACTGCTCCATTTACTGAATTTGGAACAGAAAACGGTCAGGAATACGGAGGAGGACGCGGACGCAAAAACCGCGGACAATGGGGAGAAGAGAACGAAAACGGTTATACAGGATTCGGAGGACGAGGCAGCCGGGGAAAGCATGGTTCTGAAGGATACGGGGATTACGGAAACAATCAGGAAGTGGACTATGCACAATCCTTCAGAGAACAGAAGCAGGACACAGAGTCTGCTTCCACTCAGGAAGAGCAGGATACAGGCAGCACCATTCAGGAGAACAGGGCTGCGGATAATCCGCCGTCACTGAATGAATTCCTTTCCGCTTTCCGGTGCGGGGGATGCCGGCACAACTGCAGCCTGCTGAATCCGCGCTGCATGAAAGGCAGAACGAAAAAGCAGAACGCAACGATACAATATCAGGAAACATACGGAGGATAAGACCATGTCTGAAAAGCTGAATGCGGAAGTACGGACTGTTCTGGAACAGCTCTGGCACGAACACTGCGGTTTCGCTGAAATTGCATGGTTTTTCCGCGAAGTGGATGCATTCTTCGGCGAGGAGCATCTGAAGAATTATCATCCCGAACTGATCGTTCTCGGGGAGGATTACCCTCCGGAGCTTGCGCTTTCGGTATGTGATCATCCTTTCCTTCTTCTGGGCGGAAGTCTGGAAACCACACACTGGTCGGATGCGCTGCTTCCCAGGGACGCGGATCCGGTCAGCCGTTCTGCTTGCGGATACCTGCTGAATGATCATTTTAGCTTGATAGAAAAGGCAACCGTCATTCTGACCCTGAGCAATGACAACCGCCGGAAGCTGGCAGGACTGCTGCGGGCACGCGGGATTGACGTGATCACCGTGGACCTTCCTCCGGTTTTTGATACGGCTTCCTCACAGGAAGCCTGGGCAGCGGAGATGCTTCGGGTTGCAGATGAGGCGTCAGAAAGGCTTGGGAAAAAGCTGAGTTATCGCCGGCTCTTCCGTGCTGCGGAGGAAGCAGCACGGATCAGGAAAGTGATCACGTCCTTCAGAATGCTTACGCTGAACAGCCCGGGCTGCATGTCACCGGCGCTTCGGGATCTGATTGCAGAAAGTGTGTTCTATGCTCAGGACCGAGCGGAATGGCTGGAGCATCTGTCGCGCCTGACCGGGGAGATTGCCTCCCGGCAGCAGCGGTATTATCCGCAGCCGGATGACAGGCCATGGGTGATTACAGTCGGCTCACCTGTAATATTTCCGAATGAGAAGCTGCCGATGCTGCTGGATGCATCCGGGCTTTATCTGGCAGACCGGATCGATTCACTTTCCATGATGACACAGAAACCGGCTCTGAAGCTGAGAAGATTTGGAAAACCGGAAAGCCTGGTCCGCCAGATGGCACAGATTATTCCCGGATCAGAAGTATCCGGAGCCTGGACAGTGAACCGGGGATTACTGAACAGCATGGAAGACAGGCTCAGGATTCTGCCTGTGGACGGGATCGTGTACCATGTGCTGAAAGGCCAGATTGAATACGATTTTGAACTGCCTGAGGTGGAAAGGATGGCAGCGGAATACGGCGTTCCTGTTTTCCGCCTGGAAACAGATTACCAGCAGCAGGACGTGGAGCAGCTGCGGATCCGCATGGAGGCATTTGCGGAAATGCTGCGGCAGCGCAGTGGCGAAAGGATGCGAATAGCGCAATGAGACGAAACTGGAAAAAAATCATGACCGGTACGGCCTTTGCGCTTATTCTGGGGCTGCTGGCCTTCTTTGCCGCGGACATCCCGTTTTTCACTTTTCCGGAAACATCGGACTGGGCGATGGCAGCAGCTGACGAACAGCTGGTTGAGATTGCAGAAATGGAAACAGGGAATGTCGTTTTCTCCGCCGGCTGGCTGGAAGCGATGCTGCCTTTCACGATCATCCTGCTGATATCCCTGGTCTGTATTGTCCTGGATGTGCTGCTGCGAAAGAAACTGTATCAAAAGAACGGTATGCCGCGGGATCGTGTGCGGATCACCCACCGGGACGGACAGAAACCGCGTCTGCGGTTCGGATTTGAGATGATCCGCTGGTTTGTGATGATCGCCAGCTTTATCCTGCTGATCTGGGGCGGACAGATCCTTGGCGTGACGCTCTCCCAGGTGCAGCTTCCTGTGTTGGCCTGCCCGTATAACTTGGAACAGGGAACGAGTGCCGGATGTTTCCTGTTCAGCCATCTTGACGTACTGGCGGAATCCTCCCTGGACGAAATCTTTTGGTTCGCAGGCAGCTTTGTGGTTTGCGCACTGTTGTTCGGGCGGTTGTTGTGCGGATTTGTCTGTCCGCTGGGCTTTGTGCAGGATGTGATGCATCAGCTGCGCCAGGGACTGCATATAGAAGGCGTTTCCCTGACAGAAAAGCTGTATGATGTGCTCCGTTTTGCCAAATGGGTCCTGTTGCTGATCTTCCTGGGAATCGGCCTGATCGGCGGCAGTTTCTGCGACTTCTGCCCGGCCATCACGCTATCCCCGGCACTGGCCGGTTTCAAGACCAGCATTTACTTCAGTGGCTTCATGATGGTGATCGTGCTGGTCAGCGGTTTTTTCAAGCGCCGCTGCTTCTGCAACGTATGTCCCATGGGATACTTGCTTGGACTGCCGCACAAAGTTTCCCTGGTAAAGCTGAAGAAGGATGCCGTGGCCTGTACCGAATGCGGCGCCTGCTATGAAGCGTGTCCCATGGGCATTAAGTCCATCTTCACAGTCCGGGAAGGAAAGAATGAACAGGCGATTGATGTGACCACGGCGGACTGCCTGCTTTGCGGAGAGTGCATCCGCCGCTGTCCGGAGGACGGCGCCCTCTATATGACCTTTGCCGGGAAGAAGTTCTATACCGCGTCCCGGTTGAAGTTTATGAAAGAATACGCGGACGGAAAAGAGTGAAAACACAATGGACGAACAGGAAATCAGGAATATGACTCCTGCGGAAGCACGGCAGCGGGATCGTTTTGACCGCAAATCCGTGGCTGTAGCAGAAAAAATGCTGCGGCGCATGCGGGAGATGACCCACAAGCCGGCGGCACTGGAGCCGTTTCTCGAAACGCTTTCCCGGATCTTTGTGGATCGGGAGGATGCCCGGAAGCCGCAGGATATCCCGACTGTCGGAACCTATTGCGTAATGGTACCGCCGGAAATGATCTATGCCCAAGGCGCTATGCCCGTCAAGCTCTGCGGTGGCAGCTATACGGCCTTTTCCATTGGCGATGATATCTCGCCCCGGGATGCCTGTCCGCTGGTGAAAGCCGTGATGGGTTTTGAGGAGATCGATGCCATGCCAGTGTATCAGAATTGTTCCCTGATGGCGGTGCCTGTTACCTGCGACTGCAAGAAGAAGCTGGCAGGATGGCTTTCCGCCCGGAGATCGACAGCGATTCTGCATGTACCGGCCAACCGGGAGCGGGATGAGGATATGGAGCGCTTTGTCGGAGAGCTGTACGCTTTCAGCCGGCAGCTGGAAGGGATTACCGGACAGCCGCTCTCCTATGAAAACCTTTCCGCGGCGTTCCGGCTGACAGCAAACGCGCAGTACCAGCTTTCCCGGTTTATTGATCTGCGCAGGAAGCATCCTAAGATCATCCGCGGGACTTTTGCCATGGCAGCCATGAACGCCATGAGCTATACCTGGGCTCCGGAATGGACGGCACAGATGGCTGCGCTGAATGATGAACTGGAAGCGATTGCGCGCAGCGGAGAAAACGCAGTCCGGGAAAATCAGCCAAGGATCCTGCTTACAGGCTCACCTGTCGTTTTCCCCAATATGAAAATACCCCTCCTGATTGAGGAAATGGGGGGACTGCTGGCTGCTGATGAAACCTGTATGGGGGAACGCGGACTGTATGATCCTCCGGCAGTGGCGGACCGCACGGTGGACGGAATGCTCCGGGCCCTGGCGAACCGCTCCACCCGTCCATGTACCTGTCCAACCTTTGCGGACAACAGGCGAAGGATCTACCGCATCCGGCAATTGATTAAGGACTATCGGATTCAAGGCGTGATCTATCACGTGCTCCGAGGCTGCCTGGTCTATGACTATGAGTATCTGTCCCTGGAGGAAGAAATGGGAAAGCTCGGAATCCCGATCATCCGGGTGGAAACGGATTATAACGAGGAAGACGTGGAACAGCTTCGCATCCGGGTGGAGGCTTTCCTGGAACTCATCAAATACGGAGGGAATCAGTCATGAGCGTATATGCGGGCTTGGACGGCGGTTCAACCTATCTGAAAGCGGCCCTGATTGACCATACGGGCAGGGTGCTGAATACCGGTGTGCTTTCCACCGGTATTGACAACAACGGTGCGGCAGGCAGGCTGCTTGAAAAACTGTGCTCAGAAGCCGGGATATCGCGGATCGACTATACCATGGCGACCGGATACAGCCGGAAGATCCTGGAACTGGCGGACGATGATGTCAGCGAGATTACCGCCCACGCCTACGGCGTGCGGATCACTGCGCCGTCAGGGTACCGCCCGGGCCTGATCGTGGATATCGGCGGCCAGGACAGCAAGGTGATCTATCTGGATGATCAGTACCGGGTCAAAAACTTTTCCATGAACGACAAATGTGCTGCCGGAACCGGCAAGTTCATGGAGGTCATTGCGCAGATCCTGGAGACAACCATCGAGCAGGTCGGGCCATTATCGCTGGAGAGCACGGCTCCATGTGATATCAACAGCACCTGTGTTGTGTTCGCCCAGAGCGAAGTGATTTCCCTCGTGGCCCGGAAGTTTGACCGGCGGGATATCCTGGCCGGGATGCACGCATCCATGGCGCGGCGTGTCGTGAAAATGATCCGGAAGAGCGAGATGGGCGGCGATATCCTGATGACCGGAGGCGGCGCAATGAACATCGGCCTGCGCCGTGCCTTTGAGGATGAACTGATGCGGGATGTGTATGTGGCGAATTACCCTCAGTTCAACGGCGCCATCGGCGCAGCCTTGATTGCCTGCGAAAGGGGGCGGACGTAATGCCATTCGGCCAGGCGGTGCTTTCCGCTGTTTCTGTCGGAATCGGCTGCGGTGCCGGCTGCGGCTCCGCGGCTTCCGCCTTCCTGACAACCTATGTGGTTTCAGAGGGCCTGAAATGGTCCTCTTCCATGAGACAGGTCCTGTCCTTCTATCTTGGAAAGATGGCGGCAGTCCTGCTGATCTGCACAGCGGGGTCGCTGATCGGACAGGCATTCATCTCTTCAGAGGGAACGGTCCTGGGCTTTCCGCTGCGCAGGCTGCTGTATGGCGTTATGCTGATCGCTGCGCTTTGGCTCCTGTACGGATGGTTCAGGGAACGGAAGGGTTGTAAAACCTGCGGACATTGCGCCTCTTCCGCCCGGCTGATTCCTTCCTTCGCAGTCGGCCTTGCCTATGGGTTGTCTCCCTGCGCGCCTCTACTGATGGTGCTGGGCTATGCGGCGCTGCTCTCTCTTCCGGCAGCGCTGGCTCTGGGGTTGCTCTTCTCCCTGGCCAGTTCCCTTGTTCCGGCAATCCTGACGCTGATCTTGTCCGGTGCGCTGTCTGCGCGCCTGGTCCCGCAGCTCGGGAAAAAGCTTCCCTGGTTCCGGCTGCTGGTGTATCTGATCTATCTGGGTTCCGCGCTGGTCGGATTGCTTACATAAAGTTTTTTCGTTTAAGTACTGTTTAAGGGACCGCGGATACGCTGTAAGTGGTTCCGGAAACCAAAAAAAATAAAAGGAGTTGAAACAAAAAATGACAAAGAACTGGAAACTCACAAGCCTGATCCTGGCGCTGGTATTGGCGCTAGCCCTGGGCGTAACAGCCCTGGCGGAAAGCCCTGCGGAAACACCTGCCGACAGCACGGCATCAGATGCCGTGAAATCCGCCATCGAGGAAGCGCAGGCAGCTGCGAATGCTGCCCAGGCTGAATCCACTGCCCTGAATGAGGCTCTGGAGGCTTATGGCAAAGCAAAGTCAGAAAGCCGTAAACTTGCGATCCTGACAAGCCTGAAGGAAGAGCTGGACGGCTATGTGGCCGCCGGAAGCCTGACCCAGGAGCAGGCTGACCTGATCCTCAAATACTATGCCGAACAGCTGACAAATCAGCAGAATGGAGCCGGCTTCGGCAAAGGCGGCCGCATGAAGAACAGGAACAACGGCCTCATGAACGGCCAGGACAATACGA
This sequence comes from Clostridia bacterium, assembly GCA_017431005.1. Taxonomy (GTDB): domain Bacteria; phylum Bacillota; class Clostridia; order Christensenellales; family Aristaeellaceae; genus Aristaeella. Next base: position 7,112 of record JAFRLY010000007.1, read on the forward strand.
ACAGTCTCGGCGGCAAAGGCGGACGCGGGGGCCACGGCCGTTTCGGTCAGCAGCAGAACGGAACACAGCAGAATACAGTTCCGGGAACAACCGTGTCCCCTGATGTCAGCGGGACCTGACAGGTGAATCCCCTCCCTGTGCCGGGAAACCGGCACAGGGACTTTGTGTTTTCCATTTACGGACAGATGGTTTTAAGGTATCATAGGCATGGAGGGAAAACAGGATGCGGATACTTTTTGCGGATGATGACCGGGAACTGTGCCGTGCGGCGCGGACGCTCCTTGAGCATGAAGGATATGCCGTTGAAACGGTATATAACGGTTCGGATGCACTGGAAATGGCGGAAACCGGCAGTTTTGACGGTATCATCCTGGACTGGATGATGCCGGAGATGAGCGGCATCTCTGTACTCGACGAGTTGCGCCGTAACGGAATTACGACTCCCTGCCTGATGCTGACTGCCAGGACAGAAGTAGAGGACCGGGTTGCGGGACTGGATACCGGCGCGGATGATTATCTGTCCAAACCGTTCAACACAACGGAGCTGCTGGCCCGGCTCCGTGCGATTATCCGCCGCCATGAAGTGTACGCGCCGGAGACCGTCTGCTTCGGAGATCTGACGCTGAATAAAGGTACCATGGATCTGCACTGCCGGGAGGCTTCTGTCAGGCTGGGAAACAAGGCATTCCGCCTGATAGAGATGCTGATGGAAAATCCGCATCGCGTTTTCACTGTCGATCAGCTGATCAACCACGCATGGGGCTGGGACAATGAAACGGAGATGAATCTCCTGTGGGTAACCATCTCCCAGCTCAGAAAAAAGCTTGCTGAACTGGGAACAAAGGCCGAAATAAACGCTGTTCGCGGCGTAGGGTATTCACTGGAGGAGGGTCATTCCACTGATGATTCATAAGCTGAGACTCAATTTTATTCGGATCGCCATGGCTGCCCTGACGGCAGCGGTTATCCTGGTTGCTGCTGCGATCAATATCATGAACTGGCTGAATGTCCGTTCTGAAATCGGAGAGACCATTTCATTCCTTGCCGAATCAGACGGAATGATTTCCCAGGAAAAAGCCAATGAGTGGGCCGGAAAGAACAAACACAGGAAAAATGTCCTGACACAGTCTGTCTATTTTATCGGAAGGACAGGACAGGACGGGACCCTGCAGGTCGTCAATCAGGGACGAACGGAAACCGTTAACCTGGAGGAAGCGGAAAGCCTGCTGAAACGCGCCGCAGATACAGGCAGGGAATCCGGTTTTATAGAGGATTATTGTTTTCAGCGGTTCACTTCCCGGGGAAGTACAACCTCATGGATCTTCCTGAACTGCGAAAGCTATCTGACCACCTCGCATAATCTGCTTCTGTTTTCCGCTGTTATCTGTATCGCGGGAATCCTATTGTCGCTTCTGATCGTTTCCCTGCTCAGCAAAAAAGCCATCCGGCCTTTTATTCGGAATGAGCAGAAACAGAAACGGTTTATTACGGATGCCAGCCACGAACTGAAAGCTCCGCTGGCTGTCATCTCCGCCAATATGGACGTGCTGGCCCTGAAGGATCAGGATAATCCCTGGATCAACGGTACCCGGAACCAGGTTGCTTCCATGCGTTCCCTTGTGGAGGATATGGTCTATCTTTCCAGGGCGGATGAAGCAGACAGACCGATGGGATTGAAAGATCTTAACCTGAAGGATATCGTTCTGGAAACAGCGGAGCCTTACCAGGCGATGGCGGAATTCCAGAATAAAACTTTTCAGTGTGAAGCAGAAAAAGATCTTCTCGTCAGAGGAGATGCATCTGCTCTTCAGCGGGTTGTGTCCATTATGTGTGACAATGCTGTCAAGTATACGCCTGAGAGCGGAACGATTCATCTGAGGGCATACCCTAATGGCAGGGATGCTGTCATTGAGACAGAAAATCCTCCTGCCCAACCTCTGACAGAGGAAAACTGCAGCCGGCTGTTTGATCGTTTTTATCGGGCAGACGAAGCCAGAAGCCGTGATAAGCAGAACGGCTATGGGATTGGTTTGTCTATAGCACAGGCAGTGATTGAAAGACATGACGGCAACGCAATTGCCAGATTGACTTCAGAAAACACGCTGTTGATACGCGTGACTGTTCCATTGGACAGATGATCACAACATGTGATTCAACTTTTGCCACACTTGATAAGAAATATACATCCATATCCAATCGCCAGGTGCGGCGATAGGATCGTTTTATGTGGGATTGTGAACATATTTGGGAAGCTAAAATTCTAATAAAGGCGATCGATGACGCGGCGCGCTAGTTTATTCTTCGCCAGATGCTTCAAGATAGCTTACTGGTTTACGGCAATGCCGCAAACACGGTCGTCTATCCTTTGACCGTTGTGGCGCTGGCGGTTGCCGTCATGATTGGCGACGGTGCCTGTGCGTTTGTATCTATCAGTCTTGGAGCTGGCAAAAAGGAGGATGCACACCGCTCCATTGGCAGCGCGATTCTGCTGTGCACCGGATTGAGTCTGTTACTGACCATGATTTATCTTATTTTCTCAGAAGGGATTCTGACAGCATTCGGCGGCAAAGTGAATGAAGAAACCTTCCAACATGCAAAAAGTTATTTTTTCTGGATCACCTTGGGGATTCCGTTTTACATGTTCGGACAGACGATAAATCCGATTATCCGTTCTGACGGCAGTCCCCGTTTTGCCATGGTTTCCACCTTGGCAGGTGCGGTTATGAATATCATTCTGGATTCGATCTTCATTTTCATTTTCAGATGGGGTATGGTGGGTGTTGCAGTAGCAACCATTCTGGGACAAATCCTGACTGAAGGACTGGCTGTATGGTAACTGTGTCACATGAAAGCGATCCGGCTGGGAAAGAGAAGCTTCGGTCTTCATCTCTCGCTGGCCAAACGTTATCTGGCTCTTGGCATGACCAGCTTTCTGTCCCAGATCTCTCTGGTAGCCGCCATGATGGCTATCAACAATATGATCCGGAAGTATGGTGCACTGGACAGCCTGTTTTCCCAGACGGAATATACCCAGATCCCCATGGCAGTTGTGGGCATTGTGATGAAATTTTTCCAGATCGTAATTTCCATTGCAGTGGGTATGGCTGCCGGGTGTATTCCTGTCATTGGCTTTAATGTCGGAGCCGGAAGAAATGACCGGGTAAGAACGTTGTTCACCCGCCTCCTGATCTGTGAGGCGGCTGTCGGTGCAGTATAATCAGCTGTTTCCATTGTATTTTAGGTTATTTAAAGGTTTTTCGGTATAATTGTTTTATGGGTATCGTGTGGTGCAGTGATGCACGTAAGTCCGGATACTTCTGATTATTTTACCACGAGGAGGCATCCAAATGAAACGCATCTTTGTTGTCCTTGTTTCTCTGGCATTGATCATTAGTGCATCAATAATACCCGCTGCTGCGGAAGAAATCGTTTTGCCGGACGCTTCTGCGTATGCCGGACAGGTGGATAATTCCAGCATTAACGCCGCGATATATCTGGATTATTCTGCCGGGATTGACGCAGGGGTTTACAAATGGGTTCTCAGCGAAGACGGAACCTATTATACCCTTGCCGCCGTTAATGAAAGCGGCGAGCCGATATCCTCCCAGGAGACTGCCATCAATGTCGGAGCGAACAACGAGGAACGCGGCAACATGATGGGAGGCTTTGGCGGAGACGGTCAGGGAAAGCCTGACGGAAACTTTTCCGGCGGTGATCAGAGTGGCATGGGCGGCATGCGCGGAGACCGAGGTGGCATGGCAGGTGGCCTCGGCGGAGGAGGAACCGTCTATCAGGGCGTTTATATGAACGCCAATATTACCAACGTGAACTACCAGACCATGCTGATCTATGTTCCGGCAGCCTATTTCACAGTGGATGAAACCGGAACGGTTACCGGTATCAACCGTGACGCGGTTGTAGGAAACTATACAGCAGATTCCGCGCCAATCGTCTACCTGAACGAATGCGGCGGATGGAGATCCAGCTCACCCAGATCTGTCGATACTTCCTATATCGCACAGGGTATGATTTATGTTACTGCTGGTGCCCGGAGCCGGGATGCTGTGGACGAAAACGGCCTTCATACCGGCAAAGCACCGACCCAGGTGGTGGATCTGAAATCCGGTGTGATCGCACTGCGGGCCAACGCGGATATCATCCCCGGTAACAAGGACCGCATTATCTCCATCGGCACTTCTGGCGGCGGACAGATGAGCAGTATCTTCGGAGCCTCCGGCAACATGCCTGAGTATTATGAATACCTTTACGAAGCCGGTGCGCTTGGGGTTACAAAGAATGATGACGGATCCTATGACAGCGCTTATCCGGATAACATTTACGCGGCGCAGTGCTATTGCCCAATCGCGGATATTGAGAATGCGGACCTGGCCTATGCCTGGTGGTGGGCAGATCTGGCGGACGTCGGAGGAACCTATCGCGGCAGCATGACAGACTTTGAACGCCGGCTGCAGGAGCTGGAAGCCGAGGCTTTCATCGATTACATCAACAGCCTGGGCCTGAAGGACAGTCAGGGAAATGAACTGACGCTGACCGGACTCCGTTCCGGAACCTACTATGATGCGATTCTTGAAAACATCTCTGATGCTTTGAATGCCGCCGTTACCGCAGGAGAGATTGATCCGGAAACAGCCTATACGGATTATGACTCCTGGCTGGTCAAAGCGGAAGACGGCGCCTGGAAGATCACGGACTTGGCGGGCTTTATGGTGGGTACCGGCCTGGTAAATAACCGGAATAAGGCGATTCCTGGTTTCGATACAATGGAAAAGTCCGCCGAGAACGATGCATTCGGCACCCCGGAAGAAACAGCCGTCCATTATTCCCGCAGTGTCGCTCAGATTCTTTCGGATCACTATGACGAGCTCTCAGTTCTGGATGGGTTCAATCAGGAACAGGTGGACAGCTATATCAGCAAAGCCCTGACCGGGGAAGGCGCGGCAGCCATCGCGGAACAGGCGAACCTGCTGAACGCGACGGAAATCATGCTGGGCTCAGATGGACACACTGCGGTTAATCCGGCAGAGTACTGGCGCATCCGCAGCGGAACAGCCGACCAGCATACTTCCTTCAGCATCGGCTTCAACATCGGACTAGCTGCTCAGTCACAGGGTATGGATGCAAACTATCATCTGGTCTGGAACATGGGGCATGGCAGCAACGAAGGCAGCTCCACTGGCACATTCATCGACTGGATTAATGCGATTTGCGCTGAGTGAACATGAGGGGAACAAAATGGTGATTCCGTACGAAATGTCAACGATTATTCAGCGTAGGGTTTGAACTTTTTCCAACAAAAAGCTATAGATGGGTATCAAAGTCCTATCGCCTTTGTTGGATTTGCAAACATCTTGCAAACATGACACCCATTTTTCAGACGATTTTACACTGAAAAATGTGAACTCAGACGAACAGTAATCGTGTTGAATGATTCATCTTTCTTGTCCGGCTATGACATCCATAGCCGGATTTTTCCAGGAAATGAAATATTTCTTTCCGCTCAACAGTCTGTATTAGCGAAGGGGGTGAAAGCACATGAGCAATGTCAAGGGCCCTGACGATGCTCAAAACCCGCATTTCGAAGAACTGGTGGCGCAGTATCAGGGATCTGTATTGCGGATGTGTTTCCTCTACCTGTGCGACAAGACACTGGCTGAGGACGCTGTACAGGAAACGTTTGTGAAGGTATACAGGGGATTGAATAGTTTTCATGGTCAGAGCAGCATCAAAACCTGGATCATGAAAATCGCTATTCATACCTGCTACGATATGAATCATTCCGGATGGTTCCGGCATTTTGACCGTCGGATCACACCGGAGATGCTGCCTGAAGCGGCAGTCCCATTTGAAGAAAGAGATGAAGAACTGATCACAGCCGTCATGCGGCTCCCAATCAAACTGCGCGAAGTGATTTTGCTGTTTTACTATCAGGGTTTCAGTATACAGGAGATCATGGATTCGCTGGGTGTATCCCAGTCAACCGTCACAGGACGGCTGAAAAGAGGAAGAGACAAACTTCGCGGATTACTGGAAAGGAGGGATTCCGATGCGTGAAACTGAAGAAAGAATGATCTTCCAAAACGCTGTGGATCGGCGTCTTTCCGGTCTGCAGGAGAATCCTTTCCTGGCTCAGCGGATCATGAAC
>JAFRLY010000008.1 GCA_017431005.1 Clostridia bacterium
AACTAGCCAGGATAATGGGAGGGAATCCCTCTCTTTCCGGCACTTTTAGACGGTTATTGCAGCTCCTATTTGATTTTCTGGAAAAGCAAAACAAAATGGCTCCAGCGTTTGTACGCTGAAACCACTTTGTCTACGATCTGGGAGACGGGCTTTTTCTCCCGTCTCCTTCATTCTCTTCAGTTTTCTCCGTTTATTCCAGCCTGTACCCTACCCGCAGCACAAGGTTCTGCGCGTAGTCGCCGAACTGCTCTCCGAACAGGTTCAGTCCGCCTACATATTCCGCGTCCGCCGGCACGCCGATCCGTACGCTGATATACTCCCCGTTTTCCATTTCCAGATCCTCCAGCTTCACGCCGCTGATCCGCTGGTTATCCAGAAAGGACCCGGTCCGGTCGACCCGCCAGAGCTTCAGGAATCCGAACTGGGTGCTGGTCTCGCTCCACCATTCCGGCGTCAGCAGACCCCGGCGCCCGCCGCAGTCACAGGGAGAGGTCCAGATGCCAAGCCGTTTCCCGTTCACCTCCACGGCGATATCACTCTTCCAGGGATCCCGGTACATCGGCGCTTCCGAGCAGGCTTCGAAGGAAATCTCCAGCCAGTCAATGTTCCGGAATTCCAGACTGTCGGTGGAAAAGCGGTATTCCAGGAAGCCCTGCTGCAGCCAGATCAGCTGCGCCGAAAACCGTGCCGGTAAATAAAACACCGACGGCACGTCCATCATGCCGATCAGACTGTTGGCGCTGGCCAGGCCGCAGGTGGGCACTATATTCTCCGCCGCGCTGTATCCGCCGATGGGCATGCTGAAGGTCAGGCTCTGGCTGGGCGCGTCATCCGGCGGCGCAAGAATGATATTCACCCGGTCCAGCTTCCGGGAGCACAGCTTCAGCGTTCCCCGGGTTCCCGGCTGGCTCTTGGTGATAATCAGCCCGGCCTTCTGCAGCACCTGCACTGCCAGCGCGGCTGTGGACATGGGCAGATCCATTTCCTCGGCAATTTCGCCCACGCTCTTGCTTTCCTTGGCCAGAAGCCGCATGATCTTCACCCTCACCGGCGAGGAAAGCGCATGGCAGATTTCCGCCATCTGCTCCGGCTCATCCAGCGTCGCCCGCGCTTCCTTCCCCAGGATCATTGCCATGAGGTTTCCCTCCCGTCCTGCCGTCTTCTGTTTTCTCTTTACTGAATGATTATATCATTCTTCCGCCTTCAGAACAACCGCGGCCGTTATGGCGCCGCCGGGAATGTCAAAGCTGCCGACAAATCCCTGCATCCGCAGATTCACCTTCCGCTCCGTCTCTCCCCGGTTCAGGATCACGCACACGATCCGCCCGTCCGGATTGCGGAAGGCCGTCACGTCCAGCCGGTCTGTGTACCTGGAAAAGCCGATGCGCACCGCTCCGGGCCGGATGTTTTCCGTAATCTGCCGGATGTAGCTGTAGGCCGCGCGTTTTTCATATCCTCCGTGTCCGTCAAGCATAATGGGAGCGGAGCAGTAATTGCCCACATGGTTGGGGCCGCCCTTTTCATCCAGGTACAGGTTCCAGTCGAACCAGGCGTCCATTCCTGCGTTCAGGCAGCAGATCATGTCATGGGCATATTTCTGCCCCTGGGGCAGCTCCCGCACATCCCCGGAGGGGATATATTCGCAGCAGCCCTCGGAAAACATCAGCTTCAGCTTCGGGAATCCCCTGTGAACCAGAGCAGGCGCCTCATAGTGCTCTCCGCTGTACCAGTGGAACGCCGCGCCCTCCACCATGTCCAGGGTGGTCTCATCCAGCACCGCCAGCGCCCGGTCGACAAGATTCTCCCGGTTATGGTCCCAGAAGAAAATGCCCACCCTGTCCGTCAGTCCCGCCGCCTTCATGGCCGGATACAGATGGTCCCGCAGGAAGGTCTTCTCCTCCTCCGCCGTCCATTCGCAGGAGTCCCAGGGCGTGGCCGCCTGGGCTTCATTCTGGATGGAAACCCAGCGCACCGGGATACCCTCCTCCAGGTAGCCCAGGATATATTTCACCATGTAGGCTGCCCAGGCAGGATAGTATTCCGGCTTCAGGTGCCCGCCGCACATGCGGATGCCCCGTCCGGTCGCCATGGCCTCTCCCAGAGCCTTCACCATGGACGCCATCACCGGATGGGTGTCCGCCGCCTCCGCGAGTTCCGGCGGAAACAGCTTCCGGAAATCCTCCATGGAACGGACGCCGCGCAGCTGAGCCGGCTCCGTTTTCCAGGCCGCCGGCGGGGACCAGGGAGACAGCAGCACCTGCACTGGCTCCTCCGAAACCCGCATGGCCTCCCGGATCGCCGGAATGATGGCTTCCCTGTCCCGTTTCAGCGAAAAGGTCTTCAGCTCCGGATCCGCCTCAACGTCCTCCACCGCCTGGTACATGCTCCGGGAGAAATCGCTGCTGTCGATGTGCGTGCGGATCAGGGTGTACCCGCTGCTTCCCTTCCCGAAATATTCACGGATCGCGCTTTCCCGGTCCTCCGGGGAAAGCTGCATCAGGCTCCATGCCGCAGCCTCTGTCATCGCTCCGCCGAATCCCGTAACCGTCTGGAACGTAAACTCCGGATAGAGGTTGACCACCTCGTTCTCCACCGGCCGCTCTCCCGCCTCCGGGCGCCGCAACTGAATCTCCGCCGCATTCCGTTCCATCCTTCCGTCCCGCATCCCAAACGTCCGAATCCTGGCTTTCATACGCTTTTGTTCCTCCCGTGCAGCATTTTCTTTATGTTTCCCCCGGGTCTTCCTCTTCCCTGAAATACCGTTTCCAGGCACGCCTGTACACCTGCGGGGAATTATAACCGACCTGCTTCACAATGTCAGTCACCTTGCAGCCTTCCGCCATCAGCTCTCTGGCCCGGTTCATACGGATTCCCTCAACATAATGGGAAAAGTTCTCCCCGGTTGCCTTTTTGAACAGTTTGGACAGATAGACCTCGGTGATGTAGAACTCATCCCCCACAAGGCTGAGGGAAAGCTGCGGATTGCTGTAGTTTTCCCGGATGTATTTCTTTATGTTTTCAATCAGCACCTGGTTCTGCGGGGAAACCGTATCCTCCGAAGTGCCCGGGGCGATGCTGTCCATCCCGGCGAACTGCCTGGCCCGCTCATACCACTGGATGGCATGGGTGCCGAAAATGTTCTGGGGTATTTTCAGAGCCAGCTGCGCATGCAGGAAAGCCTTGAAAAGCTTTGCCGCGGAATCAACGATATCCCCGCCGACAGAATAGCTGATCGCCTCTTCCGAATTCATGGACTTTCGTGCCAGCGTAATCATTTCCTCCGCCCGCCGCTGGAAGTCTCTCATGGAGAGACCGTCAGCCGTCAGGCATACAACGCTGCGCTCGATATCGACCGGAAAAATCTCACTGATTTCCAGCGTTTTCTGTTCCTTCAGCAGATTGTCCAGCAGCGCCCGCTGCATGCCCAGCTCCTCGAGATCGCTGTCAATGCGGATATCGTTCGCGTTGATCAGCAGAATCATGTAGAAATCCGCGTCCTTCCGGATGCCGAGGCCCTCCAGCGCGTTCAGTTTTTCCTCTTCACTGAGGTCCTCCCCGGTCAGCAGCCGGATGAACGCCTCCGCCCTGACCGCCGAAAGCTGCCGGCTGATCGTTTCCTGCATCTGCTCATTGCTCCGGGCCAGCTCCCGCACCTTATCAGCGATCTGCGGAAAATCCGACCTCTGCGTTCCAGTCCGGAGAATGCTCGCAACCTCATAGGCCGGATACGCCAGTCTGACTCCGTGGAGAATCAGCAGCATAATCCCGGCAAGCAGAGCCACTATGAACAGAATCAGCATCGGAATGCGGAAGGCGCTAGTGGCGGACAGAACCTGCCGGTAAGGCAGCGCGGCAACGCAGGTCCACCCCCGTCTGGTGCTGCGGCAGTAGGTAACGGATGTCTCCTCTCCGTTCACCTTCAGATTGTAAGAGCCGCTCAGATCTCCATGGCCGTCCAGCTCCAGGGTTTCGGAAACAGCGCCGTCCGGGATTGCCCCGTCGCCGTGCCGCACCAGGACATCTCCCTTTTCGTTCAGCAGAAAGAGGTTGCTATCCTCATAGGAATCCAGAGCCAAAAACATGTCAAGCAGATGGTTTTCCGAAAGATAGAAAAGAATCCGGTTGCTGCGGCCGCGGATGCTGGTGCCGATATGCCGGATCTGATAAATCAGTGTGGATTCAGGGCTGTGAAAGCGCGTCCCTGTCGCGATTCCCCTGCTGCAGCCCAGAAACTCCTCCCCTTCCAGAAAGTCCGCCTCAAAGCCCTCCCGGTCATAGTTCTCCAGCAGGAAGCTGCCGCCGTAATAGCGCTCCGGATACAGGGAGATCGTGCTGAAATCAAGCAATGTCCGGCTTTGCGCCGAATACAGCTGAATGTTCAGGACATCATCGTTCGCCACGCCAACGCTGCTCAGCACCTGCTGAGCCTTCAGAAAGGCGGTCAGGTTGCTGCCCGTCTCCTCCCGGCCGACATTGTAAAAGCTGACAATATCCGAGTTGTCTCCGAGATAGACGGCAATCTGATCCAGATTGTCAAAGATCACTTCCAGGCTTCCCAGACTGCTGCGCAGGGTGGTTCTGCTTCTGTCGTAGTATTGCTGCAGAATCTGTTCGTTCATCTGCCGGTATATGAATCCCAGCAGGATCAGAGGAATCATGAGGCACAGAAAAACGTCGGCGGAAACTCTTCGCAGCACCGCCAGATTGAGACGAGGCTCCCGTCGCGTTCTCGCGCTCATTTTTCTCCTCCTGTCAGAAAAAGGCCGCAGCCCGGATGGGCTGCGGCCTTTGTTTATGTATGCCTGATCAGACCGTTCAGGGACTTATTCAGCCGTCTGCGCGTCATAGGTCTTCTGAATCAGCTCAATCATTCTGCCGTAACCCAGATTGTCCAGATCCTTCAGATAAGCGTCCCAGTCGGTCTCAATGCTGCGCTCGCCGGTAATGAACTCGGTAATAGCGATCTTGGCATAGTCACCGATGGCCGTATTCAGCTGGTTATAGGTCGTGCTGTCATCGTTGGTGAACCGCAGCGTGGGAATGGGATCCACATCCGCCGCGAAGGGCAGCAGCTTGGAGGTCTCAAAGGCCAGGCGGGATTCAAAGTTGGCAGGATCCATAATGGCGTCGGGATCCGTCTGGATCAGGTTCTTCCAGTCGATCTCCATGCCGCGGTAGGTCCACCACCAGGCGTCCACAACCTGGGCAGGAGTCTGGTACTGCAGGAACTTATACTTCGCCGGCGTCACGCCGTCCATACCGAGGGTTCCCTCGTCCGCGTAATCCCACTCGATGCCGCGGGTGCCGACCTGGCCCTGCAGCGTCCAGATCGGATCACTGAACAGATCCGCGATCTGAATGGCAATTTCCGGATGCTTGCAGGCGTCGGTAATCATGAACATACCGCCGCTGACGGATACAGACTTTGTATAGGGAATGGCGCGGTAGCCGTTCGGTCCTTCCAGCGGAAGCATCATGGCATACTGAATATACCGCGGCACATTATTGATGTCAAGCAGCATGCCGACGTGTCCGGCAGGAGAGCAGCCGAGGATTTCGATATCCGCATTGTTGCCCAGAGCAGTCAGCTGGCTGTTGTCCTGGGTGAAGGCAGCGGGATCGATCAGGCCTTCCTTGTACAGATCATTCATGTATGCCAGGCCTTCCTTAATGTAGTCCTGGTCAAGAATGCTCTTGAAGGAGCCGTCCTTCAGGTAATAGTAATTCGTATCAAAATATCCGAAGGCATTCAGCAGGAACAGATAAGGATCCGCGTTCCAGGAATTGATGCAGCCGCTGAGCGGAATTTCGTCGGCGATGCCGTTTCCGTTCGGGTCATCATTCTTGAAGGCCAGCAGGACTTTCTTGAACTCTTCCGTGGTCTGGGGCATTTCCAGATTCAGGTTCTTCAGCCACTGCTCATTGATCCAGTACTTCATGGCGCAGTTTACATGGCCGACACCGGCGGAGTCGACAGCCGGAATGGCATAGATGTTGCCGTCGGAGCAGGTCATATCAACCTTCCAGTTCGGATGGGCCGCCAGCTGCTCGGAAATCTTCGGCGCATACTGGTCAATCAGGTCGTTCAGCGGAAGCAGGATGCCTTCCTGCACGCCGTAGTTTTCAAGATCCTGGCTGTTCAGGCCGATACCCATGATCACTTCCGGGTAATCTCCGCTGTTCAGCAGCAGGTTCAGCTTTTCCTTGCCGTCCTGGCTGGGAACCGTCACCAGGTCGATATCAATATTGGTATATTCCTTCAGAAGGTTGAAAACCACATTGTCCTTCAGATCCACCACGTCGCTCTGCTGCGGCATGATAATGGTCATGGACACAGGCTCCGCCAGCGGGAAATTCTCGCTGACCTGCAGTTCTTCCGGCACGTCCGCGAACGCGGTTACGCTCACCAGCAACAGGGCAAGCAGCAGTGCCACAAATTTGTTCATCTTCATGTTTTTTCCTCCTTCACTTTCCTAATCGGTTGTTATACTGCGCGTCTTTTTCCGTTCTGTCGTCATTCCATGGCCCGTCCCCCTTTTTTATCGATGCAGGGGAATGCGTCTTCCCCCGGAAACCTGTTTCATTGCCGCTTCTATCCCTTGATGGATCCGATCATGGTCCCCTTGATGAAGTATTTCTGCAGGAAAGGATAGACAACCAGCAGCGGCGCGCTGGAAACAATAATCAGGGAATACTTCAGCAGCTCGGAAAGATACTGCTTGTGCATCTGGTTGTTGACGTCCCCGGCCACTGCGGAATTGGTGATGTCCACGGAATTCTGAACCAGAATATCCCGCAGTACGATCTGCAGCGGGAATTTTGAGGCGTCATTGAGGTAGATCAGCGCGCTGTAGTAGGAATTCCAGTGGCCCAGCGCAAAGTTGATCGCCAGAACCGCAAGAATCGGCTTGCTCAGCGGAAGCACCACCCGGAACAGGTACTGGAGATAGCTTCCTCCGTCCAGGGAAGTGGCTTCAAACAGCTCCTCGGGAATCGTTGACTGGATGAAGGTTCTCGCCACGATCACCAGCCAGACGCTGACCGCGCCGGGAACGACAATCGCCCACAGGGTATTGAGCATCTTCAGGCTCTTCAGCCACAGGTACATCGGGATGGTTCCGCCGCTGATGAACATGGTGATCATGAAGAAAACTGTCAGAAAGCCCCGGATGGGAAACTCACGGCGGGAGAGCACATACGCAGCGATCATCGTGGCGCAGGTGCTGATGGTGGTTCCCAGCACGGTATACAGGATGGTATTGGCATATCCGCGCCAGATCCGTGAATTGGAAAACACAGCCTCATAGCCCTGAACGCCCGGCTCCACCGGCAGGAAGAAAACCCGCCCCTGAATCAGGGCTTCCGGGCTGGAGAAGGAACAGCTGACCACGTACAGCAACGGATAAATGACCATCAGCAGGAAAATTCCGAGAAACAGGTAAACGATGGAAAGATAGATTTTATCGCCCGCCGGCAGATTGCTGAACTTGTTCAGCCTGCTTTTACGGTGTTTCACTTGCGTCGTCATACCCTGCCTCCTAGAACAGACTGGTCTCGCTGATCTTGCCTACAATGGTGTTCACCAGGATCAGCATGATGCAGTTCACAACAGAGTTGAACAGACCCACCGCGGTCGCGAAGCTGAACTGCGCCTGTTCAATGCCTGTCTTGTAAACATAGGTGGCAATGATCTCCGAATACTTGTAATTCACCGGGTTCTGCAGCAGGTAGGCCTTTTCAAAGCCGATGCTCAGAATGTTGCCCACATTCAGGATCAGTGTGATCACAATGGTAGGCATGATGCAGGGAATGTCGACATTCAGCACCTTCTGCAGCCGGCTGGCCCCGTCTATCGCCGCCGCGTCGTACAGGGTGACGTCCACGGCGGACAGAGCGGAAATATAGAGGATCGAGCTGTATCCGGCCCCCTGCCAGATACCGGAAATGATGTACGCCGGCCGGAAAAAGCCGGCAATGCCCAGGAAGTTGACCGAATCTCCCCCCAGCGCCTTGATGATCGTGTTGACCACGCCGTAGCGGTAGGAAAACATCTGGAAAATAATGCTGACCACTACAACCGTGGAGATAAAAAACGGCGCGAAGGAAACCGTCTGGAGCACCTTCCGGGTGTGCCTGTTCGCAATTTCATTGAAAGCCAGGGCCAGCAGGATCGGGAAGGGAAATCCGATCACCATGCTCTCCAGGCTCAGCACGATGGTGTTCCGCAGAATCAGCGGAAAATTCGGAATTGTGAACAGCTGATTGAAATACTTGAGTCCGACCCATTTCCCGCCGAGGATTCCGCGTTTGATGCTGTAATCCTTGAACGCCAGCAGAATACCGTACATGGGCATGTAGCTGAACAACAGAACAAGGGTAAAGGGAATCAGGGCCAGCAGATAAAGCTGCCAGTAACGTTGCTGCCTTTTTAAAAAGCGGATCATAAGGCGGATGGTTCACCTCCCGTCTGTTCTGTATGCACTTTGATACTCTCTTGCTGTCTCAGATTTTAGAAGCTCCCCGGGCCGATCTCAAGGGTCTATTTTTGTCCGATTCAGGTAAAAAAAGTTCCATAAGGCGCATTTCTGCTGTTTCTGCCTGATGAAAAGGCCTTCTCTTCTCCGGGTTCCACCGCGAACCATATTTATCCGCTTCGCCGGTTCGTGTTCCAAAATCATTCAAAACCTTCTCCCGGGAATTTCGCCGTCCTTGTCTTCCCTTCTGCCAGGGAATATAATGAAGAAAAAAACAGGAGAAACGCATATGGCTCAATGGTTTCATGAAAACCCTGCCGTTCAGCATCTGGGCGCCGCCGCACCCCGGAACGAATACACGCCCTTTCCGCCCGGGACGGATCCCTTCGCGCCGAAGGAATGCTCCCCGCGCCGGGTGTCCCTGAACGGCGAATGGCAGTTCAGGGGATATGACAGTCCTGAGAGCGCCCCGGAGGAATGGTGGGCCGCGGAGCCGGACCGGCGCATGCCCGTTCCCGGCAACTGGGAACTGAACGGATTCGGCGTACCCAACTATGTCAACGTCCGCTATCCATATCCGTATGATCCGCCCTTTGTCCCGCATCTGAATCCGACCGGGGTCTACCGGCGCACCTTTTTCGCCGGTCCCGCGGCCGGGCAGCGCTGGTTTCTGAATCTGGAGGGTGTGGACAGCTGCTGCTATATCCGTGTGAACGGACATTTCCTGGGATATTCCCAGCAAACCCACAATACGGCGGAGTTTGACGCAACGCCCCTGCTCCGGGAAGGGCAGAATGAAATTGCCCTGATGGTGCTGAAATACTGCGACGGCAGCTATCTGGAGGATCAGGACAAATGGCGCATGTCCGGAATCATCCGGGATGTGTTTTTCCTCATCCGTCCTGAAAAACACCTGGAGCGTTTCCGGATCACGGCGGATGCCTCCGGAAGGCTGAATGTCAGCTGGAATGACGGCTTTCCCGCGGATCTGGAGCTTTTTGCCCCGGACGGGAAAAAGCTGGCGGACGCCCGGGAATGTTCCGGAGGCTGGACGTTCCGCGTGCCGGATGTGCAGACCTGGAGCTCCGAAAAGCCGGCGCTCTATTCCCTGGTCATCAAAACAGCGGATGAATGGATCGGTGAAAAGATCGGTTTCCGGACCGTTGAGGTCCGGGACGGCGTTTTCCTGGTCAACGGTCAGCCTGTCAAGCTGCGCGGCGTCAACCGGCATGAAAGCGACCCCCGCACCGGTGCGTGCATCTCCCGGGATCAGGCGCTGCGCGACCTGTATCTGATGAAGGCGCATAATATCAACGCCATCCGCACCTCCCACTATCCGCCGGCGCCGGAATTCCTCCGCATGTGCGACGAGCTCGGCTTCTATGTCATCGACGAGGCGGACAACGAATCCCACGGCAGCGTGGAAGCCTCCCTGACAACGGACAATCATTTTGATTACTCCGGCATTGCGCTGCTGGCCAACCGGCCGGATTATGAAGAAGCCATTCTGGACCGTATCCGGCATATGGTGGAACGTGACCTGAACCGCCCCTGCGTTGTGTTCTGGTCCATGGGGAATGAAAGCGGTTACAGCATAGCTTTTGAACGCGCCCTCCGCTGGGTCCGCGGAAGGGATTCCGGCCGCCTGACCCATTACCAGAGCATGCACCTGCTGGACGGCGCGCCGGTGCCGGACAGCGGGCCGGACGTTCTGGATATGGTGTCCGTCATGTATCCTCCCGTGGAGGAAATCGACCGGTTCCTGAGCGATCCGCAGGAAAAGCGGCCGTATTTCATGTGCGAGTACGCCCATGCCATGGGCAACGGTCCCGGCGGGGTGGAACCTTACTGGTCCCGGATCTGCCGGGAGCCCCGGCTGATGGGCGGCTGCGTCTGGGAATGGTGCGACCATGGGATTCAGACCGGTACCGGGCCGGACGGGCAGCCGCGCTATGCCTACGGCGGCGATTTCGGTGATTCCCCAAACGACGGCAATTTCTGCATTGACGGTCTGGTTTTCCCGGACAGAACGCCCCACCGCGGACTGAAGGAAATCGCGCAGGTTTACCGCCCTGTCCGCGTGACCCGGGAGGGATCGGACTGGCTTTTCCGGAACATGCTGGCCTTTACGGCGGCGGAGGAATGGCTGACCTGCAGATATGAAATCACGGTAAACGGCATCGTGCGGGAGGAAGGAGACGTTCCGCTTCATCTGCCGCCGCTGGGTACACAGCCGGTGGAGGTGCCGTTCTCCGCTTCTGAAGATGGAGCCTTCATCCGTTTCCGTTTCCTGACCAGGGAAAGAACACCCTGGTCGGAACCCGGGGCGGAAGCTGGCTTTGAACAGTTTGAGCTGCGCGCTCCGGCTTCCCGGCTTCCCGCTCTGTCCGGAAGCGGCTGTCCGCAGCTTTCTGAAACCCGGGAAGCCGTAACCGTGCAGGGAGAGGGTTTCCGTTATGCCTTCAGCCGGCTGAACGCGCTGCCCGCGGGCCTGGAAATATCCGGTGCCGAATGGCTGCTCCGGCCGGTCTCCTGGAACGCCTGGCGCGCGCCGACCGATAACGACGCTGTTTTCCGCCCCGCCTGGAACCGTTTCGGCCTGAAGCATCTGATTCCGCGGGTTTACCGGATGGAAGCGTCCTCTGATTCCCATGCCGTCCGGATTGACGCGGAGCTGTCCCTGGGCGGTCCGAGCTACCGCCCGATGATCCGTCTCCGCCTTTGCTGGCTGATTGACGCGGAAGGGCAGATCCGGCTGGAGGGCACAGCATCCGTCGCGGAGGAATGTCCTCCCCTGCCCCGGTTCGGGCTTCGGTTTTTCCTGTCCCCGGCCTTTGACCGGGCGGAATATCTGGGCTTCGGACCCCTGGAAAGCTATCCGGACAAACACGAAGCGACCTGGTGGGGTCATTTCACAGAGGACATAGATGCCTGCTTCGAGCCGCATATCAGGCCCCAGGAATCCGGCGCGCATACCGGCTGCACAAGCCTGCTGGTCCGGACAGACGACCGCCGCGGCCTGTCTGTCTCTGCCGGTCAGCCCTTCAGCTTCTCCCTGAGCCGCTATGCCCAGGAAACGCTTGCCGAAGCCGCCCACCGGCACGTGGTTCGTCCCTCCGGCGCGTCCGTCCTTTGCCTGGACACCGCGCAGGCGGGCATCGGAACCGCTTCCTGCGGTCCGAAACCCGCTCCGGAATTCCTGCTTTCCGCCAAGGAATTCCCCTTCTCTTTCTGCATTCATCCCGCCCCGCTTTCCGCCCCGTCGCAGGATCGGTAACAAGGCGGAAAAACACGTTTTCATCTTTGATCAGCCGTCCCTGTTTATGGTATGATGAACAGGACGGTTTTCATATTTATCGGGAAAGGATGATCCCATGCGCTTCCTTCATTTGGCCGATCTGCACCTGGGCAAGCAGATGAACGACCTTTTGCTGCTTGACGACCAGGAATATATTCTGAATCAGATCACGGATATCGCCGATGCGGAAAAAATCGACGCCGTGCTGATCGCCGGCGATGTTTATCAGCGCTCCGCGCCTCAGGCGGAAGCCATGGCGCTCTTCGACCGTTTCATATCCGGCCTGGCGGAGCGCGGCAAAAAGGTGTTTGTCATCAGCGGAAATCACGATTCCGCCCTGCGGATTTCCTACTTTTCGTCCCTGGTCCGGTCCTCCGGCATCTATGTGACCGAGGCCTTTGACGGAACCCTGCAGCAGGTAACCCTCCGGGATGAGTCCGGGGACATCGTCGTCTGGATGATGCCCTTTCTCCGGCCCTCCCAGGTGAAACGCCTCCTGCCGGAGGAAAAGATTGTCTCCTTCCAGGGCGCGGTGCAGGCCGTACTGCGCGGGGCGTCCGTCGATACCCGGAAGCGCAACCTACTGCTCTGCCATCAGTTCATCACCGGCAGCGAAACCTCGGATTCCGAGGAGCAGGCGGTGGGCGGGCTGGATAATATTGACGCCTCCGTGTTCGATGCCTTCGATTATGTGGCCCTGGGCCATATTCACAAGCCTCAGCGGGTTCTCCGGGACACGCTGCGCTATGCGGGCTCCCCTCTGAAGTATTCCTTCTCCGAGGCCGGTCATCATAAGTCCGTAACCATTCTGGACCTGGGCCCCAAGGGGGATGCCTCCATCCGGACCGTTCCCCTGTATCCGCTTCATGACGTGCGGCTGCTGGAGGGCACCCTGGATGAGCTGATGCGCCTGCCCTATTCTGAGGATTATGTATGGCTCACCCTTCATGATGAGATTGTTCCCCCGGACGCCCGGGTCACCCTGTCGGTGAACTTCCCGAACATGATGAAGTTCTCCGTGGTCAACTCGAAAACGAAGTATGACGTGGACGTTCTGGCTGTCCGGAGCATGGAGAACAAAAGCATTCAGGAGCTGTTCGCGGATTTTTACCGGCTGCAGAACAATGACCGGGAGCCCGGTGAAGCTCACATGCAGGTCATTGAAAAAGTGCTGAAGGAACTGGAGGAAAAGGCATGAAACCGCTGAAGCTGACCCTGTCCGCCTTCGGCCCTTACGCCGGGGAAACCACGATTGACTTTACCGTTTTCGGTGAGAACGGCCTGTTCCTCATTGCCGGGGACACCGGCGCCGGAAAAACCACGATCTTTGACGCCATCAGCTTCGCGCTCTACGGCGAGGCCTCCGGCGGCAAGGAGCGCAGGAAGAGCAGAACCTTCCGCTCGGACTACGCGGATCCCCGGACCGAAACCTACGCGGAGCTGACCTTCAGCCACCGGAATGAAATCTGGACCATCCGGCGCAATCCGGAATATGAGCGTCCGAAAAAGTCCGGGGAAGGCACCACCACCCAGAGCGCCGGCGCCATCCTGTTCCGGGAAGGCGATGACCGGGTGATCGACGGCCTGCAGGAGGTCAGCGCGAAGATCGGCGAGCTGCTGGGGCTGACCCAGGATCAGTTCACCCGCACCATGATGATCGCCCAGGGGGATTTTCTGAAGATCCTGAACGCCTCCTCCGACGAGCGGAAGGCGCTGTTCCAGAAGCTGTTCAACACCTCCGTTTACGCCGATCTGCAGAAAAAGCTGCAGGAAATGAACGCCGCCTGCGTCCGGGAAAAGGAGGATCTGGACCGCCGCATCGCCATTGCCGCCGCCAAGGCGGATCCGGAGCCGGACTTCCCGGAACGGGAAAACCTTGCGCTGTATCAGTCGGATCCGAAATATGCCGATCTGCTGGCGGAATGTCTGGATCGGCTGATTGAGCGTGAAAAAGCCGCAGGCGCCGGTCACAGCCGGGTGAAGGAAGCGGCTGAGCAGGAAATCGGCCGCCTGATCGCCCTCATTGAGCAGGCCCGGGCCGCCAACGCGGACTTTGCCGCGCTGGAAGCCGCCGAATCCTCCCGGAAGCAGCTGGCGGAGCAGCAGACGGCCATGGACGGGCTGGCGGACCGGCTGCGGATGGCCCGGAAAGCCCTGGGGCTGGCTCCGGATGAAGCCCTGCTGACAAAAAACCAGGCGGACATCCGGAAGCAGGAGGAGGCCGCCGCCGCTGCGGAGAGCGCGCTGAAGGCAGCGGAGCAGGCGCTGCCGGAGGCGGAAAAGCGGAAGGCAGAAGCGGACAGTCATGCCGCGGAAGCAGACGGGCTGCAGGCCTCCGCCAGACAGCTCAGCGACTGTGTGCCGGTACTGCTGGACCTGGAGGGCCTGCAGAAAAAACTGCAGAAGCAGCAGGCGCAGATGCAGTCCCTGCTCAATGACAGCACCCGGGCGGATGCCGCCTATACCGCTGCCAAGGAAGGCTATTACCGCAGTCAGGCCGGACTCCTGGCCCTGGAGCTGGCGGACGGCATGCCCTGCCCGGTCTGCGGGGCCGTGTCTCATCCTCATCCGGCACAGCTGACAGAGGATGCCGTCTCCCGGGAGGATCTGGAGCAGGCGGACCGGAAGCACCGGGAAGCCGCGCAGGCGCTGAATGAAGCCGGCACGGCGCTGTCAGCGCTTCAGGCCGCGGCGGATGCCGGAAAGAAGCGCCTGCAGGAGCTGAACATCGGAGAAAACGAAACCGCGGCCGGTCTGAGGAAACAGGCGGAAGCCCTGCTGCTGCAAGCAAAGCAGTACCGGAGTGAAATGGAAAAAAGCGCTCAGGCGCTGCAGCAGCTGCAGATTGCCCTGGCGCAGAACCGCACGGCAGCGGAGCACAGCCGGCAGCAGCTGGATTCCCTGCGGCAGAATGCCGAAGTCCTCGCCGCCGCCTTCCGGGATCATCTTTCATCCGCCGGCTTCCCCGACGAGCGGGCATACCGGCTGGCGAAAATGCCGGAACGGGACATGAATGAAGCCGACCGGAAGCTGAAATCCTGGAGCGAAGCGCTGAAATCCCTGGATGACCGGATCGCTGCGCTGCGGGACAGGCTGAAGGACCGGGAGAAAACGGATCTCAGCGTCCCGGAGGGGCGGCTGCGGGAGCTGCAGGCTCAGAAAACGGATGCCGAAAAGGCTGAAATGCTCCTGTCCAGAAAGCGCGCTCTCCACGAGGACGCCCTGAAAGCGGTCCGGGACGCGCGCCGGCAGCAGAAGCGCCGGGAAAACCACTGGGCAGTGGTCCGTGAGCTGTATAACTGCTGCGCCGGCATCACCGGCGGCGCGTTCCGCGGAAAGCTCACCTTTGAGGCCTATGTGCAGCAGTATTATTTCAGGCAGGTGGTCGCCGCGGCCAACAAGCGGCTGACGGTGCTTACAGAGGGAATGTTCACCCTGCGCTGCAGGGAAACCGCCCGGGACCGGGTGCATCAGAGCGGGCTGGATCTGGACGTGCTGGACCGGGGCACCGGCCAGTGGCGGGAGGTCAGCACCCTCTCCGGCGGCGAATCCTTCCTCGCCAGCCTGGCGCTGGCCCTGGGCCTGTCCGATGTGGTGCAGAGCCAGAGCGGCGCCATCCGCATGGACGCCATGTTCATCGACGAAGGCTTCGGCACCCTGGATGAAAACGCCCTGCGCGCCTCCCTCCGGGTGCTCTCGGATCTGGCCGGCGGCCAGCGGCTGATCGGCATTATTTCCCACGTCCGGGATCTGGAGGAGCGCATTGACAGGCAGATCATCGTCACCAAAACCCTGAAGGGCTCAGCTGTACAGCTCAACGCATGACCGATACTGAAAGGAAGAAAGCCGATGAATATTCAGGTATCCTATGATGAAAACAGCCGGATGGTTCTTTCCGGTCTTTCCTGCGGCTGCGGCAGCGAACACCGTCAGATGGACAAAGACATCTATGTGGGCAAGGGTCTTCTCCCGCGCGTGCCGGAAATGATCCGGCGCCGGGGGCTCGGGCTGCACTGCGTCCTGGTGGCGGATGACACCACCTATGCCCTGGCCGGCAGAACCGTTCATGAGGCGCTGGCCGCGGACGGCTTCACCGTCGTTCCCTGCGTCATTCACCGGGAGGAGGATGTGCTGCCGGATGACAGCGCCTGCGGCGAGGTGCTGCTGTCCATCACCCGTGACACGGAATTCCTCATCAGCGTCGGCAGCGGCAGCCTGACGGACACAACCCGCATCAACGCGGAGCGCACCGGCCTGCCCTTCGTGGCCGTGGGCACTGCGCCGTCCATGGACGGATATACCTCCGCCGTGGCGCCGCTGCTGCACCGGGGCGTCAAGATCCAGCGTCCCGCCGTCTGCCCGGAGATCATCGTCTGCGACCTGGATATCTTCGCAACGGCGCCGATGCCGATGATTGCCAGCGGTGTCGGCGATGTGCTGGGAAAGTATATCGCCATTGCCGACTGGCGCCTCGGGGAAATCATCAACGGCGAGGTTTACTGCCCGCTCTGCGGGGAACTGGTCATGAACGCGGTCAACGCCCTGGTGGAAAACGTGGACGAGATCGCCGTGAAAAGCGAAAAGGGCATCCGGATCCTGACGGAAGCCCTGCTGCTGGCCGGAGTGACCATCATGCTGATCGGCCATACCCGGGCCGTTGCGTCCATTGAGCACAACATCGCCCAGTACTGGGAAATGATTCTGGTGCAGCGCGGGGTCCGGCCCCCGATGCACGGCGCCTCCGTGGGCGTGGCCACGCTGCTGGTCTGGCCGCTGTTCGAACGCTTCGCGCATGAAGATCTCTCAGGCCTGGATATTGAGGCAATCAAAGCCAGGCGGCTCTCCCGGGAACGCCGGGCAGAATGGATGCGCCATGCCTTCGGCGCGGAAGGCGGGGAGCAGATCATGCGGGACAATCCGGAGGATTTCCTTTCCTGGGAGGAGCAGCTGCGCCGGATCCGGGCCGCACAGTCGCGCATCGATGACATCCGCGCGGTGCTCCGTTCCCTCCCGCCCCGTGAAACGATCCGGCGGGTGCTGCAGACCCTGAACGGAGACCTGACCCCGCAGGATGAGCAGATCCCGGAGGATCTGCTGAATCTGAGCATGTGGTGCGGCAAGGATTACCGCACCCGCTATACCCTTTTCAAAACCATTGACGAATGCGGTCTGGCGGACGATTATCTCTCGGCCTGGCCGTACAGAATGCCCGGATAATTCCCGCCCTGTTTTCCGGATCCGGCAGGTCCCCCTGTTTACTCTTCCGGGCCGGTTATGGTAAAATACTCAGGATTGCAGAAAAAAGAGCCGCCTGCGGCGGCCGGATCTTTCGGAAACAGGAGCATCCTCCTGTGCCTGAATCAATAATCGTTTGGAGGAAAAGCCAATGACCATCACGAAGCAGCAGAACGGAACAACCTTGCTTCTGGCCCTGGAGGGCCGTCTGGATACCATGACTGCCCCGGAGCTGGAGGAGGAGCTGGCCGGGTCTCTGGACGGTGCGGACAGCCTTGTCCTGGATTTCACCGCCCTGAATTATATTTCTTCCGCCGGGCTGCGGGTGCTCCTGTCCGCGCATAAGCAGATGAGCGCCAAAGGCGGCCTGACGATAAAGAACGTCAATGAGATCGTCCGGGAAGTGTTCGACGTCACCGGCTTCTCGGATATTCTGACCATTGAATAAGGAGGGACGACTTATGAAATCTGATATCCTGACCATTTCAAGCGACGGTAGCAACATGGAAGCCGCGCTGGCGCAGGTGGACAAAATCGCCGCGTACAAGGAGCTTTCCCCCCGGGACGCGATGTGCCTGCGGCTGCTGGCCGAGGAAACCATGGCCATGGTCCGGGCCATTGCGGGCAATGTGAGCGGCGAGTTCTGGATTGATGAGGAAGACCGGGTCTACTCCCTGCATCTGAAGGTCAGCGGTCTGTTTGACGATCAGCAGCGGGAACAGCTGCTTTCCGCTTCCACCACCGGGGTCAACGAAGCGGCCCGGGGCTTCATGGGCAAAATCCGTTCCTTCTTTGAGCCCGCCAGCAATGTGCCCATGTTCTCCGCCGGATTGTTCGGGGGATCCCCGCAGAAATACAGCAGCTATGTCTGGTCCATGACGGTCTACAGGGATGAGCTTCAGAAGTCCGGCGTGAGTAAAGAGGCATGGGACGAACTGGAGAAATCTGTGGTCGGTCATCTGGCGGATGATGTAAAGGTTTCCATTTCGGGACGCGAAGTGGAAATGACCATCCTGAAAAAGCTGCAGGCATAAAGCCGCCGCTGCGAAGTATTACTCCGGCCCGGATTTGAGAAGATCAAAACGGGCCGGTTCTGTATTATACCCGTATAATTTCATGGACAGACAAACGAGCTGAACGGAGCAGTCCATAAATGAATAATGAAATGCCAAACAGGATACTGGTCAGAGGAGCAAGGGTCCACAATCTGAAAAACATCGATGTGGATATTCCGCTGAACAGAATCGTCGGAATCGCCGGGGTGTCCGGTTCCGGAAAATCCTCCCTGGCCCTCGGCGTACTTTACGCGGAAGGCTCCCGCCGGTATCTGGAATCCCTTTCAACCTACACCAGGCGGCGCATGACGCAGGCAGCCAAAGCGGATGTGGACGAAGTGCTGTACGTGCCGGCCTCCCTCGCGCTGCATCAGCGTCCGGCCGTGCCGGGCATACGCTCGACCTTCGGCACGGGAACGGAGCTGCTGAACAGTCTGCGGCTTATGTTTTCACGTCTGGGCAGCCACAGATGCCCGAACGGTCATTATCTTCCGCCGTCCCTTTCTGTCGCAGCCGGACAGGAACTGGTATGCCCGGAATGCGGCGAGCGCTTCTACGGTCCCGGCGCGGAAGAACTGGCGTTTAACAGTCAGGGCGCCTGTCCGCGGTGCGACGGGACCGGAATCGTCCATGTGGTGGATGAATCCACCCTGGTCCCGGATGAGACGCTTTCCATTGATGAAGGCGCGGTGCTTCCGTGGCAGACCCTGATGTGGTCTCTGATGAAGGACATCGCCAGGGAAATGGGCGTGCGGACAGATGTACCCTTTAAGGATCTGACGGAAAAGGAAAGGGACATCGTTTTCCACGGCCCGGCCGTAAAGAAAAATATCATCTATCAGAACAGAACCAGCGGCGCCGCGGGGGATATGGACTTCACCTATTTCAACGCGATTTACACCGTGGAGAACGCGCTCTCCAAAGTGAAGGACGAAAAAGGCATGAAGCGCGTGGAGAAGTACCTGCGGCTTTCCGTCTGCCCGGACTGCGGCGGAACAAGGCTTTCGGAAAAAGCCAGGGCGCCCAGGCTCATGGGCATCAGTCTCGCCGAAGCCTGTACCATGACGCTTGCGGAGTCTGTTGACTGGGTAAACAGGGTTCCCGGTTCCCTGCCGGACGAAATGAAACCGATGGCGGAAAGCATCTGTGAATCCTATCATACGGCGGCAAAGCGTCTGCTGGATCTCGGTCTTTCCTATCTGACCCTCGACCGCGCGGCATCCACCCTTTCCACCGGAGAACGGCAGAGAATGCAGCTTGCCAGAGCGGTCCGGAACCGCACGACGGGGGTTCTCTATGTCCTGGACGAACCGTCCATCGGCCTGCATCCTGCCAATATCGCGGGATTGAACGGTGTCATGCATGATCTTGTCGCGGACGGCAATTCCGTGCTGCTGGTTGATCATGATACCCGGATCCTGAAGGAATCCGACTGGCTGATCGAGATGGGCCCGAAAGCCGGAGCCGACGGCGGGAGGGTGATCGCGGAAGGAACCATTGACCAGATTACGGAAAACCCGGATTCCATGATCGCGCCGTTTCTGAAAGAGAGCCGGCCGGCAGCCGGAACGAAGCAGAATACCAGCCTTTTTGAGAACGGTTCCGTCCGTATGCAAACCGCTCCGATTCATACCGTAAAGCCGTTGGATGTGAAAATTCCGATGGGGAAACTGACCGTTGTGACCGGAGTATCGGGTTCCGGGAAAACAACGATGGTCCTGGAAAGCCTGGTTCCCGGACTGGCAGCCGCAACTGCCGGGGAAAAGCTGCCGGAACACGTGCGCCTGCTGGAAGCGGAGGGTATCCGTCATATCAAGCTGATCGACGCGACACCCATCGGAATCAATATCCGTTCCACAGTCGCCACCTATGCCGGCGTCCATGATGAACTCCGGAAAATATACGCCCGGGAAAAGAGCGCAAAAGCCCATGGATACAGTGCGGGAGATTTTTCCTATAACACGGGAAATCTGCGCTGTCCCGTCTGTGACGGCACCGGTTCCGTCAGCCTGGACGTTCAGTTCCTGCCGGATGTGGATATTCCATGTCCGGAGTGCAGAGGCTCCAGATATGCAAAGGAAGCGTACCGGGTAAGGCACAAAAATAAAGCGGGAGAGGAACGGGCTCTCCCGGAGCTGATGGATATGGATGTAAACACGGCGGTCAGGTTCTGCAAAGACATGAAGAATGTGGAGCCGAAACTGTCCGTTCTGAAGGATCTCGGGCTCGGATACCTGACTCTCGGTGAGGAAACTCCCAGCCTGTCCGGCGGTGAAGCGCAGCGGCTGAAGCTTGCCAGTGAAATGGGCAAGGTACAGTCAGATTCCGTGTTTGTGTTTGATGAGCCTACAATCGGCCTGCATCCCCTGGATGTACAGACGCTGCTGGATGTGTTCCGGACGCTCATTCAGAACGGAGCGACAGTCGTCGTAATCGAACATGATCTGGATGTGATCCGGAGCGCGGATTACATCATCGACATGGGACCCGGCGGCGGTGATGAAGGCGGCCGGATCGTTGCCTGCGGTACACCGGAGGAAATCCGGAGCTGTGCCGAAAGCGTAACGGGAAGATTTATCTGAATCAGATCACCTTATTGATCTGCGTGCCCTTCAGCCAGTTCTCCAGATTGTCAAATACGATCTGTGCCCGCAGCTGCATGGATTCCTGCGTGGCGAAGGCCACATGGGGTGTCAGCAGCGTATTGGCGGTCTGCAGCACAGGCAGCGCCGGATCCAGGGGCGGTTCCTTCTCGAACACGTCCAGCGCGGCGCCTGCGATGACCCCGTTCTCCAGCGCGGCCAGCAGATCCTTTTCAGCCACGACAGGCCCCCGGGCCGCGTTGATCAGCAGGGCGGTTTTTTTCATCATCGCCAGCCTGCCGGCGTTGATCATGCCCCTCGTGGAATCGTTCAGCGGGCAGTGCAGCACGACGATATCGGACTGCTGCAGCACCTCCTCCAGCGTCGTCTGGCGGATATAATCCGGGGCGTCCGCGTGCACGCTGCGGCTGTGGGCCAGGATCTCCGCCCCGAAGGCATGGAACAGCTCCGCCGTGCGGGTGCCGATCTTTCCCAGACCGATGATGCCCGCCGTCTTTCCCCGGATTTCCCAGCCGACCAGACCGTCCTTGGTTTTCCCGGCCCTGCAGCGGTCCTCCACCGCCCGCAGGTTCCGCGCCATGGACAGCGCCATGCCCAGCACCAGCTCCGCCACAGCTTCCGTCGAATACCCTGAGGCATTGCTGACCGCGATGCCTTTTTCCTTCGCGGCCGCCAGCGGAATATGGTCCACGCCGGTGAACGCCACGTCAATGAATTTCAGATGATCGCAGGCGTGCACCACCGCCTCCGGCACCGGCATGTTGGCGACGATCATCACGTCGGCATCCTTCGCCTCGGCAATCAGCTGCTCCGGGTCGGCCGTTTTCGCGTATTCCGCGAAGGTCATTCCCTGCGCCTCAAACTTTTTCTCATACTTCCGCATAATCTCCGCGGAAACGCCCAGAGATTCCATAATCACTGTTTTCATATGTTTTCTCTCCTTCCGTGCTTCCGGGTCATTATACCCGATGACTGCATCTTCCATCAATACGCGCAGGGTGTTTCATGGTTTTTCCGCTGTATCCGCCGGTCGCGGACGCGGGGCAGGAATTGACGGCGGCAAATCCGAATTAAACGGACAGGAGATTCCGGATTTCACGCAGGGAAAGGAGGCGGTCCATCCTGGATCAGATTATCATTCACGTGGATATGGATGCTTTCTATGCCTCTGTTGAAATCCGGGACAATCCGTCCCTTCGCGGCAAGCCGCTGATCATCGGATCGCTGCCGCAGGAGCGGGGTGTCGTCGCCACCTGCAGCTATGAAGCCCGGAAATTCGGCGTCCACTCCGCCATGAACATCAAGGAAGCCTTCCGCCTGTGCCCGCAGGGTGTCTACATGCATCCGGATTTTGAGAAATACCGGGCGGTCTCCGCGCAGCTGCATACGATCTGGAACACGTATGCCTCCGTCTCTGAAACCATCGCCCTGGACGAGGCCTATCTGGATGTGACGGAAAAAGCGGGCACCTGGGAAAACGCCTGCGAAATTGCCCGCACCATCAAGCGCCGCACCCTGGCGGAACTGGGGCTGACCTGCTCCGTCGGCGTAGCCTATTCAAAAACCGCGGCCAAGATTGCCAGCGAAGAAAAAAAGCCCGACGGCTATTTTGAAATTCCCACGCCGCAGGCCTTTGTGGATCTGATCATTGACCGGGATGTCCGGGTTCTGTACACCGTCGGCGGCAAAACAGCGGAAAGGCTGAGCAGCGCCGGCATCCGGACCGTCCGGGATATTCAGCAGAACCGGGAAACTGTCATCCGCCTGTTGGGAAAGCAGGGTGTCTGGATCACGGAGATCGCCTTCGGCCGGGATGACCGGAAGGTTGTCGCCTACAGGCCGGAGGAGGCCAAATCCGTCAGCCGGGAACTGACCTTTCAGGAGGATGTGGACGATTTCGCTTTCCTGTCAGATGTTCTGCTGCTGCTTGCGCTGAGCGTCGAGAGGCGTGCCGCCCGGATCGGCCTGTACGGGGAAGGCGTCAGCCTGAAGCTCACCTATGCTGACATGAAATCCATTTCCCGCTCACGGATGATTCCTCCCGCCCGCTCCGCCGCCGTGATCTACCGGGAAGCGTCAAAGCTGCTGGAACAGGTTCCCCGGAAGCCGGTACGGCTCATCGGCGCCGGTCTTTATCACCTGACCGGTGAAAACGGGCGCCAGCTCAGCTTCGACGACGTCCTGCCGGATACCGACTCCCGCCGGCAGCGGGAAACAGAAGCCGCCCTGCAGCGCCTGCAGGCGCGCTACGGACTGGATTTCAGCGGCAATCTGGATAAGATTTTTCAGGGGGAAACCCTGTACCGGACGGTGGAATACATGCGGAAGCATGCGCCATAAACAGAATTCGCCCGGCGGCTTTTCAGCCGCCGGGCTTTGCGACAGAAACAGTTTTTGTAACGGCAATCCGGCTCAGGCCTGCATTACCAGTTCCGGCACGACTGCCGCGTGCTTTTCAAGCAGCTCATTGTCAAACCGGATTCCCAGCCTGCAGGGGGTATCAAAAATCATGGTTTCACAGTTTTCCGCCGTAAACGGCTTCCATTCCGGACCGGCGGGAAGCACCGGTTTGCCGTTCCGGGCAAAGGAAACCCAGGCGCCGCACATGTTCTCCTGCAGAGCTTCTGAATCTTCTCCCATGTTCGCCACAGGAACCAGATCCACATTGTGGAAAGCAAATGGAATATCAGCGCAGTGCCAGGCCAGGCGGCCGCCGTCAATCGGAAACTCCTGGGAGAAGACGTAATTGTAGACCGGCGCCGCGGACATGGCAGCCCGCGCCCTGCAGAAGCGCTGCCCTTCCCGGCGGATGCTGCTTTCCAGGTACATCAGGTCCGCAACGGGATGATTCGGATAGGCTTCCCGGAACAGGGGCACCAATACTTCTGCCGCGTCGCCGAATTTATCTTTCAGGGCCGCCATCTGTTCAGCTTCCGTCATGCGGTGCTTGTCCGGCAGCCACACGTCAAATGCAAATTCGCCGATCACGGTTCCGACCATCACGGGAATATTTCGTGTTTCAGGCCTGAACCCGATTTCAATCCAGTCTCCCGGGAAGAAATCATCCGGCAGCGGCGTCTCTCCGCAGTAAACCCATTGTTTCCGCAAATCAGCCTGTACCCTTCCGTAAGCGGGTGAAAGTCTCTCAAACGGCACCTCCGCCAGCTTGTCCGCTTCGGACGCCTTCAGTCCCAGCTCCTTCAGCAGCGCGTCCACGATCTGCTTTCCGTTCTCTCCGCGGTGCGGATAACGGAAGTTCGCCGTGATACCGCTCATCATAATGCATTTGTGGAACAGTCCGTCGGCCTCAGGAATCTGCAGCAGGCTGGCCACCTTATGTCCGCCGCCGGACTGTCCGAAGATCGTCACATTGTCCGGATCGCCTCCGAAGGCCGCGATATTGTCCCGGATCCACCGCAGTGCGGCGACAAGATCCTCCGTGCCGGCATTCGCGGAATCCGGAAAACGGTCCGTATGCTCCTTCAGATCCAGATAGCCCAGAATATTCAGCCGGTGGTTCAGGGAAACAACAACGACCTTCCCGTACCGGCTCAGCCTTTCCCCGTCAAGGGCTTCCAGCTCCAGCGAGGATCCCATCGTATAGCCGCCCCCGTGGATCCAGACCATCACCGGCAGCTTCTCCTGCGGATCCAGGCTTTGCGTCCAGACATTCAGGTACTGGCAGTCTTCCGACTGGATCCATTCCCGGTGGGGAATCATAATATCCGAGGCATGGGTTTCCACAAAGGCCGTTTTGCAAATGGGGCCGTAATGAAGCGCCTTCTGAACACCCTCCCACGGCTCGACCTCCTCCGGCCGTTCAAACCTTCTGGCTTTTGCGTAACGTATGCCGCGGAAAATGTATGTGGAATCCAGGGCAAAGCCCATCAGCCTGCCGTATTTTGTTCCGACAGTGGTTCTTTCATCGCATATGAATCTGCTCATACTGTACCTCCCGGGCGGACAGCGCTCCGGACAAATTCTTCCAGGCACGCCCCATAGCCCTTCCATCCCTGTTCTGCGGATGTAAACCAGTGCACGGGTTTTCCGGTCCTTTCCGCAAGTGCTTCCGCACCGGCATCCTGCGGATGAAGCCACAGCCGGGCTCCCTGTGTTCCGCTCTCTGCAGCCAGGCGCTGCAAATCCGTTTCAGCCAGAATCCCGTCCGCCACAGGCAAACTGCCATAGACGCTTTCCAGATCCCGGCCGGAAATCTGCCCGGCGGCATAGCGGGACACCCGCAGATAATCCGCGCCTGCCGCACCGGCTGCTGCAAATCTTTCCGGGCACCGAAGTCCCAGCCGGATACTGGCCTCGCCGCCCATTTCCGCGCCGAAGCAGAGGCAGGTATCCTTTCGGATTCCGAAGATCTTTTCCAGATAGTCCGGAAGCTCCTTCGTCAGATAATCCCACCATTTCATGCCGTACACCATATTGCAGAAATCCGAGCTGACACCTTCCGGCATCACGACTGCCAGGCCGTATTCCCGTGCCAGCTCCTCAATCCCTGTATATCGGATCCAGTCTGTTGCAAGGCCTCTGCGAACCGGCAGCAGATATAAAATACCCGGCGCGCTTTCTGCGCCGTTTTCCGGAAGGAGCAGACAGAACCGGGTACTGTTGCGGATTGAGCTGAACATATCCCGGCCTTCAATCAGTGCCATTTCCGTTTCCTCCTTCCAGCATCCAGTCCAGAATTCCTTCCAGCAGCGGATCCCACATGTCAAAGTTGTGGCCGCCCCGGCCGACCCGGGTTGTCAGCGGAATCCCCATTTTCCTGAATTTTTCCGCCGTTGTCAGATCCTCTGCCTTTGCATGGTCCTCATCTCCCCAGCAGAGAAACAGACGCGGCAGACGGGTACCGCGCGCCGCGTGCTGCGCCGCCATGTGGATCACATCCCGGTTCGTTCCCCGGCAGGCATCCGCGCTTCCGAAGGTATGGAAAAGCTCTGCTCCGCCGAAATGCTTCCCTGACTCCAGCAGCTCCATGGTTGCCACAATGTCGATAGGCGACGAGCAGGCCGCAGCCGCACTGAACCGGTCCGGATACTCCATAGCCAGCTTGAATGCCCCGTGCCCTCCCATGGAAATTCCCAGGAGAAACCGTTTCTCCCGATCCTGCGGAAGCACCGGAAACAGCCTGCCGGAAAGGCTGACCGCTTCCCTGACCATGGAATAGCCTTTTTCCCCGTATTCCATATCGCAGTAAACACCGAGATGTGAGGAAGGCGCCACCACCGCCATGTTCCGCGTATCGCAGTACCGTGCAACGGAGGAGAAAAGCAGGGAGCTCTTATATTCGGAGAACGCCCCGTGAAGCAGGAACAGCACCTTCAGGCTTTCCGTATTCCTCCACTTCTCCGGCAGAAATACGCCAAGCTCGCCTTCCCCGCCCAGTGCTTCAGAGCGATACTGGATGTGATACAGTGTCATCTCCTCCGTCCTCCTCAGAAACCGATTTTCCGGGCCAGCGCATTCTGGATCACCGGTGCTTTTCCTTCATGGCGCATCGATTTGGATACTGTGATTTCAAGATCGAGCCCATCGCGGTGCAGGACCACATCATAGGCCATCCAGGAATTCAGCCAGTGCACCGTGAACCGCACGGTGTTTTCATCGGTGAAATATCCATGACAGCAGGTCATTGGCATTCCCGGAATCACCTGAGCGGTGGAAACCGCCCGCATCGTTCCGTCCAGGGACACCTCAAACACGGACTTTCCGTTCACCGTAACCCGCAGCATTCCCGCCTCCAGGCAAAGGTTCAGATACCGGATTTCCCGGGTAACGGAGGGATCATAGAACATATGATAAAACTCCACATTCCCGGGGAATGCCTCCATCCAGAAATTGGCGTTTCCTTCCCGCACGGCATAGGTTCCGTTCAGCTTCACTGCGCCTTCGGGCACCGGCCGGATTTCCGGCACAGGCAGTGAACGGCTGTTTTCATAATCCCGCAGCTGTCTCATCGCTTCCGGGTCCGGCGTCATCGGCTTTCCGGTCATGTCCCGCAGCAGGTCCTGCAGAATATCCAGCGTCTTCTGCACGCCGTTCGGATGCATGCCGCCCTCCTGCAGGGAAATCACGGCACGCTTCTCCGGATCCATCAGGCAGAACTGCCCCTGGCCGCCGTCGAAACGGTATACTCCCGGTTTCCGGCACATCCAGAGCTGCCAGCCGTATCCGACCTTCGCGTCCGCGGTTCCGGGATCCGGCGTGGTATCCACCTGCTTCCGGGTCGCCTCATCCATCCATTCCCGGCTGATGATCTGTTTCCCGTCCGCAAAGCCGCGGGCCAGATAGAACAGACCCAGGCGCAGGTTTGCCTCCGTCGTGGACGCCGTACCGGGTTCCGCGCAGATTCCGCTGCCGAACCGGCACCAGACCAGGTCTTTCTCCCCCACGCCGATCCGGTCCAGCAATTCCTCCCGCAGATACTGCTCCACGGTCTTCCCTGTCCGCTTTTCAATCAGCGCTCCCAGCATGCAGGATCCGACGGAGTTGTAATAAAAATACGTTCCGGGTTTTTTCTCAACCGGATAGCGCAGGAAGTTTTCCATCCAGCAGTCATCGAAATACGGCATCCCCGTCATGCCGCAGGACATGCTCATCAGATCCCGCAACCGGGCTTCGCGCATCCCCTGGCTGATTTCAACACCGTAGCTTTCAAATTCTTCGGCGAACAGATCCGCCACCCGGTCTTCGGGAGACAGCAGCCCCTGTGTGCAGGCAATTCCCACAGCCGTGCAGGTCCAGCTTTTGCCCATGGAATGATTGGTATGAGGAAAGGACGGATCAAAAGGCCGCGGCCAGGACTCGGAAATCACTTCCCCGTCCACCGCGATCATGACACCGTGAATTTCGTTTTCCGTCGCGTCGAGCGCCCGGAGCGCCTGCAGCACGCGCAGACTGCTGACGCCTTTTTCTTCGGGCGTTGCGCGCTTCAGAGGCCTGTTGTTCAGTTCCATATCTGTTCACCGCTTTCCTGGTACAGAGGGAGCCGGCGGTTCGCCGGCTCCCCCGTTTCAGTCGTCTGTTGTCTTACTTTCCGAGATACTCGGCCAGCTGGGCCTTGAAGTCTTCCTCAATCTTGTCGATGCCGGCTGCATGCACTTCATTGCGGAACTGTTCCACCATCGCTTCGGTATCGTCCCCGTAAAGCCCGAAGCCCAGTGTCCACTGGTATTCAGTCCACAGCGCGGCGATTACGGAAGCCTCGGCAGCATACTTTGAAGAGTCATAGGAGAATCCGATGGCAGGCATGGAATCGTTCACGCGCTCCTCAGCCAGCTTCTTCCAGGCAGCCAGATCCTCATTCTCAATCTTCAGCTGCGGATTGCCCAGCCGCTGCATGGAGAAAATCATCTGGTCCGTGTTGTAGCGATCCTGGGCAGGGCCGTTGCTGTAGGTGCCGTCATCGTTCAGAATGTAGTGTTCACCCTCAAAGCCGTAAACCAGCAGCATGTTGATTTCCGGATCGTTCATCATCATATCCAGCGCAACAGCGGCACGCTCTGTTTTCGTGGACTTGTTCGGGAAGGAGTTGCCATAGCGCATGAAGCGGTCGCGGCTTGTGCGGGTGGTGTCATCCATGCACAGATACAGCGGTACCAGGTCGTCATACTGCTCCATATAAGCCATGGTCAGCGGAATGCCGGAGAAGTTGATCACAGATGTTCCGGCGGCAAAATTGTCTTCCAGCGTGCTTTCGGAGGAGATAACGTCGGAAGGATATACACCGTTTTTGTAGTATTCCGCCATCTTCAGACAGTATTCCTTGAATTCAGGGGTATCGCCGAACCAGGTCAGGTCGTCCAGTGTAACCGGATCCTTCTTCAGGTCATAGAAGTACCAGATGCCTGTGGAGGAGCTGCCGGCCGTTCCCAGATCGTACTTGGGGTTCAGAAGGCAGAAATGGCTGGGCCAGAACCCCTGGCAGTTGATCGGATACACGCCCGTGCCCTTTTCCTTTTCGGCGATGGCATACAGGAATTCATCCAGCTTGTCCCAGCTGGTGATATCCTCGGCCTTAAAGCCGGCTTCATCCAGCCAGCACTTACGGGTCAGGATCAGCTGGGGAACGGTCACTTCGGAATAATCCCGCGGTACGGTATAAATGGTCCCGCCGACCTTTACCTCCGCCCAGGCGAAAGAGGGCATCGCTTCATAGGTTTTCGGCATATAGGTCTTCAGAAATTCCTCATCAATCGGCTTGAACGCGCCGTTGCGGGCATTATCCGCGTAGTTGCACCACTCTGCCGTGTAAAGGATATCGATATCCGGGCTGGCGCAGTAGAGCGTGTAGTTGGCAATGAAATCCGCAAAGGAAACATGAACAAAGTTGACGGTCGTGTTGATTTTCTGTTGCAGCAATTCGTTCACTTTGGCGGAAACACGGTCCCAGTCCGCCAGGTCGTTACCTACATGGTACATGGTAATGGTTTCAGGAGCCGAGAGGTCCACGCCCGGATAATCAGCCGCAGTCTCAGCGGAGGCTGAGGCGCAGACGGATATCAGCAGAGCAAGCGACAGCAGCAGAGCAAGCAAACGTTTCATTGAAAAAACCACCTTTCATTTTATTAATCAGGCCATCCGGCCTTACTACCGGTTCAGGATTTACCCCTTTACAGCGCCGATTGTCATACCTTTGATAAAATAGCGCTGCAGGAAGGGATACAGAAGAATAATCGGCCCCACGGTCACACACGTCATCGCCATCTTCATACTGGCCGACGGGATGTCCATGGAGGAAATGGTGGTCACTTCCCCGGCAGCTGCCATCTGCTTCATCGCCTGGATGCTTGCCAGGATCTGCTGCAGCAGATACTGCAGGCTCTGCATCTGAGGCTTTGAAATAAACAGCATGGAATAATACCAGTCATTCCAGTATGCCAATGCGGTAAACAGCGTCAGCGTGGCCACCAGCGGCTTGGTCAGCGGCAGGATCAGCTTCATAAAAATCTGCATATCGTTTGCGCCGTCGATCTTGCCGCTTTCAGTGATTTCAAATGCAATACCCTTCATGTAGTTCTTGGCCAGAATCACGTTCCATACTGAGAACATCAGCGGCAGGATCCGGGCAAGATAATTATCCTTGAATCCCAGATAGGTGGTGCACATCAGGTACCATGGAACAAGTCCGCCGTTGAACAGGGTCGTGAAGAAGAAAAACAGGGAAAAATGGTTGTGCCATCTGAAGTCGCGCCGCGCCAGCACATACCCCGTCATGGACGCGATGGCCACTGCCAGCACCGTACCGATTCCCGTCACAAGGATCGTATTGCCGTAAGCCCAGAGAATGCGTGACGGATTGGAAAAGATGAACCTGTATGCCTCAACGGAAAACTCCTCCGGCCACAGTCCGTATCCGTTCCGAAGCAGCGATACCTCGGAGGTGAAGGAAGACACCAGCACAATGCAGAACGGAATCAGGCAGGCCATTCCAAGAAGAAAGAGCACAAAATAGCTGAGAAAGGACAGGGTGAGCTTATCCCACTGGATTTTTTTCCTCATCGCATATCACCTCTTCTCAGAACAGCGAATAGTCCGGCTCAATCCATTTCACCAGCGCGTTCACCGCCATAATCGTGACGAAGCACAGCACGCTCTGGTAGAAACCTGCAGCCGCCGTCATGCCAAGGTTTGAGTTGCCCAGCATGCTGCGGTAAATATATGTGTCCAGAATATCCGTTTTCCGCAGCAGCACGCCGTTATTTCCGATCAGCTGGTAGAACATGCCGAAATCTCCGCGGAAAATCCGTCCCACCGCCAGCAACACCATGATGATGACCGTGGACAGCAGAGCGGGCAGTGTTACATAGCGGATCTGCTGCCATTTGTTGGCGCCGTCCAGCTCCGCCGCCTCATACAGACCCGGGTCAATTCCGGTGATAGCGGAAAGATAGACAACGCTTCCGTATCCGACCGATTTCCAGGCGCTCAGGGTCACCAGCAGCGTCGGCCAGACGGATGCTGTTGTGTTGATATTGATTTTGTTTCCCGAAACAATCTCCAGGATCTTATTAATTGCGCCGTATTCATAGCTGAGAAGCGCCTGCACGATAGCTGCCGCCACAACCCAGCTGATGAAATACGGCAGGAAAATAAAGGACTGAAAGGATTTTTTGAACCATTTGCAGGTAATCTCGTTAAGAAAAACGGCGATAAGCACCTCCAGGAAGGTGTTCACCACAATGAAGCCAAAGTTGTAAAGCAGGGTGGCTGATGTCAGCGTTCCCAGCTTGCCTGAGATGAGCAGAAAGCGGAAATTGTCCAGCCCGTTCCATGGGCTGCCGAATACACCGTCCACATAATTGAACTGCTTGAAGGAAAGAACCAGACCGGACATGGGCAGGTAATGGAAAACCAGTGTATACAGCACAGCCGGCAGGAGCATCAGCAGCAGCATCCAGTCTTTCCGGATCGTATGCCCGAAGGTTTCCCGCCGGATCCGGACCGGTAAGGCGGGCGGATTTTTCTTACTCATCAGGAACCTTCTCCTTTCAGCAGTCACGGCTGCAGGTCAATCAGGCTGTTTGCCCGGAAGGCGCCGGGTCCGGGTTCTTCCGCTTCCACAATGTATAACCGGTAAGGATCAGCAGCTCGATTCCGATTGGAATCAGCATCCAGAGATAGATGTCGGAATATCCCGCCTTGTCCGCGATCATGCCGGCCAGGTAGGAGCCGATACCGCTGCCGATATCCAGGCCGGTATAGAATATAATCTGCGCCATCCCGATCTGGCTCTTGTCCACAGAACGGACGCTCCAGGCCTGGGTTGTCGGGTTGATGCTGCCGTAGCTCAGCGCGTAAAACAGCGCTGTCACCAGGAACGCCGGCAGGCTTGCAGCATAGTGCAGGGAAACCATCACGCCGCCGAAAATCAGCAGCGACGGGATCATCAGGGTCCACGGCGGGATCCGGTCGGACATCCGTCCGAAGAAGGGCCTGGCGAACAGAAGCGTGAAGGCGTTCACCGTAAAGAACAAGCCGATATTTGCCACTCCGCGCTCGGCTGCCGTCAGCGCGATAAAGGAGCTGACAGCGCTCGCCGGAATCATGGAGACCAGGATAAACAGAGTCGGAAATGCGGGACGCCAGTCGATCGTTCCGGGTTTTTGCGGCGTCTTCCTTTTCTCACCGCGCTGAGCCCCTTCAATATCCTTCAGGCAGAAGCACAGAATCACGGAGATAACCAGCAGCCCGGCGGCAATGCGGAAGGTATTGGCATAGCCGACCAGCTCCACAAGCGTAAGCCCCAGATTCGGCGCCAGCGCCTGTCCCAGCACTGAGCCGAGGCCGAAAAGACCGATTCCCGCGCCAATCCTGCTTTCCGGCAGCGCCATGGCCGCCAGAGTCGCCAGGCCGACTGTACAGATGCCCCAGCCGACACCCTGCAGGAGACGGAAAGCATACAGCGCCGCAGCGGAAGTGCTGACGGAAAATCCGAACATGGCAACGGCTATCAGACCCAGGCCCAGGATGATGCCCTTTCTGTACCGTCCTTCCAGGCTGATCCGTGTCAGCGCCACCCGGCTCGCGATGGATGTAATGGCGAACATTGTTCCCAGCATACCTGCCACCGCGTTTCCCAGCTGCAGGTCAACCGCATACATGGGCAGAGTCGGCGTCAGGATATGAAACCCCATCGCGTTAAAAAAATTGACAGCAAAAATGGTAATAAAAGGAACAGACCACACCGTGTCTGCACGTGCGGTTTTTTTTGAAAACACCGATATGACCACCTTTCTATGGCTCAGAATATACCACATAGTACAATTCTGCGTGTCATAAAAAGCAATGCAATCCCCCCGGATGGTAATAAAAAGTATTATTTTCTTGTTTTCAAATCCCCAATCGGCTATAATGATTTCCGGCGAATCACTTTTCAGGAGTCAGAACACACAATGGACAATATCAGCACCG
This sequence comes from Clostridia bacterium, assembly GCA_017431005.1. Lineage (GTDB taxonomy): Bacteria > Bacillota > Clostridia > Christensenellales > Aristaeellaceae > Aristaeella. The sequence goes on from JAFRLY010000008.1 coordinate 32,591, forward strand.
GACTTCCGTCCGATTACGTTTCGCTGGTTTCCTTCTTCATCCGGGATGAGGATGAGGAAACGGCGCTTCTTCGTCCGGGAGACACTCTCTTTATTTACTGCCGGACCGGCGTCGTCTCCGTTTCAGACAACGGTATCGTACACAGCCTGACACCGGGCTGGTTTCTTCTTTCCCATCCCCGGGGCAGCGTTCAGCTCCGGATGTCCGGCATCCATTCAGAGTGCTGCGTGCTGGAAATCGCCTCCGGCAGGACAGGGATCGCTTCCTGCTCCGCCTCCATTTTCAATTTTCAGGCCTTCGACACCCTGACCCGCCTGGATACTGAGGAAAACCGGATTCTGCTGACACTGAATGAGATAGCCAATGAAATCTCCAGCCATAACGAAGCGGAAAAAAGGATCATGGATCTGCTGTTCAATGTTTTTCTGGTCAAGCTGGAGCGGGCCGTCCAGTCCCACGGGCGGGCCACCGGCTTTCGTTATGTTTCCGAAGCCAAGCAGTTCATCCGTGAAAACCTCAGCGGCAGCATCACTGTTCAGACCCTTGCCGATCATCTCGGCATTCACCGTTCTTACCTGATGAGTATTTTCCGCCAGCAGACGCATATGAGCGTCAAAAAATACATCAACCGTATGCGGATCACCCAGGCCACCATTCTGCTGACAAATTCGGATCTTTCCGTCACGGAAATCGCTTTCCAGGTTGGTTATAACAGTCGTCAGAATTTTTACGTCGCCTTTGAGAAAACCTTCGGCTGCTCACCCAGCCAGTTCCGCGTATCCCAGGTTGCCGACGGAAGATGGCGGACAGAATAAAAAAAGCAGGGGGAACGCACCCAAAGGGCCGTTCCCCCTGCTTTTTTATTTATTTTGGAATCACCGGCAGAATCAGTCTGGAAGGATGTTCTGCGTCATGCCAGATTTTCTGGTGTGCCACAACGCCCTCCGATTCATATCCCACCCTGCCGAAGGTGTTCAGGTTCCTGTCCGCGTCCGGGAAAAGGGAGCTGGTCACATCCAGCCGGATGGCTTCACCGGGCTGGAGTACGATGCAGGTGTTCCCCGCCTCAATCTCAAACCGGTAAATTTCTCCGGGCACCATCTCCTCGGCATGCGGCCCGTTGCGGTACCGGCCGCGCACCAGCAGCGCTCCCAGCTTATAGACCGTCCCGTCCTTTCTGACAACGCCGACCCGTGCGCAGAAGTCTGTATCCCGCGCGCTGGTGGAAGCGTAGATCACTGCCTTCAGCGGGCCGGTAATCTCCGTTTCTTCAGTAAATGCCGGTGTTGTATAAACCAGCACATCGTCCCGCGTCTGAAGCAGCGCCTGGTTCTGCATCAGGTTTTTCAGCGGTTCTCCCGTCCCGGAGGGGCAGGGGTTCATGGGATCATAGTCATACGCGTCCGGTGCTTCCCTGCCGGCGGGCTCCGTTGACAGCGTTCCGTCACCGTTCAGCGTGTTGGCATGTCCGGCCGAATGCAGGTAGTAGTCCGTAAATACCGTCCGTGCCAGCGGCCATTCATATTCATCCCGCCAGATGTTGGGACCCATCACGAAAAGGCTGATCGGTGCGCCGGAGGTGTAGGCTGTTTCCTTTCCCTTGCACCAGTGGTCAAACCACTGCGCCAGCCGGTCCGTGACGCCGAAGTCATCGCCGGAGCCCTGCGGTCCGTAATACACGCCTTCGATCCAGCCCTCCAGCCGGTCGCTGTGAACCCACGGCCCGACAATCAGCTTTGAATGCTTTCTGCAGGCCTCGCTGCCGCCGCGCTTCACAAACTGGGTATAGTTATAAATCGTCTTGTCTCTCAGAAAATCGTTCCAGCCGGTCAGGTTCAGCGTCGGAACCGTGGTTTCCTCAAAGCCCTCCACCCGGCCGATGGAAGCAAGATATTCCTGATTGTCAATGTTTTCCAGCAGCTCACGGTGGAAACGCAGCTCGGGCACCCCTTCCACATTGCCCGCCGGCATGTCTTTCATAGGCAGCCAGTTCACCTGCTCCATCATATCGAAGCTGTTCATTTTCGCCACAGCCTCCGGCGAGTACTGATCCGGGAAATACTTCAGCCGATCCAGGGCCCGCCCGGTGATCCACCCGAACAGCACCGGGGAAAAGATGCCGAAATCATAGATCGCCGGAAATTTCGTCCAGGAGGTCATGAATGGGCAGATGGCTTTCAGATGGGGCGGATTCGCCCTGGCGCACGCCAGCTGGGAAAAGCCGTGATAGCTTTCCCCCAGCATGGCCACATTCCCGTCGCACCACGGCATCCGCGCAATCGCCTCAATGGTGTCGTATCCGTCCTCGTCCTGATGCCCCGCCGGATCGCAGACGCCTTCGGAATGGCCGGTTCCCCGCACATCCTGAATGACCACATTGTATCCGCAGCCGGCCAGGTGATGGGCATGGATATAGCCGGCCAGATGCCCGGTATTGTCCTTCAGGTAAGGGGTACGGTTCACAATGGCCGGATAGGGCCTGTCATCATCCGGGCGGTATACGTCCGCGTACAGCGTTACGCCGTCGCGGGTCTTTACCGGAACGTTGTACAGGATTCTGACATCCTGTATCTCATGCCCGTTCAGGGTCATCGGCATGTTTATTCTCCTTTCACCCATGCACCGCGGGCTTTCTCCTCCGGCACGTCGAACCCGCCCACGGACACGCGTACCGTGGAAATATCCGCCCCGTTTTCGTCAAAGCGGAAGGTCAGGTAATGGACACGGCAGGACTCCAGCCACCGCAGCTCCAGGCGCAGCGTTCCGTCCTCCTCAAAGGCGCCCGTCATGCAGGCTGTCCGCGCCGGGTTGCTGCTGACCGGTTCAACATCTGACAGGATCCGCTGGCCCTTCAGGCCGACAGGGCAGAATACTGTCCTGCCCCTCGCCGTCACGCCCAGCGTCAGATCGCCGTTCCGGGCTGTAAAGGTAAAGGCCTCCACCGGCGTGTCATATGCCAGGTTGAAGATGCACAGATCATCCGCGAAGAAACGCGCTTTCCCCTCCGTGACCTTCAGGGTGCGTCCGTCCAGCTTCCGAAGCGCAGCCCGGTTCTCGCCGTAGCGCGGCGCCGGAATCGCAAGGCAGGACAGCCGCCGCTCAAAAGCACGGGTCTCCTCCTGTGTCCACGGCACCGCTTCATCCCGCAGCCCGGCAGCGAAATCCGCCAGAGCCGTACGGACACGGTCAACCGTTTCCTGGCTGGTAATCGTCTCCTGAATGGAAATAACCGTATCCTTTTCAGGGAAGAGCATACTCCACTGGCCCATGGCGCCGTCCGCCATCATGAAGCCCGGATACATCCACATCATGCCGCCGTAGGTCGCCCCGTCCGAATGCGGATTCTGAACCTGCAGAGCAAAATCAACCCATTCCCGGCACAGGATCTGTTCTCCGTCCCAGACGCCTTTCCGCCGGTACAGTTCCATCAGCAGCGCGTTATCCCGGACCGTTGAAATCCAGCCGCCGCTGCCGTTTTCCAGTCCGTCCGCGTGCTTATGCCAGGCGATCCGCCCCGGATCAATTCCGATCTTCTCAAACACACGCGGCGTCAGATAGTCAATGAGACCCAGCCCTGTCTTTTTCCGGATGCACGCGCCGACCATGGAGCAGGCGATGCTGTTGTAATACAGCGCGGTCCCAGGCTGATGGACGATATCCATCGTAAAGAATTTTTCCACCCATTCCGGGTCCGTCACCGGAGGCTGGCTCTCCATGCCTGTACCCATCGTGCAGATATGGCGCACCTTCAGCTCATCCCACCATTGTTTTCCCTGCGTATGGTGCGCATACTCGGGGAACAGATCGATAAGCCTGTCCTCCAGGGACAGCAGTCCTTCCGTGACGGCCGCGCCCAGAGCGATGCCCGTCAGCGTCTTGGTCAGGGACTGATCCCCGTGGATGATTCCGGGGCCGTAAGGCGCCCAGTAGCCCTCAAAGGCAGGGATGCCGTGACGCATCACCAGCAATGCGTGCGGTTCCGTCCCGGAGGCTTCGATAGCATCCAGTAAACGATTGGCGTCCCCACAGGAGACGCCAACCGTACCCGGATGCTGAAATTTCCAGATCATTTGGATTCCGCAATGAAGGCATCCAGCTGCGTCCGGTAGTCATTCACGATATCGTCAATGCCGATGGCCTTGCACTGCTTGATGAACTCATCCAGCTTGGCTTCGGTCTGGTCGCCGAAAATGCCGAAGGAGAAGGAGAAGCGGTATTCGTTGAACAGTGCCGTCACCGCGGACAGCTCCGCCTCGTAGTTGCACTGATAGTTGAATCCGTTGACCGGGAAGATATCAGACGGAACCTCCGCCGCCTCATACATTTCCTGGTATTCCGCGATGGCGGGGTTCAGCGCCTGCCGCGGATCCGAGTCATGCTGCAGAGCGGCGTTGTTGCCGATCGCGAAATAGGGATATTCAGAGGCTTCCGGCCCAAGGGTGTAATATTTTCCGTCCTCGGACAGATTGTAGTGGCGTCCCTCGATACCGAACACCAGCAGACGGTTGATGATCGGATCGTTCTTCATGACGTCCAGGGCGGTGGCTGCCCGGCTCATGTTCGCCTTGCTGGCCGGCGGGAAGCCGATGCAGTACACAAAGTAGTTGCCGTGGCGGAGCACGCACTCGTCATCCCACAGGCAGTTCAGGAATACGGGGGTATCATCCTGGAGATTCTGCACCAGGCTGTCGTAGCTGGTGGGAATGCCGAAGGTGATGGCAGAGGTGCCGGCGTAGAAGTTGTCGTCCACCATGGTCTCATTGGAGATAACGCTGGCCGGGAAATAGCCCTTCTTGTAGAATTCGGCCATCTTCAGGCAGAAGGCGCGGTATTCATCCGTCTCCGCGAACCACTTCAGATCCTCGGTGCTGAATTCCTTGCCGGTGTTGTACTGCCACACCAGCCAGTTGGCCGTGCCGACATTCACATCCATCATGTGGTTCTTGTAGGTGAACCAGTAGGTGGTATCCAGCGGATAGGTACCCTGGGGATTGAAGACATAGACGCCGGTTTCGGCGGTATCAGCGGCGATCGCGTCCATGAACTTCTCCAGATCCTCGCCGGTCTTGATATCCTCCGCTTTGAAGCCGTATTTGTCCAGGGTGGACTGGCGGGTCCAGACGCCGTTGGCGCTCAGCGTGTTGATGCTGTTGGTGATGCCGTAATACAGGTCGCCGAACTTCATCTCACGCCAGCTGGTGGGCGCCTGGGTCTTGGCTGTCATGGGCATATAGGTTTCCACAAAGTCCCAGTCAAAGCCCGTGTAGGCGCCGTTGTTGACATAGTCGCCGAAATTGAACCAGTACGCGCCGTACACCAGATCATAGTCATCCCCGTTCAGGAACAGGCTCAGCTTGGTGCCGAAATCCGCGTAGGAAACAAAGTCGATGTTAACCTTGGTGTTGATCAGTTCCTTCATACGGTCATTGACCATGCCCATGATCTCGTCAAAGGCCCCCGGCTTGTTGCCGGGAATGATCATATTGATCTCCTTGTACTCGGACAGGTCCAGTCCGGCCCAGGGATTCTCCTCTTCAGCAGCAGCTGTGCCGATGGCACCCAGCAGCATTGCCAGTATCAGGAGCAGAGACAGGATACGTTTCATGTGTAATCCTCCTTTAAAAAATTGGTACATATTTCCAGGAACGGTTTCCTCCGTTCCGGTGGATCATGTTTCAGCCCTTCACCGCGCCGATGGTCAGTCCTTTCACAAAGTAGCGCTGCACCAGCGGGTAAAGGAAAATAATCGGGCCAGTCACCACGCAGGTCATGGCCATTCGCATGCCGGTGGAGGGCAGCGTGGCTGTTTCCACGGCCTGGAACTGGCCCTCAGCCACCAGCTGCTTCAGTGCCTGAACCGTACCCAGCATATCCTGCAGGAAATACTGCAGCGACTGCATTTCCTCCTTCGTGCTGAACAGCATGGAGTTGTACCAGTCATTCCAGTACCCCAGGGCGGAAAACAGCCCCAGCGTCGCCAGCAGCGGGGTGGCCAGCGGCATATACAGCTGCGCGTAGATCCTCAGTTCCCCGGCGCCGTCCAGCTTGGCCGACTCAGAGATTTCAAAGGGAATGCTCTTCATGTAGTTCTTGGCGATAATCATGTTCCACACGGAGAAAACCATGGGCAGAATCAGCGCCAGGTATGTATTCCGCAGGTGCAGCACCTTCGTATACAGGGAATACCACGGAATCAGGCCGCCGGAAAACAGCGTGGTGAAGAAGAAAAAGAAAGAGAAGCCGTTCCGCCATTTGAAATCCCTGCAGGACAGCACGTAGCCCGTCAGCGTGTTCAGCAGCAGGGACACGGCCGTCCCCACGGCGGTTACAAAAATCGTGTTCAGGTAAGCTCTGCCGATCCGTCCAGGATTGGTGAACACCATCTCGTAGGCCCGGAGGGAAAACTGCTGCGGAATAAGCTGAAACCCGTTCCGGATCAGCGACGATTCCTCCGCGAAGGAGGAAACCAGAATCAGGTAGAACGGAATCACGCACAGCATTCCGAAGATGAACAGCAGCACATACCCGAGCCCGTAAAAGCTCCATTCACTGACTGACTGTTTATATCTGCGTCCGGACATGTCACTCGCCTTCCTCAGAACAGGGTGTAATCGGGCTGAATTTTCTTCACTACGAAGTTGGCTGCCAGGATTGTCACAAAGCACAGCAGCGACTGAAACAGTCCGGCCGCCGCGCCGTATCCGAGGTTGCCGTTCCCCGCCATTGCCCGGTAAACATACAGATCCAGAATGTCGCCGATCTCAAGCAGCACGCCGTTATTGCCGATCAGCTGGTAGAACATGCCGAAATCCCCGCGGAAAATCTGTCCGCAGGCCAGCAGGAACATGATGACCATGGTCGGAATCAGGCTTGGCAGCGTAATGCTGAACACCTTCTGCCAGCTGTTGGCCCCGTCAATCTCTGCGGCCTCATACATTTCACTGTCAATGCCGGTGATGGCGCTCAGATAAATGATGCTTCCGTATCCCACACCCTTCCACATCCGGAAAAAGACCAGCAGAAACGGCCAGGGGCGTTTGTCCACATAGACGTTGACCATATCCAGACCCAGGCTTTTTACGATGCGGCTGATCAGCCCTGTATCATAATCCAGCATCGTCTGAACCACAGCCGAGGCAATAACCCAGGAGATGAAATAGGGCAGGAAGATGAAAGACTGGAACACCTTCTTGAACCATCTGCAGCGCATTTCATTGATGATGATGGCAAACCCGACCTCCAGCACCATCCCCACCACAATGAACGCCAGGTTGTACAGCAGCGTGTTCCGCGTCAGCGGCCACAGCTTGTTGGATACCGTCAGGAACCGGAAATTCTTCAGCCCGACCCACGGACTGTTGAAAATGCCCAGGGAAAAATTGTATTTCTCAAAAGCCATCACCACGCCGACCATTGGCGCATAGCTGAATATCAGCACATACACGACCGCCGGCAGCAGCAGAATCAGGTAAATCCTGTTCCTTTTCAGTTCCCTGGGAAGTTCCCTGAACCCGCTTCTGCGGCCGGCAGAGGGATTTTTCGTCATCCTTATTCCTCCTCCTGCGCGTCCTCCGCGGAAATGAAGACGCTGCGGACGCCGGAAAGCCGGTACGCCGCGTCCCTTGGTTTTGTCACACCCATAAAGAACAATCCGCTGTGATAGGTAATCAGGAAGGCGCCGCCGGAAAGCGGCATGGCCTCTCCCTCCGTCCGGATCCAGCGCCATCCGAGCCTCTCGGACAGCCCGTTCCCGGGCGGCATCAGTCCTGCCAGCTTCAGGATTTCAGGCACCTTCAGGCCGGGTTCTGCCCCGACATTGCTGAAAGCGCAGTTCCCTGTTGCCGGCTCCGGGATCCCGGTTGTCAGCCTCACCCATCCGTCGCCGCCGGTGAAATGCAGGGTTTCCCGGGTACCGGGCAAAGCCTTCCGGCCTTCCGGATCCAGAGCGTACCACAGTGCGGAATCCCGGCTGTAATCGCAGGCCGGATCCGTCATGGCTTCAGTATCCATCAGCTGAAGCTCTCCGTCCGCCAGTCGGAAACCGCTGTCCCACTCATTCAGGTTACCCACCAGATCCCAGATACCGTCCGTTCTTCCGTTATGTGTCCACGGCACGGGACCGCTCCCGGTCAGCACAGACCCGCTCTGTGTCCGGATGCCGGTCTCCTCATGATGATAGTAATCCCGTCCCCGGTCCGTGTTTCCCGTCACTTCCCGCCCGTTTTTCAGGCACTGAAGGGAAATAGCCGCCCGGAGGGAAACCGGCATCGGCATCCATCCGGCTCCCTTGCCCTTCACGCTTTTCACCGCGTCGTCAAAGCAAGGGATCCCGGCCGGCTCGCTCATCGGCAGGGAAACTGCCCTTCCGTCCGCCAGGCAGTTCAGATATTTGGAAACATAGATTCGCCGAAGTATTTTTCCTCCCACCCGGAAAGCCGGATGTGCGCCTTGCAGCTGAATCCCCTCCGGCATGTCCGCGCCTGTGACCGCCGGAACAATGACCATGACGGAAGGCAAACCCCCGGCGTCGAACAGAACGGTATTGGTGCCGCCGGAAAGCTTCTCCACGGCCTTTTTCAGCACGCTTCCCGCCTGTTCCGTTTTTCCGTTATCCTCCAGGCCGCGCAGCTCTTCCAGTTCATCGCTCACCTTTTCCGGGCATCCGGAAACCCTGCACTCATTGATCAGAATCTGACTGAAGCTGATTTCCCGCAGTGACTTTCCATACATATCCATATCATCCGGCCGGCACGCCGCTCCTTATCCTAATAAAGTTATCAGCAAACACATATGCCTGTTTTCCGCTTTTTCAATCTCTTCCCCTCAGTATTATAATTGACATGCTTTTCCAATGTGGAATATAATATCGACACGGTCCTTAAAAAGAAACATATTCTCCACTTTTTTATATCGCCTGCAAATACTAAACCGGTTGAATCTGGGAGGTTTTAGCCTGAATCATGCCATATCCATACGCAGTCAAACTCCTTCTCTGGCCTTCTTCCGGCCAGACAGTGGATGTTTTATCACCTTTGGAGATTGCGGCAGGCCCGGAAGAAAACATTGTCCTGCTGCTTGCCTCCGGGCGGGCTGAGATCACCTGTGACCAGGCTGTCAGCCCCCTGAATATGGAGGGTATCGCCGTGCTCGGCCGGAACATCGCGGTAACTGTAGAAAGCAAGGGCGCGCAGCCCTGTCAGATCATGATCCTGCGGCTGGGCACTGTTGAACGGCCGCCCTATATTGACCTGAACCATCTGTGCCTGACCATTCCCATCATTGATGCCTTCTTCAGCTATAAGCAGCGCTTCTCTATCCTGCAGGACCGCGGAAGCATCCGGCCGACCTTCAACGCCGTTATCGAAGAAATCAGCCGGCATGAGCCCGAATGGGAAAAAATGACGGCCCTGCGTCTGCAGGAGCTGCTGATCCAGCTGGCCAGGTCCTTCCATACCCACGGCCATCCCGCAGGCACACAGCTGCTCTCCGCTGCCCGGGATTACATCCGCGCGCATTACAATGAGGAGCTGACCGTCGGCAGAATCGCCGCCCACGTGGGCATCAGCCGCTCCTATCTGGCCCAGCTGTTTTCCGGCTATCTGGATTACAGCACCGTGGATTACATTCAGGCCGTACGCTGCGACCACGCTGCCTATCTGCTGCGTGCGACACGCTTTACCATCCTCGATATCGCCCTGAATGTCGGCTTCAACAGCCGTCAGCATTTCACGCGCACCTTCCTCAAAATCTACTCCGTCACCCCCATGCAGTACAGGAAGCAGCAGCGCAGCAATACCCGCACATAAAAAAAGAACCGGACAGGCAGGCGCGCCGTCCCGCCGCCCGTCCGGCTTTTTACTTTCTCTTCATGACCCAGCTGAACGCCTTCGCGGTTCTCGCGTCGGCGTCCCGGAAATGGTTCCCTTCGTTCCATTCCAGCACGCAGTCCGTTCCGCGCTCCCGCAGCAGGGCGTATGCCGCGCGGATCTCATCGCCCACCGTCCGCATGACCGGGTTCCGCGTCCGCTCCTCCCTGTCCCCCAGGCTGAGATATACATGCCCGCTCCGGATTTCATGGTCCCTCAGGTATGCCGGAAAGCCCGGAAACCAGACGGAGGGAGACGCCGCCGCGACGCCGCTGAACACGTCCGTTTCACACGCGGCCCACAGTGCGAACAGCCCCGCCAGGGAATAGCCGCCGATAATATACGTTTTTGTCCCGTCCGTGCAATAAGTTAATATTTCCTCCAGCGTGTCCCGGGCCCGGCCGCCGAAACCCTCCTGTCCGAACACCGGCGGAGCCTCCCAAGGGGACAGATCCCTGTTCCAGTCCCCGACCCGGAAGGCAGTCAGCCGGAAGTCCTCCCCGGCGCTTCCGCGGATCAGGGCCAGCTCATTTTCAATCGTTTCCGCGTCGTGCTCATCCACCGGCTGAAGCAGCACCGTCCGGGCCGTTTTGCTGCCGTATTCCATGATTTCCATTCCAAGTTCCTCCGCCGGAAAGCTCACGCTGCGCTTCCCGCCCTGTCCCTTTCTGAAAAAAACTGCGATCCAATGCTTATTCTACGTAAAAAAACGGATCCGTCAACGCGGTTTGCCGGACAGAACCCGCGTATCCCCGGCTGTCCGGAACGGACGCCCGGCGGATTTCTGTTTTTTTACTGTTTCAGCGGTCAAAAGCCGGCGGATACCGTTGCGCAAAACAGAAAAGCCCGTTATAATAAGCGCAGAATAAAATGTACGTACAACTGAATCGGCCTGTATCCGGAGGGGAGGAGTCTGTGCAATGGGTGAAACAAGGGAATATCCGAATCTGTTTGCGAAAATCGGTGTGGACGCGGAGACGGTACGCCGGAAGGCGGAGGCCTGCTTTGAAACCCTGTTCTTTGATCCGGAAGAAAAAATCTATACCGATGTGGATCCGGACAGCGGCTGCATGATCGACACCGGGAACATCGACGCCCGCACGGAGGGCATGAGCTACGGCATGATGATGTGCGTGCAGATGGACCGGAAGGATCTTTTTGATAAGCTCTGGACCTTTTCCATGCGCTATATGTATCATCCGGACGGCATCTATGCCGGCTATTTCGCCTGGTCCGTATCCCTGCAGGGGAAGCACAACGCGGAAGGTCCCGCCCCGGACGGGGAGGAATACTTCGCCATGGCGCTGCTGATGGCCTCCGCCCGCTGGGGAGACGGTGAGGGTATCTTCAGCTACGCTGCGCAGGCCCGTGAAATCCTGCGCCACTGTCTCCATCAGCAGGAGCTGGTGCCCGGCGGCCGGGCCATGTGGGATCCGGAGAACAGGCTGATCCGGTTCGTCCCGGAAACGGACTGGTCCGATCCCAGCTATCATCTGCCGCATTTCTACACGCTTTTTGCCGAACGGGCCGACGAGGCGGACCGGCCGTTCTGGAAGGCCGCTGCGGAAGCTTCCAGGGCTTATATCGCGCTCAGCGCGCATCCGGTGACCGGCCTGTGCGCGGAATACGCGGAGTATGACGGCACGCCCCGCCTGATGTTTGGTAAGCCCTTCGCCTTCTATTCCGACGCCTACCGCGTCGCCATGAATATCGCCCTGGACACCCTGTGGTTCGGCCGGCACGAAGCGCTTTCGGCCGTGGCGGCCCGTATCCAGGATTTCTTCCGGGATATTCACATGGAGGACTATAAGGCTTATCAGCTGGACGGCACTCCCGCGGACGAGCCTGCCATGCACCCCACGGCGCTTCTTGCCACCGTGGCCGCCGCGTCCGCGGCCAGTGACAGTCCCGCCGCGGAGACGTTCCTGCGCCGTTTCTGGGAGACCCCGCTGCGCCGCGGCAAACGCCGGTATTACGACAACTGTCTTTATTTCTTCTGCCTGCTGATGCTGGGCGGCCTGTACCGGATCTGGTAAGCGGAGGAGAACAGCTGCCGCTTTTTCCCCGGCGCGGCAAAACTGCCATTTCCCTTTTTTACTCCGTATCAAATGGTGTAGGCAGTGAAAACGGTTCCTGCCCGTCCCGCGGCAGCGGCGTGGGAGAGGAAATCCGTTTTCAGATACCGAAACCATTACACCGGGCCTGAAGGCCCATGAACTTCCATGAAGGAAAAGGAGTAATCCGCAATGAAGAAATGGCTTTCCCTGATTCTGGCTGTATGTTTCTGCTTTACCGTTCCGGCCGCTTTCGCGGAAGAGGATTTCGGTTATTATCCTGACACAGTCCCGGAGGCCCGGCCTTTTGTGAACACCTGGATCGCGGAGGACGGAGACTGGCGGATCGAGGTATACGGTGAGGACGGCGGCCTCAAGCTGATGGCTGTTCACAGACTGGGGGACAACATGGAGGACATCTGGGAATACGCCGCTGCCATGGGTGAAAATAACGCGCTCGTCTCGGTTCCCCTGGGTCTGCATTACCGGCAGGATACCGTTTCCGGCGACTGGCTCATCACCTGGTATGAGGACGGCGATGCCGCCTTCACGATCAATGAAAACGGCAGGCTGCTCTGGAACGACCTGAAGGAAGACGCCGGCAAGGGGCTGGAGTTTGAGCCGATCGGCAACTTCTACGGCGGACGCTGGATGAAGGGTGACACCGAAGTCATCTTCTACGACTGGTACGATAACGAGTATGATATCCGCTGCTACCAGCTCGGTGAAAACAACGAAATCCTGGCGGACGCAATCCTGAAGGGCACCTACGATCCCGAAAGCGACACCATCACCGCTTATGGTTTCTTTGATCCTGACAAGCCCTTCACCGTAATTTTCTCCTATAACGAAAACAACAACGTGGTCTGGACGGAGAACGGTGAAAGCACCGCGATGGAATACAGCTGCCTGACCTGGTGAGTTTCATCCGGACACATAAAAAGGCGCTGCAGTGCAGTGCCTTTTTATGTTTGATTATTGAAATCCGCAAATGATCACACGGCATAGGAATGCAGTCCCGGCAGCAGCAGGTTCACCCCGGCGAAAGTGAAGATCACCAGGATCAGCGCGATGATCGCCAGCCATGCCATGCGTCTGCCCTGCCATTTGAGGCGCATCCGCTGATGCAGATAAACCGCGTAGAAAATCCAGGTGATCAGCGCCCAGGTTTCCTTCGGATCCCAGCTCCACCAGGAGCTCCATGCCTGCTCCGCCCAGATGGCGCCGGAGAAAATCACGACGGTCAGCAGCAGGAAGCCAAGGCAGATCAGCCGGTATCCCATATAGTCCATCTGCTTCATCTTCACGTCGTCCTCGCTCCTGCCCTTCTTCAGCTGCGCCAGATAACTGACGCCCAGTCCGCCGGCGATCGCGAAGGCGGCATAGGAGAAAGCGGCGCTGCCGATATGCAGCACAAACCAGGTCGAGCGCAGGGCCGGCATGATGTCCTTGATTTCCATCGGCTGGAAGGCTGCGTAGCTGAGGATCAGGAAGGCCATCGGCATGGCAGCGGTCATCACCCATTCCTGCTTCAGCCTCCGGTACAGCACAAAACCGATGATCACCGTCGCCCATGCGAATCCGGAAGCGAATTCAAACTGATTGGCCAGCGGTACGCGCCGGGCCTCAATGCCCCGCCAGACCGAAAAGGCCGTGTGCAGCCCGAAGCTGACCGCCAGCAGCACGCGGGCGGTTTTCCGCAGTCCCTCCTTTTTCATGGAGGAGCCTGCAAACTGAAGCACCGCGGCGGCAAAATAACCGATCAGAGCAGCGAAAAACAGAAGATTCATGTTTCATCCTCCTTTTCATGCATCAGCGCTTCCAGTTCCAGCAGCAGGCCCTGCTGATTTTTCGGGGACAGGACCGCGCATCCGTTCTCCCGCACGCGCACATAAACCGGCACCGCGAAGAAGCACAGGTACAGGGCGGCGACCATCAGTCCGAAACTGAAATACAGGCCGCCGAACAGCCAGGAAGACACGCGCTTGATCCGCAGGCCCGGATATTCCGCGGGGGCAAGGAAGGTAAAGCTGATATCGCCGAGGCGTATCTCCTCATCCGGAAAAGCCAGCACGGAGGTGGACATGCCGTCCGCAATGGACCGGACGGCATAAACAGGATGCTCATAGCTGCCGGACGTACTGGTCATCAGGGTGTAGTTCCCTTCCGCGTCCTGGATAAAGCCGGGATAAAGCGCGTCAAAATATACGCCGTTCTGTCCGTCAATGGAGAGGAAGCACGGATCGGTCAGGAACAGGATTTCCTCCGCGCCGTTTGTATGGTTCGTGATGCCGACCCGGCCGGCAGTGCCGTAGGTCTGCTGGTATATCTTGTATTCTCCGAAGCGGAGGGGCTCGTTCACCCGGATTTCCTGCCGCTTCTGATGCCGGCCGTCAGCGCTGCCGGCCAGCAGCACGCTCGCGTAGTCCAGCTTGCCCGTATCATCCTGGATGTGAAAGCTTTCACAGGTGACCGTCGTACCGTCCTCCAGCGTCAGCGTCCCGCCCGGCATAACCGTCAGATCCTGAACGCTCGGCGTCATCAGAACCAGGGAGCCGAAGAGCAGAATCAGCAGAATGGACAGGTGGGTCAGAAAGGAGCCGTAAAAACCGGCGGTGTTCCTGCTGAACGTTTTGCCGTCCGCATCCTCCCGCGCTCTGTAATGCCGCGCGGTCAGCCAGGCCAGCAGCTTTTCCCGCTGCTCAGCCGTCAGCGGCCGGTCCGCTTCGGCGGCTTCCGCCCGCGCGAGCCATTCCCGGCCGGCCCGCCTGGTTTTCGGAAAGCGGACAATGGAACAGAGCGTCAGGTTCAGGCACAGCAGAATCTCCAGGGCATAAAAATACCAGGTATGAAAAATATCCGTCACGCCCGCCGCGGTCATAATCTGCGCCGTCTGCGTGCCGTAGGCCCGTACATAGCGCATGGTGCTGTCCTGCTGCGGGATCAGCGATCCCGCCAGCGAAAGAAGCATCACGATGATCAGCAGGATCATGCCGAACGTCATGGAACGAAAGAACCGGAAAACTTTCTTCAAAGCGTAATCCTCTCCGCGTATTCAGTTTCTGTTCTGAAGCATACGGAACGGGAGGGCCTTGCGGTTTCCCGCCTCCCGTTCCGCGAAGGATCAGGTTCCGAGCAGGCCGAGGGCTTCGTCGATCAGCGATTCAGCCTCGTCCAGGCAGCTGTTGTCCAGCCTGGAGTTGTGCGCGCCTTCACTGTTCTCCACAAATACGAAATCCCAGAACCACTGCCCCTTGCGGTTGAGTTCCCGCACGGCGTCCAGCTGCTCTTCCGTGTATTTGCCGGAGGCGACGGCGTCAGCCAGCTTGTTGGTAAGATCTTCCAGCTTCGTACCGACAGCGATGGTGCGCTCCTCCATTTTTTCCTGAATGCCGTGTACAAAGGCAGTCAGATCCGCATGGCAGGCGGCGCAGCTGGCCTGAATGGACTCGCTTTGCAGCGGGCTGATCAGCGTATGGCTGCGGTAGGTGGTTCCGTCTTCCGCTTTGACCTTTTCCATATGGCAGTCCGCGCAGGTGAACATCGAGGAATGAATGCTGTTCTTGCCCATATAGGTCTCGAACTCCGGATGCTGCGCCTTGAGCTGGCGAACGCCGGTCCGCGGATTGGTATAATCCGCGAAATCCATCGCCTGATAATACGCGTACATGTCCTCAGGATTGGCCACGCCCATGCCGGTGTAGGGCAGCGTGGTGGCCTTGGAATCGGGATCGAAGTAATACTCCACGTGGCACTGGCCGCAGGCCGCGGTGGCGGCAGCCACCTTGTCCGCGTCCTCGCCCATGGCATTCACCAGGTAGAGGTGCGTGAGGGTCACGCCCTGAGCCGGGTCGTTGGCATGGCAGGTGAAGCAGCCAACATCCTGCTTCATATCCGCCGCCAGGTCGTCAAAGGGGAGCGCATAGGCGCTGTCACCCATTTCCAGGGTCATATGGGTGAAGTCCGCCGTTTTGCAGGTGAAGCAGTTTGCCAGCTTATGGGGGCGGCCGGTAGCCGTAAGATCCTGGATGCAGTAATAGTGTCCCCGTGCGCTGCCGTAGTAGGTGCTGAAGGCGTTGCCTTCATACACCGTGGCAAGCATGGGATACTCCGTCACATGATCCATGACCTCGCTGTTTCCGGCATTGGCCATGTAGCTGGCATATACGTCCGGGTAGGTGCTTTCCCACTGGTCCGCCGGGATCATGGTAACCCCGGTGCCGGTTTCCGCCACCTGGGCGGGAGCGGCCTGGGCCAGGCCCATGACGCACAGGAAAAGCACTGCCACGAACGCAGCTGCAGCAAGCTTTTTCATCAGGTTTTTTCCCTCCTTGATCTATCAGGACGGGCGATGAATGAAGGCCGCATCCATCCCCGCAGTCCCCAAAACAAGATCCGATAAAAGAAGGACCGCAAATCTGGCTCTCCACCCGGTTTACAGTCCTCTCAATTTTTGTATGTAATTATACCATATGGAAAAATTTCAGTCAAATATTGCAATTCTCAGTGTCTTCTTCATTCCGCGTTCCGCCGCCGGGCCTCGCTTCGCAGCCAGGCGTTGTAGCCGGCCTGGGCCTCCTGGCTTTCCTTCTTCTCCCGCCAGGCCTCGATCTCCGCGCAGATGGCAAGCATCTCGTCCATGATCATCTCCAGGGAGGCGGGGCGCGCCTGGTACAGGTAGGAGGTCATCCGGTCGATCGCCTTCGGGCTTCCCAGCTGCTGTGCCAGCAGACCGGCAAGCTCCTCCGGATACCCCAGCTCCGAAACCGCTCCTGCCAGCCGCTTGCGGGCTTCGGACCACATCCTCTGGTTCGGCGTCATGCGGGAATCTCCGCGTCCGGCAGCCGGCCCGTATCCGGGGCCTGCTCCTTCAGGCTTTCGCAGTAGCGCTCAAATTCCGCTTCCTTTGACCGGGAGGGGAAGCTGAACTTCCGTCCCTCCGTTTCTCCGCCGACCCAGTAGATGTACAGCCACGGCCCTGGATCACCATCGCTGAGCGACTCCGTGCGCAGGTCTGCCGTACCGCCATACAGCAGATCACAGAAGGCGGACCACTGCTCCTCCGTAAGCTCCACGGTGCCGGACACGGTCATGTCCTCCTCCGTCTGGGGCCAGCCGCCGCCCTCGCGGGTTTCATGGAAGAAAAAGTACCGGCTCCCTTCAATGTAGAACCTGTACCGCTGACAGAACGGCGGATCATACGAAGCGTCAAAGGTATAGTAGAAGTCATCAACATCCTCAAAGAATATATCCGTGCCGACGGTTTTGCTCTCTGAAAACATACCGGAAAACAGGCCCGCGGCATTGCCGAAGGCCGGAATCAGCAGCAAAACAAGCATGGCAGACAAAAACCGTTTCATGGGAATCGTTTCCTCCTGTCGGACCCGGTTTCCGTAATCGGTCCGGTTTCCCGTCTGCATTATGCCACAGCCGCGGGCATCGGTCAAATCCTTCGGAAAAAAACGGTTCCGGTTTTCCGGAATTCATGGTACTATAGACGCCGGACGAACCCGTCAGACAGAATCATGCCCCCCGGGCGGAAAAGAGGAAAAGAAATGGAATTAGCCGCACGCAAGGATGTACCTGTGGAGGAGACATGGGACCTGTCCCTGATCTTCCCGGATGAAAAGACGATGTGGGATACGCTGGAGCAGCTGAAGGAAAAGGTGAAGACTTTCGCCGCGGAATACGCGGGAAAGCTGAACACCGCGGAGAATATCGTGCGCTGCCTGGATGAAATGGAGCAGCTCCTGGTCACGGTCGGCGAGCTCTGGTCCTACGCCGGGCTGGCCATGGAGGCGGACTATACCGACAACGCGCTGCGCGAGCGCGAGGCGAAGGTCGCGGACGCGATGACGCGGCTGGAAAGCGATATTTCCTTTGTGGACAGCGAGATCCTTGAAGCCCCGCAGGAGGAGCTTGAAAAAGCGGTGACACTCGCGAAGGGATGCCGCCGGTATATCCAGGACCTGATCGCGAAAAAGGCGCACCGGCTTTCCGCGGAAACGGAGAAGGTGCTGACCTCCCTCTCCCGATCCCTGGAGGTACCCTACGATATTTACAACACGATGAAGCTCGCGGATATTTCCTTCGATCCCTTCACCGCGGAGGGAAAGGAATATCCGCTCGGCTACTCCCTCTATGAGGATAACTATGAGCTGGAGGCGGACACGTCTGTACGCCGGGCGGCGTTCCGCGCCTTCTATGACAAACTGAAGCAGTATCAGAACACGACGGCAGCCGCCTACAACGCCTGCGTCACGCAGGAGAAGACGATGTCCGAGCTGCGGAAATTCCCGGATGTGTTCAGCAGCCTCCTGTTTGACCAGAAGGTCACGCGGGAAATGTATGACCGGCAGATCGACGTGATTACGGAGCGGCTCGCCCCGCATATGCGCAGGTACGCGCGGCTTCTCGGCAAAAAGTACAGGCTGGATAAAATGACCTTCGGCGATCTGAAGATCGCCCTGGATCCGGAATATGATCCGAAGGTCACCATCGCCGAATCGCATCAGTATGTCCGGGACGCCCTGTCCATTCTCGGGGAGGATTACACGGAAATGGTGGACAGAGCCTACCGCGAGCGCTGGATCGATTTTGCCCGGAACGTCGGCAAAAGCACCGGCGGCTTCTGCTCAAGCCTTTACCGGAAGAATTCCTTTATTCTTCTCAGCTGGAACAACCGGATGTCGGACGTGTTCACTATCGCCCATGAGCTCGGCCATGCCGGCCAGAGCCTGTACGGCGACAGGGCGCAGTCTTATTACGACACCGATCCGTCCACGTATCTGGTGGAAGCGCCTTCCACCATGAACGAGCTGCTGCTCGCCCATTACCTGACACATGCGAAGGAGGACAAACGCTTCCGCCGCTGGGTGCTCGCCAGCCTGATCAGCAACACCTATTACCACAACTTTGTGACGCACCTCCGGGAAGCCTGGTACCAGCGGGAGGTTTACCGCATCATCGACGGCGGCGGCAGCGTGAACGCGGACGTGCTCAGCGATATCTTCCGGAAGAACCTGGAGCTGTTCTGGGGTGACGACGTGGAGATTCCCGAAGGCGCGGAGCTGACCTGGATGCGCCAGCCGCACTACTATATGGGCCTGTATTCCTATACCTACAGCGCGGGTCTGACCGTGGCCACCCAGGCCATGCTGCGCATTGAGAAGGAAGGAAAGCCCGCCGTTGAGGACTGGAAGAAGTTCCTGGCCGCCGGCGGCACGAAGGATCCCGCGGACCTGGCCCGGATTGCCGGCTTCGACATCACGACCGACGGCCCGCTCAACGCCACGATCGACTACATCGGCTCCCTGATCGACGAAATCTGCCGCCTGACGGAGGAGATTGACGGCATCCGCGTCTGACAGTTTATAAATCTGCATGCAAAAACACCGCGTCCGGACAGGACGCGGTGTTTCTGTATGAAAGCTTATTTTCCTTCGGGAGCGCCGAAACGGATCTGGGTCGCGCCGGTCATGGCATCGGCAGCCAGCAGGCAGATCGGAACATCCTCGAAGTGCAGGGTTGTGAAGGCGCCTTCGTAGCCGCTCTCGGTCTTGAAGCTCAGGGTTACGACATAGTCGGCCTTCTTGGTGCCGTTGATCTCAACGAATTCGCCGTCCGCGAGACCCTCGCCGGCATAGTTGTCGCTCTTCGCGCCGGTGGCGTTGTCGGTCACAAACAGCTCGGTGATCTTTTCTCCGGTCGTGTTGTACACCACATAGGTGCAGACAGGCGCGAAGAAGGAGAGGGGCGTCGCGCCGCTCGTGGCGTCAGCGCCGGCGGCCGCGATGTTGTCGGCAACCGTCTTCTCGGAGAACAGGGTGATCGGGACGGTCTCGAAGTGCAGGGTCTCGAAGGCCGCTTCATAACCGCTTTCGGTCTTGAAGCTCAGGGTGATCACATAGCCTTCCTTGTTGGTGCCGTTGATCTCGATGATCGCGCCCTTGTCCAGGCCTTCCTCGCCGGCATAGTTGTCGCTCTTTTCACCGGTGGTGTTGTCGGTGACATACAGCTCGGTGATCTTTTCTCCGGTCTCGTTGAAGATCGTGTAGGTGCAGGTTTCCTCTTCAGCGAACGCGCAGGCGCAGCCGAGCATCATGCTGAGAGCCAGAATCATGGCAAAGACTTTTTTCATGAAACGATTCCTCCAAAAAAATAATAGGGTTCCGGACCGGAACCCATTCTACTTTATCGGGCGCAATAAATCAATAGAAATATTCCTATATTTCAAATATGTAACAGGTAATCCTCCGCTGACGTTTTTCAGCCGGACATCAGCAGCAGGGAGTTTTACCCTTGCCAGAATCCTTCCGGCATATTTCCTGCATTTTGATATTCAACTCCCTGAAAAAATCTTCGTTCAGGGAATAATAGATCCGCTTGCCGTCCCGCCGGCTCCGCACAAGATCCGCCTCGATCAGCACCCGCATATCATGGGACAGCGTCGGCTGTGTGATCTCAAAGCATTTCAGCAGAACGCACGCGCACAGTTCGCCGCAGGACAGCAGATCGATAATCCTGACCCGTTTCGGATCCGACAGCGCTCTGAAAGCTTTTGCCAGTTTTTCATATTGCGTTTCCACGTCCGTCCCCCGATTCATATTCAGCATTCCGCGTTCTTCCCTGAAGATGACGCCGTCACGCATTGTATCATACAAATGGGCAGCATGTCATGCAAAAAGCCGCGGAAATCCATCCTTCAATCAGTGATCCAGGTCACCGGATTCCCGGTGATCTCCCGCCGTTCCCTGACCGGAAGCCCCTCCGGACCCCGGCCGAGGATCAGGCCCCCTGTAATGGTTTCGTCCTCCCTCAGTCCCAGCGCCTCCAGGAAGGACCGGACGGCCGGATGCCCGTCCAGCCAGTGCAGCTGATTGATCCAGCAGGATCCCAGATCCAGGGCATTGGCGGCGATCATCATGTTTTCCAGCGCGCACGCGCTGTCAGCCATGGCGTTCCCGTAATTCCGCCTGTTGGCTGTCACGATCAGCACAGGCGCGTTGTAATGGAATATATAGCCGCCCCTCTTTGATGCCTCAATGGAATGCCGGAGCGAGACATAGGTATCCGGGCCGGCCTCCATCTCCGCAAAAGCGTTCTGCACAATTCCGGCCAGCTCGCTGAGAACGGATTCCCTGGTGATCACAATCAGATGGGTGGTCTGGCTGTTGGAACCGCTGGGAGCTGACCGGCCGGCTTCAATCACCTGGCTGATCAGCTCCTTCTCCGGCATTTCCGGCTTCATTTTCCGGGTGCTCCTTCTGGTGAAAATCGCTTCCAAGGCTTCCATAATATTCATTCCTCCCTTTTCATTATCACAGCTCGCCGATCCGGGGAATCGCGGTGGCGGCCCCTTTCCGGGTCACGGCGGCGGCAGCCGCCCTGGCAGCCGTCCGCATGCTGTCCCGGATTCCTTCCCCCCGGCTCAGGCAGGCCAGCACATAGCCGGTAAAGGTGTCCCCCGCTCCCGTGGTATCCACCGGGCTGACAGGAAAAGCCTCCTGTGAAAGCGTTTCCCGTCCGTCCGACCACAGCGCTCCCTTTTCTCCCAGGGTGAGGATCACCTCCGCCCGGGGATATTTTTCGGCCATCTCCGCGAGTATGGCGTCCGGCTCCTTCCTTCCGGTCAGCCCTTCCCCTTCGTTCTCATTGAGCAGGAACAGGGACACCCGGTCCAGCGGACAGCGCAATACCGCCCCGTCCATGGGCGAAGGGTTGAATATCACCTTCATTCCCTTCTCTCCGGCCAGCTCCATCAGCAAACCGATGCAGGAAATCTCATTCTGCAGCAGCAGCCAGTCCCCGGCGGAAAACCGGTCCAGCACCTCGCGGCAGTATGCTTCCGTGTTCCTTCTGTTGGCTCCGCCGCTGAGCACAATGCTGTTCTGCCCGTTCCGGTCCACCTGAATAAAGGCTTTCCCGGTGCCCGTATCCTCCAGCACCCTGACGCAGCTGCAGTCTGCGCCGTCCTTTTCCAGCAGCTCCTTCAGAAAAAGCCCGTCCTTCCCGATCAGACCGGCGTGGAAGATCCGCCCGCCCGCCCTGGCAAAGGCAACGGACTGGTTCAGCCCCTTGCCGCCCGGAAAGCAGCTGACTCCCAGGGAATCAACCGTCTGCCCCGGGCGGACGATTTCGTTCACCCGAAAGGTATAGTCAATGTTCAGGGAACCGAAGTTGACGACGTTCATGGACTTTCTCCCCTTTTTGTTTCCGTGCGGGCATTCATCCTTCTCCGGAGCTTTGCTGCAGATCTCTGTTCTCCGTCAGCTTGTCACAAAACGCGTTGTTTGTCAAACAGCTCCGGCAGGCAGGGCTGCAGGCGGCGGCGCATACAAAAGTTCTGAAATTCTTCAGAAGGCGCTTGACAGGTTAGATCAATCTAATTATAATGTGCTGCGTTAGTAGGCACTAATTTCCGGTTCCTTTGTAATCGCTTCATGGTTCGGGGGTGTTTTGGAATGATACCATTAAGCTATGCAAACCAGGGGGAAGAATCAGTAATCCGGAAAATCGGCGGAAGTCCGGAGGTAAAAAAGCATCTTGAAAACCTGGGCTTTGTCGTCGGCGGTACGGCAACCGTCATCACATCCCTTAACGGAAATGTGATTGTGAAGGTCAAGGAATCCCGTGTGGCCATTGATGAGGAGATGGCCCGGAAGATCATGGTCTGACAGAAGGAGGAAGGAATATGGGTAATCTGCGGGAGGTGCCGGTAGGCGGCACGGTAAAGGTTGTCAGAATTCACGGCGAAGGCGCTGTGAAACGCAGGATCATGGACATGGGCATCACCAGGGGTGTGGAAATCAGCGTGCGGAAGGTTGCGCCGCTCGGCGATCCCATCGAGATCACGGTGCGCGGGTATGAGCTTTCCCTGCGCAAGGCGGATGCTGAAAGCATTGAGGTTGAATAATTTTTTGCCCGGTGGTTAGCCCTATTTAATCAGCTGCATATAACAGGAGGAGACGCACGATGGATATTCGCATTGCTCTGGCAGGCAACCCGAACAGCGGAAAAACAACGTTGTTCAATGCCCTGACCGGCTCCAACCAGTTTGTGGGAAACTGGCCCGGCGTAACGGTGGAGAAAAAGGAAGGAAAACTGAGGAAGCATGACGGTGTCACCGTCACGGACCTGCCGGGCATTTACAGCCTGTCACCCTATACGCTGGAGGAAGTGGTGGCCCGGAATTACCTGATCGGTGAGCGTCCGGACGCCATTCTGAACATCATTGACGGAACCAACCTCGAGCGCAACCTGTATCTGACAACACAGCTCGTGGAACTTGGGATTCCCGTGGTGGTGGCCATCAACATGATGGACGTGGTCAGGAAAAACGGCGACAAGCTGAACACGCAGGATCTCTCCCGCCGGCTGGGGTGCAGGGTTGTGGAAATCTCCGCCCTGAAGGGCACAGGGGTCATGGAGGCGGCGGAAGCGGCCATTGAAGCCGCGAAAAACGCGAAAACGGTGCCGCAGCATACCTTCTCCGGTCCCGTGGAGCATGCCCTGGCGCATATTGAGGAAGCCGTCGTGCACAATCTGCCCGAGGAGCAGCAGCGCTGGTACGCCATCAAGGTGTTCGAGCGGGACGACAAGGTGCTGGAGCAGCTGAACATCGCTCCGGAAACCATGAAGCATATTGAGGCTGACATCGCCGCGGCGGAGAAGGAGCTGGACGATGATGCGGAAAGCATCATCACCAACGAGCGGTATGTATATATCGCCCAGGTGATCAAATCCTGCTACCGCAAGCACAACACAGGCAGCCTGAGCACCTCGGATAAAATTGACAAGGTGGTCACCAACCGCTGGCTGGGCCTGCCGATCTTCGCGCTGGTCATGTTCGCGGTATACTGGATCGCCATGGTGGCCGTCGGCACGCCGGCGACCGACTGGGCCAACGACGGTCTCTTCGGGGACGGCTACCATCTGTTCGGCAGAGGCACCGCCGAATATGAGGAAGCGGCCGAACGGTACGGCGATACCGACGCGGTCATTGAAGCCTTTGCGGAGCAGTACGGCGTTGAAATCGATGCCGAAAACCCGGAGGAATCGCTGAACGCTCTGCTGGCCGCGACGCCCGATGACGCAAGCGTGACCTATATCACCCAGGATGAGGAGACGCTGGAGACGGAAGAGCATCCGGAAACCAGCAAGGCGGATCTGGAAGCTGCCGTCGCGGAATACCTGAGCACGGAGGAAGGGTATAAATCCGATGCCGGCGCTCCCGATCCGGCGAATTACGGCACCTGGGTCCCCGGCATTCCCGCCCTGGTGGAAAGCGGCCTGGATAAAATCGGCGCCGCGGACTGGCTCAAGGGCCTGATCCTGGACGGCATTGTGGCCGGTGTCGGCGCGGTTCTGGGCTTCGTGCCCCAGATGCTGGTTCTGTTCCTGCTGCTGGCCTTCCTGGAGGCCTGCGGCTACATGGCCCGTATTGCCTTCGTTCTGGACCGTATCTTCCGCAAGTTCGGCCTGTCCGGCAAGTCCTTTATCCCGATGCTGATCGGCGTGGGCTGCGGCGTGCCCGGCATCATGGCTTCCCGTACCATCGAGAATGAACGCGACCGCCGCATGACCATCATGACCACCACCTTCATCCCCTGCAGTGCGAAGGTGCCCTTCATTGCGATGATTGCCGGCGCGATCTTCCATAAATCCGCCTGGGTGGCCACCAGCGCCTATTTCATCGGCATGGCGGCGATCATCGTCAGCGGCATTATTCTGAAGAAGACAAAACGTTTTGCCGGCGAGCCCGCTCCCTTCGTCATGGAGCTTCCCGCCTATCACTGGCCGACGGTGGGCAATGTACTCCGGTCCATGTGGGAACGCGGCTGGAGCTTCATCAAAAAGGCCGGCACCATCATCCTGCTCTCAACGATTCTGGTCTGGTTCCTGAGCCGCTTCGGTGTGGCGGACGGCACCTTCCGGATGCTGGAGGAGGAAGAGCTGGAGCTCTCCATCCTGGCCAGAGTCGGCGGCGTCATCGCCTGGATCTTCAAGCCGCTGGGCTTCGGTACCTGGCAGGCGGCTGTCGCCTCCATCACCGGCCTGATCGCCAAGGAAAACATCGTGGGTACGATGGGTATCCTTTACGGCGGAACGGAAACCTACGCCAACCTGGCGGCGGCCTTCAGCGGAATTTCCGCGTATGCCTTCCTGGTGTTCAACCTGCTCTGCGCGCCCTGCTTCGCGGCCATCGGCGCGATCCGGCGCGAAATGAACAACGCGGGCTGGACCTGGTTCGCGATTGCCTGGCAGTGCGGCTTCGCCTACGCGGTCGCGCTGATGATCAATCAGTTCGGCAGGCTGTTCACCGGCAGCATGAATGTCGTCGGGCTGATCGCCGCCCTGGCCGTGCTGGGTGTGATGATTTATATGCTGTTCTTTAAGAAGTATCAGGAGGCCACGAAACTGACCCGGAAGGTGTGAGACTATGCTGCAGGGAATCATGGATAACGCGGGGACCATTGCCGTCACCCTTTTGCTGGCCGGAATCGTCGCCGCGGCCATTGCCACGCTCCGCAGGGATAAAAGAAAGGGGAAATCCGCCTGCGGAGGAAGCTGCGGCTGCTGTCCGATGGCCGGCTCATGCCATAAGAAATGAGCAATGAAAAGGAAGCCGGGAAACGGAGAAACTGCTCTCCGGTCCGGCTTCCCTTTTTTTATTCCTTTTCCGCGGTGTCATGCGTTAACGGCTTCCGCGTTTTCACAGCTGTCCCCGACGTAGTATTTCACGTGCAGCCGGTCCAGGAACTCCCGGATGATATTCACATGCACGCACTGGCCGACGTGCAGGAACGGCTGGTTGTTGACGATCTCCTCCCTGCCGTGGAGGATCATCTTCTCCTTTTTCATGTCAAAGCCCAGATGGAGATGATGGGTTCTCGACTGCATGCCGTAAATCAGGCCGTTTTCGGCGAACAGCGGTCCGCCGCTCTGCCCGCGCAGCCCGGGTGTGCTCATTTCGATGCCGGAGATTTTGCCGTCCGCCCCGGCGATATGGCGTGTGATCATTCCCTCAATCGGGAAAAAGGGCGTGCTTCTGTTCCCCTCCGCCGTCCAGAGAATGTCGTCCGCTTTTTCGTCGTAGGTAAAGTTGGAGAACTCCGGGAAAGGGTAGCCCAGCCGGCAGAGCATCTTCCCCGGCTGAATTCCGGAGGCATCCTTCAGAAAAACCGCGTGCCCCGTATGCAGCGCGGGCTCGCAGTCAAACCGGATCAGGGCGAGATCATGCTTTTCCGACAGGTTGATGCTGAAGCTCTTCAGCCCTTTGACACCGTCAAAGGAAACCTTCATCTGCGCCGTGCGTTCCGGCGTCAGTTCATGTCTTCTCTCCGCGTGCTTCTTTTCCGCGCTGAACCTGCCGTCCTTTTTCAGCTGCGCCAGTTCCTGCCGGAAGGCTGTGTAATTCTGATTGAGGGATTCCGCCCGGATGATCTCCCTGGCAACGTGCGCGCAGGTCAGGGCATATCCGTCCTCATTGATAAAGAAAAAGGTGGCGGTGCCCGGAATGACGCGGGCTGACGCGTAGCTTCTGGAGATAAAGCGCACCGGCTTTGTGAAGGGGCTGACCTTCTGAATGGCTTCAACAAACATGATTAACCTTCTTCCTCCTCTTCCCAGTCCTCGATCTCCAGCATTTCCTCCTCAAACGCCGTGCTGTCCTCCCGGGTTCCGCCGAACCGGGCGCCGCACCGGGGGCATACCATGCTTCTTCTGCTGAACCTGGCGCCGCACGCGGAGCACTCATACTCATCCGCGTCAATATAATGGGGATGATCCACACGCACGGCCGCGCTCTTTCCGGCCGCGGGCGGCGTTCCGCCATCCTTTTGCCTTCCGAAAAGCGCCGCGAGCACGATCACCCCGATCACAATCCATATAAAAGCCGGCATTTCCTTCCCTCCGGATGATTCCTCTTCCCGCATATTAACTGCTTCCGGTCCCGGGCGCAAGCCCCGCGGCTCAGGAAACGCGCGGCAGTCTCACCGTCTCAAACCGGTCCAGCACCTCCAGCATATCCTGCGGCAGGCGTTTCCGGCAAGCTTCCGTCAGCTCCTCCGGAACACCGTAAAACGCCTCCGCCATGCTTCCGGCGATGCAGGTCAGCGTATCGCAGTCACCGCCGAGGGAAACAGCCGTCCGGATCGCGTCCTCAAAATCCGTTCCCTCCAGGAATGCCGTGATCGCTTCCGGGACCGTTTTCTGGCAGCTTTCCACGTGGCGGTAGGCCGGGCGGATCTCATCGCAGGTCCGGGAAAGGTCATAGCCGAACTCCCGGATGATATACTCCCGGATCTCCTGCTTTCCGCAGCCGGTCCGGGCCAGGAAGATCGCGGCGGCCGTCGCCTCCGCGCCCTTGATTCCCTCCGGATGGTTGTGCGTCACCTCCGCGGTCAGGCGGGCGATTTTCCTCGTTTCCGCCATCGTTCCGTACAGCCATCCCGCGGCGGAAGCCCGCATGGCGGAACCGTTGCCGTAGCTGCCGTAGGGCTCCCGGCTTTCCGACCTCAGCCAGCGGCCGAAGTTCCCTCCGTAGCCGGCATCGGGATATTTCTTTCCCCACCGGTGCATCGCGCTGACAAGCTCCTCCCGGACGGCGTCCTCCGGCGCGCCGGGGGCCTGCTTCATCAGGGCGTCGGCCACCGCGATGGTCATCACCGTATCGTCGGTGAACTGGCTTTCCTTCGTGAACAGCGGAAAGTCCTTGGTTTTTCCGCCCCTGTCAAATTCATAGGGAGCTCCGATCATATCCCCGAGTATCGCTCCGTACATTCTGTATTTTCTCCTCTGCTCTTCTGATGCTTACAGTATAGCACAGCCTGCCGGGCAGGCGGTCGCCCGCCGGGCGACAAAAAGGCGGCATGCTCCCGGTAAAGCAGCCGGCGGCGCCGCACGCAGCGGCGCCGCCGGTTTTTCTGTCTCCTCCGGATCCTTACCGGAGCCAGGGCGCCTCATGAATCACGCCCGGATCGATATGCCACACATCCGGAGAGCCGGTGCGCAGCATCATGGCCTTCAGCTGGTTCGTCATGGCCGTCAGGACTTCCGTAACGCCCGCCGCGCCCTTTTCATCGTAGGGCTGCATCAGCGCCTTGCCCACGCTGACGGCGTCCGCGCCGAGGGCCAGGGCCTTGAAGGCGTCAAACCCGTCCTCGATCCCGCCGTCAATAATGAGGAGGAAATCCTTCCCCACAGCCCGGCGGATATCCGGCAGCAGCGAAACATTCGGCGCGGCCCAGCGCAGCAGCCCGTTGTGGTGGCTCAGAATGACGCCCGCGCACCCGATTTCCTGCGCGCGGACAGCGTCCTGCACGCTGAAGGCGCCCTTGATCAGGAAGGGCAGCTTTGTCGCGGCGATATAGCCCTTCAGCTCCTCCAGGGTCGGGAGCTTCATCTGGTATCCCACAACCACGGAGTCCGCGTCATCGTCCGCGTTGACCGCGTGCTCCACGTCCATGCCCACCGCCGCGGCCCCGTGCTCCTCGGCAAAGCGCAGGCGGGAGAAGATTTCCTCCTGGTCTGCGTAAGGCTTGATGATCTTGATGACCTTCGCGCCGGTGGCCAGCACCTCGCCCAGCTGCGCGTTGTCGCCCATGCCGATCTGGCACAGGGCGCCGGCGTCCCCGGCTCCCCGGGCGAAGTCCGCCATACCGCGCTTCAGATGGCTGAGCGCCGCCGTCATGATGGGCGTCGAAACCTCCTGGCCCAGGAGCGTTGTCCGGGTGTCGGGATGCACGGAACCGATGATCCTGCCCTCCACCACCAGGGAATCCAGGTATTCCCGCGCGATCCGGATGGAATCGCCTTTGATGCTGCTCATGCTGTTTCCTCCCTGACTGTTTATTTACCTGTCTTTGTTTTGCATATCAATTCGACAGGACGCCCGCCGAACCCTTCCGGAGTCAGAGAAAGACGGTTCTCCGGGCCCGGGAAAAATAGGCGCGCGTATTTTTCTGTTTCTGTCATATACTCTGCCGCGTCCCGGTTGTATAATCATCATCGTAAACACAGTGCTGCCCGGCGGGAAAAAAGGAGAGAATGAGTCATGGCTGCTGTCGCCGTTTTGCTGGTCGGGATATTCTTTATTTATATATACAGGCATTACTGGCTGCCGCTGCTTTCCGCCAGATGGTACGGTATTGAGGCGGACGCGTATGTCAGCCGGGTCGAGCGGGAGGTCAGGCACGCCGGGGGCGCGGATTACCCCGTACAGTTTTACTATGTCTGTTTTCAGACCCTGAACGGGCTCGAGAATGAAGCCAGACTGCTGAACCCGAAAAAAGCGCTGGTACCGGGCAGCAGGCTCAGAATCCGTTATCTGCCCGACAGGCAGAATACCGCGGTCCTGACAGAAATCCTGAATTGATAATCCTGCCGGTATATGGTAAGATGGCCGCAGCAAAACCGAACCAGATGAATATTGATCCGGAAGGAGACACAGCCATGAAAAAGCAGGTGTTCAACCCTTATCTTCCCAGCTATGAGTATATCCCCGACGGGGAGCCCCGGGTGTTTGACGGCAGGCTTTATATCTATGGCAGCCATGACCGGTTCAACGGAAAGGTCTACTGCGCCAACGATTATGTCTGCTGGTCCGCGCCGGAGGACGACCTGTCCGACTGGCGCTACGAGGGCGTGATTTTCAGGAAAACCCAGGATCCGCGGAATCCGGACGGAGCGCACGCGCTGTGGGCGCCGGACGTATGCCGGGGCAACGACGGCAAATATTATCTCTATTACTGCCTGGACTTCCTGAAGGAAATCGGCGTTGCCGTGGCGGACAAACCCACGGGGCCCTTCACCTTCCTGGACTTTGTGCGCCGCAAAAACGGCGAGATCCTCGGCTCCCGGCCGGATGAGATCCGCCAGTTCGACCCGGGCATCTTTATCGATGACGACAGGCGGATCTACCTTTTCTCCGGCAACAGTCCCCGCTACAAGCAGACCCCGACGGACAAGGACAGCCTGAAAATGGAGCTGGAGCAGGACATGATCACCGTGAAGGACGGCCCTTATCATAACCTGCCCATCATCAACGACGCGGACGGTACGGAATATGAGGCGCATCCCTTCTTCGAGGCCAGCTCCATCCGCAAGATCAACGGAAAATATTACTTTATCTATTCCTCCTGCTGGATGCATGAGCTCTGCTGGGCCGTGGCGGATTCCCCGCTGGGAGACTACCACTTCGGCGGCGTGCTGGTCTCCAACGCGGACATCGGCGTGAACGGCAACACGGAAGCCATGAATTACCGCGGCAACACCCACGGCAGCGTTGCCCTGGTGAACGGAAAATGGTATGTGTTCTATCACCGGCAGACCAACCGTCATTTCTTCTCCCGCCAGGCCTGCGCGGAGGAAATCGTCTTTGACGGCAAGGCCTTCCACCAGGCGGAGATCACCTCCTGCGGCCTGAACGGCGGTCCGCTGAAGGATGAGGGCTGCTATGAAGCCCGCATCGCCTGCCACCTTTTCAGCAGAAACGGCACCACGGAGAGCCTGCCCGATCAGCAGAATGAAAACCATCCCGCCTTCACCCAGGAGGGAGAGGACCGGGAGGACAATCCCAATCAGTACATCAGCAATATGGTGGACGGCGCCACAGCCGGCTACCGCTATTTCGACTTCCGCTCCGCGAAGAAGATCACCGTGGAAACCCGCGGCACCTGCGAGGGCGAAATGGTGGTGCGGGACGGCCGCGGCGGACCGGTCGCTGCGCGCGTGAAGGTTGCGCCCTCGGAAACCTGGACGCTGCATTCCGCGCCTCTCACCATCGGCGGCGGAAAGCGCGCCCTCTACTTCACCTTTGAAGGCGCCGGCGCGGCGGACTTCCTTTCCTTCCGCTTTGACTGAAGCGGCGGAAATGAAGCCTGTATAGAATAATACATGGAAGGATGAGAAAACTGTGGCGGATGAACTCTTTGAACTGTCTTCCGGGCTGTTTACCGGTGATGAGATTGACGATATGGAAGCTTTCCAGCTGGACGGTCTGTCCGCGGAGGAACTGAAGGCTTATCTGGATAAGATCCGCAGAACCCTGAAGGAGGTCCGGCTCGAGGAGCAGCGGTGGAAGCAGCGGACCAACCGTCTGCTCGACATGAAGGAGGAAGCCGAAGCGCTTCTTGAGGATCTGTAACGGCCATTGCGGGCAAACCGGTTCCCGGATATCTCAAGGTCAGGTATAAGTCGCCGGGGAACGTCCCCGGGACTCAAAACATAAGGAGGGTTTATGATTCAGGACATTATTACTCCGCAGGCGAAACACTTTGCGGATAACGCGCAGACGGTGCTGCGCGGACACGAAAACCGCTCGCGGCGCGTGGTGCTGCTCAAGGGCAGCCTGGTGCAAAACGCCCGCAGCGAGAGCCGGGGCATCAGCGCCCGCGTGACCCGGAACGGGCGGTACGGCTTCTCTTCCGTCGCGTCCTATACCGAAAAGGACGCTGAAACGGTGCTGAAGGCGGCGACCGAAAACGCGCTGTTCCTGGACAGCCGGGCGGCAAAGGCGCGCGCCGGCTATCCGCCGCTGCCTGCCGGCGCCGTTCCGGCCTTCCGGCCGGTCATCGACACAGAGCAGAAGCGCCTTGTCGAAGCCTGCCAGGCGATCGACCAGTACATCGCGGACAAGTATCCCGGCCTGCTGAGCCGGACGGTGGTTTACACGGAGGATTCCCAGGACAAGATCATCGTGACCTCCGACGCGGCCAGCGGCCACGTCACCTATCCGCGGTGCTACATCTATGTCATGATGACTGCCGGAAGCAAGGCCGGCGCGCCGGTTGAGCTGTTCAAAGCCTTCGGCGGGGCGGGCTGCTTTGACGATCATTTCGCGGATCTGAAGGCCCTGGAGCCCGGCATTGACAAGCTGTACAGCCAGCTGATGGACAAGTGCGAAGGCGTGTACGCCGAAGCGGGCGAACAGACGGTCATCCTGGGCGGCATGATGGGCGGCATGCTCGCGCATGAAGCGGTCGGCCATACGGTCGAGGCGGATCTCGTGCTTGGCGGCAGTGTCGCCGGTCCCAATCTCCGTAAGCGTGTGGCTTCCGATCTGGTGACCCTCGTTGATTTCGCGGGAGAAGCCTTCGGCAAACCGGCGCCCCTGCCGGTTTACCTCGATGACGAGGGCACGCTCGCGAAGGATGCCGTGCTGATTCAGGACGGCATTCTGACCGGCTATATGCACAGCCGTGAATCCGCCGCGCATTTCGGCATGGAGCCCATGGGCAACGCGCGGGCCTGGGCCTTCAACGATGAGCCGCTGATCCGCATGCGCAACACCTGCATCCTGCCCGGCACCCATCCGCTGGATGAGATGATCGCCTCCATCGACAAGGGCTATTATCTGATTGACAGCGGCAACGGCCAGGCGGACCTGACCGGCGAATTCATGTTCGGCGTGACGCTGGGCTATGAAATCCGGAACGGAAAGCTGGGCAAAGCCCTTCTGGATACCACCGTATCCGGTATCGCGTTTGACATGCTGAAAACCGTGGATATGGTATCCGACAACGTGACCTGGTCCTCCAGCGGCTTCTGCGGCAAGAAGCAGCCGATGCCCGTCGGTATGGGCGGACCGGACATGCGCTGCCGCATCACCATCGGCGGACGCTGAGAAAGGAGGAGCTGAAATGAACGATATTCTGAAAGTATCCGATCAGCTGACCGCGCTGCTGCGCGCTCAGGGCGTCGGCATCTATGAAACCTGCGTCAGCGAAAGCGAAAAGCAGGAGCTGAACACCGAAAAGGCGGACTTCAATCTGTTCCGCACCATCTTCAACTGCGGCGTATCCGTCACCGTGATTCAGGACGGCAAAAAAGGCGCGGCCTCCGGCAACGACCTGAGCGAAGCGGGCCTTGAAAAGGTCGTCGCGGACGCGATGGCGGCCATGGCCTCCGCCATTCCGGACGAAGCCAACGTCATCGCCGAAAGGGAGGAGCCGGAGGTCTTCCGGACCGGCTGCTATGAGGCGGACATGCCCCGGCTTTACGACAGCGTGAAGGCCATGATGGACACCATCGGGAGCGATTATCCGCGCGTGAACCTGATGACGGTCATCGCGGATCATACCAACAGCCATAAGATCTATGTCAACTCGAACGGTACCCGCTTTGAGCATTTCGACGGCGCGTACAGCGTGGGGGTTGAGATGTCCGGTTCCGACGGGGAGAAAAACACCGGCCTGGATTACGCGGGTGTTGTCACTCACGATCTCAGCACGCCCCTGCTCAGCCAGGGCAGCCTGACCCAGCACCTGAAGGATACCGAAGCCAGCCTGAACAGCGTGCCCCTGCCCGGGAAGTTTGAGGGCACCGTCATCCTGACGCCCGACTGTCTGGGGAACTTCATTTACATGCTGGCCAGCAACTATATCATGGGCTCGGTCATCATGGAGGGCACCAGCCAGTGGCTGAACCGCCTCGGTGAGCAGGTCGCCAGCGACAAGGTGACCCTCTCCCTCAAGGCGCAGGACGACCGTCTGGCCACCGCGCAGCCCTTCACCGGCGACGGCTACCGCTCCGAGGATGTGACCGTCATTGACAAAGGCATCCTGAACACCTTCCTGCTCAGCCTGTACGCGGCG
Source organism: Clostridia bacterium (assembly GCA_017431005.1). Taxonomy (GTDB): domain Bacteria; phylum Bacillota; class Clostridia; order Christensenellales; family Aristaeellaceae; genus Aristaeella. The sequence continues at coordinate 66,107 of JAFRLY010000008.1, forward strand.
AAGAAGACCGGCCGGCCGGTCACGAAGAATACAAGCTTCGCCCTGGTAATGGAACCCGGCGATACCTCCTTCGCGGACATGATCGCCTCGGTGGAAAAGGGTCTGATTGTCGGCGGCTTCTCCGGCGGCCAGCCCGGCGCCAACGGCGAGTTCTCCGGCGTGGCCAAGAACAGCTTCTATGTGGAGAACGGCAGAATTGTCGGTGCGGTCACGGAGACCATGATCAACGGCAACCTTGAGAATGTGTTCAAAAATGTCATCGCGGTTTCCAGAGAGCAGGTCTGCGACGGAAGCTCCGTTCTGCCCTGGCTGTCCTGCGGCGGCATCGTGATCTCCGGCAAATAAACCGGATACGCGGAAATGCCCGGCGGAATGTGATTGTGCAGAGTTTTTCAGGAGATAATATCCGTGAACATGGAAATACTGAAGAAATCCCTTCTGCAGGGACTTCTGTCCGGTGCGGCAACATGGTTTGCCTACGGTGTGGTATACAACGCCATCGTTTACAAAGAGCCGATCGGGGAAGCCCTGTTCGGCATCGACAGTATCGTTTTCTTCATCATTGCCGTTATTGCGGAATCCTTCTTTTATTTCCTGAGCAACAGGAAGAAAAGCAGGCAGTAATCCCCGGACAAACAGGAGGGACGGTTCTGACTGACTCTGTTCATGAGTCACCGGAACCGTCCCTCTTTTGCTGTGATTCTTTTATCCGGTATCAGAACGGGAACAGCTTCTTATAGTCCACGCCCTCATGGCTCGCGCCGTATTCGCAGGCCTCGTATGCCTCGCAGTACTGCACGCGGGCGGCATGCTCCGCGCCGTAGCGCTCGGCCAGCTTTTCGCGCATGGCGTCCGTCACCGCGCAGCGGGGCAGATACATGTCGCGTATCAGCTGCATGCGGCCCTCCTGATCAGTGGGCACAGACGCGGGATCCGCGCCGTCCACCCACTGCAGCCAGTCGAATACCTGGCTCTCATGCTGGGCATAAGCCAGAAGCCGCTGCTCGCTCACGTCGTCAATGTCAATGACCACGTCCGGCGTGAAGGCGTTCGGCTTCCGGAAGCTGTCCCGCATATAGAAGATCAGCGGAAGCTTCTCCATCACGGGGACCGTCGGCAGGAAATTCGGCACGCGCAGTAGGTAGGAGCAGTCCTGCACAAGCAGGCCTGTGTTGCGGTGGTCGGGATGGTAATCCCACGGCCGGTGCGTGATGATGATATCCGGCGCGAACTCGCGGATCGTGCGCATCATGCGCTCCCGGTTATGGATTTCCGTGGTCAGATAGCCGTCGTTGATGTCCAGGCAGTCGTATTCCGCAATGCCCAGCACGTCCCGGGCCCTGTTCTTTTCCGCCTCGCGGATCTTTACAGTCTGATAGCCGGGATAGGTCTGATGGCCGCTCTGGCCGTTGGTCGCGCAAAGAAATTTGACCGTGTGGCCGAGGCGGGCAAATTTGATCGCCGCTCCGCCGCACTTCTCGGGATCGTCCTGGTGCGCGCCGACGACGAGCACGCGCAGATGCTCATAGTCAATCTTCTTCATCGTCATACTCCTGTCCGTTGATCGCCGCGCCGCGGCGTAATCATGTTCCGTATCCTCACGCCGGGTTCCCGGCGCGGTCCGCTTCCCGCATCAGTTTCTCAAGCGCGTCGCCGGACAGATGGTGCCTTGCCGCGTAGCCGACTGCCCCGCTGATCGGGCTGAACGCCGGCGCGGTCAGCACGTCGCCTGCCGCCTCCACGCGCTCACGCAGGGGGCGGAGAATGCATTCGCCCGCCCTGAACACGCCGCCCGTATAGGTGATCCGCACGGGCTCCCCCGGAGCGAAGCGCAGCGATCTTCTGATCGCCGCAGCCAGGCCGTAGAGCTGCCCCGCCGCCCGCTCATAGATGGCGCGCGCACAGGGATCTCCCTCGTTGTACAGCCGGAGCACTTCCCGTTGCAGGCCTGCCACGCGGGCATAGTTTCCGCCGTCGGTAAGCGTCTCCACCTCTTCGCAGGCATGGAGCGGATCCTGCACGCCGAACAGATTCATGAACCGGTCATAAAGCAGGGTCTTTTTCTCCCGGCCGTCGGCTTGGTGGAAAAACGCGCGGATCGCCTCAGACGCAATCCAGTATGCGGAACCTTCGTCCGCGAAGCGGATGGACCAGCCGCCCGCGCGCATGCCGCGGCCGTCCGCGTCCTCGCCGTAAGCAACCGATCCGGTCCCGGAGGCAATGCAGATGCCCGTCTGACCCCGCAGCGCGCCGCACCAGCCGGTCACCGAATCGTTCACCAGCTCGCAGGGCACGCCCGGCAGCACGCCCTCAAAGGTTTCCCGCATATCATCGGTCGCCGTACGTGACTCTCCGTATCCGGTCAGCCCGAAGGCGGCGTGGGTGATCTCCTCCGCCTGCGCGCCTGCGTCCCGCAGGATGGTCTGCGTATACTCACGCATGCTTTTCCTGTATCCGTCCAGGCCGTCCGTCACAAGGGAAACTCCGCGGAACGCCCGGGCAGCAAGTACGCGGCCGTCCCCGTCCGAAACGATGAAGGCAGCCTTCGTCGCGCCGCTGTCGCATCCCAGAAACAGCATGACCTTCCCTCCTTACAGGTGTCCCGCCAGCATGGCGTTCCATTTGCTCGTGCTGCGCGCGTCCAGGTCGATGCCCATCAGCGGCGGAATAAACGCGCTGATCGCCTGCGCGGGCAGAAGCATCATCAGCGCCGTCAGCATCGGATGATCCGGCGCGGCCAGCAGCAGCCTACCGTCCTCTTCGCGCGTCGGCCCGGCTGCCGCGATGACATCGTAAACCGTGCCGCCGTTTTCTTCGCACAGATTGCACAGCGCCTGCACCCGTTCCCCGCGCGTCCGCTCCTCGCTCAGGCACAGCAGCGCGGTATCCTCCGAGAAGCATGCGCACGGACCGTGGACGATCTCCTCCAGCTCATAGCATGTTGACGGGCGGCGCACGGTCTCTACCAGCTTGAGGAACGATTCGCCCGCGCAGGCATGCAGCCGTTTCTCCCCCACCACCAGCCACGCACAGTGCGCCGCGAGCGCTTCCGCCCTGGCCTGCACATAGTCCTGTACCGCGGGGAGGTTCCCGGCCAGCTGCCCGCGGAAGGCCGTCACGTCCGCCGCGAGCTGCTCCCGGGCATTCCCGCCGCTCAGCGCACAGGCCGCAAACGCGGCGGTAATCGCCGTGCCCATGACGCCCATGGTCTTCGGTCCGGCTTTTTCCTCGGGAATATTCAGCGGCAGCACGCACCCGGTCTCCTGCGCGAGGGGGGAATCCAGCCCCTGCGTAATCACGGCCGCATCAATACCCATTGCCCGGATCTCACGCATGCGCGCAAGAACATTGGTGCTTGTCCCGGACTGGGATGCAGCAATCACCAGCACGCGGCCGGCCATGGCCGGTGTAAGCCAGTCAAGCTGTTCCGGCGTCTGCGTCCATACGGGCACGCCCAGGGTCTGCTGCGCAAAGGACTGCGCCATGCGCAGCGCGTGGAAGGAGCTGCCGATGCCCAGCAGGACGACGCAGTCAAAGCGCCGGCCGGAGAATTTAGCCCTGAAATCAGCCAGCGCGGCGGGCATGGCTTCCAGCGCCTGGCCGACCGCCTCCGCCTGTCTGACGTAGCAGCGCTGCATCTCGTTTACAAAATCGCTCATATTTCCCTCCGTTTATTCATTTTTTTGTTTTCCCCATGTATTGTATATGATATTTCCGTTTTCATCAATACGATCCTTCTGAAACGTTTTCGTTTCCTCCGGTTTCCTCCGGCCGGCGAAACCGGAGGCCCGGCGCGTGATGCCGTACCGGCGGCAGCCTCCTGTTTTCCCGGGCAAACAAAAAACGCTGCCCTCACGGACAGCGCTTATGCCGCAAAACCGGCGGCTCACAGCCGGCAGTCCAGCTGCTTCAGGGCGTTCTCCACATAACGGAAGACAAAATCCTCCGCCTCATCCGCGGGGACAAGCTCCTTCATGGACTTGTCCCGGGCAGCGATTTCAATGGTTCCGTTCTTCAGGCCCTTGGGGCTCACAATCACGCGCAGCGGCACGCCGAACAGATCGGCGTCGGAGAACATCACGCCCGCGGAAACGGGACGGTCGTCCCACAGCACCTCGATGCCGCGCGCGGTCAGGGCATCATACAGCTTCCGGCTCATTTCCGCCACCTCCGGCTGATCCGCCCGCAGGGAGCAGAGCTGCACCTGCCAGGGCGCAATGCTCATCGGCCAGACCGGGCCGTAATCATCGTGATGCGCCTCGCAGACGGACGCCGCCAGGCGGCCCACGCCGATGCCGTAGCAGCCCATGATGGGGTGCTTCAGGCTGCCGTCCTGGTCCACATAGGTCATGTCCATGGCTTCCGTGTACCGGGTGCCCAGCTGGAAAATGTTGCCCACCTCTATGCCGCGGCTGGTGTAAACGGAGGGTTTTCCGCACACCGGGCAGATGCCGCCGTCGAAGGCCTTGGCCACATCCGTATACGCAACCTCGCCGATATCCCGGGGAATGTTGAGGCCGGTATAATGTCTGTCCTCCTCGCAGGCGCCGGTGGCCAGCCACTCGATGCCCTGCAGCGAGCTATCCCAGACGACGGTGACACCCTCCGGAAGGCCGATCGGTCCGGTAAAGCCCGCGTGGATGCCGCTGCCTTCGGTCACGACGGCGGGATGCACCTCCGCCTTCAGGAAGTTCCGCAGCTTGGTCTCGTTGACGTCCAGATCGCCGCGGATGAACACCACGACAAAGGAATCGTCCGCGTTGCGCTGATACATCACGGCCTTGCAGGTCTGCCGGGGCTGAATCTTCAGGAAAGCACACAGCTCCTCAATGGTTTTGACATCGGGGGTGTCCACCTTCTCCAGCGGCGCGGCTTCGCCGGGGATATTGGTCAGCAGGCAGGGCGCCGCCTCCATGTTGGCGCGGTAGTCACAGTCACGGCACAGCACAATGGTGTCCTCGCCCACATCGGTCAGCAGCATGTATTCATGGCTCACCTTGCCGCCCATCATCCCGCTGTCGCTGGCCACGGCCACAACCTCCGGCACGCCGCAGCGCGCGTAGATCCGGTTGTAGGCCTCGTAGCAGCGCATATAGTACTTTTCCAGGTCCTCCTGGGAGGTGTGGAAGGAATAGGCGTCCTTCATCGTGAACTCGCGCACCCGGATCAGGCCGCCGCGGCAGCGGGGCTCGTCCCGGAACTTTGTCTGAATCTGGTAGATCATGAACGGATACTGGTTGTAGGAATCCGCCACGTCCGTCATCAGCTGAACGGCAGCCTCCTCATGGGTCATGCCCAGCACCATATCCCCGCCCGAGCGGTCCTTGAAGCGCAGCAGCTCTGAACCGATGGATTCAAACCGGCCGGATTTGCGCCACAGATCCGCGGGCATGGTGACCGGAAACAGCACCTCCTGCCCGTCGATGCGGTTCATCTCCTCGCGGATGATGTTTTCAATCTTCGCGGTAATGCGTTTGGCGATGGGAAGCAGCGTGTAGATGCCGTTGCCCACGGGCTTGATATAGCCGCCGCGCATCATCAGCGCCTGGCTGGCGATCTGGCAGTCGGCGGGGGTTTCCTTGTAGCGTTTGGATACGAGATTTCTGACCTTCATAATGCATCCTCCGGGTGTCTGATATACAGCAGCCTGTCCCCGCGCGGGCGCAGGGCTGCCGGCGGTTTTCCGGCATTGAACGGCCTTCATTATATAGAGGATCCGGCAGTTATGCAACCGCGGAGTTCCGGCCGAGGGGCTGTTCCGGCAGGAAAACAAAAGTCATGTCTGGAATTTATTATATGATATGGTATAATTGCTGCATAAGGAAAACGATATAAGGGGGCTTGCCGATATGTGGTACAATCCGCCGGACGGACAGCGAAGGGAAAGCTTTCACCAGGGAAGCTGCATAGACGCGTATAACTTTCTGGGCGCGCACCCCGCGGAAGAAAACGGCGAACTGAAATGGCATTTTTCTGTCTGGGCGCCGAACGCGCAGCGCGTTTCCCTCGTGGGTGAATTCTGCGGCTGGGACAGGGAGGCCTTTCCCATGGCCAAGCAGTATGACGGCATCTGGGAGCTGCGGCTGCCGGACGCCCTGTTCCGGCCGGAGCGCGATCCGGAAAAGTACGGCGCTCCCGGGGCCGCGGAGCTGCTGCGCACCTATAAATACGCGATTCTCTGTGCCGACGGGGTATGGCACATGCGGGCCGATCCCTACGGGTTTGAGATGGAGCTCCGGCCCAGCAACGGCAGCAGGCTGCGGGATCTGTCCGCGTATCAGTGGAACGACGGCCAGTGGATGGCGGCGCGCGCGGAAAAAACGCCGGTCCGCCAGCCCATGAATATTTATGAGATGCATCTGGGCACCTGGCGCAGGGGGGAAAACGGGCGCATTCTGAATTATGCCGAGATCGCCGATCAGCTCGTTCCCTATCTGCAGGAGATGGGCTATACGCATGTGGAATTCATGCCGGTCATGGAGCACCCGTTTGACGGCTCCTGGGGCTATCAGGTCATCGGGTATTACGCTCCGACCTCCCGCTACGGCACGCCGGATCAGCTCCGGTACCTTGTGGACAGGCTCCACCAGGCAGGCATCGGAGTAATCCTGGACTGGGTGCCCGCGCACTTCCCGAAGGATGAGGCGGGACTGCGCCTGTTCGACGGCACCCCCTGCTATGAGCACGCGGATTCCCGCCGCGCGGAAATGCCGCAGTGGGGCACGCTGCTGTTCGACTATGCCCGGGGCGAGTCGGCCAGCTTCCTGCTGTCCAACGCGCTTTTCTGGCTCAGGGAATACCATGCCGACGGCCTGCGCTGCGACGCGGTCAGCTGCATGCTGTACCTGGATTTCGGCAAGGAGCCGGGCCAGTGGCTGCCCAATGAGAACGGCGGGCATGAAAATCTGGACGCGATCCGTTTCCTGCAGAAGCTCAACGAAACCGTGAACAGGGAATGCCCCGGCGCGGTCACCGTGGCCGAGGAATCCACGGCCTTCCCCCGGGTCACCCATCCCATCGCGGACGGCGGCCTGGGCTTCAGCTTCAAATGGAACATGGGCTGGATGAACGATATCCTGTCGTACATTGATATGGACCCGATTTACCGGTCCTATCATCACAACAAGATTACCTTCTCGATGATGTACGCCTTCAGCGAAAACTATGTGCTGCCCTTCTCCCACGACGAGGTGGTGCACTGCAAGCATTCCATGATCGACAAGCAGCCCGGCGACCTGTGGCAGAAGTTCGCGGGCCTGCGCGCGCTCTACAGCTGGTACATGGCGCACCCCGGCAAGAAGCTGCTTTTCATGGGCGGGGAATTCGGCCAGTTTGTGGAATGGCGGGACTATGAGCAGCTCGACTGGTTCCTGCTGGGTTACGAACGGCACCCCGAGCTGCAGAAATATGTGAAAGCCCTGAACCATCTGTACAGCAGCGAGCCCGCCCTGCACAGAATCGACGACAGCTGGGACGGCTTCAAATGGCTGAACGTGAACGACAGCCAGCGCAGCGTTGCGGCTGTGATGCGCACCGACGGGGAGGACAGCTTCATCGCCTGCGCGGTGAACTTCACGCCCCAGCCCTATCTGAATTACCGGATCGGCCTGCCCTTCGACTGCGAGCTGACCGAGATCCTGAATTCCGACAGGGCGGAATTCGGCGGCAGCAATCTCTATAACGGCACAGTGCTCCGCGCGGAGGAAATCCCCCAGGAGGAGCATCCCTTCTCCTGCGAGATCGTTCTCCCGCCGCTGGCCGCGGTTTTCTTCAGGAGCCGGAAAAAGCATGACGCAGAAAGCTGTTGAGCAGGAGATCCTCCGGCGTCTGAAGGAACAGGCGCTTACAGACCGGGTGCTGATCACGATGGACGGCTCCTGCGCCTCCGGCAAAACAACCCTGGCCGGAAAGCTGGCGGAGGTCTTCGGCGCCGCGGTCATCCATACGGACGATTATGTGATTCCCCACGCGCAGAAAACCCCCGAAAGGCTGGCCGTTCCGGGCGGCAACTGTGATGCCGTCCGCCTGGTCAGCGAGGTGGTCGCTCCCTGGAAGCAGGGCAAACCGGTGGTATACAGAAAATATGACTTCCGGCATGACTGTCTGATGCCGGAAGAAAGGCTGCCGGACTGCCGGATGCTGATCCTGGAGGGCAGCTACTGCAATCTGCTCGCTATCCGGCAATATGCCGATATCCGTTTGTTTGTGGACGCGCCTTGGGAAATCCGGCAGGAACGGCTGCGGAAACGGGAGTCTCCCCAGTCCCTGCAGATGTTTTATGACCGCTGGATTCCCCTGGAAAATCACTATTTCGAAGCCTTCGGGCTTCCCGATCCGGATTGTGTCGTGCTCACCTGCTGAAAACGGCCGGGAACGATCCGGGCAGCCTGACGCAGATTCATTTGCCCGATTTCATGATTTTTGCGAAATTATAGGCCACGGTGACCATGGATACAACCAGGATTCCGCCGCAGATTCTGATCATGGTATCCGAAAGATGCGCGATCATCCCGATGATGATTCCCAGCAGGGCCAGGCCGCCGATAATCATAAAAAGCAGGCCGGTTTTCCTGTTTTTCTCATTCATAAAATTGTCTCCTCCCGCAATTTCCGCGTTTCTCAATTCCATTTTTACTTTTCGCCGGATCAGGTGTCTTTTCCTTTTGTTCTTTGCTTCCGGGCATGCTAAAATCTCTTCTGTAAAACAGCGCAGACAGCATATACGAAATGAGGACGGAATATGATTCAGAATATGCGGGATCTCGGCGGAACCCCGGTGAAGGACGGACGGAGCATCCGTCCCGGAATGCTGGTCCGGTCCGCGCAGCTCTCCCTGGCGGAGGAAAACGACCTGCGCGGGATTGCCTCCG
>JAFRLY010000052.1 GCA_017431005.1 Clostridia bacterium
CGCTCAGGAGAAGCCTCTGATCCAGATCGATGAAGCGGAACGCTGCATCCCGGCAATCGCTGTATAAAACAAATAGAATTCGGCCAACGCGAGATAACACTCATGTTGGCCGAGTTTTTTCTTTTCAGAGCAAAAAAAGGGGTGCGGTATAGATGCTTCGATTCTATCGAAGTTGCTAACACCCCATTTAACAAAGTGGAAGCCAAATTGGGAGTGCAGAAAGCTGAACTCGTTAGCGCGCGACATTCGCATTGTCGAGGTCAGGGGTTCGACTCCCCTATGCTCCACAAGAAAACCTTGCAGATCAAAGTCTGCAAGGTTTTTTCGTACTCATTTTTCAGTCGTTCAGAGTGTGCAGATACTGCACAGCTGCCCTTGGTATATTACTCAAGGGTTTTCTTTTGCCGCGTGCGATCCCTCCCATCTGTTTCCGCCGGGCATACACGCCTGGCGAATACTCCGCGAATTCTACGATTAATAATACCGTTCAGCCTTGTAACCGGCTTTGGCGGTTGCATTGCAATAGTATGTCGGGTCTAAAGATAGACTTTTCAGCTTGCCGTCATCTCCATGGTAGTAGACGGTAACCCAAGCGTGAGGCGTGCCGCTGCAGGTGCCAACGACGAGCCGGGCATGAATACCCTGCGACCGGAGCATAGCGCACATGATGGCTGCCATGTCCTGGCAGATTCCGGTCCCGGTTCCCCAAGAACCATCAATGTCGGGGAGAATATCTTTAAGTGTGCCTGCTTTGACGTCTCTGGCTTTGAACCAGTCGTAGCTGAAATTCTTCTTCATGAACTCAAATATAGCCATGGTGATTTCATACTCGTCAGTCAAATCAGCACAAAGCTCATCAGCGTACTGCACCGCGGCAGTTTCAGCGGTGTAATTCACCCATTGGTTTGGATACAGGGTGTAGCCGAGCTTGTCCTTCATTTTAACGGTAAAGGAGATTTCACCGTCTTTCTGATATTTCGAGCCGCTGATCTGGCGATACAGTGAAACGGTGTATTTACCGCTGCCGAACTGAAGCGGCAGGATTTCTTCTTCACCGCCTGCATTAAGATTATAGTGAATCCTGGTGTCACCGTCGAAAGAAATCGCAATCTTCAGACTGCAGCTTGATTTGGGTGCTTTCACGATGATGTAGCCATCAGACGCGTGGTAATGATCGATGGTCAAGGAATCGTGAGTCTCGGTTCTGCCAGGCTCTGGAAAACATGAAGTACTCACTCCGGTCATCACGTCAGCGTTAGCCGGTACAATAGCAGATAGCAGGCCATGGATTGCCAGAGAAATCAGAAGAACCGTTTTCAGAATTATTTTAATTGCTTTCATGGAAAGATCCTCCGGTCTATTTTTTTCAGAGATACGCCCGGAAGGATCCCCAGGTTTCTTTTGTTTTGGGTGTGTATATGGTAGAATTGCAAGTGATCTTCCATCAGTTTCCGCACCCCAGAATAGTATTGTCAAGGTTGAGCTTGCCTCTGAACTGGAAGAACCGGAAACAATTCACTTTTCAGTGAACGGGTTTGAATTCCGGGTTCCTTCCAATGTCAGCAGTACATTCCTTGCTCGGCTTCTGGAGGCGACAAAGCATGCTGGCTGAGACCATTGCCTACAGAAATGTGTATATCATTACTGGATATACAGATATGCGAAAAAGCATCAATGGGCTTGTAGCCATATTGACCCAACAGTATCAGATAAGACCAGATGCTGAAAGCCTCTACCTGTTCTGCGGCAAACGAGCAGACAGAATGAAAGCAATTTTGTGGGAAGAAGACGGTTTTCTCCTGCTCTACAAAGTGCTTACCGGATACAAATACCAGTGGCCGAGGAACGCAAGTGAAGTACGTTTGCTGACCAGGATGCAATATGCCAGGTTACTGGAAGGCCTGGAGATAGAGAAAAAAGTATTTTCTCTTCCAAAAGAATTCTTCTGAAAGCATTGAAAAATAAGGAAATTTCAGAGAGTTTCCAAAAGGAGTTCGCCCTCTGCATGTCGAATATATAATATATCGACATAAGGGGGTGAATGTGCTTGAACAGGCCGGCAATCGACAATCTGAATCAGGATGTTCAGGAATACATCATCTCCCTTGAGACCAATCTGGAAGAACAGAATAAACGAATTGCGGATCTGGAGATCATGCTACAGAATATGCAGCGGATGCTCTTTGGCAAGAAAAGCGAGAAGACGGTTCCGCAGGTTCCGGCAGATGCCGGAGAACAGCTAAGCCTGTTCAACGAAGCGGAAGAATGTGCAGATCCGGAAATCCCGGATCCGCTGGAGGTTGAGGAAGTCGAGGTTACCGCGCACAAGCGGAAGAAGAACTCCCGCAAGGAACTGTTCGGAAAGTTTCCGGTACTCACGCAGGATTACCTGCTGGACACCCCGGCCAGGAACTGTGACGAATGCGGCCGTGAAATGAATCTCATCGGCAAGGAATTGGTCAAGGAAGAATTCGAATTCATCCCTGCACATATTGAGAAGCATGAATTCTACCGCGGTGTTTACAGCTGCAAGTGCTGTGAGAACGGAACACCAGCATGTATTCATTGCCTGTTTGCCAGCGAGGAACGCTGCGCTGCATGCAAGAATCGTCCGAGAACCATCTTCAAGAAAGCCCAGCTTCCGCCGGAATACAGATATCCTTTCCTGAAACACAGTTATGCAAGTCCCTCTACGATTGCCCAGGTCATTTACGCCAAGTATGTTCAGGCGATACCGCTGGATCGTCAGGTGAAAGACTGGGAGCGGGCGAAATTCCCCATGTCAAAGGCAACGCTCTGTAACTGGATCCTGGAGGTTGACAAGTATTACGGGAAAGCTCTGGTGGAATATATGCACCGGCAGCTGCTGAAATCCCATGTGCTGCACTGTGACGAAACACCGGTGCAGGTTGTCAGAGAAGAATACCCGGATAAATGCCATATGTGGGTATTCCGAAGCGGTGAATGTGAGGAGAAACAGATCGTCATCTTCGACTATCAGCCTTCCCGAAAGGGAGAATGTGCTTCAAGATTCCTCGACGGTTATAAGGGATACTTCGTATCAGACGGTTATTCCGGTTATAACCGTGCCGGAGAAGATGGAACCCGATGCGGCTGCTGGGTTCACGCCCGACGAAAATTCATAGAAGCATCACCAGATAAAAAGATGCTGACACCGAGCAAGGCAAAAACCGGTTTTGACTTCTGCGAGGAGATTCTTCTGGAAGAAAAGAAGCTGAAAGGCCTGAATCCGGAAGAACGAAAGAAGAAACGGCAGGAAAAGATCAAGCCGATCATTGACCGGTTCTATTTGTGGTGCGAACAGGTTGATCCGCGTGGAGTCAATAAAGATTTCGAGAGAGCATTGACCTATGCCCGCAATCAAAAGGAATCACTTTGCCGTTTTCTGGAAGACGGGAATCTTCCGGCTCATAATAACAGAGCGGAAAATGCAATCCGTCCATTTGTAATTGGTCGGAAGAACTGGCTATTCAGCCAGACGGCAAAGGGAGCCGGTGCCAGTGCCGATATGTACAGCCTTGTGGAAACAGCAAAAGCAAACGGCCTGGACGTATTTGAGTACCTGTGCTGGCTGTTCCGGCAGATCACAGCAGCAAATCATCATTTCACAGATGAATTCCTGGAAAAACTGATGCCGTGGAGCGAACAGGCTCAGGAAAATTGCTGACGCTGAATCGTTTGACGGTTACGCAGAGCCCAGTGGGCTCTGCGTTAATCGACCAAGCGTAGCGCGACCAGGGGTTCGACTCCCCTATGCTCCACATCCACGGAAGCGTTGATTCTCAACGCTTCCGACCATCGACAAACCTCTAGAAATAGGGGTTTGTCGATGGTCTGGACAGGCTGTATCTGACAGCCTGTCCTTTTTTTGTATCTTCTCTGTTGCAGAATAGCGGCAGTATCTGCTGTTCCGTTATTCCGGGCTTTCCTTTTTCGCCGTCTGATTTCCCTGTTTCTGTTTCTTTTTGACCTCGTCCATTTCGGCGATCAGTTCCTCCAGCGGATGGTATTCACCGCCCCACCATTCAAACGCATGCATTCCTTCCTCTTCCAGCACTGATTCCCTGAGCGTCATCTGAATACCCAGCTGTTTAAGAAGCCCTTCGCGATCCACCGCCTGATAATCAAAGGGCAGCAGCTTGCAGAACGCGTTGTAGGAAACGCCGCACACGATCTGATGCACCCCAAGAGACGCAATGGCTGCCAGGCACCGTTCACAGGGAGCGCAGCTGGTATATACGACAGCGTGCTCCAGGATTTCATCGGAATACTTGTTGGCGCATCTGTGCACCAGATTGAATTCCGCATGCCCGAAGATTCCGTGAACGTAGTCTGCCGTATTTTCCGCTTCCTCCAGGATTTCCCCGTTATGCACAAGCACCGCGCCAAAGGTGTCATGACCCTTTTTTCCGGCGCTGATCGCCAGCTCATAGCACCGTTTCATAAACTTCACATGATTGTCATCCACAGTTGCTTTCCTCCTGACAGAAATCATCATTTGCGCCAGAGCCGGTTTTCATCGTTTACCTTTCCGTTTTCCGTCCCTGGATGATCATGGAAAGAGGAAAACCGCTGTGATCAAGCGCACCGAAGCCGCCGCTGATATCGCGGTCGAATTCCTGCAGGCCGGTCACAACAATCCCGTTGCTGCACATCCCGGAAATGATTTCCGACAGCGGGTGCGTATAGTCGGTGAATGTCTTTGACCGGTACCTTTTCTGCGTCATGTAATACATGCCCTCATTGCTTGTCCATTCATGCACAAAGTAGGAATAAGGGCACGCAGTCCTGTGCTCCGGATCGAACAGCTCTTCGCCCTCCGCGGCAAGCATGTTTGTGCAGGGATGCTGTTCATTGATCACAATAGATGCCCCTGGCTTCATGCATTTTGCGGCAACCGCGAAAAAACGGTTCAGATCCCGGAACCAGCAAAGCACCCCGATGGTGATGAGCACAATGTCAAACTGTTCCCGGTAACGGTCGTCAATATCGTATATATTAACTGCCTCAAACGTGCACGGCAGTCGCAGCTCCTCTGCTTTTTCATTGGCAAACGCCACCTGGTTTTCGGCGATGTCAAAACCGACGCCTTTCTTTGCCCTGCCGCTTTTAACCAGTGAAAGCAGCTCCCGCCCGTTATTGCAGCAGAACTGGCCGATCACAGCACCCTCTGTATGGAGATTTTTCAGCACGCTCTTCGTTTCCTCGTTGAAGAACGGATATTCTTCCGTCCGGATGCGTTCCGGTATGTCAGCGCCCCAGGAAGCGTCCCTGTTCTCGAACGCCTCCTCCCATGCCGCCTTGTTTCCTTCAATATACTGTTCCATGTCATCCCTCATTCTTTATCCCTTACTTTTTCCCATTCTTCCCTTGTAATGGAAAAAGCATAGGAGATCGTGTTCTTCGGATCCGGGTATTCCTTCACCTTTTTCATGCCGTTGGCCATGGCGGTGCGCCAGGAACCCTCATTGGTATACTTCATGTAGGAATACAGCACGTTATATTCCGTGTTCAGGAACGTCCAGTCCCGGACAGCCCGGGCCGCTTCTTTGGCAAAGCCCTGCCGCCAGTATTTCTTATGGATATGATACCCGATCTCCGGAAGCATCTCCCCGTCAATGTTCTGCAAAGTCAGTCCGCAGTCCCCGATGAACTCGCCCGTTTCCTTCAGCACCACTGCCCACAGGCCGAAGCCGTACTGCATATAGTTTTCCAGGTTCCATTCAATCCATCGCCTGGTGCGGGCTTCGTCAAACGGCGCGGGGTAATGCGCCATAGTCTCCGGATCGGACATGATTTCATAAAGGGCGTTATAATCATCCCGGGTGTAATCCCGCAGGAGCAGGCGTTCGGTTTCGATCATCATGCTTCCTCCCCGTTTCCGGATCACGGTATAGTTCTTCACATATTCCTGTAACGGCTCACAGTTTTTTCACATATGCAACGATCCGGTTGGCTTCCTCAAAGCCCGCCGCGCGGTGAAAGCTCTGGCTGTCCGTGTTGTCCAGCCCGCAGTCACTGGCAAATTCTGTGCAGCCCCTGGCCCTGGCCCAGCTTTCACACGCGGACAGCAGCCTGCGGGCGATGCCCCGGCGGCGCATGCCCTCACAGACATAGATTCCTTCCAGATATCCCACCGGTGATGTTTCCGCCCCCTCCACATAATCCCTGCGAAGCTGGCATTGAGCGAACCCCACGCCTTCTCCCTGCTCTCTGTACAGGAAAACCGCCGCGTCTTCCCGTGCGAGCAGGGAAACGGTTTCCTCCGTCATTTCTTCTGCTGAATGTTCCGGCCAGAGCTCACAGGCAAGCGCGGCAACCGCTGAAGCGTCTGCGCCGGATGCCTGACAAGGATTGATCATAGGATCAGCCGCCTGGTGCTCCTCCCCTGTCAGCTGCTCTCCGTATCCTCTGTATTCAAGACACAGCATCGTGAGATCGTCGAACTGTTTTGCCCCCTGCACAAACTGATCCACATCGGCTTTCACGCTTGCAAGGATCCCCTGCGGCGTCTCCTTTGCGGCGCGGTTAAGGGCAGCTTCCATCCGTTCCATACCGTAGAACTCTCCCGCGGCATTGTTTGCCTCCGGTACGCCGTCCGTGTAGACGAAGACAGCGTCGCCGGGTGCAAGTGTCAATTCATAATCCCTGTATTTTGACTTTGCAGCGCCGCCGACCACCAGGCCGTGTTTGTCATGGAAGATGCGGAAAACGCCATCGCTGCCGCGAATGGCCGGATACTCGTGGCCGGCATTGGTACAGACCATCTGCCCTGTTTTTACATTCAGAATTCCAAGCCATACGGTCACAAACATTTTGGATTTGTTGTTTTTACAGATCTGGGCGTTCACCGCTGTCAGGATCTCACCCGGCGTTCCGCCCTGCTGGGCGCGGTAGTTGATCAGGATTTTGGAAGACATCATGAACAGCGCGGCAGGCACGCCCTTGTCGGATACATCGGCGATCAGTGTGCACAGATGATCCTCGTCAGTCATGAAGAAATCGTAAAAATCACCGCCGACTTCCTTTGCCGGATTCATGCTGGCAAACAGATCAAACTCCCTGCGTTCCGGGAATGGCGGAAATACACCGGGCAGCATGGATGCCTGAATATTCGTAGCCATTCGCAGCTCCGTGTTCACCCGTTCTTTGTCCGCTGTGATCTGGGTAATATGATCCGTATAATCCACAATACGGCTCTGCATGGACTGGATTTCCCGGTACAGATCACCGATTTCATCCCGGGAACGGATGGGAAGCCGGATCACGTCTGCCTTTGTGTATCCTTTCTCGTCTTTGGCGAAGCCCGTTGCGGCTTTGGCCAGCATGTTCAGTGGCCGGGTGACAGCTCTGTGCATCAGCCACACGCCAATGACAATTGCAGCGGCGAGCTCAGCAAGAATAAACAGGAAGCTGTTCATCAGAAACCAGTGGCGTTCCTTCATTACCTCATTCATATCAATATCCACGCCGACTGTTCCCAGAATCTCGTCCGTCCATGTGTCCCTGATCGTCCGACGGGTGGTGCACAGCCAGCCGCCGTCACCCTGGTATACAGTGGGCGGGACGTCCGCGTTATCGCCGTAAGCGGCAAAAACAGGGATTGCTTTCTCTGCTGTGCCAATGCCGAGCACCCCTTTCGCGGGATCTGCCACGTTATAGGTGAGTCCGTTTTCATCGAATTGCAGGTATACATTGGCAACATCAAAAATATCCCTGACACTGAGAAGGATCGACTCCGCGGAGAGGTAATCCCCGTACAGGCTGAACATCATCTGAATGTACTCAGCATCCGTCCCTTCAGCTATCATTCCATTCAGCAGCTCTTCTGTTGTTATATCCTTGTAGAAGCATGGTCTGGATGTCATCCATGCCTGAAGTATGCTTTCATCTTCCGCTTCCGCAGCCTGCTGCCGCGCCTGCGCGAATTCGTCTGTCCGGTAATATTGCAGTAATCCCTTCATGGAATCCTTGCTTGAGGCAAGCACATCCTCTGCTGCGCGTTCCGTCTGGGCAAAATACAGAGCGTCCACTTTTCTGCAGTACACCCGGTAGCTGGTAAAAACCAGTCCCAGAGAAACCGACAGCACGAGCACAATGATGAAGAGATTCATTTTCAGCGAAAGAGGCAGTCTCTTTTTCTGACCTTTCACGGGTGCTCCTCCTGTTAAATACGGATCATGAGTACATTCAGACCAAGGATGTTCTGGTATTTCACATCCTTGGCTCCCAGATATACCATGCGGATGCCCACGCCCTTCAGCCGGTCCCGGGGGTCATGAATGTCCTGCCACTCTGCGGGATTGAAGGGAATGCAGTCATCTTTGATGCGCAGGATCACATCGTCGTCCTTGAAAATGACGCGGATGTCGACGGAATGAGATTTTTTGTCTTTGTTGAATCCATGATCCACGACGTTACCCGCCATCTCCTCAAGGAACAGTCCGGACAGGTACGCGCGCATTTCATCGAGGCCGCGGCTTCTGCAATAATCCATCACCTGTTTGGATACGCTCATTACGTCATTTTTTCTGCGGACGCTGATGTCCATGCGGTCGCATTTGGCCACACCGAAATCATCCGGGATCACCATGAGCTGCTCCATATTCCGGGGAAACTTTTTGCGCTTGATCCAGGCATAGGAAACGATTGCCGCCGCGCAGGTAAGGCCATTGAGTATATAAGCCAGATAGAATCCGTTCATTCCCAGAAGAGGAAGCAGCAGCGCGCTGAAGCTGACCATGCAGACCACACCGTCCAGTGCGGACAGAAGATGGATCAGGAATTGTTTTCCGGAAGCCTGAGCGTAGCAGGAAAACTGCAGCAGTATAATGCTCAGCGGCATACTCAGCGGAACAATGCGGAAGGCGGCTGCAGTCATCTGAAACACAGGATCGGCCGGATCCCGGAAGAACAGCCGGGTCAGAGGCACTGCCAGAGCTATCAGGGCTGCTGATACACAGCACATCAGCGGCACGCACCTGAACAGCGACACACGCATGGTATCCGTCAGGGACTGCCTGTCTTCCTCACCGATGTTCACACTCATCAGCATACGGGATACCGCCAGTATTCCGAACGGGATCGTCCAGAACAGATTCAGTACAGAGTCAGCCGCCGCGCAGGCGGACAGCCCCGCCGAGCCCACAAACTGTATAATCAGGGCGTTGACAATAAAGCCGCGCAGCGTCTGATATCCGTTGTTGACAGCTCCCGTATATCCGGTTTTCACGATTTCCGCAGCGTCCTTCAGCCGTGCACCCGCTTTGGACAGCTTCAGAACGGATTTCCCGGAGAAATAATACTGAATCTGAACCAGCAGGAACACCCAGTTTCCCAGAGACGAAGCCAGTGCAAGCCCTAAAATGTCCAGGTCGATCACGACAACCAGTAAATAACTGAATACAAGCTTGGTTCCGATGCTGCACAGGCTGGCGATGGTGACACGGCGTGTCTGGTTTTCCAGCGACAGAAAAGCGGATAACTGCCGCCCAAGCAGCAGCGCCGGCATGCCGACGGCATGTCCCAGCAGACTCCTGTTCAGCGATATTCGGACAGCAGCATCCGCCGTCATAAGCCGGGCCGCATCCGTTGCCGCGCCCAGGAAAAGCAGGGCTGAGGCAATAAGCGAAACAACCCCGGTGATAAATATATCCGTGGAAAAAACGCTTTGGGTGCGTTCCACCTGATTCGCGCCCATATACCGGGCGCAGGAAATCTGAGCGCCGCAGACAAAAATGGTGCTGACCGCGGCGGTCAGTTTTTTGATGGGGCTGTACAGACCGATGGCGGCCATGGCTTCCGCGCCTATGAAGTTGCCTGCAAACAGGCCGGAAATGATGCCGTTCACCGCGCTCATCAGTTCCAGAAGAATCTGCAATGGCAGAAGCCTGAAGAAGAGCTTGGAGATCAGTCTGGTATCTGAGGCTTGTGTACTCATGAACTCACCCCGCTAAACATGAATCAGCACTGAAGCTATATCGCCCGCGTACCGGATTCATCGGTTTTATCTGTCAGTCAATCAGGCCGAAATGCCTCAGGGCATTTTCAATTCCGTCTTCATCCACCGGGCTGGTTACATAATCTGCTGCGGCTTTCACGGCTTCACCGGCGTTGCCCATTGCCACGCCGATGCCGGCAAACTGAAGCATGTCTATATCATTTTCACCGTCGCCGAAAGCCATAATTTGGGTACGGTCCAGGCCGTGTTCATCCAGGAATTTCTGAATGCCGGCAGACTTGCCTCCGCCCTTGGGAATAATGTCGATGCCTGTGTCATTCCAGCTTGTAATCGAGCATTCATCCAGCAATTCATCCAGGATCCTTTTCTGTTCCTCCGGGACAAAAGCTAAAATCTGGTAGATCTTTTCGCCGTTGTAAATGCCTGTATCCGGAATCTGCTGCTTTGTTTCAGCTGTTGTACGGAGGACCGTTTCATCCACAAAATTGATGTAGCGCTGATCTTCGCCCACCAGAAGAAAAGGGATTTGCTTGCGCTTAAAAATCCCCGCCAGGACTTTCATTTCTCCTTCATTGATGGCAGTGCCGGCATATACCTTTCTGTTGGAATCCAGCAGAAGCTGCCCGTTCAGAGTAAGGTAGCCGTCAAATTCAATGTTGCCGACGGGCAGCTGGGAATATTCGATCATGTGGCGGCCTGTCGCCACAACGGTCAGAACGCCGCGTTCCCGCAATGCTTTCAGTGCCCTGCGGGTGCTTTCTGGCACGTCGTTCAGCCTGTGGGAAAAAAGCGTGCCGTCCACATCAAAGAAAATGGCCTTGATCTTGTTTCCGTCCGCTGTCATCTTTCCAGCTCCTTCTTCTGCTCAGAACATCTTGCGGATCGTCAGGATGTTCATGCCGTCTCTGTACTCATAGGCAATATCATCCATTGTATTTTTCAGTATGAACACGCCCAGGCCTCCGATACGGCGCTGCCTTGCCGGCAGTGTCGTGTCCGGCGCTGCTGTGGTCAGGGGATTATAAGGCTTTCCGCGGTCGATGAAAGTAATGGTCATGCTGAGCGGTTCATCTGTCACGTCCGCGCGCACTGTGGCAGTGCCTTTCTCCGGACCGTAGGCGTATCGGACAATATTGCTGAACACCTCGTCAACGGCGATATCGACCTGCGTCCTGACAGGCAGCGGACAGCGTATCGCATCCAGCTGTTCGTTCACAAATGCCGTTACGGTTTCAACGCTGTCCGGCGCGGCGGGAACTGTTATCTCCTTCACGGACGCGGCCTCCTGTTCGTTTCGGTTTGCGGTATTGGATCCGTCACTCCACTGTAAAAACATCCAGGAAGCCTACCATATCAAAAATCTGCATGATCTGGGGATTCACATGAATCACCTTCATGGTTCCTTCCCGGTCTTCCATTTCCTGCTGCACAGTCAGCAGCACCCGAAGTCCGCCGGAAGAAACATATTCCACCTTTTCCAGGTCGATGATCACTTCAGTCATGCCGTTCATTTCCGGCTCCAGGCACTGTCCGAATTCCGGCGAGGTGACCGAATCCAGCCGTCCTTCGGGTTTGGCGGTCAGAGTGGTCCCGTTTTTTTCAAAATTGATGGTCACGTCTTTTCCTCCTCGTTCTGATATTGTATCTGTATCAATCTATTATACCCGAATCAGACGTAACATTACAATGTTGTTTGTCAGAGTTTTCTGACATCCTGTTCAACGGTTGTGTTGCAGCCGGTCTGCAGCGTCGCTTTGGAAAGTAGTGTCAGCTTGTCCCTGCCATATTCCGCCGCCGGCCGGTCCCTGTCTGTCCGCAGATGAGATGCGCTATCCCTGGCAGGAGGCAACACGGTACATTTCACCTGAACATACCCAAAAAACAGTTGCGTGCGGTTTTCCGGATATGGTATACTGAACTGGTCATCCTATATTAAAAACAACCTGAACAGGAGGGACAAAGTCACATGCAATACACCAAGGAAGTTGAAGACATGGTTTGTGTCGCCAAAGGCCCCAACCATGGTCCTGCTCCCATCCCCGAAGAAGGAAAATGGATTCAGGCGAAGGAAATCAAGGACATTTCCGGATACACTCACGGCATCGGCTGGTGCGCGCCGCAGCAGGGCACCTGCAAGCTGAGCCTGAATGTGAAGAACGGCGTGATCGAAGAAGCCCTGGTCGAAACCATCGGCTGCTCCGGCATGACCCACTCCGCCGCCATGGCCAGTGAAATTCTGCCCGGCAAGACCATTCTGGAAGCGCTGAACACCGACCTGGTATGCGACGCCATCAACACCGCCATGCGGGAGCTTTTCCTGCAGATCGTGTACGGCCGTACCCAGTCCGCGTTCTCTGATGACGGCCTGCGCATCGGTGCCGGCCTTGAGGATCTCGGCAAGGGCCTGCGCTCCATGGTCGGCACCATGTACGGCACCCGTTCCAAGGGCACCCGTTACCTGGAAATGACCGAAGGCTACGTTATCAAAATGGCGCTGGACAAGGACGATCAGGTCTGCGGTTACCAGTTCCTGAGCCTCGGCAAGATGATGGACGATATCAAGAAGGGCCTGTCCGCCCAGGAAGCCTATGACAAGAATCTGGGCACCTATGGCCGGTTCAAGGCAGAAGACGGCGCGGTCAAATGGATTGACCCGCGCAAAGAATAAAGGAGGCGCTGCAAATGGCTTTGTTTGAAAACTACGAAGGACGCATGCCTCAGCTGCAGCCCGTCCTGGACAAATACGGATTCAAGACCTTTGAGGATGTCAAGGCTTTCACCAACGGCAAGGGCGTTGACGCCTATTCCATCGTCGAGAGCACTCAGCCCATCTGCTTCGAGAACGTGAAGTGGGCTTATGAGCTGGGCGCCGCCATCGCCATGAAGGAAAATGCGAAGTCCGCTGCCGAAGCCGCGAAGTGGATCGGCGTCGGCCTGCAGGCCTTCTGCATCCCCGGTTCCGTGGCGGATCAGCGCCAGGTCGGTATCGGCCACGGCAATCTGGGCGCCATGCTGCTGGATGAGGAAACCGAGTGCTTCGCTTTCCTGGCCGGCCATGAATCCTTCGCCGCCGCGGAAGGCGCCATCAAGATCGCTCTGAACGCCAACAAGGTGCGCACCAAGCCCCTGCGCGTTATCCTGAACGGTCTGGGCAAGGATGCTGCCATGATCATCAGCCGCATCAACGGTTTCACCTATGTGCAGACCAAGTATGACTACCTGTCCGCCGACGTGAAGGAAGACCATGCGCTGACCATCGTCAGCAAGACGGCCTATTCCACCGGCGACCGGGCGAAGGTCAACTGCTACGGCGCGGATGACGTGCGTGAAGGCGTTGCCATCATGTGGCACGAAGGCGCGGATGTTTCCATCACCGGTAACTCCACCAACCCCACCCGCTTCCAGCATCCCGTGGCGGGCACCTATAAGAAGGAACGCTGGGAAGCCGGCAAGAAGTACTTCTCCGTGGCTTCCGGCGGCGGCACCGGCCGTACGCTGCATCCCGACAACATGGCCGCCGGCCCTGCCTCCTACGGTATGACCGACACCATGGGCCGCATGCACTCTGACGCGCAGTTCGCCGGTTCCTCCTCCGTTCCCGCTCACGTGGAAATGATGGGCTTCCTGGGCGCCGGCAATAACCCCATGGTCGGTATGACTGTGGCCGTGGCCGTGGCTGTTCAGCAGGCGATGAGCAAATAATCCCATGTTTTTCCCGCGCTCCCGAGGGTGACTTCGGGAGCGTTTTTCATGGGAATAGGAGGAGATCGGAATGGATCATGCTGAAGAAGCGAAGCGGCTGTTTATGGCAGGATACAACTGTTCCCAGGCTGTTTTTTGCGCCTTCTGCGACGAGACCGGCCTGGATCTGGATACAGCGGCGCGGCTGTCATCCTCCTTCGGCGGGGGAATGGGCCGTCTGCGGGAGGTATGCGGCACCGTCAGCGGCGCGCTGATGGCGCTGGGCGCCATACAGGGATATGCTGATCCCCGGGACCGGAACGCCAAAACGGCGCATTATCACCTGGTCCAGGAATATGCCCGCCTGTTCCGGGAACAGAACGGTTCAATCATATGCCGGGATTTGCTGAAGGGCGTGCAGGTGACAGAGGGCGGCGTGCCTGAGGAGCGGACCCCTGAGTTCTATGCCCGTCGTCCATGCCTGCGTCTGGCCGGAGAGGCCGCCGCGATCCTCGACAGGCTGCTTGAGGATCAGAACAAAGAAAAAAACGGGCATCCGTAAGGGCGCCCGCTTCCATGATTCCGGGCAGGGAAAGCTTATTCCCTGCCCGTGTTTATGAATACAGCCTGTCATTTCTCCTGTGTAAAAGTGATGCATTTCCCGGGAACCGCCGTGTTGTACGGCTGACGGGAATAAAGATGGCTGCGCAGCATCAGAGTCAGCGTATTCCTGGCATTCCGTTCCAGATGAGCCCGGGTGATGACACCCTGCGCAAGGCCCTCCATGATCCGGTCAAAGTCCGCTTTTTCTCCCGGTTCAATCAGATCATTCTGCGCCTTCACACACAGCGCCGCGTCAGATTTTCCGTATTTCAGCGTTGCTCCGGCGGAAAGCTGTGCGCTCAGGTCGCTGGTGGTCAGCCAGTCTGTCATCACCATGCCCCGGAAGCCCCATTCGTCCCGCAGCAGACGGGTGACGGAGTCCTCATTGTTGGCTGAGTGAACACCATTCACCAGATTGTAGGAGGTCATCAGCGACATGGGCTGCGCCTCCTCGACCGTGATCTGGAAGTTCCGCGCGTAAATTTCCCGGATCGCACGCTCGGAAATATGGGAATTCGTAAACATCCGGTTATCCTCCTGGTTATTGGCCAGGAAATGTTTAACCGTCGTGCCGTATCCGGGATGCCGCTGCACGCCTTCGGTGTCCGCAGCCGCGCATTTCCCGGCCAGCAGGGGATCTTCGGAATAATACTCGAAATTCCGTCCGCACAGCGGATTCCGGTGGATGTTCATGCCGGGCGCCAGCCACAGGGTTGCTCCGAAGTCTTCCATCTCCGATCCGACCAGGTCCCCCATGGAAGCAATCAGTTCCAGATCCCAGGAGGATGCGAGGGTCACGGCAATCGGAACGGCCGTCAGATACTGATAGTGGTGAATTCCTTCCGCATCCCGGTCCCCGCCGAAGGTCATGCCGCCCAGGCCAACAGCCATTCCGTCCGGCTGCTCGATATACTCCGGGGTCAGCCGCAGTCCGGCAGGGCCGTCGCAGAGTTCCATCTGCTTCAGGCCGTATTTCGTTTCCAGCTTGCCGGTGGTCTCGCCGGCGGCTCCGGGCAGCGTTTTCGCTGCGGCGCCCAGAACGCTGTTGAACCCGACATTGTCCACTGAGTTTCCGACCATCAGATAGGCCAGCTCCTCATCCGTCAGCTGGGCAATGAAATCGTCCGTGGAAGCCCGGCCGCCGGCAACGTCATCAAAGGGAATCAGTCTGTCCGGTTTCTTCTGCAGGGCATCCTGCAGAGAGGAATATTCCGCCTCCTCAGATTCGATCAGAGCGGGATCCAGTGTCAGTTTATCCGCCGCGGCAATATCCGCCGCTTCGTCCGGTGCGGTCCGGGGTGTTCCGGAAGGCGTTATTTCAGTCAGCGCGCCGTCGGGATCCCGGAAAAGGGGCCTGACTTTTTTCGTGACAACGCTTTCCGGCAAATGGATGACGGCGGCAGCATGTGTGTTCCGTGAGCTGTTTCCGATCCGGAGAATATAATCCCCGCTCTCCAGCATCCAGGCGGAGCGTTCCGGACAAAAACTCGCAAGAGAGGCGGCATGAATACGGATGCTCAGGGTTTCCTCCCCTCCCGGCTGAAGCATGCCGGTTTTCGCAAATCCGCGCAGCTCCTGCCAGGGTTTGACCGTTTCCCCTGCCAGCGCGGACACATAGACCTGCACCACTTCCCTGCCGGCATACTCCTTACCGGTATTCTGCACCCGCACGCGGACCAGAATGTCCGCTCCCTCGATGCTGACCTTTTCTGTTTCTACTGTAAAGTCCGTATAACTCAGTCCGAAACCGAACGCGTAGGCAGGTTTTACATCAAAAGAGTCGAAGTACCGGTATCCAACGAAGATACCCTCCGTATAATACTCGTCGCAGACGTCGCCGTCATTATGGCTGAAGGTCGGAGAGGAAGGATAATCCGCATAGTTTTCAGCCCAGGTATCCGTCAGCTTCCCGGACGGAACAGCCTTGCCTGACAGCAGATCCGCCACAGCCAGCCCGGTGATGTTACCCATCTGGCCGATGAGCACAACAGCGTTGATTCCCGGAATCTGCCGCAGGGGTTTCGTGTCAATCACTCCGCCGACATTCAGCAGCACGATGAGCCGGGCATATTTTTCTCCCAGGAAAGTGAGACTCCGGATCTCCTGCTCCGACAGCTCATAATCACCGGGCTCCGCGCTCCTGTCCTTTCCCTCGCCGCTGTTCCTGGACAGTACGAACACCGCGGTATCGGTGCCGGAAGCGTCGACGTCCTCCTCTGTAATTTCCGCCAGGGCTTTGGGTGACAGCGGATTCAGAATCATCATCATCTGTGCCGCTTCTTTGGGCTGTCCGGCGGCCAGCGCGGCGTCGATAGCCGCCTGCTCAAAAGCCTGCCGTTCCGCCGCTGATGCCTGATCCTGCCGGTCAAGCCAGGCTCCTGTTGTGACCGTAAAGCCTTCCCGCAGGAGGCCTTCCTCGATATTGATGGTTTCCCGGACGTACACGTCGCCGGAGCCGGTACCGCCCTTAACGGTAGCCCTGGCACCGTTGCCGTACAGCGCGATCCGCCCTTGCTCCTTCAGCGGGAGCGTCCCATCATTTTCCAGCAGAACCATGCAGTCGCCGGCAATCGCCCGGACCCGGGCCTGATGCTGAATTTCGCGTTCAGTAATTTCAGGGGATGTAGGGGCCAGATATCTGGACATGGTTTCCTCCTTTGTCGTTCAGAATGTTTTTTGTTTCTGATCCGAAGGATCATTCCGTTTAGTCTGAAGCGCAGAACCGGAGCGGAATGGCCGTCGGTTCTGCGCTTCAGGAAACATTTCAGTCGGATTGATTCTTTTGAAACAGATCAGGCCAGTACCGCTTTCACAATGGCTACGCTTTCGGGCTCCAGCTCCAGGGTGACCGTGTTTTCCGTCCCGTTCACGGGGATCTCCTGCCAGACCAGCAGGGATGCCGCCTCGATCTCCGCCAGCTGGGCCTTCGTGGGATAAACAGGTTTTCCCTGTGCTTCCCAGCATCCGCAGGGATTGGTATGCCCGCTGTCGATCAGGGCTATGGATATGGATTTTACCGGACCCTCAAGATGCAGTGCAACCTGCTCAGTGCGGATATCCCTGGCCTCAATATCATGATTATAGACGAAGAGGGTCACCGTGCCGCCGTCGGAAAGGGGCAGAACCTCCGCCGTCCGGCTGGCGCCTTGGTTTTTCACTGAAAGGCGCCGGTCTCCGGCTGCATGCAGCTGCTCAAACAGGCGGTAACAGGGTTTCCTGACGCCGTATACGTTCACCAGGCCGAACTCATTGTTGAAGGGGAGCCCGTGAAGCCCCATCTCTTCGAAAATATCGGATATGCACCAGTAGGAATAGCCTTCCACCAGGCCCTCGTTGTAAGCCAGGGTCGCCGCCACGCCTGCCGCTGCATAGCTGGTATCGTAATGGCCGGCATTCCACTCCGTGTAATAGAGCGGATAATCCCCCGCCTCCTGCTTTGCCTTTTTGGCAGTCTGATAAAGGACGTCCCGGGGATTGTTATTTTCTCTGTTGAAGAATTCCGCCATCTTTTCCATTGCTTCCCTGCGCTCTTCTTCGGACAGAGTGTCAAAATTAGGTATGGAACCAAATCCGGGGCCTTTTTCGTCCTCCGTATTCATACCGGCTCTGGACAGCGGATCGTCGGAAGGATAATGATGCGTCGTGATAAAGTCCAGCGGTACTCCGTTTTCCTCGCAGAAAGCCCGGAACTCCGGAATCCACATATTGTTGCTGGTCGCGGGGCCGCCAACGCGGATCCTCTGATCCACTTTTTTGATGGCGCAGGCGGTCAGCTCATACAGATGGAAATAGTCCTTCATGGTTCCGTCGAAGAAGAATCGGAGGTTCGGTTCATTCCAGACCTCAAAGAACCAGCTGCGGACCTCGGCAGCGCCGTATCTTTCCTCCAGATGCTCAATCAGCAGGGTAATCAGATTGACCCAGTCCTCATCCTTCTTCGGCATGGAAGAGAAGCCCCGGTAATGGAAAGTGGTCTGCTCCGTGCTGGCATAGGCTTCAGGCATAAAACCAAGCTCCACAAACGGCTTCATGCCTGTATCCAGCAGGAAGTCAAAGACCCGGTCGATATTGAAGAAGGATATCTGTGTCGTCTGTCCGGGAAACATGCCTTTGATCACGACGCTCATATCGTCATCCAGCAGTCCGTGAAAGCGGATATACTGAAAGCCGATTTCCCTGTGCGCCTTCCGGATATGATCCTGCACGTCGCTGCGCAGAAGAGTTGCGGCGTGGCAGGATCCGACGCATTTTTCCCAGTAGTGAGGATAAGGTCTGCCCTGTTCGGTCAGACAGATGCCGTATTCAATTGCCATGATATTTCTCCTGTTCTGCTGTTTTTTCTTAACCCTTGACTGCGCCGATCATGACGCCCTTGGTGAAGTATTTCTGGATAAAGGGATAGAAGCACATGATGGGTACCGTGCTGACGATGATGGTGCAGTACTTGACCAGATTGCGCTCCAGCTGTACGTTTTTGACAGCATCCGCTGAGGTGGTCATGACGCCGGTATCGTTCAGCAGCAGGATTTCACGAAGGATCAGCTGCAGCGGGTACTTGTCCCGGCCCTTCAGGTAAATCATTGCGGGGAACCAGGAATTCCAGAGGCCGACCGCGTAATACAGGATAATCACGGCAA
Organism: Clostridia bacterium; assembly: GCA_017431005.1. Classification (GTDB taxonomy): domain Bacteria; phylum Bacillota; class Clostridia; order Christensenellales; family Aristaeellaceae; genus Aristaeella. The sequence continues at coordinate 18,904 of JAFRLY010000052.1, forward strand.
TCGTTGCCTTGGAAAGCGGCACAATGATCCGGAACATAATCGTCCATTCATGCGCTCCGTCCAGCTTGGCTGATTCGATCAGGGATTCCGGAACCTGCTGGAAGCCGGTCCGGAGAATGATCAGGTTGAATACGCTGATTGCCGTCGGAACGATCACCGCCCAGCGCGTATCATACATATGAACCACATTCTTGACCACCATGTAGGTGGGAATCATACCGCCGTTAAACAGCATGGTAAAAGAAATGAACAGCATGAACACATTGCGGTATTTCATAGTCTTCCGGGACAGCGCGTAGGCGCCCATGATGGTCAGCACCATGCTGATCGTCGTACCGACGATCACGTAGAAAGCAGTGTTCGCGTAGCCGGTGCCGATGCTGGGACTGGAGAGGACAATGCGGTATCCGCCCAGGTTCATATCACCCAGGGGCCACCAGACGATCCCCGTATGGGAAGTAAGCTTTGCCGCGTCCGAAAAGCTGGCCATCACCACATGCCAGACGGGAACGATAAACGCGAGTCCCAGCAGGGTCAGGAAACAGTAATTGAATATGAGAAACGCGATCCGGCTTGGAGATGCTTTGATTTTCACTGCAATCCCTCCTTAGAACAGACTGGTTTCGGTGAACTTTTTACTCAGCTTGTTGCTGGCAACAAGCAGCGTTGTGTTGATCACCGAGTTGAACAGGCCGACTGCCGAGGAATAGCTGTAATTGAATTCCTGCAGGCCTTTCCGGTACACATAGCTGGAAATAACGTCCGCAGTTTCATATGTGTTGGTCGAATACAGCAGAATAATCTTTTCATACCCTACCGCGAACAGCGTGCCCATCCGGAGGATCAGCAGCGTAATGATTGTGGTGGAAATGCCGGGAAGGGTTACGTGGATCAGCTGCTGAATATGACCTGCGCCGTCCAGGGAAGCCGCTTCATAAAGCTCCTGATCGATGCCCGACAGCGCCGCCAGATAGATGATGCTGCCGAATCCCAGGCCCTGCCACATGTCCGACAGAATATAGATGGTACGGAAATACTCCGGCTGGCCCAGATAGTTCTGCCGTTTTCCGCCCAGGCCTACGATCAGTTCGGTGATCGGTCCGTCAGAGGCAGTGAAGGTGGCGATCAGACCGCAGACAATCACCAGCGAAATAAAATACGGAAGATAGCTGACCGTCTGCAGGGTCTTTTTGAACACCTTGTTTTTGACTTCGTTCAGCAGCAGGGCAAGAATGATCGTCGCCGGGAAGTTGAACAGCAGGTTCAGCAGGCTGATCAGCAGTGTGTTCCGGATCAGGCGGCCGAAATAGACGCTGCCAAAGAAGTCCGCGAAATGCTTGAATCCGACAAACTGGCTCCCGAAGAAACCGCCCTTGGGCGTATAGTTTTCGAAAGCCATCACCAGGCCGAACATCGGCAGATAGGCAAAAATGATAAACCAGATCAGCACCGGGAGCAGGATCAGATAGATACCCGGATTCTTCTTGATGTCCAGTAGGAATGATTTCATGGCACACCTCTGTTTCATGTCAAAAGCGGGACTTCCCTCCGAGAGAGAAGCCCCGCCAGGAAGTGGAGATTAACGGCCGTTGAAGCGGTCCAGCGCAGCCTGCTGGAGGCTGACGGCTTCTTCAACACCCATGCTCTTCACTGACTGTACATAGCTGTCCCATTCCGACAGATCCCGGGAACCCAGAATGAACTTCGTCGTGTTCTCTTCCACAAAGGTACTGATGTCGCCCATCAGGACGCTGTAGCGGTTAGCTTCGTCCGATGTCATCGTGATGTTCGGCATCATGTAGTTACCGTCAGCGTTGGAAGGCCAGATATCGTTGATGGCGCTCAGGGCCTTCGGGCCGGCGGTCTGCAGCTCACGGTCCCAGATATACATGCCCGCGGAGCGGAAGCAGAACTTGGTCATTGCGTCAGAGGCGGACAGTCCGTCCGGGTTGTGCAGGATCTTGTCCGTGTATACCGGCTTGCCGTCCACCACGTTATAGGTGTCGCCCTCAACGCCGTAATAGGCCAGCCAGGCATATTCCTGTTTGGAGCCCAGGTTCAGGTAAGCGGCGGCGAGCTCCGGATTCTTGCACGCGGTGGAAATGGCGCAGGCGTTGGTGCCGCGGGTGAAGTTGTACTGCCGCAGGTGCAGGGTGTCTCCCTCGTTCCGCACCGGAGCGGCGATCGGCACAACGTTCATGTCCTTGTTGTTTTCATCCGCGCCCATGTAGGGACGGATGTCCAGCAGCGTGTAGATGTCCGGCCAGGCACCTGCATTTCCGGTCGCCCACAGATCATCCGGGGGAATATAGGTAGCGGTCGTGTTGGAATAGAAGTCGGGATCAATGAGGCCTTCCTCATACCACTCATGAAGCATGGTGATATAATCGCGGTAGCCGTCCTCGATCGGGCTGTATTTCACCGTTCCGTCCACATTGATGAACCCTGCGCCGGAAGCGCCCAGCACGCTCACGCCATAGCCGGCGGAGAACACGCTGAAGACGTCACCCGCGTGATAGTTCAGCCAGAGGGGGGATTTGGAACCATACTTGTCCTTAAAGGCCTTCAGCACGGTATGCCAGTCGTCATAGGTCACCGGCGCTGCCAGTCCCAGCTCATCCAGCCAGTCCTGCCGGATTGCCATGCCGTACCAGGGGCCCTGGTCCGGTGTGTTGATGAAATACACCGCGGGGAAGTTTCCTTCGTCGGTCTTGCAGTCCTTATAAACCGTTTCGTTCCGGCTGATCAGCGCGTTGTAGTCGCTGAGACGGTTGTCCATGTAGTCGTTCAGGGGAACGATCACACCGTCGGAAATCGCCTTGTCCAGGCCGCCCACATAATACTGCGCCACATCGAAGATCAGATCCGGATAATCACCGGAGGCGATCATCAGGTTGAAATTCTCCTGCTCCTGTCCGGACGGGGGAATCTGCCACTCAATGTGGACATTTGTCGCCTTCTCCCAGGCCTGAACAGCTTCAATGTCGTTGTAGGTGGTAATGCCAAGCTTCGGGTCAGAGGTCGCTGCAACACGCCAGGCTGTCAGCGTAATCGGCTCCGCCAGCGGGAAGGTTATTTCTTCCGCTTTTGCCGAGAAGCTCCCGGTCACTCCTCCCATGGCGCCGATGAGGAGCGCCAGCACAAGTGTCAGAGCCCAGATTTTCCTTGTTTTCATTTGCCTTCTCCTTTTCCGTTTTTGGTTCTCCCGGGGTTCTTCTCCCCGCAAAGATGGTTCTTATGGTAATATAGTAACATCAATTGTATATGTCTGTAAAGTGTATCTGCACATTTTCCCATATTTTCTTTTGTTCTTCAGAATCCTGCACGGGGATGCAGTACGGCGCAGACGGGCACCGAGGAAATCAGGGATTGCGTGCCGCTCAGCCATTCAATATGAAGCGGTTTCGTGGTATAATGCCTGTAAAACAATCCCTGCCTTCGGCGCCAGCCCAGGCCCTGTATCTGACGTTTTCCGGACGGTAACTGTCAGTGCCGGTCCTGCGGTCCCTGCACAATGTTCCGGTTTTCCGGGAAAGGACGGAAGAGCTCATATGAACCGCGATTCAGCATACAGGCATAACGAAAGGCTTATGCTTCTTGCCATTTTCTTCTTCTGGTTCTCGGTATATACCTATCCGTCCTTTCTGACGAGCTATGCCGTAAATGAGCTGAAAGCCTCCGGAGCGATTGCCGGCATGATTGTCGGAAGCTACGGACTGACCCAGATGGCTTTCCGGATTCCGCTGGGCGTTCTGTCCGATGTGCTGAAAAAGCGCAGGCCGTTTATTATGCTCGGCTTCGGGTTTTCCATTCTCGCTTCGGCCGGTCTGGCCTTCATCGCTTTTCTTGCCGGAAGGGATCAGATTCCCCAGGGCCTGGCGCTTGCAGCGCTTATCCTGCGCGGGATATCCGGAATCACCGCTGCCACATGGGTGCACTTCTCGGTGCTTTATACCGCCGGTTATGAGGCTGACCAGGTTCCGGCAGCCATGAGCCGCATCATTGTGCCGCAATGCGGATCCCAGATTCTGGCCATGTTGGCCGGAGCGCAGCTGGCCGGATATATCGGTGAAATTTACGCGTTTCTGCTGGCCGCGGCCGCGGGCATCGTCGGTCTCGTCCTGATGACGCGGATCCGGGAGCAGCGGCCGTCAGGTGCGCCTCTGACCTTCAGGGGGCTTCTTGAGGTGGCCGGAAACCGGCGGCTGCTCATGAGCACCCTGCTGGCAACGCTTTATCAGATGGTTGCCTGGTCAACAGCCCTCGGCTTTGTTCAGAACTGGGCCCGGGAGGTTATCGGTCTGACAACCGCCCAGTTGGGTTATCTGTCCGTGGCAAATCTTCTGCCGAACATGGTTCTCTCCCGGCTCAGCGGAACCCGCTTTTTGCGTAAGCTTGGCAGGAAGGCTGTACTCTGTGCCGGATTTCTGCTGCTTGCCGCGGCATGCTTTCTTTATCCGAAAACCGATTCGCTGGGAACGCTTCTGGCCGTTCAGGCCCTGCTGGGATCCGGCGTAGGTCTGATCATGCCTCAGACGATGTCCGGCGCAATAGAGGAAATCCCTGACGAAAAGCGCGGCGCGGCCATGGGAATCTATCAGGCGGTTTACGGCCTGGGAATGTTTGTCGGCCCGGTGCTTGCCGGACTGATCATGGAACGGTTCCCTGCCGCAGCGTCCGGAGGCAGCGAAGCAGTTCCGGCCTACTCGGCTGTATTCTTCATGGCCATGATCATCGCTCTTGCCGGACTTGTTCTGACCCTTTTTACCGTCAGGAAACGGCCGGCCGGAAAAAGCGCGCGGCCTGACGGGCGGAATGCGCTGTAAGACAGAGTGCTTCACAGAAAACAGCCATGCGGGAGCTTTACGTTCCTGCATGGCTGTTGTTGTTTCATGGTCCGGAAATTATGGATTCTGTTCCAGGCGCTGCAGAAGCGCCTTCAGGCCGGAATCGATATGCACGGACACCGCTGTTCTGACTTCATTGCTGTCTTTGCTTTTCAGCGCTCTGATAATATCCGTATGCTCAGCGAGTGTGCTGCGGTGACGTTCAAACACCCGGAAATCCTTTTCCCGGATATTGGGATTCCGGATCAGATGGTGCGGCATAAAAATATACATCACGCTTTCGTACTGCTGAATCAGAGACTGAATATTCAGATGCTCCAGCAGCGCCTTGTGAAATGCCAGATCATCCAGCCAGAACCGGCCGATACTGTAGGCCTCATCATTTTCCAGCAGTCTGTGCTGCTGCTGCAGCGCTTCCTCCATCCTGCCGATCGTGTCCGCCGCGTGCCTGTCAGGATAATCGGCGGAGACGATCCCGGCGCAGTAATCCTCAATCATTCTGCGGACATGATATGCTTCATTGATATCTGCCCTGCTCGGCGTATGCAGCATAAATCCTTTGTTGGGAAGGATATCAATGTACCGTTCATGCGCCAGCTTGTTCAGGGCGTCCCGCACCGGTGTTCTGGAAACAGAGATCTGTGCGGCAAGCTTTGTTTCACTGTAAACCTTTCCGAACTCGAGCTCGCAGTTGTAGATCATATCCCGCAGATGATCATACGCGATATTGTTCAAAGCCTTGTATTCAGACATCCAAACACCTCTTCATTTCTTCCGTGCCTGACGGATTCCCCTCCGCCGTGTTCGGAACAAATCAATGGTGCAGGGTCTCTCCGGACAGCTTCTGGTAGTATTTCAGCAGCGCACTGTGATCGCAGCTGCCGTCGCCGTCATGATGCAGGATTTTCATCATTTCCAGCACCGCCTGCGTCAGCGGAATCGGAGCGTCCACAGTTTTGGCCGCGTCCACCACATTGTTCAGATCCTTGATATGCAGATCAATGCGGAATCCGGGCTTGAAATTCTGATCCATCATCATCGGCGCCTTTGCGTTCATAACTGTCGATCCGGCCAGGCCGCCCCTGATGGCCTCAAAGATTTTCTGCGGTTCCACACCGCACATCTGACCCATCTGCATGGCTTCCGCCAGGGCTGCGATGTTCACGGCAACGATGGTCTGGTTGCACAGCTTGGTCACATTGCCGGCGCCGATATCGCCGCACCGGACGACGGATGATCCCATCTTGCTGAGAATCGGCTGGCACTGCTCAAAGATTTCCTGCTTTCCGCCGACCATGAAGGCAAGCGTTCCGTCGACCGCCTTAGGCTCACCGCCGGACACCGGTGCGTCCAGCATCTCGATGCCGCGCTTTTCCAGCTCGGCGCAGATTTCGCGGGAAGCAATGGGATTGATGGAAGAGCAGTCCAGCACGATCGTCCCCTTCTTCATGGTCTTAGCTGCTCCGTCCTCACCGAACAGCGCTTCTTTCACATGGGGAGAGTTTGGGACCATCGTAATCACGATGTCCGCCTGCGAACCGACATCCATGTTGGACGCGCCGGCCGCAGCGCCGCAGGCCACGAGCTCCTCCACTGCGGCAGGAGCAAACTTATCCGCTACGATTACATCATACCCGGCCTTGACCAGGTTCTTCGCCATCGGCTTTCCCATAATGCCCAATCCGATAAATCCGATTTTCATTTTTTATGTCTCCTTTCAGTCCCCGGGTCACACAATTGCTTTCTTCACACACTGCACGATATCCTGTGGCATCAGATGATATTCAACCAGCAGCTCCTCATAGGTCTGCGCCGATGTTCCGAAGCAGTCCGGAATCCCCATGCGCAGCACCCTGACCCGGCTTTCAGCCGGTCCTTCTGCCAGCGCTTCGCAGACTGCTGCGCCCATGCCGCCGATAACGCTTGCTTCCTCAACCGTCACAGCGCCTTTCATTCCCTTCGCCGCAGCCTGCACGCCTTCCGCGTCCAGGGGCTTGATGGTATGAAGGTTGACAACACGGACGGAAATGCCTTCAGCCTCCAGGATTTTTGCAGCTTCCAGTGCCTGATATACCATATAGCCCGTGGCATACACAACCGCGTCGCTGCCGTCCTTCATCTGCACAGCTTTTCCGGGTTCGAACAGGGTGTCTTCCTCTGTCACATTGGGAACGTCGTTGCGGTTCACCCGGATATAGCAGGGGCCGTCCATCTCCGCCATCGCTTTGACGATCTTTTTTGTTTCGTAATAATCAGCGGGAGAGAACACCTTCATATTCGGCAGAACCCGCATCAGGGCAATATCATCCACCGACTGGTGGGTTTTTCCGTCGCCGAAGTCGGACAGGCCCGCGGAGGAACCGCAGATTTTTACGTTCAGCCGGGGAATGGCCACGGAGGAGCGGATCTGGTCATATGGACGTCCGCTGGCGAACACGGCAAAGGTGCTGGCATAGGCAACATGTCCCGTCAGAGCCAGTCCTGCTGCCGCTGAGATCATATTGGCTTCCGCGATTCCCATCTGAAAATAGCGTTCGGGAAACGCGCCGCCGAACATATTGGACATGGTTGATTTGCCCAGATCAGCTTCCAGCGCCACCACGCTCTTATTGTCCCGGCCCAGCTCCAGCAGTGCCTCGCCGTATGCCTTCCGCATATTCATCTTGCTCATGGTTATACCTCCTCCCGCATTCTTGCAACGATTGACAGGGCCTCTTTGTATTCCTCTTCCGTCATGGCTGCGTTATGATAGGCAGCCTTTCCCTCCGCGAAGGGGAAGCCTTTTCCCTTGACGGTATTCGCGATAATGGCAGTGGGCTTTCCCTTGCACTGCTTCGCCGCGTCCAGCGCTTCCAGAATCTGCAGCATGTCATGTCCGTCAATTTCGATGGCGTTCCAGCCGAATGCTTCCCATTTTTCCCGGATCTGTCCGTTCGGAAGAACCTTTTCAACCGTATCCGTAGCCTGTACACCGTTCCGGTCAATAATGGCGACCAGGTTGTCCACCCGGTGAGCAGCGCTGGCCATTGCGGCCTCCCAGATCTGGCCTTCATCCATCTCGCCGTCGCCGACGATGCAGTATACCCGGCTGTCGCTTCCGTCCACGCGCAGACCAAGCGCCATGCCCAGGGAAACGGACAGGCCCTGCCCAAGGGAACCGGTCACGGCTTCAATGCCGGGCGTATGATCCATATCCGGATGTCCCTGAAGCGTTCCGTCCAGCGTCTTGACTTTTTTCAGATCCTCCCGGCTCACATAACCCAGCTCGGCAAATGCGGCGTACTGCGCAAGCACCGCGTGGCCCTTTGAGAAAACGCAGCGGTCGCGCCGGGGATCTTTGGGATCGGCAAAAACCCGCATGTGCTTGAAATACAGGGCTGCGGTGACATCCATAATGGAGCTGCTGCCTCCGAGATGACCCACCTTCCCGGCAGGAATCATGTCAATCAGGTCCGCCCGCAGATCTGCGGCTATTTTTCTCAGATCATGAAGTTCTTTTTCAGTGTACGGCATGAATCTCACTCCTTTGTCAATAGCATGTTACGCCGCCGTCAATGGGCAGGGCGACACCGTTAATGAAGCTGGCTTCATCACTGGCCAGATACAGAACCGCGTTGGCCACGTCAGCCACCGTGGCCAGCCGGCCGAGCGGCACTTCGCCGAGACGTTCCGCCTTCCGCTGCGGATCCTTGAAAAGCACCTGAACGAAAGGCGTGTCGACTGTACTGGGATGAATGGAATTGCAGCGGATGCCGTCCTTTGCGTACCGGGAGGCAATCGCCTTTGTCAGCATCGTAACCGCGCCTTTGGAGGCCGTATAGGCTTCGGGTGTATACTTATGGCCGATCAGTCCGCATACGGAGGATGTGTTGATGATCGCGCCGCCGCCCTGCTCCCGCATGACGGGAATCGCGTACTTGCATCCCAGGAACGTTGAGCCGGTGTTCACCTTCATCATGGTGCACCACTCGTCGATGTTCATTTCCTCCACGGGCTTGCGGATATTGATCCCCGCATTGTTGACCAGCACGTCCAGCCTTCCGCAGGTCTCTGTGGCCTCGTGAATGGCATTCTTCCAGTCTTCCTCGCTGGTAACGTCCATTTTGACGAACCAGGCTTCCCCGCCGGCTGCACGTATTTCGTCCGCTGCTGCCTGTCCTTTTCCCCCGTCCAGGTCAAGCAGCCACACCCTTGCCCCGTGCCGGCTGAGCACTCTCGCCATTTCGCTTCCCAGGCCGCCGCCTGCACCGGTAATCATGATAACCTTGTCCTTCACATTCACCGTTTTCACCCTCTTTCAAAGTCAGTCCCTGTTGATGGTGGTTCTGCTTCCCGATGTCTGTCTGTACAGGATACCTTTGTGCTATGGATTTTTCTTCCTGCATACCGGTATACCGGTTGTACCTGCAGTTTATATCATACGCGTGCCGTTGTCAACATCCGTTTCTCTTTTTGCCGCATTTCGGTGTCGTTCGCCGTCTTTTGCCTTTGCCTGTAATCTTTTGACCGGCTCCGTCGGCGGATCCGTCAACGAGGCTGTTTCCTTTCTGTCCGCGCTGATCGCGTTTTTCAGGAACAGGCATCCGACGCAGTGAAGACTGCTTTCCGGCCGCTGTCCCGGGCTGCCGCCCATCCGGCCAGAATGCTGTACAGACTGTCAAAGGAGGAAGCGCAGTAATCGATTTCATATTCCTTCACCGCTGCACTGACGTCTCCCTCCGGCATGAACCATACGGATGCCATGGAGGCATTTTTCGCGCCCAGCATGTCTGAGGAAAGAGAATCGCCGATCATAATACACGATTCCCGGGGTTCCCGGATTCTTTCCAGGATAAATTCAAAAAACGCGGCGGAAGGTTTCGCAGCGCCCATATCCTCGCTCACAAATATTCCGTCGATATACCGGTCCAGCCCCGTGGAAGCAATCCTGCCTTTCGCGTTTACGGTCGCGCCGTTGGAAGCAATATAAATTCCGGCGTCCGGTATACCCGTTTTCAGCTTTCTCAGAAATTCCGGCGCGCCTTTCATCGGAACGCCGTTTACAGACATCGTCCGGATGAAATCATCATTCACCTGCAGAGGGTCCAGCCCGTACGTTTCTCCGCCGCACCTTCTGAAAACATCCTCAAACCGCCTCGTAAAGAGCTCTGTCCTTGTGATCGTTCCCTTCTCAAGCTCCAGCCAGAGGGATTTATTGTATGCTTTGAAAGCCTGATAGATTTCGTCCGAAAACGGAAGGCCGTTTACTGTCAGCACGATGCCGAGCGCTTTGTATTCAGACGCGTGGAAATCCAGCAGCGTCTGATCAAGGTCAAAAAGGAAGTTATGATGCATGCGGCGCCTCCCCGGTTCCTGCCGGATTATTTTGTCGGATCGCTCCGGGTATGGGAGCTGCTGTGATTTCTGCGGAAGAAGAGCAGCTCAATCAGGCTCTTCTCATAGGGAATAAAGCGTCCGTCATCAATCATCCGCAGGATTTCCTCCTTGCCGGCCCAGCGCACCGCCTGCACTTCCTCATACTGCAGCTGCAGCGACGCCGGATCCACATCCTGCGTCAGAATATAATAATCATCAAAGCCATGCTCCCAGTTGATGGTCATTGTCGGACGGGTATCGGACAGATCGATGGAAAGGCCCAGTTCCTCACGGGTTTCCCGTTCCGCCGCTGACCGGCTGCTGTCTCCCGACACAGCGCTGCCGCCTACGGTCACATCCCACAGGTTGGACCAGCCTTCCTTGAACGGCTGCCGCTGCTGAATCAGCATCTGTCCCTCCGGACTGAAGATGCAGACATGGACAACCAGGCGGTAAAACCCGTCCGGTGTCGGTTCACCGCGCACCATTGTCCGTCCTGTTTTTTCCCGCTCTGCGGTATACAGATCAAACAGTTCCATGTCATATCTTCCTTTCTTTCCCGTGTTATTTTCCTGTCCCGATCATATCACACCGGAAAACGCTCCGTCAAAAACATACTCCCTTCATGACAGCAGTGTGCTTCTGCCGTCTGAAGGGAGTATGTTCCTTGCGGTTCGTATCCTTCAGATCCTGCGCTGTTCAGCGCTTCCCGTTCTTACTCTCCCAGGCGGATCGTCACAGACTGCAGATCCTCCGGCGCTTCACTGGACCCGGTGAAGACGGTGTATTCCGTATTTTCCAGTTTCCATTCGCGGTGCACCGGATCATACCACTTCAGTTTTTCCAGCGGAACCCGGATCTCCACCGCTTTGGTTTCACCGGGCTGAAGACTGACGCGCCTGAAGCCCTTCAGCTGCTGCAGCGGACGGTCCACTGCGGAGTTCGGGCATCCGACGTACAGCTGCACCACTTCGTCGCCTGCGCGGCTGCCGGTATTGGTCACGGACAGCCGTGCAACCAGCTCCTCCCCTTCCTTCACTGCCTCCGGCGCGCTGAACTTGAATGTCGTGTAGGACAGGCCGAATCCGTAGGGCACCAGCGGCCGGATTCCGTTTTTGTCCAGCCGGGTGTACCCGTGATAGTATTCATAGTACTGATCGTCCGCATCCCAGTCCACGTACGGCAGATCACTTTCCTGCCGCGGGATGACATAGGGCAGCTTACCGGACGGGTTCACGTCGCCGAACAGGATCTCCGCGATTGCGGTGCCGCCCTCCTGGCCGGGATAATAGGCCATCAGAATAGCGTTTGCCTGATCGGCCCATTCGGTCATCATGATCGTGTTTCCGCCGATCAGCACCACCGCGTGGTTCGGGTTTTCAGGAAGCACGGCCTGCAGCAGCTCAACATCCTTCCCGTGCAGTCCCAGACCTGCCTTGCGGTCTCCGCCGATGCCGCCCAGATAGTTGCCGCTCTGCTCCTCGGAGACAAATTCACCCTCGTCGTGATGGTTGTAGCCCACAACAAACACGACCGCGTCGGCATCCCGGGCGGTTTTCTTTGCCTTTTCCGGATCCGATCCGTCGTCATAAACGATTTCACATGCCGGCGCAGCGGTCTTCAGCCCCTGCAGCGGTGTCACGATGTAGGCCGCCCGCACCTGGGAAGAGCCGTGGTCGCCGATATTCGCGGTGTCTCCCAGTTCGCCGATGACTGCCAGTTTCCGGATTTTCTCCCGGTTCAGCGGGAGCACGCCCTTGTTTTTGATCAGCGTGATGGATTCCTCCGCCGCCTTCTTCGCCAGGTCGATATGGGCCTGGCAGCCCACGACGGACATATCGTATTCCTTGTGCCCGCGGTCGAAGGCAAGAATGGTCCGGACGATCCGCAGCGCCGCGTCGTCGATGCGGCTCTCCGGCACAAATCCGTCCCGCACGGCCTTGATCAGCTTGTCGCCGAAATAATTGGTCAGCATCATTTCGATATCCTGTCCGCCGTTGGCGGCTTCCACGGTATCCTTGACGCCCCAGATAAAGTCAGACATAACGAAGCCGTCGAAGTCCCACTCACCCTTCAGGATTTCAGTCAGCAGGTAGTGATGATGTCCGCACTGCACGCCGTTATAGCGGTTGTAGGAGCTCATGATGCTCGCGGCCCCGGCATCCAGGCAGTCCTTGAAATGCGGAAGCATGACTTCCTTTTCCGTACGCTGGTCGCAGGTCACGGAAACCTTAAACCGGGCGTTTTCCATATTGTTGAAGGCAAAGTGCTTGACGCAGGCCATAACATCCTCGCTCTGCACGCCGCGGACCAGCGCCGCGCCCATCGCACCGATATGGGTTGTTTCCTCGCCGTAGGTCTCCTGGCTGCGGCCCCATCCCGGATTGTAGGGCATGTTGATGCATACTCCGGCAAACAGGTTTCCGCCGAACGCGCGCACCTCCCGGCCGATCGCGTGACCGATCTCCTCCTCCAGGGCAGGATCGAAGGTTGCTCCGCGGGCCATGGATACGGGGAAGCAGGTGCTCTGACCGTTTCCGCAGACCACGCCGCGCGGCCCGTCTGCGAATTTCATCGGCGGAAGGCCGAACCGGTCGCATCCGCCCGCTTCATAGGGCGTGACATTATAGTGCATTGTATCGTCGGACATCATCTTCCCCACATATTCGGGAGTCAGGATGCTGACGTCCAGGTTCGCGCTCATCAGGTTGACTTTCTCTTCCAGGGACATCTGGGAAACGATTTTCTTCGCTTCCTCCGTCAGCTGCAGCCGGTATTCCTTTGTTGCTCTCACAGGCTTATGCTCCTTTTCTTTCCGGTCGGTTCCTCATGCTGTTGTCTTCCGTTATATTGAAACAGGCGGAATTCACCGGGGAATTCCGCCTGTTCAGTTGTGATCCGCGCCGCGCGGCATCCTTATCCCTTGACGGCGCCTGCCATCATGCCCTTGACCAGCTTGTCCTGGAAAATGATGAACACGATCACCGTCGGTAATGCCGACAGCGTCAGAACGGTCAGGATCAGGGGCGTATCCTGGGAATGCTCGCCCTTGAACGCGCCCAGCGCCAGGGGAAGCGTTTTCACCCGGATATCATTCAGGAAAGTGTTCGCGAAGGCGAACTCGTTCCACATGCCGACTGCGTTGTAGATCGCCAGGGTGGACAGGCCGGCTTTGGCAAGCGGCAGGATAATCCGGGAGAACATGTTGTACTTGTTGCACCCGTCTATTACCGCCGCTTCTTCCATTTCCTTCGGAATGGTCATCATGAAGCCTGTCAGGATAAAGACCGACATCGGCAGTGCGAAGGCCACATACGGTCCCAGCAGGGAGAACAGGTTATTGATCAGTCCCATATTGTTGGTCATCTGGTAAACCGGGATCAGCGTCACGTGCATGGGCACGGACATCATGGCCACAATTCCCGCGTACAGGAAGCCCCGAAGTTTGAACTTCATCCGTGCCAGCGGATATGCCGCAAAGGAGGAGATGATCAGCATCAGCACCAGGGAGATACTGACAATAAGCAGGGAACGGAAGAAGAATCCGAAAAAGCCGTTGTTGATCACGTCCGGATAATTCTGGAAATACCAGGGATCCGGAAAATGCAGAACGCCCTGCCGTCCCATCATCTTTTTGTCGCGGAAGGAATTCACGACCATGAAAATGAACGGGCCAACCGTTACCACCACCCAGATCAGCGCGAAAAAGATCGCGACGGACCAGGCCATGCGGCTTTTCATCTTTTCCCGCTGAGGATTAGCCATATTTGACATCTCAGTAATCCTCCTTCACGACAAAGACTTTCTGGAACAGCAGCGCAATAACAGTAATCAGAATGAACATGCCGCCCGCAACTGCTGAGCCGTACCCCATGTTAAACTTCTGGAAGGACATTTTGTACATATATGTGGCCATCAGCTCTGTTCCGCCTGTTGGCCCGCCCTGCGTCATATTCCAGATCAGGTCGAAATACTTCAGGGATCCGATCAGGGACATTGTGCAGGCTGTCTTGAAAATCGGTCCGAGAAGTGGAATCGCAACTTTAAAGATATACTGCCGCCGGTTCGCGCCGTCGATGACGGCCGCTTCATACAGGGAAGTATCGATGTTGGAATATCCGGCGATGAAGTATACCATGTAGAAGGGCGTATACTGCCACGCCACAACGCCGATCACCGCGTACAGCGCGTGCGGGGATTTGCCCAGCAGATCCACCATGGTCCGCTTGCCCGCAAACAGCGTGGCAATTCCGGAGATCAGGCCTCCATTGGTCGCCAGCAGATAATAGAACAGGAAGCCGACCGCGACGGAACTCATCAGATACGGCAGGAACCAGAGGATTTTGAAAAGATTGAATTTCCTGCCGCCGGCATCCAGGAATGTTGCCAGGGCCATGCCCAGCGGAATCTGAATCAGGATGGAGCATACCATCAGGATTACGTTATGCAGGAATGCGTTCCAGAAAAGCTGGTCGTTGATCAGTGTAATCCAGTTTTCCCATCCGACGTTGATCTTTTCAGCCGTGTAGAAGCCGTTCCATTTCAGCCGGCTGATCATGAACGTATCAATGATCGGATAGACCATGTAAACGATAAGCAGCGCGACAGCCGGAAAAAGGAAAATCGTCGCCGCGATTGCAGTGCTGCGGGCATCCCTTTTTGCCATGCCATGCAACTTAGCCATTGCCTGTCTCCTCCTTCGGGGAAAAGATAGAGTCCGGTATCCATGATCAAGGAATACCCGCAGGATTTTTATCCTGCGGGTATTCCGTTAAGGTTTCTTCAGAAGAGAATTACTCCTCGCGGGCAGCAGCCATCGCCGCATCCTGAGCCTGGCCCACTTCTTCGGGGGTCTTTGTCAGGCCGAACAGTTCGCCCATCATGTCCTTATGGACTTCTGTCACGGACGCCGGCAGATACTGGTCGTACCACAGCTGGACGTTGGAGGCGCTGAAGAACACGTCGATAACAACCTTGTTGTTCGGATCTTCAACATTTTCGTAACCCTTGATGGAGGGGGTGTTTCCGCCTTCAACCTGGATCGCGTTGTAGGTCTCGTCGTTATAGTACTGGGTGGCCAGCACATAGCAGGCCTTCAGCTTTTCTTCGTCAACCTGGGTGTGATCAGCATCCAGCCAGCAGTTGAAGGAGAAGCCGTTGCCGATGGCGGTACCGATTTCAACGTTCTGGGGAACGCCGGCAGCCTGAGCTTCCTCGTCAACCGGGAAGCGGAAGACGCCCAGATTGTCATTGTAGAACTCCAGGTCGTCGTTCTTGATGCCGGAAACCTGCCAGGAACCGTGCAGCATCATCGCGCACACACCCTGGATCAGCAGAGCGCGGTCATCGTTGTTGTCGGGAGCCATGGAGTTGAAGCCTTCGTTGAAGTAGCCCTTCTTGACCCAGTCCTGAATCTTCTCGCCGGCATAGATGAAGGCCGGGGAGGTGAAGGAGCCTGTTCCGTCATAGGCAGCGTCGAACTCGGCGTTGCCGGAATGACGGGCTACCAGATACATGTAGTACATGGAACCGGTCCACCGGGGCAGGTTCGCCAGGGAGAAGGGGATATAGTTGTTCTCGAGCAGCTTGTCGCAGGCGGCTTCCAGCTCGGTGATCGTGGTGGGAACCTCAATGCCGAGTTCTTCGAAGATCTGCTTGTTGTAGAAGATGTCGCAGCCGGACAGACCGCCGAACGGGATCGCCAGGATCTTGCCGTCGAAGGTGGACTGCGCCACAGCGGCGTCGATGAAATCCGGATGGTCGTAGGTGTTGAACAGCTCGGTGATGTCATTCACGCAGCCGGACTTGTAATATTCGGCCATGGGACCGCCGCCCCAGTGAATGTACATGTCGGGCTGGCCTTCCTTCGCGGAGAAGCCGATCTGCAGATCCTGCTTGTAGGTATCGTTCTGCTTATGGACCTGATCCACAGTGATGTTCGGATAATCGGCCATGAAGCGGGCAACCGCGTCTTCCTGCGCCTTCTTGCCGACGCCTTCAGTGGCGATGTCCCACAGCAGAATCGTCATGGGTTCCTTGGTCAGCTCGGGGATGTTCTTCTCGCCTTCCGCCAGCGCGGACACAGCGGTCAGAACCATCAGAACCGCCAGAACCAGTGCCAGTAACTTTTTCATACGTGTTCCTCCCATTCTTTTTTTGTTGACGGAAATGCGTTCCGTCATCGTCTGTCCGGATCATACTACTTGTACGTACAAAAGTCAAGCCTTTTTTGATCCTTTTTGGAGATAATATGACCGGTTTTCACACGTCACGAAAAGATGACCCCTTTCATCCTTCCCTAGCCTTTGATTCCTCCGGCTGTCATACCTGCAATGAAATGCCGCTGGAACAGGGCAAAAAGAATCACAATCGGGATGACTGAGAACACAGCGCCTACGATCAGAATATCGTAATAATTTTTGTATGGGCTGAGCAGCGTTTCCAGGAAAACCGAAAGCGTCCTGTTCTCCTGTGAGAGCAGCAGCACCGGCAGAACGAAAGAGTTCCAGCTGTTCATCCCCACGAATATGCCCATGGCGGCAAACGAAGGCTGCATCAGCGGCAGAATGATCCGGAAAAAGATTCCGTATTCCGTACACCCGTCCACCCGTGCGGCATCCAGATAGTCCTTCGGCAGTCCGATCAGGTACTGCCGGAAGAAAAACACAGGCAAAGGCGCTGTCAGCTGCGGCAGAATCACCGCCCACATTGAGCCGTACAGCCCGATTTTCTGCATTTCAAGGAAAAGCGGCAGCATCAGGATTTCCACAGCTGTTGTCATCATCAGAAGCACAAGGCCGAACAGCAGGGTTTTCCCGCGGAAATCGTACATCGCGAAGCCATAGGCCACAAAGGAGCTGAAAAAAAGCGTCAGCACTGTCTGCAGGAAAGTGTATTTCAGGCTGTTGAAGAAATACAGAAAATAGTTCTGGTTTTCCCCGAAGAACAGCATATGGTAGTTGTCCAGGTTCATCCTTGAAAAATCCAGGTTCAGCCCGAGGCCGTAGCTCATAATTTCGTTTCCCGGGCGGAAGGATGCCAGGAAAATGCAGATGAAGGGCAGCAGGGTGACGGCTGTGATCACAGTGAACAGCAGAAGCATGGCTGCGCCGGCCCCGGAGAATTTTCTGTTTTTCCTTACTGTGTCCATCCCGTCACTCCTTCCTGAAGAATCCGGTCAGAATGAGCTGAATAAGGTTGACCGCCAGTGTCAGAACCAGCAGGAAGATGCCGATCGCGCTGCCCAGGCCGTAGTTCATTTTCCGGATGCCGACACGGTACAGGTAGCCGACGATCGTCAGCGCCTGGTTCCCCACCTCCGTATTTGCGAACAGCATCCGGGACTCGACGAACATCGCCAGTCCGCCGTAAATGCTGATGGTCAGCACATAGATTGTCGTCGGACGGACCAGCGGGACGGATATGTGGCGGAACCGCTGCCACGCGCCGGCGCCGTCAAGCTCCGCCGACTCATACAGGTCCTCCGGAATGCTTTGCAGCGCCGACAGATAGTACATCGTGTTCACGCCCATCCATCGCCAGCAGCACAGAATGACCAGTGCGAACATGGTGGTCCATCTGACCGGACCTCCCAGCCATTTGACCGGCTCCGCGCCGAAGGCCGCCAGCAGGCTGTTCATCAGTGCGCCGGGTCTTTCGCCGAAAATCAGGCGGAAGGTGATGCCGGCAACGACTACACAGACCAGCGCCGGAAGAAAAAGCATGGAACGGAAAAACCCCTTGGCGGGCATCTTTTTGGAATTCAGCATGACCGCCAGAACCATGGGCACGGGGATCAGAATCACGCAGGTGCACACCATATAGACCGCGCTGTTTTTCAGAGCCGTAAGAAATGAATTGTTCCACATCTTGCGGTAGTTATCTATGCCGATAAAGCTGGTCTGCCCGGGTACAACCCGCTGAAAGCTCATGATGATTGTGGAAGCGATCGGATACAGGAAAAAAACCAGAAATACAATCACAAAGGGCGCAATAAACACATACGGCGCCAGCCTTTGGGAGTACAGCAATGATTTCAGTCGCCTCATGAAGCCCTGCTCCTTATCTTCTGCCGTATTCTGCCGGATCAGACAGCATACCCTTTATGCATGAAAACAACGTAAGGGGAAAGAAAAGCACCGGATTCCGGATACTTTCCTTTCCCCGCGGAATCAGAGTCCCCTGTGCCGTCACAGATAAATCAGAAGGCTTCCGCCTCAGCGTCAGCCTGCGCGGCGCTCAGGATATCCTCAATGCTCTCATCGGTTTCATAAACCTTCTGGAGCACCACGCTCTTCATCGTGTCCAGAACCGTGGGCAGCATCTCATTGTTGTTCACGGCGACGATCTCATCCTTGATCTGGAGCAGGGTGTCAAACGGATTGCTGGCATAGTACTTGACGAACCGGTTCTCCGGATCATGCGTAATATCTTCCATTGCCCAGATCTCTGTGCGGATCGGATCGAAGCCAAGCGTCTGCCAGAGCTTGATGCCGCCTTCCTTGGAGAGCTTGCAGAAGCCCAGGAACGCTTTGGTCAGCTCCGGATCGTCCGCCTGATTGGTCACGGCGGTACCGGTGCCGCCCTGGCCGACCGAGCGCTTTTCACCGGCTTCCCAGACAGGAAGCGGAGCGGAAACGATCTTGCCCGCCAGGTCAGGCATATAGTCGGTGAAGCGGTCAATGTACCAGAACGGCATGACGATCGAAGCAATGCTGCCCTCATTCATCATGGCGTAGAATTCCGGAGCATGATGATAGGTGCCCGGAGCAACGACAGCCAGGCCTTCCTTGACCATTTTGCGGTTGTACTCGAGAACCTTCGCCATCTCAGGCGTGTTAATGGTGGCGTTTCCTTCAGCGTCGGTCATATCGCCGCCCAGCTCAGCCAGCTGCGGCCACATATGCCAGATGTCGGAGGATTCCACGGACATCCAGTATTTTTCAGGATTGGCAGCCTTGAAGGTCTTGGCGGCCTCGTAATACTGATCCCAGGTCTGAATGGAGGTATAGTCGATCCCTGCGGATTCGCAAAGCTCTTTGTTATAGTAGATGACAGCTGCGCCGACATGGAAGCAGATGCCGTAGTAATTGCCATCCTTGGAATAGATGTCCACGCGGGCCTTGACGATGTTGTCCAGCTCCGGTTCAACAATATCATTCAGGGGAAGCAGCTGAATATCGCCCTTCATGAAATTGGCGAACTTGCCGAACTCGATGTCGACCAGGTCAGGAGCTCCTGTCCCGGCCATCAGCGCGTTGCCCAGATTTTCGTGCATTTCCTCAAAGGGGAAGGGTGTCGATTTGAGCTTGATCTGGCGGTCAGGATTCTGGGCGTTCCATTCCTCAGCCATTGCTTCATAGAACGCTATGTGGAGATCCTGGAAGGTCCAGAACTCAATTTCGGTCGGTTCCGCATCCGCGAACGCAGCACCGCAGCCGATGACCAGGGTCATGGCCAGTAAGAGAGCTAATACCTTTTTCATGTTTTCTCCTCCCGTTCTTAATGATGTTTTTATTCACTTCGGAAAGAGACCCGTCTGTCTCATTCCGGGCAAACCAGACTGAACTGTATGGGATGAAACACTTTTTTCCGGCAGTTCGTTCATTTTCATTATTCAGCTTTTATCTGCAAGCAGAATATAGCACACATGCTTCGCAAAATGCAATACACTCTTATATGGTTATTTGTAATTTTATGGTTGTTTTTGATATCTTTTAATGTCTTTTTGACACAGACTCGGCCTGCGTTCACGGCGTCTGTCTTGCCATTCAGCCGTCTTCGGGTATAATAGAAGACTGTATAAGCTCTGCAGAAAGGAGAATTCACTGTGAAAAAGATTATTTCAGTATTGATGATATCACTGCTCTTTCTGGCGCTGATCCCATTCTCCGCCATGGCGGAAACCCGCGAGGGAGTCATTGCCCTGGAAGGCATGGAGGAAACCATTGAGGAAACACTGTTTGACAGTCCGCTGGGTTTTTCATTCTGGTACGCAAATGACAGGCTTGAAGCTTATCCCGGCGAGACTGAGGGAATCGAAGGCGTGACAGTCGCGAATCCGGATTCTGATGACTGCATGGTGCTGTCCGTGATTACTCCGGAGGAAGCCGCGGAATATGCCGCGGATTACGGTAAAAACCTGCCGGAGGAATCTGCCGCACCTGCACAGACGGATCTGTATCTGGAGCTTGAGGACGGACAGTATTCCTTCTGTACGCTGATCGGGGGAAACGGAAAATACCTCCGTGCGGTCGGATGGTACAGTCAGGAGGCTGCTGAGGGAACCGCTAAATTTTTCCGGCGGGTGCTGGACAATGTCATGCTGGCTGATCCCGGCAGTTTTCCTGGCCGGTATGCCAACGGCAGCTATGATGAGGTCGTGATCGGAAAGCAGGAGGACACCTGGACCATGGCTGTCTCACTTTACCGGCTTGCTTCCCTGGATGAAGGGACCGTTTCATTCACAGGCAGAAGCGCCGTATTTCAAACGGAGGATCCCGCCGAGAATCCGATGACCCTGTCGTTTTTTCCGAACGGAGAAGGCCGGTTCACCCTCAGGGTGGATGAGAGCACCTGGGAGTATCTGACGCCCGGAACCGTCTTTGAAGATCTGGTCAGAGTCCCCGCCGGTGAAGAGCCCTGAAAAAACGCGGCAGAAAAAACAGGAACAGAACAGGATTACGCATTGATTGCAGGGCGGTTAGCCTGTAGAATAGGAAAGTCAGTTGAATCGCGCAGGAAACATTCCCCTTCCGGGGATGACCGAAGGAGTAATACTCTCAGGTACACAGACTGCGCGTGGATGACACTCTGGAGAATCCCGGCTTTGCCGGGTGCCGAAGGTGCAAGGCCGTATCCCGGCCAATCTCTCAGGCAAAAGGACAGAGAAGAGCTTCCCGTTTTGCGTGGATTGCGTTGTCCGGACAGCTTGAGATTTCGCTTCGGCGGAATCTTATTTTTTTACTGAGAAAGGATGATTCTTTCATGGGTGATTTCTCGCAGGCCGTAGCTTCCGTCAATGATGCCGTCAACAGTGTTGTCTGGGGTGTTCCCGCCCTGGTTCTGCTGATTGGCACCGGCATTCTGATGACTGTGCTGACCCGGTTCTTCCAGTTCCGCCGGTTCGGTCATATGTGGTCCAACACGATCGGAGGCCTGTTCAGAAAGGATAAAGGCATCCGTCAGAGCAATGACAGACACTCCATCTCCCAGTTCCAGTCCCTGTGTACGGCTCTGTCCGCCACCATCGGCACAGGCAACATTGCCGGTGTGGCCTACGCCATCACCATGGGAGGCCCCGGCGCCGTGTTCTGGATGTGGATCGCGGCCATCGTGGGCATGATGACCAATTATTCGGAAAACGTGCTGGGCATCTATTTCCGCCGCAGGAATGAAAAGGGCGAATGGAGTGGCGGCGCCATGTACTATCTGAAGGACGGCGTTGGAAAAATGAAGTACGGCAGGATTGCCGGTACGGTCCTTTCCGTGCTCTTCTCCATTTTCGCGGTTGTGGCTTCCTTTGGAATCGGCAACATGGGTCAGGTGGCTTCCATCACGGAGAGCATCAACACCCTGATCCCGGCGAATCCCGGCACGGTCAATCTGGTCACCGGTCTGGTTATCATCGTGTTCCTGTCCCTGGTAATCATCGGCGGACTGAAGCGGATCGCCACCACCAACGAGCGCATCGTGCCCTTTATGGCGGTGTTCTTCATCATCGGCTCCCTGATTATCATCTTCATGAATATCAGCAAGGTTCCGGCGGCCTTCGGCGCGATTTTCGCCGGCGCCTTCAATTTTAAATCCGCTGCCGGCGGCGTCGGCGGCGCGGTGATCGCTCAGGCCATGACCTGGGGCTTCAAGCGCGGCGTCTTCTCCAATGAGGCCGGTCTCGGCTCCTCCGTGATGGTTCATTCCGCTTCCAATGTGAAGGAGCCCGTGGTGCAGGGCCTCTGGGGCATCTTCGAGGTCTTTGCCGATACCATTATCGTCTGCACCTGCACCGCGCTGGTCATTCTGACCACCGGAGTGGTGGATCTTCAAACAGGCGCTTCTATCTCCGGAGCCACCAAACTGGGTCTGGCGACGGAAGCCTTTACCCAGTCCTTCGGAACCTTTGGCGGCATCTTCCTTGCCGTTGCGGTCTGCCTCTTTGCCTTCACGACAATCCTGGGCTGGAGCTACTACGGCTCCAAGGCCTGGGAATACCTCTTCGGCACCAAATCCACCCTGGCCTATAAGATTGTGTTTATTGCCATGGTCATCGTCAGCGCAACCATGAACGTATCCCTTGCGATTGACCTGAGCGATACCTTCAACGGCCTTATGGCCATTCCCAACCTGATCGGCGTCGTCTGCCTCAGCGGCCTGGTGGTGAAAATCACAAAGAACTACAGTGCCCGGAAGATCAGAAAGGATCAGCCGGATCTGGAGCCCATGTATTCCGCTTTCCTGGAGATTCAGAAGGAGCAGGAAGCACGGGAGGACTGATCAGCTTTCCGGGATAAATTGACGGAGTCTTCAGCGGGTGGTATGATCGGACTGTACTTATGACGCACAGTTCCGGCGGCGCAGGCTGAAGCAGGCCCGCGGGGAAAGGAAACAGCAGCGGATGAATCGGGAGGAAATCAGAGGATACAGCCCGGTCCTGAACCGGGAAATGGGAATCATGGTCTACGGGCACGGCGGAAGGCCGGTGCTCGGCTTTCCCACCCAGAATTCAAAATGTAAAAACTACGAGGAGTTCGGACTGATTGATCAGCTTGCCGATTTCCTGGACCAGGGCAGAATCCAGCTTTTTGTCGTGGACTCCGTGGATGAGGAAAGCTGGTCGGCGGAAGGAAAGGATCCGTCGGAACGCGCAGCCCGTCAGGAACAGTATTATCACTATATCATGGAGGAAGCGCTGCCCTTTCTGCGCAGCAGAAACAATCAGCCGCCGATCACCATGGGGCTGAGCATGGGTGCCAATCACGCGGTCAACTTTTTCCTGCGGCGTCCCGAGCAGTTCAGCGGCCTGATGGCGCTCTCCGGCGTCTATGACAGCGATTATTTCTTTCACGGCTGGATGAATCCGGTCCTGTATGACAATTCTCCGGAGCGTTATCTGCCGAACATGCCGAGCGATCACTACTATATTTCGGAATATAACCGGCGGAAGATGGTTCTCTGTGTCGGGCAGGGCGCCTGGGAGGAGGACGGCATACGCACCCTCCGTCATCTGGAAAGTGTTTTCGCGCAGAAGGGAATCCACGCCTGGTGCGATTTCTGGGGCTATGACGTCAACCATGACTGGCCCTGGTGGTATAAGCAGTCCCGGTATTTCCTGCCGTGGCTTCTTGGGGAAAACTGAAGCGCAAGAAAGGAAGCAGGCCTATGAATTTCGTGTTTATCTCTCCGCATTTTCCGCACACCTACTGGCAGTTCTGCGACAGGCTGAAGCGGAACGGCGTAAACGTGCTGGGCATTGGCGACGCCCCGTACGACAGCCTGGAAGGCTGCCTGAAGGAAGCGCTTACGGAATATTACCGGGTGGATACCCTGGAGGACTATGATCAGGTTTACCGGGCGGTCGCCTTCTTTGCCTTCAGATACGGTAAGATCAGCTGGATTGAGTCCATGAATGAGTACTGGCTGGAGCAGGATGCCCGGCTGCGGACGGATTTCAACATTACCACCGGCATTCAGGCGGACCGGATTGAAAACATCAAGGAAAAATCCAGGATGAAGCAGATTTACCTGGACGCCGGCATTCCCACTGCCCGCCAGCACCGTGTCACAGACCGGGCAGCCGGCAGAAAATTCGTGAAGAAGGTCGGGTATCCGGTCATCGTCAAGCCCGATGTTGGCGTCGGCGCCACGCATACCTGGAAGCTTGAGAACGACGCGGACCTGGACGCCTTCTACAATCAGCTTCCCGAAACCCCCTATGTGATGGAGGAGTTCATCGAGGGGGAGATCTGTTCCTACGACGCGATTCTTGACGCGGACTGTGAACCGCTGTTTGAAAGCATGACGGTCTGGCCTCCGGTGATGGATATCGTCAACAAGGATCTGGACCTGATGTATTACACCTGCCCGGATGTGCCCGCCTCGCTCAGCGCCCTGGGCCGCAGAACCGTGAAAGCCTTCGGCGTGGACCGCCGGTTTGTGCACCTGGAGTTTTTCCGGCTGACCAAAGGAAAGCCGGGTCTCGGGGAAATCGGCGATTTTGTCGCGCTGGAGGTCAATATGCGGCCGGCCGGAGGCTATACGCCGGATATGATGGACTTTGCGCATTCCACGGATGTGTATCAGATTTATGCGGATATGGTCGCGTTCAACGCCACCCGTGTCGCGCAGGGGCCTCATTACTACTGCGTCTACGCCAGCCGGAAGGACGGGCATTCCTATGTCCGGACCCATGACGAAATCATGGCCCGGTACGGCGGAGAGATGGTCATGCAGGAGGAGATGCCTCCCATGAACTGGCCGCAGATGGGCCGGTATATGTATACCGCGCGCCTGAAAACCCGGGAGGAAGCGGATGAATTCATCCACTTTGTTCTGGACTGAGGATTCATATTACACAGCCGTCTTTTTCGGGCGGCTGGTTTTTATTTGACAGCGGTCTTCCCTGCTGTTATAATGCGCTTCCACACGCTTGCGATGCCGGAAGAGGGGCAAGCCTCTGCGAGAATCATATAACACCGGAACCTTCGGAGGGTTCCGCGAAAGGAAAGCAGAATGAGCTATATTCACGTGGAGGGGCTCTGCAAGCATTTTGACATTCGGCTGAAGCGGGAAAAAGGCTCCCTTATCCGCGGAAAGAAACGGGTTCAGGCGCTGCAGGACGTGTCCTTTGATGTGGAGCAGGGTGAGCTGGTCGGCTATATCGGCCCCAACGGAGCTGGAAAATCCACCACGGTCAAAATTCTTTCGGGCATCCTGACCCCGGATGAAGGCACTGTGACAGTCGGCGGCCGGGTTCCCTGGAAGGAGCGGAAGGCGCATGTGCGCCGGATCGGCGTGGTCTTCGGCCAGCGGATGCAGCTGTGGTGGGATGTGCCCATCGCCGACAGCTTCGAACTCCTGAAGGAAATCTGGCATATTCCGGACAACGCGTATCATAAAAGGCTGGCAGAGCTGGCTGAAGCGCTGCGTCTGGAGGATCTACTGCGTACGCCCCTGCGCCAGCTGAGCCTTGGCCAGCGGATGAGGGCTGAGCTCTGCGGATCGCTGCTGCATTCGCCGGAGCTGCTCTTTCTGGATGAGCCGACCATCGGGCTGGACGCGGTCACCAAGCTTGCGCTGCGGGATTTTCTGCTGTGGGAAAACCGTGAGCACCATACCACCATTCTCCTGACAACCCATGACATGGAGGATATCGCTGCCCTCTGCTCCCGGGTCATGGTGCTGGGCCGCGGACAGAAGCTTTATGACGGCCAGCTTTCGGAGCTGCTCAGCCGGTATGATACGCAGCGGATCCTCACGGTCCGGTATGACCGGATGCCTGTGCTCCCGGAGCTTCCCGCCCCGGTTTCAGCCGTTGCCGAAAATGAAACCCTGCGGCTCACCTGCCGGACAGCCGATCTGGACATGGATACGCTTCTGCCCCTGCTGCAGCAGGCCGGCACCATCCGCGAGCTGATCGTTCAGCCGCAGAACATTGACCATCTGATCGCCGCCATGTATCAGGAGATGGGATTATGAATGCATATTATGCGGTTTTCCGTCTGCGCAGGCGTCTGGAAACCCAGTACCGCGGCGCGGTGATCGGCGGACTGATCTGCCAGGTTTTCTTCGGTCTGATTCTGATTGCGCTGTACCGCGCGCTTTATGCCGGCAAACCTCAGATGCTGCCGTTTTCCCATGTTGCAACCTACGTCTGGCTCCAGCAGGCGTTCTTCCGGATGCTGCTGGCGTCGGACGCCGAACTGATGGACAAGGTGCGCACCGGCGGTATCGCCTATGACCTGTGCCGGCCGATGAACCTGTACGGTTTTTACTATGCCCGGATTCTGGCGCAGAAGCTGACGGGCTGCCTGCTCCGGGCCGCGCCGATGCTGCTGTTCGCCGCCCTGCTTCCGGAGGGATGGGGTATCAGCCTGCCGGTCTCCCTGCCCGCGCTGCTCTGGGCGCTGGCCGCCTGGGTGCTGGGCCTGTTCTGTGTCAGCGCACTGGAAAACATCACCATGGCATTTACCATGCGCACGCTGGATCCCCGGGGCATGCAGGCAATGATGAACCTGCTGATGATGATTCTTGCCGGTAACGTGCTGCCGCTGACCCTTTTCCCGGACAGCTGGCAGCCTGTGCTGACCGCCCTGCCCCACGCGCAGCTTCTGGACGCGCCGATCCGGATTTATACCGGTGAATATGCGCTCTCCCAGGCCGGTCTGATTCTGCTGCGTCAGGCAGGCTGGACCGCCGCGCTGATCTGTACCGGCATGCTGTTCTGGCGGCGGAATCAGCGCCGCCTTGTCATTCAGGGAGGGTAAAAAGCATGCAGACCATTCGTCTTTACGGGAAGTCCATGGCCATGCTGATCCGGAGCCAGCTGCAGTATCCCGCGTCCTTTCTGATGCAGACGCTGGCCCAGCTGGTCATGGAGGGCGGCGAAATGCTGGCCGTTATTCTGCTGGTTCAGCGCTTCGATCATCTGAATCAGTGGACCGCCGGAAACCTTTATTTCTTCTTCGGACTCATGGCTGTATCCTTCTATATCACGGAATGCTTCGGCCGGGGAATCACGGGCGCTTTTCCCTCCATGGTGCGCACAGGCCAGCTGGATACCCTGCTGCTCCGTCCCCGCGGCGTCCTGACCCAGGTGCTGTGCAGCGCGGTGGATCCCCGCCGGATCACCTGCATCGCCGTGGGCATTGTCAGCCTGGTGCTGGGCAGCAGGCTTTCAGCAATCCGCTGGTCCTTTCCGAAAATCCTGCTTCTGCTGGAGAGCATCTTCTGCAGCTTCTGGCTGATTCTGGGGCTTTTTATGATCGAAGCGGTGCTGTGTATTTACAGCGTGAAATCCGTGGAGCTTGCCAACACGCTGACCTACGGCGGAAGAAGCGCCTGCCAGTATCCGGTGGACACCTATCCCCGGACGCTCCGCATCCTGTTCACTGTCGTGGCGCCGTTCGCTCTGGTCATGCATATTCCCGCGTCCCATATACTGGACAAACCGCTGTTTGCCTGGCCCGCCTGGACGGCTTTCGTCACTCCGCTCGCCGGGTTCGTTCTTTTCGGTGTCATGTATCTGCTGTTTACAAGCGCCATGCAGCACTACCGCTCCGCCGGTAATTAACCGGCCGGGTCTTTCTTCTGGAGAACCGTCATGAAAATGAAATGGTATTTACGGATGCTGGTTCTGTCTCTGGCTGCGCTGATGCTGGCGGCAGCCTCCCTTTCGGAATCCGCCGATCCGGTCCGGGAAGCAGTTTACACCGCGAAAACCAATCTGGAATTTCATCTGCGTCCGGCCCCCGCCTCCGAAAGATGGGTATGCACCGTCCCGATCCATGAACGTGTGGAGGTGCTGGAATACGGGCCGGACTGGAGCCTGCTGCGCTGGAAAAACGCCGAAGGCTGGGCGGAAACCCGCTGGCTCAGGGAATTCATTACCCTGGACCCGCTGCACCATGCGCTCCCGGGCTTTTCCCCCTGCACCGGTCTGTGGACCTTCAGCCGGGAAACCTTCATTTCCGCCGGCCAGTTCGACGGCCTCCGTGTGAAAAAAAGCACCGTTGTCGCGGTGCGCAGGGAAAGTAGCCGGATCGTCCTCCCGGTCTGGCGGTCTGAGGCAGCGCTTGACACCGTTTCCGGGAACTATGCGTCCTTTGCCGCCTGGGATTCCGCGGAAAGCGGTGACAGCATTGCGGGCTTTACGACCTTTTACAACGACGCCTACGGCGCGCCGCTGGCGGAGGAACGCCGGCACAACATTGAGCTGGGCTGCAGGCTGCTTTCCGGCCGGGTCGTCGCCCCCGGAGAATCCTTCTCCTTCAACGATGTGTGCGGGCCCTACAGTAAAAAAACAGGCTATGTGACCGCCCGGAATGTCAGCGCCTCCGGATACGGAACAGGCGGCGGCGTCTGCCAGCTGAGCACAACGCTGTACAACGCCCTGCTGCAGATTCCTGTGCAGATCACAGACTGGGCGGTGCATACCATCAGCGGCGTAAAATATATTCCTGTCGCCTATGACGCGTGCGTGGGCAGATATTCAGACCTGTGCTTCATGAACACCCTGCCCTACGCAATCCGCCTTCGGGCAGTTTCCCAGGGCGGAGCGCTGACCGTACTGATTGCCCGGGCCGAATGACGGCTCAGAAGGTTCCGTCCTCCTGAATCAGGGGAAGGAACGGCACCCTGAACCTTTGTATGTCCACATGCGAGTCATCCAGAAAGGCGACGCCCTCCGCCTCCAGGAGCTCCTTCTGCCGTCCGGCTCCGCCGAAGGCGAACGCAGGGGAAACAGCTCCGTCGCGCATGACCACTCTGTGGCAGGGAATCACACCGGGCTCCGGATTCACATGCAGCGCGTAGCCGACCACCCGGGAAAGCCGCCGGCCGCCGGCCGCTTCGGCCACCTGTCCGTAGGTAGCCACCTGCCCCTCCGGAATCAGCTTCACCGCTTCATATATTCTCTGAAAAGTATTCATGCTGTCCCTCCCAAGTTCAGACATTTCACGCTTCCCCTGACAGGCGCCGCGCTGACAGATCAGTCTGTTCCGTCTTTCTTTTGTTTATCCGGAATAAAGTATAGCAAAACGTACGGAAAAAGAGTATACATGAAGAAAAAGGAGCGAACAGAAAAAGGAGTGAAGGTTCATGAGACTCGGTTTATCGTCTCCCCTTTCCCATCAGTCTCCCGCGGACTGGGCCCGGCAGATGAAAACGCTGGGCTGTGAATCGGTCGTTTTCCCTCTAGATTATACCCGGAAAGAGAATGACATAGCGGATTATGCCGACGCGGCCGCCGCGGAAGGGCTGACCATTGCGGAAGTCGGTATCTGGCGGAACGTGCTCGCCGTGAATTCTGCGGAGCGGGAGGCCGCCCGTGCCCATGCCCTCGGACAGCTCCGCCTGGCGGAGCAGCTCGGCGCGCGCTGCTGTGTAAATATCTCCGGCACCTTCGGCGGCCCGGTCTGGGACGGCGGATACCGGGAGAATTATTCGCCGGAATGCTGGCAGGCGGTCGTGGAATATACCCGAAGTCTGATCGATGCGGTCCGCCCCGTCCGGACGAAATACACCCTGGAGCCCATGCCGTGGATGATTCCCACCGGCCCGGATGAGTATCTGAAGCTTCTGGAGGACGTGGACCGGGAAGCCTTCGGCGTGCATATGGATATCATCAATATGATTAACCAGCCCGCCCGCTATTTCTTCCCGGAAGTCTTTATGGACGAATGCTTTGAGAAACTCGGTTCCCGGATCCTCAGCTGCCATCTGAAGGATATCCGCCTGCTGGATCAGCTGACCTTCCAACTGAAGGAGCTTCCCTGCGGGGAAGGTGTTTTCCCGCTTCAGACTTATCTCGACTGGGCGGATCGCTGCGATCCGGACATGCCCATGATCATCGAGCATCTGGAATCGGATCAGGAATACCTGACCGCGCTGAATTATATTAAGAAAATGATCAGAAAGAACGAAACAGTATGAAAGGGGAATGAATGGATATGGGACTGAAGGAAATTCTGCGTCAGGCCAAATTTGCCCAGGTGGGCTTCGTCGTGAACAATATTGAGGAGACCAAGAAAAAGTACGCGCTCCTGTTTGACTGCCTCGTGCCGGACACTCAGCCCTGCGGGGAATATGAGATCACCCAGACCCGCATCTTCGGTGAGCCGGCGCCGAAGGCCACCAGCAAGCTGGCGTTCATCGATCTGACGCCTGGGGTGCAGCTGGAGCTGATCGAGCCCAATGAGGAGCCCTCCGTCTGGCGGGATCATCTGAACAAATACGGCGAGGGGATTCACCATATCGCCTTCCAGGTGGAAAACGGCGACGAGGTCATCCGCCGCCTGAAGGAGGAGTTCGGTGCCGTCGTGGAGCAGGAAGGCAATTACGGGGACGGCTCCGGCCGCTATGTCTATCTGGATGTGCAGGACTCCCTGAAATGCCGGATTGAACTGCTTGAAAGCTTTAAAAAGTAACCGGGAGGAAGAGAAATATGGGACAGATCATCAAAGGAATCGCGCATGCCGCATACACCGTTAAGGATATGGAAACCGCAGTCGCCTTTTATGAAAAGGTTTTCGGCTTCAAAAAAGCCTTCACGATGAACCATCCTCTGACAGGCGCTCCCTGGATTGTCTATGTGTATGTCGCTGAGGGACAGTTTATTGAGCTCTTCTACGGCGGCGTCACGGAAGATCCTTACACGGATGAGAGAATCGGATACTCCCATCTCTGCCTGCAGGTCAGTGACATTCAGGAGGCTGCCGCCGCGGTTCTGGCTGCCGGTGCGCCGCTGGACTCTGCGCCCCGCAAAGGGATGGACGGCAACTGGCAGTGCTGGACACATGATCCCGATGGCAACCGCATCGAACTGATGCAGATGATGCCGGATTCTCTTCAGGATAAATACCAGAAGGGTCTGTAATTCTTCAGACCGCAGAAATGCCGCCCATATCAACATATGGGCGGCATTTTTTGCGTTTATGGCCGTCATTCTGCGGGATACCGGACGCCCCAGACGCTTTCATTCCCGCCAACTGCGGTAAAAACAATGACCTCATTCTTCGCGTCATCCTGCATTCTGCAGAGCACCCCGCTGTATTCCTTCCCGTCAAGTGTCAGATGCAGGAACGCGGTGCCGTCAGTCAGTGCCCAGGAGCCGGAGAGATCCTTTCCCCCGATACTCCCGTCTTCCCGAAGATACAGTACCATCGGCTCCGCGATCTGATCGTTGATCAGGATACCCTGGTTGATGACGTAGTAGCGCCCGGGAACATCCTTCGGGTCAAAGGCAGCCGGTATATCCTCTCCCCGGGTGGTGTACGGCAGCAGGCAGGGCCAGCCCTCCTCATTGACGCCGTACTGCTTCACCTGGGGAGTGTGTCTTTCTGAATTGTTGTTGAACCGGGTATGATAGCATACGTAGCGCTTGCCGTCGGACCCGATCATGGCGCTGTTGTGCCCGGTGGCCATATAGGCGGTCCGCACAGAGGGCAGAATATAGTTGCCGGAAAGCTTCAGCCCGTAGCGGAAATGGGAGATGGTGCCGGGGTGTTTCCCGTTCATGTCCTCGTAATCCCCGTCCGGGGTGCGGGAACGGAAAACCCGGATCTGATAACCGCCGTGGGCCGCCAGGCCTCCGTAGGAAACGAAAAGATAGTACCAGCCGGCGGCCGCGTCATAAAGAATGTACGGCCCCTCCATGGACTGGTGGTTTCCGCCCATGAGCTTTTTGCCGAAGTATGGGTCGATGCCGTTTTTCTCATCCGCCTCCGGATGGATGACCAGTCCTGTTGCGGGATCCAGCTCCAGCAGGAAGATGCCGCCGGACCAGGAGCCGTATACCATCCACAGCCGGTGATTTTCATCATAGAACACAGCCGGATCCAGCGCGTTGGGATAATCGTTGTAGTTGTAGGTTCCCGCTGAATTCAGATAGTGCTTTGAAATCCATTCCTCATCCGCATACTGTGCCACATCCGTCGCCTGAATCGTGTTCCGGTCAAAGCCGGAGCAGATCAGCGCCCCCTGCCAGATATAGGGACCCTCTATGCTGTCCGCAATCCCGAAACAAAGGTTGGATGCGTTCCAGGTGGAGGATGTGCAGTAATACATCATGTATTTCCCGAGCGTATCGTTGTAAATCACGTCCGGCGCCCAGACATGATACCCTTTGTCATCCGTCGGGATCACGCTTTTGGGGCCGCCGGCGTAATCAAATACATGGGAGTCCTCGCTGAAGATATTGCCCCATACTTTGTTGTTCGGCAGATATCCGTCCGCCCTCATGACCCAGGTGCGCAGGTCGTCGGATACCGCGGCGGTCATATGCGTTCCGAAAATATAGTATTTTCCTTCCGCCTCCAGGATGGAGGGATCGTGCACCGCGGCCCGGGACGTCACGATACCAGCCGGCACATCCTTCCAGTCCTCCGTATAGTCCTCCGCGGCAGAGGAACTGAAGACGGATAACAGCACAGCAGCACTCAGGATCAGGGACAGCAGTCTCATCAAAGGATAACCCCCTTCCGTATAACCGATCAGCGTTTTCAGTCTTTTGTAAGCGTGAACACCCGGGTTTTCTCCGGGTGATCCGCGTATCCCGTCGAAATCTCAAATGCTCCGGGTTCGGAAACATACCGGCATTCATAATCCCAAAAGCGCAGCTGTTCCTCCGTCACGTCAAAGGTCACCTCAGCGGTTTCACCGGGCTTGAGGAAGACCTTTTTATAATCAATCAGCTGCTGCACCGGCCGGACGACAGAAGCGGCCCTGTCCCGCAGATAAAGCTGCACAACCTCTTTTCCCGCCCTCTCTCCGGCATTCCGGACTGTAACAGTCACCTGCAGCGTTTCATCCGGGCGGATCGTTTCCCGGCTCAGCGTCAGATCCAGCGTCTCAAAACGTGTATAGCTCAGCCCGTGGCCGAAGGAATACAGCGGCAGGTTCGGTGAATCCAGATAGGAGCTCGTAAAGGGGAATACGCCGGAATCAGGCTGCGGTTTCGGCCTGCCGGTGTTCATCCGGTTATAGGGCAGCGGGCACTGTCCCACACTTCTCGGGAATCCCGCTGAAAGCTTCCCGCAGGGATTGGCTCTTCCGAAAAGCAGCCTGGCTGCCGCGCTGCCCGCCTCTGTGCCGGGATACCACATCTCCAGAACAGCCGGTGCGATGGCATCCAGCTCCGTCAGCGCCAGCGGACGGCCGTTAAAGAGCAGCACCGCTGTACGCGGGTTGGCAGCCAGCACCCTGCGTGCCAGCTCCATCTGCGGTCCCGGCAGGCAGAGATCCGCCCGGCTGCGGCCTTCCCCGCTGTCGTTCTCGGGTTCACCCAGTGCCAGAATCACGGCCTCCGCCTCCCGGGCAGCCGCAACCGCCCGTTCGATTCCGGAAATATCCGTATCTCCGATCTCCGCGCCGCAGCCCCGTTCTGTAATCACTTCCAGAGCGGGCAGCATGGCTTTCAGGCCCTCCGGAAGGGTTACCGCGTCCTTCCAGGCTCCCGGCCTGCTCCAGAATCCCACCAGATGGCGCTCCTCCGCGAAGGGGCCGATCAGCGCCACCTTCCGCAGTGTCTCCGGGAAGGGCAGAATCCCGTCGTTTTTAAGCAGCACAGCGCTTTCCTCCGCCGCTCTCCGGGCGATCTCCCGGTGCTCCGGGCAGAGGTAGATTTCCCTTTCCTTAGCTTCATCCGCGCCGTGATAGGGGTTTTCAAACAGGCCGAGCTCATTTTTCAGCTCCAGCACACGCAGCACCGCTTTGTCCAGGGCTTCTTCGGACACGGTCCCTTCCCGGACCAGCTCCGCCAGATGCAGGTAATAGGCATTCTGCACCATATCGATATCACATCCGGCAGCCATCGCCAGCCGGACGGCATCCTTCATGTTCTCCGCCACGCCGTGGGCCACCAGTTCTCCCACCGCGTTATAGTCGCTGACAACAACGCCGCTGAAACCCCACTCCCCGCGCAGCACCTGATTCATGAGCCAGCGGTTTGCCACCGACGGAATGCCGTTCAGGGCGTTGAACGAAGGCATTACCAGACGTGCTCCGGCGTCCACGCAGGCCTTGTATGCCGGCAGATAGCTTTCGCGCAGCTGCCGTTCGGACATATCCACCGTGTTGTAATCCCGTCCGCCCTCCGGTGCGCCGTATCCCGCATAGTGTTTAACGCAGCAGGCAATATTGTCTTTCCGGCTCAGGTCGTCTCCCTGTGCTGTCCGCACAAAGGCGGCGCCCATCCGGCTGTTGATCAGCGGCTCTTCGGAGTTTGTTTCCAGGATCCGGCCCCAGCGCGGATCCCGGGCAGTGTCGACCATCGGATTGAAGGTCACATGCACGCCGCATGCGGCTGCTTCCTTCCGGGCCATATCCGCGCATTCCGTCATCAGGCCGTCGTCAAAGGAGCAGCCCATGGCAAGGGGAATGGGATAGGTTGTGCGCAGCCCGTGGATCACGTCCAGCATCAGCAGCAGGGGAATCTTATGGGGATCCGCCGCCAGATGCTTATCCTGCAGGGCTCTCGCCTGAGCGGCATCCTCAAAGGTCAGCACGCTCCCGATCACCCGGTTCAGTTCCTCTGCAGGAAGTATTTCGCCGTCCGGGCCTGTGATATCCATTTTGTTTTCAATAAACTGTCCCGCGTTGCACTGAACCAGCTGCCCCACCTTTTCCTCCAGTGTCATGGAAGCAAGCAGCTTTCCGAGTTTCTCCTCTCTCATGATGCTTCGGTCCTCTCTTTCATTGTTCCGGTATGTCCCGCCTCTTTTTCCGCCCGTCAGATGCCTAGCGCGGCAAACACCGCAAATCCCGCGATGGCAATCAGTGTGGATACGGAAAGTGCGGAGGAAACGTACACCCGCTGATCCGGCTCGTCCGCGAATACCGGCAGCACGAAAGGCGGCGGCAGAATAAAGATCACGTTGACCGCGGAGGTCAGGTCCGCCTCCGGCCAGAACAGGCGCAGCAGCGCCAGGAACGCAAACCGGAGAATCACCATGATTCCCAGCCGCACGGCAGCCACCTGCAGCGTGGGCTTCCAGGGAATATCCCTGAATACCAGATCGTAGCCGATGGTCAGCAGAATGATCGCGCCGGTCGGTGCGGAAATGAAGTCCGTGCAGGCGTCCAGGATTCCGCTGATTCCTGACGGGATCAGCCGCTGGTAGAGGCCGGTTGCTCCCAGCAGAATACCGCCCGCGATCGCAAAGATAATCGGTGAAAGCACCATTTCACGGAGGAGCTGCCTGCCGTTCGCCTGCTGTTTCCCGTCCAGTCCCAGCAGAATTTTATACAGCGTGAATACGAACAGCACCTGGCCCAGGTCGACCCGCGCGAACTCGCTGATCCGGGCTGTTCCGTAAAGCATCTGGAACAGGGCATACCCCAGCATGCCCGCCTCAAAGCCGGTCGTCAGGAACGGCACGAAACGGGACTGCATATGAAACAGCTTTGCCGCAAGCTTTCCCAGCGCCCAGGCCGCGACGCACACCAGGAACATCAGCAGCGGAACGGCAACATCCATGAAGGTGTACCGCATCGTCGCGAACGCGTTCAGCAGCACCGCGGGCAGGGCAATATTGACGACTACGGTCTTCAGGGCATCGATTCCCTCCCGGGAGATCAGGCTGCGCTGCCTGCAGATCATGCCGATGCCCAGCATGAGCATCACAGGCAGAATGGTCTTCAGAACCTCCGTCATCTGATTCATCCGGCAGTCTCTCCTCTGTTAAAATACACCGTATGGTTCAGGAAGGCAGCCTCACCTGCCCCGACCGCTGCCAGCCCCAGCAGTGCGCCGGTAAAGCGTTTCCCTCCGGTGATGCCTTCATCGCTCAGGTAATCCGCCTCGAGGGAGCAGAGATATTCCCATCCGCCGCCGGACCGGATCATCAGCTTCCGCAGCACGCCGTTTCCGGACACCGCCAGCTCAGCGGTTACTCCGGTAACCGTCATAAGCTCCCGAACAGTTCTCTCTTCTCCGGTCTGCTCCGTGACTTCCACCTGCAGCCCGTACCCGGCTCTGCGGGCGGTGAAAAGGAAGAAGCTTCGTTCATCATAGTAGCCGGCGATACCGGCGCTGCTTCCCTCTTCACAGCCGGAAAGATCCGCCTGAACGGACTGGAAGAAATCCAGCTCTTTCTGCCTGCACAGCAGCAGGCTGCATGGACCGGCTCCTGCCGGGTCCGCTCCGCATCGCAGGGTCATCCGCGCTCCGATGATCCGGGTAAAGCTGCGGGGATCTGTCCGCGGCGCGATCCAGTCCTCCTGCTCCGGTCCGGGAATTTCCTCCGCATTTCCGAAGGGTGCCCGCTGCAGGCAGCTGGGGCCTTTCAGCCGGTTGACCATCGGCCAGCCGTCCGCTGTCCATTCCATCGGGTCCAGGGCTGTCTCCCGGCCGAGCACCGTTTTTCCGCCTGATTTTCTGCCGCACAGATAAACCATGTACCACCTGCCGTCCGGGGTGGATACCGGTTTGCCGTGGCCGCTGCGCTGAATATACGCGTCCGGCTTTTTTCTGCCGAGGATGGGATTGAAGGGGCAGGCTTCATAGGGTCCCTTCAGGCTGCGGCTGCGCATCACGGTTTCCATGTGGCCGTCTCCCGTTCCGCCCTCCGCCAGGAACAGATAATACCATCCGTCCTTTTTCAGCAGATGCGGGCCCTCCGGCTTGATCCGGGCATCCCCGAAAAAGATCATTTCAGGTTCGGAAAGGATTTCCCCTTCCTCGCTGATTTCGGCCATAATCGCGCCGGGGTTCAGCAGGATATACCGCCTGTCTCCCTCCGCGAACAGGGAGGGATCGATCCCGTCCAGCGGCAGGAACTTCGGTTCCGCCCAGGGTCCCTCCGGCTTTTCCGCCCAGGTCAGCATCTGCAGCCGGTAGGGCGGGGTGTTGCGGCGCAGCGTCGCCACAACCCAGAACCGGCCGTGCCACCAGGAAATATCCGGCGCCCAGTAGCCGAACCCGCCCGGCAGCCCCTGCAGTCCGGATTTTTCCAGGTTATCCGCCGCGTGTCCGATGAGCCGCCAGTGTACCAGATCCCTGGAGTGAAAAACCGGCAGCCCCGGAAAGCAGACGAAGGAGGAATTTACCAGGTAATAATCCTCCCCCACCCGCACCACGGAGGGATCCGGATGAAATCCGCGGATCACGGGATTCCGGTAGCAGTCCTCCAGCCTGAAGCCCAGGCGTTCCGTCAGCCAGGCGTACCCCGCGGGGTTCTCCGCCCCTGCCGCCTCGTCCAGCGGCGTCCGCCCGGCGGCGTCGCCCTCCATCGGATCCAGGCCGGCCACATCCATGGCAAAAGCGATGGTCTCCGGGTCTCCGGAGGCTGCCGCGTCATGCAGCAGGGTTCTTCCGTCCGCGTCTGTCTCCATGGAGTAAAGATGATAATGCGTGAACAGGTCCTTCAGGATCTCCGCCTGCCCCTTTCCGGCAGCCAGCCGGGTTATCTGCAGGCGGTCGTCCTCAGAGGCGTCCTCCAGCTCCCCTGCCAGAAACAGCTGCCAAAGCGCATCGCTGTCCCCGTTCTCAACAGCCCGAAGCGTTTCCTTCAGTTTTGTCATGCTTTCTCCTCCGCTTTGCGGTATCCGCTGGCAAAGCCCTGGTATCCGCCTGTCACAGGGCCGCTGGAACAGCGGCTCTGCACTGTCGCCCGGTTTTCGCGGATATGAATCAGCATGTCAAATCCGCAGGGCGAATCCCCGACGGCGAAGCACCGGACCCGCAGCAGCCCATCCTCCAGCCATCCGGCGGATATGAGCGCAGGCACCTCCGGCCATCCCGGGAAAGCGGTTTCCAGAATTTCTCCTCGCCGGAAGGGAATGGCCGCGTCCCCCCTGGTGTTCTCCAGCCGGACGCAGTCCCGATCCATCCGCAGATGTTTCAGCCCCAGGGCGTTTCCCTCCGGGAAGCAGTATTCCCCTTCCGCAGTGCCGGCAATCTCCGCACGGTCCTCCAGCGGCCGCACCGCCAGGTTCAGGCGGACCGGCGCCGTATCCTCCGTTCCGAGGTAAGGA
Organism: Clostridia bacterium; assembly: GCA_017431005.1. Taxonomy (GTDB): domain Bacteria; phylum Bacillota; class Clostridia; order Christensenellales; family Aristaeellaceae; genus Aristaeella. The sequence goes on from JAFRLY010000052.1 coordinate 56,793, forward strand.
TACACTTCATCGAAAAACGCGTTGTAAATCCGCTGCACGCCCTGGGGATCCAGCCGCGTGTCCGCAATAGTGGACAGTACCGCCTGCTTCTCCGGACAGATAACTGCCAGCTGTCCGCCCATGCCGTACATGGCCCATCCGGTCCGGACGCGCCAGCACTGCCATCCGTAGCCGTACCGCTCCTCTTCCTTGTCCTGCAGTACGGTTTCAATATGCTTCCGCTGCATTTCCTCAACGAACCAGCCGGGAATCAGGCCTCTGCCTCCGTCCGCCAGGCACAGGGCAATCCGGTGCATATCCCGCAGGCTCATGCACAGCCCGGTACCGCCCTGGCAGCAGCCGGAGGGATCCCGCAGCCAGAACCGCGGATCCTCGCATCCCAGCGGCTTGAACAGCCGCTCCTCCAGGAACTCCATGACCTCCTGCCCGCTCAGCCGCCGGACCAGCGCCGCCAGCACCTGGCTGTTGCCGGTATCATACGCGAAAACGGTTCCCGGCTCATGATCCGCAGGCGTACGGAAGAACGCCTCCGCCCAGTTTTCGTCGGTGCCTTCCCGGTAGGCAGTTTTGCTGAAGCAGGTCGCCATCCGCAGCATATCCCGGATTTTCAGCCGTTTCACCCGTTCATCCGTCTTCTCGGTAATCCAGTCCCGGAAGAAATCGGCGATCAGGCTGTCCAGGGTGAGCTTTCCGTCATCAATCAGCATCCCGATGGCGATGCCGGTCAGCGTCTTGCTGACGGAATACAGCCTGTGCGGTTTTCCTTCCCGCATCGGCGCATAATAAGCCTTCGCCTTTTCTTCCCCATTCACAGACAGGATAAATCCGTACAGGTTCACATCCTCCCGTGCCAGGCGATCCGTAAAACACCGGACTCTGTCAGCCAGCCTTCCGTCCATGCTTCTGCCGTCCTTTCGCTTTTGTCCTGCTCAGTCTTTCACTTCTGTGAACCGGGCGTAAAGGAAATCCGCGTATCCGCCCCAGACACCGCTGCGGTTCAGGCAGAAGATGCCCGGCCGGGCGGCGGTCCATCCGCCTGCAGCCATCGGACAGGCATCGCCGATCTCCTGCCAGACCTCCCCCGGCAGGGCATAACCGAAGCGCATTTCTCCTGCTCTCACCCGCATCCGTATACGGATTTCCTCCCCGCCTGCGGGCGCTTCCGCCAGCACCGTTTCCCGGATCCGTTCCGGAATGCTGCGGCTGTATTCCGTGATATCGCCGCGGATCAGACGGATCCGTCCGTCCTCCAGGCACAGATAATGGTAGGGATAGCCGATCATCCCGATCCCGCAGGCATCCCCCGCCTGCGGGGCAAAGCGCACGGATGTCTCCATGTCAAAATCATAGCTCTGCATCAGCTGGGAGAGGAACTGGCCTGCCTCAAACAGCGTATCCGCCGGCGCGGCATAAAGTCGCAGTCCCGGCTTCATTGCCTGATACCAGGCCGGGTCCGGATTCGCCTGCCACTGCCACTGCAGCCCCAACCCTTCTCTGAACGTGTCTGAGGTGGGAATGCTCATCGGACATTCCGGCAGCCCGGTATCTCCCTCCGCCACCGGCTCCCCGGCCCGGCCCATGACCGGCCATCCGCTGCTCCAGTCCACCGGCTGCAGATGCGGCACCCGGCCGTATACGCCGATATCCTGAAAATGGATAAACCAGTCCCGGCCGTGCCCGTCGTCAAACCAGGCGCCCTGGTGCGGGCCGTTGACCGGCGTGCTTCCCTGTGCAAGCACCGTCCGGGCCTCATAGGGACCCAGAACATTCTCCGACCGCATGGCCAGCTGGTACCCCGGCTTTACGCCGCCCGCGGGGCACATGATCCAGTAGGTCCCGTTCCGCTTGTACCACTTGGGGCCCTCCACGGTAACATCCCCGTGATCCGCACCGCTGTAGACCAGCACGCCCTTGTCCAGCACCTGCAGCCCGTCCGGGCTCATCTCATGGGCATACAGAATATTGTTGATTCCGCAGCGGCTGGCAGCAAACCCGTGCACCAGCCAGGCCCGCCCGTCTTCGTCAAACAGCGGGCAGGGGTCAATCCATCCGCTGACATCCTTTACCCAGTGGCAGTCCCACCTTCCGGCCGGATCCTCCGCCGTAAAGGCAAACAGCCCTTCATCCGGCATACAGACATAAACGTAGAACAGCCCCTGATGGTACCGAAGACTCGGTGCCCAGGTGCCGCATTTGTGAGCCGGTTTCCGGTAACGTTCAAAGGGCAGATGATCCGCGGCATAGCCGGTCAGCTCCCAGTGAACCAGATCTTTTGAATGCAGGACCGGAATTCCCGGCACATAGGTGAAGGAGGAGGAAATCATGTAAAAGTCCTCACCCACCCGGATCACGTCCGGATCCGAGTAATCCCCCCGCAGAATCGGATTCTGATAGCGCATTTTGATGTTATCCTTTCCCGCTCCGCTCGGCGGAGCCTGTCCGGCTTCATTATAAAGCAGAAGGCGCAGATGGTACAAGCCCATCTGCGCCGTGATAATATGTCCGTTGTTTCTGTCGCTTATTCCTTGACCGCGCCGATATTGATGCCCTTCACGAAATACTTCTGCAGGAAGGGATACAGGATCATGAACGGCAGGATCGCGGTGATGATGCAGGCGTTGCGGATCGTGTTTTCCGTCGCGCCGCCGACTGCCTCAGGCAGGTCAGAGGACTGCATCATGTCGCGCAGCTTCATCTGGAAGTTGTACAGATCACGGTTGGTGATGTACAGCTTGAAGTTGGTGTAGTCATTCCAGTAGGCCACTGCGAACATCAGACCGATGGAAGCCAGGGCCGCCTTGGACAGGGGCAGCGCGATGCGCCAGAACATGCCCATGGGCGTGCAGCCGTCCAGGTCCGCGGATTCGAACAGGGACTTCGGAATACCCTCAAAGAAGTTCCGCATCAGCACCAGGTTGTACACGTTGATGGCGGGCAGCAGGATCGGTCCGAGGGGATTGTCGGTCAGGTGCACAGCGCGCATGACCAGGTAGCTCGGGATCATACCGCCGGAGAAAATCATCGTGAACAGCAGCAGGTTCGCGAACAGGGTACGTCCGGGCATATCCCACTGGATCAGCACATACGCGCCCATGGTGCTCAGCAGCAGACCGATGAAGGTTCCGGCCACCGTCGTGTAAATGCTCACCCACAGCGGCTGCAGCAGACTCTTGTTGGTGAAGATGGAAACATATCCGTCCAGACCGAACTTTGTGGGCAGCAGCTTCATGCCGTAACCGGAGGTCAGATCCAGAGAGTCAATCAGCACCTTCCAGATCGGGACCAGGATGATCAGGCACACCAGGATGAATACAAAGCCGTTGATGAAATGGAAAACCGTATACTGGGATTTCGCTTTATTCAGGTGAGGGGGCGGCGGCACTTCCACGCCGGCGGGAGTAATGTATTTCAGTTCAGCTTGCTTTGCCATTATTCGTACCCCCTTCCTTACACGATGCCGCGTCCGCGGACCTTCTTGGACGCCCAGTTGCAGATCAGCATCAGTGCCAGACCGACCAGAGAACGGAACAGACCGACCGCAGTGGTGTAGCCGTAGTCAGCGGACGCGCCGGCATTGAATGTCTGATAGTAAACGTAGGTCTGCAGCACGTTGGTCGCGCGGCGGACGGAGTCGTTCTGCAGCACGAAGACGCTCTCGAACAGGTTCATGATCTTGGCCAGGTTCAGGATCAGCACCGTGATGATGGTGTTGCCCAGTGCCGGAAAGGTCACGTACCACATTTTCTGCCAGCGGCCCGCGCCGTCGATGGAAGCGGCTTCATAGATGCCCGGGTCGATGCCGGTCAGCGTGGCCATGAAGATGATGGTCTGCCAGCCGGTTTCACGCCACAGGTTGATGATATAGTACCAGGTACGCCAGTGTCCCTTGTCTGCCAGATAGTAGATGCCCTCATCGATGATGTGCAGCTTGATCAGCACCTGGTTGATCAGACCGTTCGCAGAGGGAGCCAGCAGCAGGGAGAACACGGAAGCCGTCACAACCCAGCTCATGAAGTGAGGCAGATAGATGATTGTCTGGCTCAGCTTCTTGAACTTGATGGAAATCATTTCGTTCAGAAGCAGGGAGATGATGACTGCCATACCGGTGTTCAGCACCAGCTTGACCACGGAGAAAACGATGGTGTTCCAGAAGGAGGTCGAGAACTGACTCTGCTTGAACAGCTTCTCAAAGTTCGCCAGGCCGACCCACTGGGGATCGCCGACGATCTTCCAGGAATAGAAGGCGTACCGGATGCCGAACATAGGCGCGTAATGGAATACGGCCACAAAGATCAGCACCGGAATGAACATCAGATAGAAGCCCCAGTATTTCTTCATTCTCTGGCCCAGGGGCTTTTTTCCGACCCGGATCGTTCCGTTGGACGTGGAAGAAGCCATAGGATTTCACCCTTTCTCAATTGGACTGGTTGTTGCCAGATGGTCCTTGTCTTCCGCGCTTCAACCACAACGGGGGCGGCGGCTCAACCGCCACCCCCTGAGGTTTCAGGCAGAAGCAATCAATTCAGGGCGTTCAGGCTCTCAACGATCGCGTCGGACAGTTCCTGTCCGCCTTCATCAACGAAGGTCTTGTAGCCTTCCTCAACGCTGATGGAGCCCAGGGCAACGTCAGCAATGATCTGGCTCTTGATGCTGGTCAGTTCACCGTTCATCTCGCTCAGCTCGGGCGTCGCGGGAACGATGGAGGCCAGGCGGGAATTCGCGTTGAACAGCTCGGAAGCAGCCTTGGCTTCGGGCGCTACGCTCATGGGATCGTCATAGCTCGGATCGAAGCCCGCCAGAGCCAGCATCGGATCGATGTGGTTCTTGGTGTACAGGGTGCCGGCCTTTTCCAGGTTCTCCTTCATGTGGAACTGGCCTTCTTCATAGGTGGCTTCCTTCTCGGTGCCGGCCAGCACGGTTTCAGCGGCCCGGCTCCAGTGGGTGCCTTCAGCGCCGTACTCCCACAGCATCTGGGTGTCACCGCCGTCCAGCATGGTGTCGATGAAAGCATCGAAGACTTCCTGAGGATTCTTGCAGGCAGCGGAGATGCACCAGACCGGAGGTACGCGGTCATAGTACAGCGGGTTGCCTTCCAGGGGCTTCAGGGCGACCAGCTCGCCGTCACGGCCGTTGGCTTCCAGGTTGGTCTTCAGGTTGGTTGCCCAGGTGCCCGCCCAGTAGGTGAACACGCCGAACTTGTCGTCATAGAACTTGTTGCGGGCGTCAGAGGTCTTGTTGGTCAGGGTTTCCTTGTCGATCAGGCCTTCCGCTACGGCGTCCTGAATCCGCTGCAGAGCTTCCTTCATGTTGTCCTGGCAGAAGCCGTCCACCCAGGTGCCGTCTTCCTGCTGTACAAAGAAGGGATAGGCATCCTGATAGAACTCAGGCAGATAGTTGACGAAGGGAGCTTCGTTGCCCACGAATCCGGCGGCGGAAACCGCATAGGTGCCGAACTTGTCCTTGAAGGCTCTGCACATGGCGATGTAATCGTCATAGGTGGTGGGAGCTTCCAGACCGCAGGCATCCAGCCAGGCCTTCTTCACGTAAGTGACGCAGCCGTTTCCGCGGGTGGGGGCAAAGCCGTAGAGCTTTCCGTCAATCTTCAGGCCGTCGAACACGATGTCGCCGGTGAACCGGCCGCTGTTCTTGGTCTTGCTGTTTTCCCACGCTTCGGTCATGTCCCACAGGACGCCGGCCGCGGCGTAGTCAGCATAGTAGGTGGAGCTCAGGATCAGTACATCGGGCCAGTCGCCGGAGGAGATCCGCTGCTGCATAACGTCATAGTAGGCGCTGTGGTCCGGCTGAACGAACTCAATGTCATATCCGGGATGCAGTTCTTCCCAGCGGGCTTCAATGGCATCGCGGCCGTTGTTCTGATCCAGAACAGTACCGTCAACCATCACGACGATTTTCAGTGCATCCGCAGACGCAAAAGAGATGAGACTCAGGCACAGCGCCAGAGCCAGTACCAGGGCGGTTAACTTTTTCATTTTTTTCCCTCCACTTTTTTTATCCGGCAGAACGCCGGTGCCAAAGCGGGCTTCCCCGCTGATAGCCTGATTCAGGGACACAAACCTGTAAAAACCAGGAACATAAACGCAAATGTGCTAACGTTATTATACATATTCCGGACAGCTTTAGCAAGGCAAAATATAAATTCGCTGAATTCGGCCGGAATGCCCGTTTCAGACCGTTTCCGCCGCCCCGGCGTCCGGCCGGCTGATGATTTCCCGCCACTGCTTTGAAAACAGATAATATCCGATCATGCAGCACATCCCGAAAAAGAAGGAGATCGGGAAGCACAGCATGATCCAGGTTCCGTCGAACCAGGCCCGGATCATGTAGGCGCTGGGAATCCGCACCGCCCAGAGCATCAGCAGATTGATCAGCGTTGTATAGCGTACGAGGCCGACCCCGTTCACAGTGCAGATGATCGTATTGAAAACGGAGAACATCCACAGGCTCAGCAGCTGCACGGACACATACCTGTTTGCGTACATCAGCACTGTGGCGTCCTGGGTAAACAGCCGAAGCAGCGGCCTGCGCATCAGCAGAAACAGCAGGCAGCTGGTCAGGGTGATCGCGCCGGCGGATATCGGAATCCGTCTGTATCCCCGCCGCAGCCGGTCGAAGTTTCCGGCGCCGAAATTCTGTCCGGAGAAGGTGGTTGCCGCGGAGGACATGCCGGCGATGGCGATGTTTGCCATGCCGGTGATTCTTCCCGCCACCGCCTGCCCCGCCATGAACAGGGAGCCCTGTGAATTGACCAGCGTCTGCAGCGCCAGATGCCCCATGGAGTACAGGGAATTGTTCAGTCCGATCGGCAGGCCGATCCGTACGATAGCCCGCAGCTGTTCCCCGGAAAACCGCAGGCAGAAGGCCGGGAACCGCAGCTCCGGATAATGCTTCCGGATATAGAAAATACTGACAATCCAGCTGACATAGATCGCCGCTGCGGTGGCCAGGGCGGCGCCTGCCACATCCATCCCGGCTCCCGCCACCAGCGCCACGTCCAGAATCACGTTGACAACGCAGGAAACCACCAGAAAGAGCAGTGATGCCGTGCTGTTGCCCATTCCCCGCAGGATGCCTGCGTTCATATTGTATCCGATATTCCCCAGGGACCCGGCCAGCACGATCCGCACATAGGTGGTTGAAAGACCGATTGCGTCCTCCGGCACCTGCATCAGCCGCAGGATCAGCGGCGCCGCAAGGATGCCCAGCGCGCCGACCGCGATCCCGCACACCCATACAAAGGACACGGCCGTCCGGCAGATCTCCAGGGTCTTGCTCCGGTTTCCCGCGCCGACGTACTGGGAAATCAGGATGGATACCCCGGTTCCGATTCCCAGAAACACGCACAGCACAACCTCCACCGGCTGCGCGCTGGTGCCCACAGCGGCGAGGGAGGTTGTTCCGCAGTACTTTCCGATAATCAGCGTATCCACCGTGGTATACAGCTGCTGCAGAATATTCCCCAGCACCAGCGGCAGTGCGAACAGCAGCACGTTCCGCAGGATCGGGCCCCGGGTCATGTCAATGATTCTGTCTCTTTTCATAAAAGGCCGGCCTCTGCTGCCGCTTTATAGTACACCGCCAGCGGAATGAAGCTCTGGGCGAAGTGCTTGGGAGGATCGTTGTCCAGGATTACGGTATCCTCCAGGATCTTTTTTTCGCCGATGATGCCGCTGCGTCCGGCAATATCCTTCCGGAAGGTCGGCAGCCCCGCCTTCAGGTAGCGGATATCCCCGCTCAGCTCATACGCGATCGTCAGTGCTTCCAGCACCATCGTATTGTTCCCCAGCCGGTTCAGGCTGGGCAGCTCCTTGTAGAAAAACAGGCCGCCGGAGGTCATTGCGCTTTCGGTCAGGTCATCCGCCGCCGCCAGCAGCAGCTCCCTGATCTCCGGCTTCGGGAACACCTGGTAATACCGGTACAGGCTGCCCATGGCCACCGCGATCATAAACGGTACATGGATCAGCGTGTTGTCTGTATAGGGAGCCACCCACCCGCCGTAATCCTCCGTCCATTCCCTGAACTGGCCGACTATCCATTCCGCCTTCTCCAGCCATTTCGGATCAGAGGTTTCAATGTACAGAGCCGTCAGGGACCGCAGCGCCCATCCGGTTTCCCGGGCATTGCTTTCACCGTGCACCTGATATTCCGGCGTGTCCAGCAGCCGCCGCACATTCTCGCCGATGCCCAGCGCCGTCCGGAGTGCCCGCTCGTCCCCGGTGAAGTGATACAGATCCAGCAATCCCTCCACCCACTCGTGGGAACAGACCATCGTGCTGTCAAGCACATGCTTCCGGCAGTGTTCCCACTGTCCGCCCATCCGCAGCGGGTTTTTGCTGTAATGGCAGACATCCACGTCCATCCAGTGGCACGCCGAAGCGATCACGTAATCCAGGAACCTCCGTTCGCCGGTGCGCATGTACTCAAGCGCGCAGGCATGGGGGAAGTCATATTCGTTGTTTGTCCACACCAGCATGCCCTTGCCCCGTCCCTGCCGGGTATAGTTCATGTCCGGCGCGTCTCCGAAATTCAGCATTCCGTAGCTGCGGCTGTGGGCGTCACAGCGGTTGATCAGGGCGGTTTCCACATCCGGATCCGTCTTCTCCGCGCTGAGGAAGATATCCGGGCAGACCCCTGCGTCCCGGTAAACCTCCGGATCCAGCCACGGCCGGTCCGGCATCTGGTAGATCAGGCTGCGGTTGTCCAGAGCCTCCAGGCTTTCCTCCGGCCCGTGGAAATGCAGCTGTATCCGCTGCTCCCGGCTCATGCCGCTTTCGAAAACGACCTTCTCCGTATGCTCCGGCACCAGCATGACATAGATGCCGCTCCTGTCGCTCTTGACAGCCTTCGGATAGTTCTGCTGCGCCTGGAACACCGTGGCGCAGACGCCGCCCTCCCGGTCCGTCCGGTCGGCGAAGAAGGTGCCGTAAAACACCTCGGTAAAATGCTCATTGGCCTCCGCCATCAGCCAAGCCGTATCAACGACCCGTTCCACTGCCGCGCCGTCGCTGGCGGTGAAATTCGTTTTGTAGTTGGAGCTTCCCACGCAGCAGCGCACCGCGCTCTGCGCGAACCTTTCCTCCAGCTGCGGCAGAAGCTTTGTGCCTGTCGTCTGTGCCGTACAGCCCTCCTGCAGCACCTTCCCGGCCGCGGTGCTGCCCTCGCCGACGGAGTCTCCGTGCTCCCGCAGGCTGTTCCGCTCCAGCCGGTCGTCAAACTCCGCTTCCGCGTCTCCCGCAACGGCAAAAACGAAGGACGCCGCGTGCATCGCTTCGGAGGTCGTGTTGATCAGCCGGAAAGCAACCTCCATCCAGGGTTTCCCGGCATAAACGGTGATCCGGGTTTCAAACCGGGGATGCTCCTCCGCTCCGGTCATTCCTTCCGCCAGCAGATCGCCGCTCCCGCGCAGCACCGCCGCCAGGGGGCCGTCCTCTTCCGTCCGCCATTCCCGGAAGCACGGCGAGTAGATTCTTCCCTCTCCGTCCTTCAGGAAGGGACCTCTGAACTGCTCCGCAGTGTAAACCTTCCGGCCGTCCGCCAGCTCCTCCGCCAGATGGCCGCTGCCTTCCAGCAGCGTCATGCGCAGGCCGCCGGCTCCGCCGTCAATGCTCAGCCTTTTCCCTTCCCGGGAAATCCGGATTCCCGGAACGGCTTTCCCGGTTTCCCGGGTAAGCTCCGCATCCAGATCCTTTCCCTTATTGGCAGGCAGATCTGCTTCAAACCGGCAGAACAGATACCGGACGCTGCCGTCGGCATACCGGCCGGTCACCTTGCTCTGGCTTGGCACTTCTTTTCCGCCGTCGAGAATCCGCAGCCGCATTCCGTCGGTAAATTCCCCTTGCGCGAAGGGAACAGCGGCGCAGCAGGGTTCCGCCGTCCTCACGTTCTTGTACAGTCTTGGAAAATGCAGTTTCATCGTCTCATCCTTTCCGGCTGTGTCCGCCAAAAGAGAAAGCCGACCTGCCTGCTTCAGCCGTTCAGCTTTTCGGTTTCATTCCAGCGCTTCCGCCAGCGCCCGCAGACTTTCCTTCCCGGTCGCCCAGCTGGTCGCCAGGCGGACCACCGTGTGGTTTTCGTCGGGCTTTTCCCAGAAGCTTACCGCGATCTTTTCCTGCAGCTTTGCCAGCTGCCGGTCCTCCAGCACGATAAACTGCTGGTTCGTCGGAGAGTTCAGGAAGAAGACGCAGCCCTTTTCCCGCAGGATTTGCTTCAGCTCCTCCGCCCGGTCGATCGCGTGCTTCCCCAGTTCAAAATACAGCCCGTCCGTGAACAGCGTGTCAAACTGAATGCCCATGGCCCGGCCCTTCGCCAGCAGCGCGCCGTGCTGCTTGATCAGGGTCAGGAAATGCTCCGGCGCGTTTCCCTTCGGAAAAACCACAGCTTCGCCCAGCAGGGCGCCGCATTTTGTTCCGCCGATATAGAAGATGTCACACAGCCGCGCGATATCCTGCAGTGTCACGTCCGTCGCCCGGCTCATCAGCCCGTAGGCCAGCCGCGCCCCGTCCATATACAGCGGAATCTGATATTCCGCGCACACGGCGTGCAGCGCCTCCAGCTCCGCTTTGCTGTACAGGGTGCCGTATTCCGTGGGATGGGAAATATACACCATGCCCGGAAAAACCATGTGCTCATGGTTCTCATCCCCGTGGAAGGTTTCCAGCAAGCCGCGGACCTCCGCCGCGTCCAGCCTGCCCTCATGCTGGGGCAGCTCCATGACCTTGTGTCCGGTGTATTCGATCGCGCCGGCTTCGTGGGCGTTGATATGGCCGGTTTTCGCTGCGATGACGCCCTCATAGGAGCGCAGCACGGAGGCAATGACCAGCTGGTTTGTCTGCGTCCCGCCGGAGATAAACCAGACCTGGGCGTCCGGCGTTCCGCAGGCCTCCCGGATTTTTGTCTTTGCGCTGTCGCAGTACCGGTCCGTTCCGTATCCGGGCAGCTGCTCCAGGTTTGTTTCAGCCAGCCGCCGCAGAATCTGCGGATGCGCGCCCTCAGTATAATCGCTCTCAAAGGAAATCATTTTAATTCTTCCTCCCTGATGCTATTAATCAGCCGCCGCCCGGACTGTGGCCAGGCGGGCAAAGAACGCGGCAGCCGGCGGAATCGCTTCCGGCTCCACCCGGAACCGGGAATGGTGCGACTCCACAAAACCGCCCGTACCGACCCGGATAAATACGCCTGGGCGCCGCGCCAGGTAGTCGCTGAAGTCCTCCGCGCCCATCGTATCCTCCTGCAGGTCCGTCTCAAACCCCGTTTCCCGGGCCACCTCCCGGGCCTTTTCACACAGGCCGGCGTCATTGATGACCGCTGCGGAACCCCGGGTGTAGGTAAACGCCGCCGTACAGCCGTGCGCTGCGGCAATATGCTCTGTCATACGGCGCAGATGCTGCTCGGTCATGTCCCGGTCTTCCGGGTTCAGCGTGCGGACGGTGCCCTCGAGCTCCGCCGTCTCCGGAATCACGTTCCAGGTGTTTCCTGCGCTGATCCGGGTGATGGAGACCACCGCCGGGGAAAAAGCGTTGATGTTCCGGCTGACAACAGTCTGCGCACTCAGTGCCAGCGCGGCTGCCGCCGGGATCGGGTCGATGCTCCGGTAGGGGTAGCCCGCGTGGCTCGATTTACCCCGGATCGTGATGTCGATCTTGTCCACCGAAGCCATGACCGGGCCTTCCTTGATGCCCAGTACGCCCGGCCTGAACCAGGGATAGCTGTGCACCGCGTAGAATTCATCCACATCATCAAGGTTTCCGGTGGCCAGCACGTTCCGGGCGCCGTTGTCCACTTCCTCAGCCGGCTGAAAAATGACCTTCACCGTTCCGGACAGCTCCGCTTCCTGCTCCTTCAGCAGCAGCGCCGCCCCCAGCATGATGGCCGCGTGGGAGTCGTGCCCGCAGGCGTGCATGACGCCCGGCTCCTGTGATGCGTACGGCAGCCCTGTCTCCTCGCTGATCGGCAGCGCGTCGATATCGCTCCGCAGGCCGATCACCCGCCCGGGTTTTTCCCCCCGGATCACAGCGATGCATCCGGTCTCCATGCCGCTGTCCAGCATTTCAATTCCGTGAGCCTCCAGGGCCTCCCGGATTCTCCGCGTTGTCCTGTATTCATAGTTTCCAAGCTCCGGGTGGCTGTGTAGATCCTTGAAAAAGGCGATCAGTTTCTCCCCATCCATGTCCGCATCTCCCTTGGCATATCCTGTGTTTCATCTTACCACGGATTGGTTTCCCTGCCTATCGGGAATTTTCTCTCCCGCCGCCGGATAACTTCATAAAATATCCGTATTATTTGCCGGTATGCGGACAAATAACCTATTGCTTTGATAGGTGGTGTATGCTATGATTTGCCCGTCGAGGGGACTTGGAGAGCCTGACTCTTCCCGGTCCCGGACAGACTTCATTGAAGAGCAGAAGGAGGATTCCAATATGAAGAAACTGATTTCCCTGCTGCTGGTTCTGGCGCTGTTCGCCGTTGCAGGCTCCGCTCTGGCGGAGGATGACCTGCTGGCGCAGATCCGGTCCCGCGGCTATATCACCATTGCCACTGAAGGTAACTGGAGCCCCTGGACTTATCATGATGAGAACGACAGGCTGGTCGGTCTGGATATCGAGATCGGCACCCTGATTGCCGAAGCGATCGGCGTGGAAGCCCGGTTCCAGGAAACCAACTGGGACTCCATTCTCGCCGGCGTGGATACCGGCCGTTTCGACCTGGCCTGCAACGGCGTGGGCTACACCGAGGAGCGCGCAAAGAAGTACACCTTCTCCACGCCCTATGTCTACACCCATAAGGTGCTGGTCGTCAGCGCCGATAACGAGGACATTAAAACCGTGGAGGATCTGGCCGGCAAAACCAGCGCCAACTCCGCCTCCAGCACCTATGCCGCGCTTGCTGAGGAGTACGGCGCGACCGTAACCTACGTGGACACCCTGGGCGAAACCATGGCCATGCTGGAGCAGGGCCGGGTGGACGCCACAATCAACGCGCAGGTCTCCGTGGAGGATTATCTGAAGGAGCATCCGGAAGCGAAGATCAAGGTCGTTCAGGTACTGCCCGGCGATCCTGTGGTCTATCCTGTAAAAAAGGATGCAAGCACTGAAACCCTGATCGCCGCCATTAATGAAGCGCTGGAAGCCGCCCGTCAGGACGGCCGCCTCGCCGAAATCTCCGTCAGATATTTCGGACTGGATCTGACCCAGGCGGACTGATCCCCGGAAGACAGATGCCCCGGCTGCGCGGATGACGCGCCGCCGGGGCCTTTCTTTTTGCATTTTATCCGTATTTTCTTTGCGTTTTGGATACCATAAGGATATAATAGCCCCATTCCGTAGGATGAGGAGGAACACCCCATGGCACTTTCCATTTCCCACCGCTGTCAGAACATTGCCCCCTCCATGACGCTGCAGATTGATGCCCGCGCCAAGGAAATGGCCGCCTCTGGTATGAACGTCATCGGCTTCGGCGCCGGTGAGCCGGATTTTCCCACCCCGAAACATATCTGCGATGCTGCCAGGGAGGCCCTGGATCTCGGCATGACGAAATATACGCCCGTTCCCGGCACCATGGAGCTGCGCATGGCCATTTACCGGAAAATGCAGCGGGATCACAACCTGACCTATTCTCCCCAGGAGATCATTGTCTCCAACGGTGCGAAGCATTCCATCTTCACTGTGCTGCAGACCATCATCGATCCCGGTGACGAGGTGCTGATTCCCACGCCCTGCTGGGTTTCCTATCCGGAGCTGGTCCGGATGGCCGGCGGTGTGCCGATCATGATTCCCACCAATGAGGAGAACCGTTTTATCCCCACCAATGAGGATATTGCCGCCCGGGTATCCCGCCGCACCAAAGCCATCATCATCACCTCGCCCTCCAACCCCAACGGCTCCGTCTGGTCCCGGGACCAGCTGCAGTATGTCGGCAACCTGGCCGTGGCGCATCCCTTCTATATTATTTCCGATGAGATTTACGAAAAGCTGCTCTACGACGGCAGAAAGCACCTGTCCATCGCGCAGCTGGGCGAGCAGATCAAGCAGCAGACCTTCCTGATCAACGGCGTCAGCAAGGCCTACAGCATGACCGGCTGGCGGATCGGCTACTGCTGCGCTCCGCGGCATGAAATCGCAGCCATGACCGCCTTCCAGTCCCAGGCCACCAGCAATGCCAACTCCATCGCCCAGCATGCGGCCGCTGCCGCGCTGGACGGGGATCAGTCCTGCGTCGATGAGATGGTCAGCCATTTCCAGCACCGCCGGGATGTCATGGTGGACGGGATCAATGCCATCGGGGGCATCAGCTGCCTGAAGCCGGAAGGCGCCTTCTACGTCATGATGAACGTACGTTCCCTGATCGGTAAGAGCTACAACGGCCGGAAGATTGAAGGCACCCTGGACTTCGCCGAAATGCTGCTGACAGACAAGCAGGTGGCTGTTGTCCCCGGCGTCGCCTTTGAAGCGGAAGGCTTCTGCCGCCTGTCCTACGCCATCAGCGAGGAGAAGATCACCGAAGGCCTGAACCGCATCGATTCCTTTATTTCACACCTGGTATAACAAGGAGGTACCCCTGTGCTGACTTTTGACAAACGGCAGAACCTGCTGATGCAGTCCAAATATCATTATTCCCTGCAGGATGTGGAGGAACCGAACCTGTACCGGGAGATTTATGATTATTCCCACGTTCCGAAGGTTACCTTCAACATGCGCCATGTTCCCATGAACATGCCGGATAATATCTGGATCACCGATACCACCTTCCGCGACGGGCAGCAGTCCGTCAGCCCCTTCACCCCGCAGCAGATTCTTCATCTGTTCAGACTGATGAGCCGGCTTGGCGGCCCGCGGGGCATGATCCGCCAGAGTGAGTTTTTCCTTTACACGGAAAATGATCAGGAAGCCCTGCGCCTCTGCCAGGAAGCTGACCTTCCCTTCCCGGAAATCACCACCTGGATCCGGGCCAATGAAAAGGATTTTGAACTGGTCAAGAAGGCCAACGTCGCGGAAACCGGCGTGCTGGTCTCCTGCAGCGACTACCATATCTTCAACAAAATGCATCTGACCCGTTCCCAGGCCATGGACAAATACCTGGGCATCGTCAAGTCCGCCCTGTCCTACGGCATCCGTCCCCGCTGCCATTTTGAGGATATCACCCGTGCGGATTATTACGGATTTGTCGTTCCATTTGCGACGGAGCTGATGAAGCTGAGCCAGGAAAGCGGCATCCCCATCAAGATCCGCGCCTGTGATACCATGGGCTACGGCGTCAGCTATCCCGGCGCCGCGCTGCCCCGCAGCGTGCCCGGCATCATTTACGGTCTCGTGCACTTTGCCGGCGTTCCCTCCGAGCAGCTGGAATGGCACGGCCATAACGACTTCTACAAGGTGGTTTCCAACGCAGCCACAGCCTGGCTTTACGGCTGCTCCAGCGTCAACTGCAGTCTGCTGGGTATCGGTGAGCGCACCGGCAACTGCCCGCTGGAGGCAATGGCGGTGGAATACCAGTCCCTGCGTGGCGAGGACGGCGGCATGGATCTGACTGCCGTAACGGAAATTGCGGATTTCATGGAGCGTGAAATCGGCATCGAAATCAGCCCCCGCCAGCCCTTCGTCGGACGTCATTTCAACGTCACCCGCGCCGGCATTCACGCGGACGGCATGCTGAAGGATGAGGAGATCTACAACATCTTCGACACGGCAGCCATCCTGAACCGTCCCGCCTCCGTTGCCGTGGACAGCCGCGGCGGCACAGCCTCCGTTGCCCACTGGATCAACAGCTATTTCCGTCTGACAGGCGACAACACCATTGAAAAGACGGATCCTCTGGTCATTCAGATCCGCTCCATGGTGGATGAGCTCTACGCGCACGGCCGGAACACGGTTATGGGCGACGAGGAACTGGAAGTTATGGTCCGCCGCTGCGATGTGGACCGCTATGAGCATCTGCTCTTCCATAAGAGCCACTGATCCTGCAGCAGGACTTTTTCCTCCCCGCGGCGAACAGTATCATACTGTGAACCGAAAGCGGGGAGGTTTTTTTATGTCCAGACGGATCGTTCTTACCGGCGGCGGCACCCTGGGCCATGTGACGCCCCATCTGGCTCTGATTCCCCATCTGCTTGCCGCCGGCTATGATATCCATTATATCGGCACTGAGAACGGCATGGAGGCGCCGAAAATGCGCTCCGTTCCCGGCGTCACCTATCATGCGGTCAAAAGCGGCAAGCTTCGCCGCTATTTCTCCTGGCAGAATTTTACGGATCCCTTCCGGGTTGCTGCCGGCGCTGTCCAGTCTGCCCGGCTGATGGGCAGGCTGAAGCCTGACGTGGTTTTCAGCAAGGGCGGCTTCGTGGCTGTTCCCGTCGTTTTCGGCGCCTGGCTGCACCGGGTGCCCGTTCTCTGCCATGAAAGCGACTTGACTCCCGGTCTGGCCAACAGGCTGTGCAAGCCTTTTGCCAGACGCTTCGCCACCACCTTTCCCGAATGCACTGAAGCGCTGGGTCCCAAGGCGGAAATGACGGGCACGCCCCTGCGTCCGGAGCTCTTTTCCGGCAGCCGGGAGGCCGGCCTGAAGCTGCTGGGCTTCCGGGGTGACAAACCTGTCCTGCTGATGATGGGCGGCTCCTCCGGCGCTCAGAGCGTAAATACCGCCCTGCGGGAAGCGCTGCCGCGTCTTACCCGGGATTTTGACGTCGCGCATCTGTGCGGCAAGGGAAATCTGGATCCATCCCTGGACGGAACGCCGGGTTATACCCAGCTGGAATTTCTGGACGCCGATCTGCCGGACGCGCTTGCCTGCACGGATCTGATTCTTTCCCGGGCCGGCGCCAACGCCCTGTGTGAATTTCAGGCGCTGGGACGGCCGATGCTCCTGATTCCCTATCCGAAGGGAGCCAGCCGGGGCGACCAGATCCTGAACGCGGAAAGCCTGCGCAAACGCGGCCTCTGCCATGTGCTGCTGCAGGAAAACATGACGCCGGATTCTCTGGCCGAAGCAGTCCTCGCCACCTGGGCCGACCGGGAAGCGCTGACCGCCGCTCTGCGGAACGCTCCGCCCGCCGACGGGACAAAGCGTGTTCTGGAGCTGATTGAAGCGGTTCAGCAGGAGGCAGGGAAATGAAGCGTTTTTCCCGTTTTCCCGCCCTGCTTCTGGCGGTCGTCCTGTTTCTGCTTCCCGGCAGGATTTCCGCCTCCCGCGCTGAAACCGCGCAGGATCTGACCTCCCGCTGCACTTTTTCCTGGTCCAGGAAATCCGCCCGGAACACCGGTGTGCTTTATGACGGGGACTATCTGCGTTACTGGCAGGCTGAGAAGGCCAAATACAACTGGCTTGAGGTTCATCTTCCGGAGGGGGAGACCTGCTCCGGCGTCCAGATCAAGTGGGCGGAGATCAACAGAAACTGGTGCGTTGAAATTCAGAAGAACGGTGAATGGGTCCCCGCCGGCGGTTATGAAGCTGATTACCTGACCACCTGGACGCCTTTGCCGGATGTCACGGCCTTCCGCGTGGCTTCCCACAACCGTGTGGCGAATTATCTCCGCATCAACGAGCTTCGGGTCATGTCCGCCGGGGAAACGCCGCCGGATATCCAGATCTGGGAGCCCACCTGGGAGAAAGCGGACCTGCTGGTGGTCGTCGGGCACCCCGATGATGAATATATCTTTCTCGGCGCCGTCATCCCCTATTACGGCGCCGAGCGCGGGAAAAAAGTTCTCGTAGCCTATATCACTGAGAGCTCCACTGCCCGCAGGACAGAACTGCTGGACGGCCTGTGGACGGCGGGACAGCGAATCTATCCGCTGATCGGCCGTTTTCATGACCGCTATTCCCTGTCTCTGGAAACGGTATACCAGCGTCTCGGGAAGAATAAAACCCGGAATTATATGATAGAGCTTTTCAGGCATTATAAGCCCGAGGTCGTGGTCACGCAGGATATTAACGGGGAATACGGGCACGGCGTGCATAAGCTCTGTGCGGACACGGTGATCAACGCCCTGAAAAAAGCAGCCGATCCGAAGGCTGAAAAGAAATCCGCGAAGCAGTACGGCACCTGGAACGTGCCGAAGTGCTACATTCACCTGTATGACCAGTCGCAGATCATCTTTGACTGGCGGAATCTTTCCCTTTCCGCCTTCGGCGGCCGCAGCGCCTACGACGTGGCCAGCGATGCCTGGCACTGCCACCTGTCCCAGCAGCGCACGGAATATGAGGTCTATATGGACGGCCCCTATAACTCCCAGGTCTTCGGTCTGTACCGCTCTCTGGTCGGACCGGATATCCGTCATGACGATTTCTTCGAGAATCTGCCGGAAGACTGAGAAACAGGCATTGTCTTTTGGAAGAAAATTGTGTAAACTGGAAAATACAAATAACGCATATACCGCTTATACCAGGAGGGCTGACCATGATTCCATCCCGTTTCCTGATCTGTGTGGATTCCAGCGGAACCGCCTTTGACACCATGAACATCAAGCACGCGGAAGCCTTCATTCCCGCTGCGCTTGAAGTCTGGCCCATGACCGGCCGGGTGGCGGAGCGTTTCACCGCCATTGAGAAGGCCGTCAATCTTTTCTCCTCCATGCGCGGCATCAACCGTTATCCCGGACTGGTGGAGGTCTTCGACCTGCTGGCCGCCGGCTTCCCCGGCCATCCCGAGATTCCGGATATGACAGACCTCCGGGAGTTTCTGGTCACGGAGACGACCTATTCCTATGACACCCTGAAAAAGTGGGTCAAAGCCCATCCCTCCGGGGATCTGGAAAAGGTGCTCGCCTGGTCCGAACGGGCGGATGCCCTGTTCGCCGAAGCGGCTAAGGGGCTCAAGCCCTATCCGCTGGTCCGTGAATCCCTGGAAATCGCCAGCCGGTCCGCGACCGTCGCGATTGTCGACGGCGGCACGCCGGAGGAGCTTTCCAGAGAATGGGAGGAAAGCGGCCGGGAGCCGTTTATCGATCTGATGCTGAGCCAGGCTGACGGCACCACGGCTGCCCAGCTGTACAAAGCCCGGCAGAAATGCGGCGAGAAAGCCAGCGTGCTGATGATCGGCGATACGGAGAGCGACGGTGCGGCTGCCCACAAGGTCGGCGCCCTGTTCTATCCGATTCTGCCCGGGGACGAGGTCGCCTCCTGGCAGCGCTTCCACGATGTGATTCTTCCCCTCTTCCTGGAAGGAAAGTATGACCGGGATACAGAGGAAAAATATTTCGGCCAGCTGAAAAAGCTGCTGAGCTGACAACAGACTGATCAGAAAAAAAGGAGGACACCCCCATGAAGATGACGTTCCGCTGGTACGGCAGTCAGATTGATCCGATTCCCCTGAAGTATGTCAAGCAGATTCCCGGTATGACCGGCCTGATGGGCCTGCTGGACAAGCCCGCCGGCGTTGACTGGCCGGAGGCTGAATTCGCAGCCCTGAAGAAGGAAGTCAATGACGCAGGTCTGGAGATTGAGGTTATTGAGTCCGTCAACGTCCATGAGGATATCAAGATGGGCCTTCCCAGCCGGGAGGAATATATCGCCAATTATATTTCCACCATCCGTATGCTGGCAAAGCACGGTGTGAAAGTCATCATTTACAATTTCATGCCGGTGTTTGACTGGCTGCGCACGGACCTGGCCCGGGTCATCCCGGAGGACGGCAGCAACAGTCTCTATTTTGACGAGAAGGATCTCGGCGAGATGGGCCCTCTGGAAATCGTCCGCAAGACAGCGGAAGACAGCAAGGGCTTTACGCTTCCCGGCTGGGAGCCGGAGCGTCTCGCTCTGCTGGAAACCACGCTGAAGCAGTATGAAAACATCGGCCCCGATGATCTGCGCAAAAACTTCAAATATTTCCTCGATGCCGTCATCCCCGTCTGTGAGGAAGTCGGCGTCCGTATGGCCTGCCATCCGGATGATCCGGCCTGGCCGATCTTCGGTCTGCCCCGCATCACCCACAGCCAGGAGGATTTCGACAAAATGGTGGCCCTGCATGACAGTCCCGCCAACACCCTGTGCCTGTGCACCGGCTCCCTGGGCAGCAATCCGGACAACGATATTCCGGCCATCATCCGCCATTTCGGTGAAATGAACCGCATCGGCGCCATGCACGTGCGCAACGTGAAATATCTCGGACATCATCATTTCCGCGAAGCCGCGCATCTTTCCAGCACCGGCGATCTGGACCTGTATGAAATCATGAAGGCCATCTATGACACCTGCCCGGATACCTATATCCGTCCGGACCACGGCCGCATGATCTGGGATGAACAGGGCCGTCCCGGCTACGGCCTGTATGACCGCGCTCTGGGCGCCGCCTATATCAACGGCCTCTGGGAAGCGATCGACAAGGATCGTAAAGGCTGATCCCGGCAGATACAGTAAAAGCAGCGCCGCTGCCCGGTTCATACCGGACAGCGGCGTTTTTGCGTGTTCTGTATTTTGTGAATTAATGCCTGCGTTTGAGCACCTCGCTCATCACGATGCCGCGGACGACCTCATTGCCCGTCCAGCCGAAGCTCAGCCCGCCGGAGGGTTCCCCTGTGGCAGGTTCCGGTGACGGCATCATGTCCGCCATCTGCTCCTCATGGCAGGGATCCGTTCCCTCTCCGGTTACGGCGTTCAGGCTGCCCATGTACAGCGTATCATCCTCCGCGAAAGGCTGGCGGACCGGCTGATAGATCCGTTCCATATCCGCCGTTTCAAACACCCGGGCGGATTCCTCCGCGGATTTCGGCGCCTCCTGCCGGCTTTCCTGTGCCGCCTGCGGTTCAGCCGCCTTACTGAAGTTCACGGCTTTCCTGCCCTTTGCGTTTTTCTTCGCCAGGGATGCCGGATATACGAGGCACAGATAGATGATGATGACGATAAACAGTCCAAAGAGTTCCACAGCGGTCTCCTTTCGTGTTTCGCGTGCTTACTTCTTCTGTGTGTTATCCGGGCTTGTCTGCGGAGCGCTGGCCTTGGCGATGGATTCGCGCATTTCCGTATCCGCGATGGTATTCTTCATCTGATAGTAATCCAGCACACCCAGTTTCCCGTCACGCAGCGCGGTAGCCATAGCCTTCGGCACTTCTGCCTCCGCCTCGACGACCTTGGCGCGCATTTCCTGTACGGAAGCCTTCATTTCCTGCTCTCTGGCCACAGCCATGGCGCGGCGTTCCTCTGCCTTGGCCTGGGCGATCCGGCGGTCCGCCTCTGCCTGGTCCATCTGCAGCTGCGCGCCGACGTTCCGGCCGACGTCCACGTCGGCGATATCGATGGAAAGAATTTCGTAAGCCGTGCCTGCATCCAGGCCCTTGTCCAGCACCGTCCGGCTGATCAGGTCAGGGTTTTCCAGCACCTGCTTATGTGTTTCCGCGGAACCGACGGTTGTAACGATGCCTTCACCGACACGGGCAATAACCGTTTCTTCCCCGGCGCCGCCGACCAGGCGTTCAATGTTTGTCCGCACGGTCACCCGGGCTTTGGCCCGCAGTTCGATACCGTCCTTCGCAATGGCGGCGACAACCGGCGTTTCAATAACCTTCGGGGTAACGCTCATCTGCACAGCCTGGAAAACATCGCGGCCTGCCAGGTCGATCGCGCAGGCTTTTTCAAAGGCCATGTCGATATTGGCCCGCTGCGCCGCGATCAGCGCGTTGATAACCCGGTCCACGTTACCGCCGGCCAGATAATGGGTTTCCAGCTGGCTGATCGTCAGGTTCAGACCTGCCTTATTGGCCTTGATCAGCGGGTAAACCAGCCGCTGAGGCTGGATTCTGCGGATCCGCATGCCCACCAGCGCGCTGATCGGAATATGTACGCCGCTTGCCAGGGCGGAGATCCACAGGCCCATGGGTACAAAGTGAAGAAAGATTCCCAGAACCACGATAACCAGTACAATGATAATCGGAATAAGGATAGTGGATTCCATTCTGCTTACCTCCTGTTTTTAATCGTTGACCGGCCTTACCAGAACATGGCCGTTTTCAAAACCCGTAACCACGATCCGGATGCCCTTGGCGATCCATTCGCCCTCGCTGGCCGCGTTCAGCCGCTGGCCGTCGATCTCGACGAATCCGCCTGGCCGCAGCGCGCTGGCCGCGACACCCTGGCAGCCCTTCCACCGGCTGGCATCCTGCGTTTCCTCCGTTGTTTCCTGCTCCCGCAGGATCAGCGGACTTTTGCTGATACGCCCCTTCATGGCGCTCCGGTAGGACATCCAGACCGCTGCTGCGATAATCGCCAGCACCAGAACCGTCATTCCCACAGCGAACGCCGTTCCGTGATGCAGCCAGGCGAAAACCACTCCGGTGATTTCCAGGATGATCCCGGCGGCGCCGGCCACCCCGAAGCCGGGGATGAAGGCCTCCAGGATCACCAGGGCCGCTCCGGCAACCAGGCACAGAATCATGATCACGTTTCCCGCCATTGGATCCATAGGATTCACTTCCTTTCATATCCTGTACGCACAGTATGCGGCATTCCGCCGGATATTTAAAGCGCGGTTTCCGCAGAATAATATGGATTATTTCTCTCACCTGAGCGGAATAAACCTGCAAAGGATAATTGTACATATCTTTACCGCAGAGTATAGCAGATTTCTGCCTGTCTGGCAACCCGCGGACCGTTGTCCGCAAAAAGCGACCTTGCTTTTTCACGCATGCTGTTATAGAATAGTTTTATTAAAGTGTCCGGATGTGACGTAAGGAGGTCCTTGCATGCAGTACGTTCTGATGACAGACAGTGACAGTGATCTGCCCTTTCACCTGAAAGCGCAGTATGATATTCCCGTTGTTTCCATGCCCTATGCGCTCAACGGCAAGGAGTATTTTGATGATCTGGGCCAGACGCTGAATTATAAAAGCTATTATGACATGATGCGCGGGGGCGCTGTTCCCGTCACCTCCGCCCTGAACGAGGAAACCTATCTGGAGTATTTTGATCCCATTCTCCAGCAGCAGGATCTGCTGTTCATCGCCTTCTCCAGCAAGCTTTCCTCCACCATTCAGGCTGTATATGCGGCCCGGGAGGAACTCCTGAAAAAGTATCCGGAGCGGAAGTTCATCGTGGTGGATACACTGAGCATTTCCGGCCCCCAGTCTCTGCTGGTTCTGAAGGCGCATGAAATGTACCGCGCCGGCGCCCCGATTGAGGAAGTCGCGCAGTGGGTGGAGGACAACAAGCTCCGGGCTCAGGGTGTCTTCACCGTGGATGATCTGGTCTATCTGAAGCGCGGCGGCCGCATTTCCGCCGCGGCGGCAACCTTCGGCACCATGCTGGACCTGAAGCCCATTATCGTCGAGGCGAGGGACGGAAGCCTGCAGTCCACCGATAAGGTGCGCGGCCGCAAGAAGGCGCTTGCCTATCTGGCGGACCGGATGATGAACTTCGATCCGGACCCGGCGGAAAGCCCGATCATTATCCTGAACGCCGACGCGCAGGAGGATGCTGAGCGTGCCCGGGATATGGTTCTCCAGCGTCTGCCGGATGCCAATGTCCTCATTGAAAACGTCGGGCCGGTGATCGGCGCCCATTGCGGCCCCGGAACCGTTGCCATCTGTTTCCTGGGAAGGAAACCCCGCAACCCCTGATTTTCCCATATGTAAAAAGCGGAGCCGGACGGCTCCGCTTTTGATTTGCTCTTCCGGGTTTTTCAGACGCGCTCCTCCACGATGTGCTGGGTCAGGCCGTTGATGTAGATCGGGGTCAGCTCCGCCTGGATCAGCGGCCGGGCATAAGCCAGGAATTCCGGCAGCATATCTGTCCGGCTTTCATTGATCCATTCCAGCGGCACCTTCTTTTCATAGTTCGCCACCTGATCAATATCCACCAGCTCTGTCGTGCACTGATAGGGGTCGTTGGACAGCCGCTTCAGGGCGACCATCTTCGCGGTTTCTCCCTCGAAGGCAGCCTTGGCGGCGGCGCCGCCCACCTGGAAGGCTTCCGTGATATCCGTCCGGCTGGCCAGGTGCGCGCCGCAGCGCTGCAGGATGGAAAGCTCCACGGCCCGGGTCTTGGTCGGCAGATTCCGCGCAACCAGATTGCTCAGATAGCGGGCGGTTCCGGTCAGATTGATATGACCGAAGGCATCCTTCGAGCGGGCATCGTCGCTGAGTTCGCAGACAAAACGCCCGTCCGGCAGCTTGACGCCCTCCGATACGGCAATTACCACGCTGGACCGTTCCTTCTGCATCCGTTCCACCTTTTCCAGGAACCGGTCCGTGTGGAAGGGCAGCTCAGGCAGGCAGATCAGATCCACCCCTTCGCAGTCCTCGCCGCGGGACAGTGCTGCTGCCGCTGTCAGCCATCCGGCGTTCCGGCCCATGACCTCGACAATCGTCACATAATTCGTTCCGTAAACCGTGGCATCCCGGATGATTTCCTTCATGACAACGCCAATGTACTTGGCTGCGGAACCGTATCCCGGTGTATGGTCCGTCAGCATCAGGTCGTTGTCAATGGTCTTCGGCACGCCCATAAAGCGGATCTCGCTTCCGACCTGTTTTCCGTACCGGGCCAGCTTGTTGATCGTATCCATGCTGTCGTTCCCGCCGATATAGAAAAACCAGCGGATATCCAGCTTTTTCAGAATCAGGAACAGCTTCTCGTAGGTGGCCGGATCATCCTCCGGAGCCGGCAGCTTGTATCTGCAGCTGCCCAGGAAAGAGGAAGGTGTCCTTTTCAGCAGCTCGATATCCAGGAAGGAAGCCAGCCGCACCGACAGGTCGCATACCTTTTCCTCCAGCAATCCCTGAATGCCGTGCAGCATGCCGTAAACATGCTCAGCCCCGCGCATCTGGCAGGCCTGGAAAACGCCCGCCAGGCTGGAATTGATCACCGATGTGGGTCCGCCGCTTTGGCCGACAATCGCGTTTGCCATAGTTTCTCTTCCTCTCTTGTTTTCTCAGAATCCATATGTATTATACTATAAGTATGTCCGGAATCCAATGTACAATTTGGGTTTGCCGGTCTTTCCGCTCTGTGGTATGATGCTCTTGCGCGGACCCCTGCCGGTCTTTCCGTGCAGGCGGTCCCTGAAATACACCGGATTGCGTCCGGAAGGAGATATTTCCGAATGAATATTCTGATTATTGACGGCCAGGGCGGCCGCCTGGGGCGTTCCCTGCTGGAAAGCATCCGCAGGTCCTGTCCTGATGCCGAACTCACCGCTGTGGGCACCAACAGCCTTGCCACCCAGAATATGCTGTCCTCCGGCTGCGCGGATCATCTGGCCACCGGTGAAAATGCTGTCGTTGTCGCCTGCAGAACAGCCGATATCATTGTCGGTCCCTTCGGCATCGCCACGGCCGACGCCCTGCTGGGGGAAATTTCTCCCCTCATGGCCAATGCTGTCGCCTCCAGTCCCGCTTACCGGGTTCTGGTTCCCATGAATCTGTGCAATACCTATATCGCCGGTGTGACGCGGGGATCCGCCGCCATCCTGGAGGACGCTGTGGCGCATGTGTGTCAGCTGGCGGCCGGAGAGAAAAGCTGAGTGAGGCGTTCAAAATGAAAGGTTCGCGACAGACCTGGCAGGAGCGGTTCTCCCCGATGACCTATGTCATCCTCGCCGCTGTTCTCCTCCTGACCATGCTGCTCTGCGTCTGCATGGGCAGCGTGCGGATTCCGCTGCGTGAAACCGCCGCGGTGATCCGGGATGCGGTTCTGGGCCGTTCTCTTCCCGAGAGCACCTTCCGGAATATTATTCTGAACATCCGGCTTCCCCGTGTGCTGTGCATCTCGCTTGTCGGGGCGGCGCTTTCCCTTTGCGGCGCCGCCATGCAGGGGCTTCTTCGGAATCCTCTGGCGGACGGGTCCACCATGGGGGTTTCCTCCGGCGCCGCGCTCGGGGCTGCCATAGCCATGGCTGCCGGCTTCTCGCTGCCCGGCTCCGCTTTCGGAGGCGTGACCGTCATGGCCATGCTCTTCGCTTTCGGTTCCCTGATGCTGATTCTTTCCCTGGCCTACGCGCTGGACCGGTCCCTCAGCACCGGCAGCATTATCCTGATCGGCGTCGTCTTTACGATGTTCATCTCAAGCGTCATCTCCCTGGTGGTCACCTTCTCCAGCGATCACACCCGCTCCCTGAATTTCTGGACCCTGGGTTCATTTTCGGGAACCGGGTATCATCACGCCCGCCTCCTGGCGGCTGCCCTGCTGATCTGCGGCTGCATTCTCATGCATTACCGCCGGGAGCTGAACGCCTTTGCCGTCGGAGAGGATAACGCCCGGCATATCGGGGTGCCTGTGCGCAGGGTCAAACTGGTGATTTTGATCACGGTATCCGCTCTCATCGGAGTCTGCGTGTCCGTTTCCGGAACGGTCAGCTTTGTCGGACTCATTATGCCGCACATTGCCCGCATGCTGGTCGGTCCCAATCACAGCAGGCTGCTTCCCGCTTCGCTTTTTTCCGGAGCCATCTTCCTGCTGCTGGCAGATCTTGCCGCGCGTACGGTACTCAGTCCCATTGAGCTGTCGATCGGTGTCGTCACCTCCCTGATCGGGGCCGCGGCTTTTATCGTGATCTTTTATC
Organism: Clostridia bacterium; assembly: GCA_017431005.1. GTDB lineage: Bacteria > Bacillota > Clostridia > Christensenellales > Aristaeellaceae > Aristaeella. Next base: position 83,290 of record JAFRLY010000052.1, read on the forward strand.
ATACCAGAAAGGCAGGGTAAGCGTTATGCTGAGCGGAAAACAGATCACCGTCCGGTACGGCTCCCGCCCTGTGGTCAATGACCTGTCCTTTTCCCTGGAGCCGGGGCAGTGGATGATGCTGGCAGGTCCCAACGGGGCAGGCAAAACCACGCTGATCGAAGCCGTCACGCAGGGAGTTCCCTACAGCGGAACCTTCACCTGGAAAGGCCGGGATATGAGAGCCATCCGTCCCGGGGAAATCGCCCGCAGCATTGCCGTCCTTTCCCAGCAGAACACCATGAATTATGCTTACTCGGTGGAGGAGGTTGTGGGGCTCGGGCGCTATGCCCATCAGCGGGGACTGCTGGGCTCCGGGGACACGGAAGGCAGAAAGCTGGTGGAGCAGGCGCTTGCCGTCACCGGCCTGACCGAGCTTCGCCGGGCCAGTATGCTCACCCTTTCCGGCGGGGAAACCCAGCGTGTTTTCCTGGCTCAGGTATTTGCCCAGAATCCCAGCCTGCTGATTCTGGATGAACCGGCCAATCATCTGGATCTGCAGTACCAGCAATCCATTTTTGATACCATCCGCCGCTGGCTTCAGCAGCCCGGCCGGGCGGTGCTGTCCGTGGTCCACGATCTCAGTCTGGCCCGGCGCTACGGAACGCACGCCCTGCTGATGAAGGACGGCCGTGCCGTCTCGCAGGGGGAAATCAGCCATGTACTGAACCGTGAGGACCTGCGCCGGGTTTACGATCTGGATGTATACGCCTGGATGCGTGAATCCGCCGCGTTCTGGACCGATCCTGAATAAAGAGGAAACGAAAGGGACGGTTCTGATCGTTCACATGTGAACGCACAGAACCGTCCCTTTTCATTGCCCGTCCGGAAGCCTGCGCTTCCGTTTTTTTTGCCTGATGTTATTCGATCGTCAGGATATCGGAGAAGCCTGTAACGTCGAAAACCTCCTGCACGATTTCATTGACGTTCGTTACCTTCATCTTGCCGCCGTAGCTCAGGCCGCGCTGCGCCATCAGCAGAACCCGCAGCCCTGCGGAAGAAATGTACTCCAGCTGGCTGAAATCCAGGGTCAGTTCCTTGATGCTGCTCAGGGAATCCTTCAGCTCCTTTTCAAGTTCCGGAGCGGTCATCGTGTCCAGCCGGCCTTCCAGCGCAATCTCCATGGCGGAACCATTCAGCTTCTTGGTGATTTTCATGTCTTTGTCCTCCTCAGCCCGCGATCTTTTTGCTTACAGTCATATCAACCACACTGCCGCGGATTCCGATCTTCACGTTATCCGCCAGCCGTTTCAGCACAGATTTCTCATAGCCGTCCCAGTCCGCATCCTCAAAGGCGGTGGCAGGGATGTCCGCCAGAATCTCCGGCGGCAGGTCCGCGGAAGGATGCACCGCGTCTGCTACCATGGCCTGCTCAAAGGCATCCCGCAGCTTTCCGAGGAAGCCCTTGGCGGCGTCATTCTTACGGTTGGTGGCAGAGGAGATCAGCAGAGCGCGTTTTTCCTTATCCATCACGGTCTCGGTGGACAGGTGCAGATCAAACTGATTGTCGTCTCCCTCAATCCAGAAGGAAGCTTTCATCTCACCCGTCACACTGCGCGCGAGGCTCAGCATTTCCTCCGTGATCAGCTGCAGATGCAGTGAATCCTTGCTGTTCAGCCCTCTGAAAGCCGCCGTCCTCTTGGTCTGTTCCACTGCGTCGCGGAAACCGTTGCCCTGATTGTCAATCACAATGACATCTGATTTCATCGCCCGTTGACCTCCTTATTATGCTTCATTGACTGTATCTGTGCCATATTTTCCATATTATTTTTGTTATTTTATCACAGGATATGTAACTTGTCAAAGCTCAGTCTGTTCATACAATGCACTGTTCTTATGCTTTGACGGGAGGTGAAGCTTGATACATCAGATAAATTTTGTTATGCTTGCAAAAGATGATGAAACAGATGACAGTGAAAGAGAAGAAGGTGAAACGTCATGGACAAGCCGAGGAGAAGATCCGTCGATCCGGTATATTCAATGTGCGTGCAGCCGTCCTTTATCATCGGAACCAGCAATGAGGACGGTTCTGACAATTTCGCTCCGATCACCTGGGTCAGTGTCACGCATGAGGATGGGGACGGATATCTGCTGGTCATCAGCATGTCCGGATCCAAGATGACCCGGATAAATGTACAGCGGACGGGATTGTTCAGCGCGAATCTCGTCAGCACGGATATGCTTCCCCTGATGGATTACTTCGGTTCACGCCATGCGAAGGACGGCAGAAAGGACGGCGTCCCCTATGCCGTCAGCCGCGGTCAGGTCCTGGATGTCCCGGTGCTGGATGAAAGCAGATGGGTCTATGAGTGCGAAGTGAAGCAGGCTGTGGAAACCGGTGACTCCGTAACCTTCTTCTGCCGCATCCGGAATATCCAGATGGACGAACGGCTGAAGTGCCTGGATACCTTTGACGTCGATCTGACCGTGCTGGACCCGGTGATATATTCCGGTAAATATCACAGTGTCGGTAAGCTGCTCGGAAGCATCGGCGATTTCCTGAAAGACTGATCCCGGCCGGGCGGAAATGAAAAAGCGTTTTGATTTGTCTGAAGGAGGCCGCAATGAAAATCGTTCTTCTGGCGGATCTTCACGGAAACATGGTTGCCACAGAGGCAATGGAACGGGAACTGGACAAAATCCGGCCGGATGATATCTGGTTCCTGGGAGACGCAGTCGGTAAGGGACCTGAGAGCGACAAAACCTGTGATTGGGTCAGAACCCATTGCCGGCACTGGATTGCCGGAAACTGGGATCGCGCCATGCGGCTTTATCCGGAGGCCAATGCCTTTTATATCCGGCAGATCGGTGAGGAGCGGCTCAGCTGGCTGGATTCGCTTCCGCTGGAGGATGAGCTGGAAATCAGCGGTATCCGGTTCCGGCTTGTGCACGGGAGATTTCTGGATCCCCTGTACCTGAGCTTTGATCCGGACGAAAAGCTGCGGGCAGGCTTCCGTTTTCACGACGGCAGACCGGAGGCAAACGGCCTGATCTGTGCGGACAGCCACAGACCCTTTGTCCGGCCTCTGGAGGGCGGATATGTGCTGAACACCGGAAGCGTCGGCAACAATCTCAGTATGACGAGGGCGCATGCGCTGCTGCTGGAAGGCGAAGAGGGGCCGGCACCGCTGCGCATTACGATTCTGTCTGTTCCGTATGATAACCGCAAAGCGGCGGAAACGGCGGATCTGTACCCGGAGCTTCCGCTCAAGGAATCCTATCAGAGAGAAGTATTGACCGGCCAGTATTCCCGGCTGAAAAAATGAAAGGAAAATCGTGATGAATATTACAATCATCGGAATAATTGCCCTGGTATTTTTGAATCTTCTTTCCTTCAGCCTGATGGCCTGGGACAAGCACTGCGCGAAGAAAGGGAAATGGCGCATTCCGGAAAAGGTCCTTTTTCTGGCCGCGGCCTGCTTCGGCGGCCTGGGCGGTGTACTTGGTATGACCCTGTGCCGTCATAAAACAAAGCACTGGTACTTCAAAGTCTTCTTTCCCCTCCTGCTGGTTTTGCAGATTGTGATCTTATTTTTTATTTATCGGTCTGTATGAAAAACGCCTTCGCAAGTGAAGGCATTTATGCCTGATCCTTATTCTTCACCTTCATAAGGGCACTGCTTTTTACAAACCCATATGATATTTGAATTATGTGGTCAGTCAGACAAGCCGGAATTTGTACTGACAAGACAAATAGACCATCCCTCTGTCCGAAAAAACGCTGATACTCAGACAACTTTATAGCTGCGGAATTCACCGTTTGATTTGCAGGCTACCGTCTGCGCCCTTCTCTGTGGAAAAAGTATCCGAGGTTGATTCTGACTTCCCTGCGGCCAATGTCGTTGTTTGTATAGCAGCAGGTATCAAACCCGATCAGTTCGAACCCCTGGCGAAGGTAGAATCCGATAGCGTTTGTATTGCAGGATTGCGTCTCCAGAATGATGGCGCGCCTTTTCTGCCGGACGGCAACTTCCTTTGCCTGATCCATCAGCCTCTTGCCGATGCCTTTTCCCCGTAGCGCTTCGCTTACCCATAGTTCGGTAACCATGAGCCTGTTCGACCACTCCTCGGGGCAGACTTCAATGCATGCCAGCATTTCTCCGGTATCGCTCACAACGCCGTAGGCTTCTGCATTTTCCCAGTGATCCTGGTACAGTGAATCGGGAAAATCATATTCCTCCGGTGTATGTACAATCTCCTTCTCTGCCGGTTTCCTGATAATGGAGACTGTGCATCCTTCACAGGTTAACGGGCTCAGCTCAAGGTCATAATAGCTGTCGCTTCTTGTGGTCAGGGGTATAGCCGTGCCTTTCCACTGATCTTTCGGCAATAAAACGATATCATAATGCATGTTCTGTTTTCCTCCGCAGTTGCCGGTCTGTCGCTGGTTCATTCACTTCGGGGATTCAGGGAATATCAGCGATCAGGATCTGTTCCTCGTCATAAGGAATTCTTTCGGTTACCGTACCGTTCTGGAATCGGAAAGATCCGCCGTGATTGACCGGATTCCGGTCAATGGGATTGATCATCAGGGTGTCTCTGGATACCAGCAGTGCCTGTCTTGCATATTCATCCAGGACCCCGTTTTCCCATTCTTCCCGCGTGTAATTGACATATACCGGCCAGATCAGGAGATGTTCCGTTTTAAACCGTTCCGGAGCATCCCACAGGTCGCCGCACAGCGCCGGCATGATCTTTTTCCCGCACAGCTCAAAGGGGTCCGTGTTGTTTCCCTCGCAGTAGTGATAATCCGTCCGGGTGTATTCCTTCCATCCCTGGGATATCCTCCGGTAGTTATGTACAATCTCACCATTGGCCAGAACAATGCAGGAGGAATAAAGACGGTCCTGCTCCTTTTCAATATACCCGGTCAGCAGGGCAAGCCCGTACAGGTCCGTCAGTTTTCGCAGATGCGTAATGGTCTCTGAAGACTGCTCCACCGCCGTATACCGGTCTTTTTCATAAACCCAGCACAGGGAATCAAAGCCCTGAAGAAAGGCTTCCCCAAAGCAAAGCAGCTCCGCTTTTCCCCGTGCCTCCTTCATTGCGCGTTCGATCTGTCCGATATTGAACTGCATGTCCCTGTTTTCGCATCTGTACGATACAAGTCCGATCTTCATGATACTCCCTCGCCATATAACTTCCGGTTGAACTAAACCGCCTTCGGCGGTGGCTCCTTTCCCAACTGATCAAAGTTACTCTGACCAGGCTTACGAGCCACTCATATTATACACGAGCTTCTTTATACTTGAAATACCGCACTTGCGGAATGAAAGTACAAA
>JAFRLY010000053.1 GCA_017431005.1 Clostridia bacterium
CATAGTTCGCTTTCTGGCCGATGGCTGCGCTCTCCGCGTTCTCCAGCAGCATCCGTCCTTCCGGAAAGGTCGTGACAGCCCGGCCTTCCAGCACGAAGTCCCGCAGGTCTTCTGCGCAGGAAAGCGGGTTTTCATACAGCAGGGATCCCTTGTACGCGTCATAACCGGGCATGTGAAACAGCCTCCTCTGAATCTGTCGGTTTTTCCCAGTATACCATGAAAGCGTTCCGGAAGCCAGTTCCCGTCCGGTTGTCTTTTGGCTTTCACCGGCATATAATAGGACAAAACCGCTTTTAAAAACCGAAAGGAGAGGATCCTTTGCATATTCATCTTCTGGAGAACCGCTGTCCGACAGGCTGGGCTGCCTTCGGCGGATACTGGCCGAAAGGCGCTGTTCACGACGAAGCCTTCCGCCTGACCGGTGCCGGCGGCGCGCCGGTGCCTCTGCAGAGCGAGGTTACCGCCCGCTGGCCGGACGGGTCTGTCAAATGGACCCGCCACACAGCCCCGGCGGAAGCGCTCGGCCCTGATGGGGAACTGATCCCCGGCGCGGGGGAAACGCCGGAAGGGCTGACTGTCACGGAAGGTTCCGACCGCTGGACGGTATCCGGTTCCAGGCTGCAGCTGACCGTACCCAAGGCGGGTCCCTGCCTGGCGGCGGAATGCCTGCTGGACGGGCTGCAGACCTTCCGGAGCGTTACCCCTGTTCTGCACCTGGCACACGTCCGGGAAGCAGACGGCAGCGTCAGGTCCGAAACGCGCTCTCTCCCCTGGGAAATCCGGGGACGGAGGCTGGAATGCGCCGGACCGCTGGAAACGGTTTTCCGTTTTGACGGCATTTATCTGGAGGATGATACCGAAAAAATGCCCTTCCGGATCCGTATGAGCATTCATCCGGACGGAGAGATCTCCTTTGACGATACCTTTTTCTTCCTCGGTGACCCGGAGCGGGACCGGCTGGCCGGCTGGGGCCTGCGTTTTGAAACGTCGCTCATCGGTAAACCTTATCAGCGTCATCTCCGCCTGCTGACGGACGGTGCCGTGTATCACGACTGGCCCACCCAGCTCTTTCACTGGAAAAAGCGCCTGAGCCCGGAGCTGCTCGAGGCTCAGATGCGCGGAGAAACTGTGGAGGCTTCGGAGGAACTGGACGCCGCAGCCGCGGACCTGCCGCGCTGGGATCATTTCTGTCTGACGCAGGATTCCGCCTGGCATTTCGCCGTCCGCAAAAAAGCCTGGGAGCAGGGGTGCTGGCTGGACGGGATTCAGGGACGGCGTGCCCCCGGCGCCATGGCTGTCAGCGACCCGCAGCGGACGCTGAGCTTCCATATCCGCGATTTCTGGGAGAAGCATCCCGCCGCGCTGGAAGCTGAAAATCTTTCCGGCTGCCGCACCGTCTGCACTGCCTGGTTTTACGCGCCGCAGGCGGAGCCGTTTGACTTCCGCCATTATGACAGGCGCACCTACCCCATGGGCTGCTATGAGGGTTTCGATTATATGCGTCCGGATCCCAACGGCGTTGCCGTCACCTGCCGCACAACCGTGATTCCCCGGACAGGCTACTGCCCTGACAAGGAACTTAAGGCGCAGAATGACGCGGTCCGCCGCCCGGCTGTTTACTGCGCGGATCCCGCATATTATCATGAGCACCGGGCTTTCGGTCCCTGGAGTCTGCCCAGGCAGGACACGGAGGTTCAGCGCTGGGTGGAAAACCAGATCACGGCTGCCTGCGGCTTTTATGAGCAGGAGGCGGACGCACGCGGCTGGTACGGCCTGTTCAATTTCGGCGACCTGATGCATACCTATCAGGCCAGCCGCCACATGTGGCGCTGGGATGTGGGCGGCTATGCCTGGGATAATACGGAGCTGGCCCCCACCTACTGGCTGTGGCTTCAGTTCCTGCGCACCGGCAGCGAGCGGGTGTTTCGCATGGCGGAAGCCCTGAGCCGGCATGCAGCGGACGTGGACATGTACCACTTCGGATATATGAAGGGCCTCGGTTCCCGGCACAATGTGCGCCACTGGGGCTGTCCCTGCAAGGAACCCCGGATCTCCATGGCCGGGCATCACCGTCCCCTGTATTATCTGACAGGCGACCGGCGGATCGGCGACTGCATGGAGGACAGCCTGAGCGCTTCAGCCTCGCTGGCTTCCATGCCGTGGTTCTCCCATGAGGACGGGGTGCATGTCCGCACCGGTCCCGACTGGGCCGCGCTGGTTTCCGGCTGGATGACCGCCTATGAACGCACCCTGGATCCCGTCTGGCGCGAAAAAATCGAGACAGGCATCGCCGATATCAAAGCCGCGCCGCTGGGGCTGGCCTCCGGTCCCCTCTTCGGCTACGATCCGGAAACGGCGCATCTGCGCTATCACGGGGAAGCGCAGCCCGGCGGGGGCATGCATCTGCAGGCCTGCATGGGCGAGCCGGAGGTCTGGCTGGAAACAGCGGACATGCTGGAGAGCAGGGATCTGGCGGATATGGTTGCCGGCGACGGGCGTTTCTTCTTCCTGCCGCAGGAGCAGAAGCTGGCTGAATCCGGCGGACTGCTGGAGGGCCGGATTTTCGGAAGCCCGATCTATTCTGCGGAAATGCAGGCCTGGGCAGCCCGGACGGCCGGTGACGCCGCCATGGCCCGGACGGTCTGGCGGAATCTTCTTTCCCTCCTGTATGCCGAAAAATGCCCGGACGGGTTCCGTCCGGAGGTTTACGAAACCAGGGCTGACGGGTCCCCGATGCTGGAAATTCCCTGGATCAGCACCAATTTCACCGCCCAATGGTGCCTGAAGGCCATTGTCACGGCGGACCTGATCCCGGACAGCGAGCCGGAAACCCTCGCCGAACTGGCCGCGGAGCTTCGGGAGCATCCGCCGGAAAACCGGCTTTACGGTGCCTGATCAGCATAAAAAACGGCTCTCCCTTTCTCTGACGGAAGGAAGAGCCGTTTTCAGTTGCCGGGCCGTTACCCCCGGTTCCCGGTCACGATACCGATGATCAGCAGGGCAACAATCAGCACCGCCGTCACGGCAATCACCAGATCCACGGTCCGTAGGGACACATGGTCCCTGATTTTGTCATAGATCCGATAGCGTCTGGGCATTTTCGGATCCGCTGAGAAGGTCTTTTCTGACTGGGCTTTCGCGGCATCCATTTCCGCCCGGGCCGCCCGGATGGAAGCATCGTCTTTCATGGCTTACTTCTTCACAATGTACTTGCGTACGTCGATGGAGACGGCCAGGATGATGATCAGGCCGCGGATGATGTACTGGATATACGGGTTGATCCCGAGGAACTGCAGCGCGTACACGATCGCCTGCATGATGACCGCACCGACCACAACACCCTGGATCGTACCAACGCCGCCGGAGAAGCTGACGCCGCCGACAACCACGGCGCTGATGGCGTCCAGCTCATAGTTGAGGCCGGTGTTCGCGCCGACGGAGGTAATGCGGGCGGCCTCCAGGAAGGAAGCGATACCGTAAAGGACGCCGGCCAGCAGATATACCAGCATGATGGTTTTCGCGACATTCACGCCGGAAACCGCCGCCGCTTCCGTATTGCCGCCCACAGCGAACATGTTCTTGCCCAGCTTGGTTTTGTTCCAGATCACCCAGACGATTGCCGCCAGCACCAGGAAGTAGATGACCACCAGCGGAATACGCAGCTCCCCGATATAGATGGCTCCGGCTGCGATATTCAGGAAGGTCGGGTCAAAAGTGGACAGCGCCTGCGCAGTGCCCGAAGGCTGGGATTCAATGTACAGGCAGTTGGCGCCATAGGCGATCAGCTGCGTGCCCAGAGTCACAATAAACGCATGCAGATGCAGTTTGGCAACGCCGAAGCCGTTGATCAGGCTGAAGGCCACTGCCACCGCGATGGAGGCGAACAGCGGAACCAGCAGTCCCAGTGCGCCGAGCGGCTGAACCATCGTGGGGTACATCCGGCTGGCATAGGTGGTGGACTGCACCAGGGAGGCCGTCACCGCGGCGGAAATACCCAGCACGCGGCCGATGGACAGGTCCGTACCGGCCAGCACAATCAGGCCCGCGCAGCCCAGAGCCAGAATACCCTTTGTGGAAGCATTCTGCAGAATGTTCAGAATATTGCTCATGCTCAGGAAGTCAATCCGGATGATGGATACCACCACCAGAATCAATCCCAGAATAATGAACAGCGCGTAATTCAGCAGGAAGCCTGTAAACCTTGCAGTCTTCGGGTTGGCCGCCCGGGTTTTCGCCCGCGGCTTGATGTCCATCGCCTGAATCACGAAGTAGGCCAGTGCGATCACGATCAGCACGATGCCGATAAACTGGATCACGACGCCGTTCGTCATATGCCTGTCTTCCAGCAGTTTGGGCAGGCCTTCCTGATACAGGCCCAGCAGGGCTTCGTTGGAGGCCAGCTTATTGAAGGCTTCCTCATCCGTGATGCCCAGCTCCTGCATCGCCATGGCCGCCCGCATCGGATCGCTCCGGTCATGGTCCTTGATCAGGTCGTTCAGATTGTCCGCGTTGACGGTCTCATCCACGCTCTGGGCATAGGCCAGGAACTTGTCCCGGTCCTTGCTGTTGGCAACAGCCTTTTCATAATTTGCCCGCTCCTCCACCGCGGCGTCCACTGCGGCGGCATCCGCGCCGAGCCCCTTCAGGAAGCTCTTCACCTTGTCGGCGCCGAGCTTTTCCACGGAGCTCAGTTCCTTCAGGCTCTCCGGATTCTGGATGTACCCGATGGCGGCCTTCTTGTCTCCGCCCAGCATCGAGGCCGCGCCGTTATAGATCGCGGTGCCCGTCGCGCCGTATACGGCCAGGGCAATGCCTGCCGCCAGCACAACCAGCATGATGATGCTCAGAATTCTCTTTTTACTCATCTCGTTTCACCTCATCACACATACTTGGCCGCCAGAGCCATAATGGTTTCCTGCTCACCGGCGATCCCGCCGAAATCCTTGCCCCGCTCCACAATGCCGGCCAGCTGGCCGTTGCTCATGACCAGAATTCTGTCACAGATACCCAGCAGTTCCGGCATTTCGCTCGAGACCATGATGACGCCCTTGCCCTGCTCCGCCAGGTTCAGGATCAGCTGGTAGATTTCATACTTCGCGCCGACGTCAATACCCCGGGTCGGTTCGTCCAGCAGCAGCACGTCCGGCTCCGTCAGAAGCCATCTGCCGATAATCACCTTCTGCTGGTTGCCTCCGGACAGGCTCTTGATCAGCGTCTTCTTGCTGGGCGTCTTGACCTTGATGGATTCAATGACCCAGTCCGTATCCTTATCCATCTTCCGCCCGTTCAGCAGCGGACTGCCGTAGGCGTCCAGGTTGGCAATGATGGAGTTGAACAGAATGGAGCCTTCGGCAAAAATACCGGTGGCCCGGCGTTCCTCGGTAATCAGCGCGAAGCCGTTCCTGCGGGCCTCATCCGTGGTGGTGTTCCGGATGGGTTTTCCGTTCATGGTCACTTCACCGCCGGCTTTGGTGAAATAGCCGAACAGCGTATTCAGCAGCTCCGTTCGGCGGGAGCCAACCAAGCCGGCCACGCCGAGCACCTCACCCTTATGCAGCTCAAAGCTGACGTTATGGCAGGTCGGTTCATACATACCGGACAGGTTATTGACCTCCAGCAGCACCTCGCCGGGCTGATTGTTCTTCGGCGGGAACTGATTGGTCATTTCGCGTCCGACCATCAGGCGGATAATCTCCTCCTTGGTCAGTCCCTCCGCCGGCTTCGTGGCAATCCACTGGCCGTCGCGCATGATCGTCACGTCATCGGAAATCCGTAGGATTTCATCCATCTTGTGACTGATATAGATGATACCCACGCCTTCCGCTGTCAGGCGGTTCATAATGCTGAACAGATGATCGACCTCGTCCTCCGTCAGAGAACTGGTTGGCTCATCCAGCACAACGATCTTCGCGTTGTACGAAACCGCCTTGGCAATCTCCACCATCTGGCGCTTGGAAACGGAAAGGGTTCCGATAATCTGTTTCGGATCCACGTCAATCTCAAGCCGGTCAAAAACCGCCTTGGTATCCGCATACATTTTTTTCGTGTCCACCGTTCCCAGCTTTGTTGTCGGGAACCTGCCCAGCCAGACATTTTCCATCACGTTGCGGCGCAGCACCTGGTTCAGCTCCTGGTGCACCATGGCCACCCCGTTGTCCAGCGCGTCGCGGGGGCTGGTAAAGGTCACGGGCTTGCCGTTCATCAGCACGGTGCCGGCGTCCCGTGTGTAGATACCGAACAGGCATTTCATCAGGGTGGATTTCCCCGCGCCGTTTTCCCCCATCAGCGCATGCACCGTACCCGGACGCAGCTGCAACCTGGCATGGTCCAGCGCTTTGACGCCGGGGAAGGTTTTTTCAATGTCCAGCATTTCCAGCAGGAAATTCTCTCCGTTTCGGGTTTCCTGTACCTCGGACATGTACTGTATCACCACTTTTCTCTGTCGATTATGAAACAAGGTTTCCGCAAACGGCGCCTCCCGACGCCGCTCCGAAACCGCCGTTTCCGGAAACTCTGTTTCCCGGGGCTTTCCAAAACAGGTTCCGGCAACCGAAGTTGCCGGAACCGTTTGTGTTCAGATGTTAAACTTTCCTGACAGGATCATTCAACGTCCTTCTCAGTGATCTTCGCGTACGGAATGTAAACGGACACACCGTCGTCATTCAGCTTATACTTCTCAGCCATGGTGTCATCGAAGAAGACACCGTTCAGCAGATAGTTCATCATGAAGCGGATGTTGGCTTCGCCCATGGCATCGCCGTCCTGCTTCACGGTAGCGGTCATTCTGCCGGCCTTGATGGCTTCGAAAGCAGCGTCGGTCGCGTCAACGCCGATAACGGCGATGGAAGGATCGCCTTCATTGCCGGTGTTGAAGCCGGACTGGTTCAGAGCAGCGATAACGCCGATCGCCATGTCGTCGTTGTTGGCGAATACCAGTTCAATTTCCGGATGAGCCTTCCAGGTTGCGAGCATCGCGTCGTTGGCCTTGGTGGTGTCCCAGTCGGCAACGATCACGTCGGTCACCATTTCCAGCGGCACGCCCATCTCAACGGCGGTCTCTTCGGAATACTGGGTACGGGCAATCGCTTCGGGGTTGTTGGCCACGCCCTTGAACTCAACGAACTGTACCTTGCCGTCCTTGTTCAGGTCGATTTTCTCGCTGTTAGCAGCCCACAGATCAGCCAGGATCTCACCCTGCATGTCGCCCGCTTCACGCGGCAGCGTGCCGACGAAGAAAGCGCCGGATTCCTTCACGACGGAATCATAGGTCTCTTCAGACGGCGGAATGTTGTAGAACAGGAAGGGGATCTTCGCCGCTGTCAGCTTGTCAACCAGCGTCTGTCCGCCGGCCGGCTCTGCCAGGTTGATGATCACGAAGTCAGGATTCTTGCCGATGGCCTGGTCGCACTGCTCAACCTGCTTGGCCATGTCGTCGCCGGCATCCTGCATGTCCAGGTTGATCTTGATACCGGTTTCATCCTCGTAGGCTTTCGCCCACTTGTTCATTCCCTGACGAACAGAGGAACCGTAGGTATCGTCGAACTTCCATACGAGCACGGTTACATTGTACTCTGTTTTGGCCTCAGCCAGAACAGCGGTGCAGCTCAGCGCCAAGATCAGCACCAGAAACAGGGCCACGAGTTTCTTCATAGAGTCATCCTCCTTAAAAAAATTATTCTAACAGGAATCCTCCTGTTGAATCCAACGCCTGTGTCATTCCGTTTTCTGGTTTCATATCCTGTTACTTGTTGCAAATATATTATGCTTTCATGCCTATAGCTGTCAAGTATTAATTTGGTCTTCACCGGATCAGACATTTTCATATGCCAGCACAAAAAGGGAGGCCGCTCCGCCCGTCACGCGGGCGAAGAGACCTCCCTCCGATCAGTATGTATACTGTTTTTCTTTAATTTACCAGCAGGCGATATTGCTGTCGGTGCGGGATTCCGTTCCGCCGGCCAGCACGCCGTTCTCCAGCCGTACGATCATCTGTCCCCGGCCGAAGGAGCCGGTATTCAGATCCATGCGGACGCTGTGTCCCTTCCGCTGCAGCGCACGGGCCAGATCCGGGCTGAACCGGCTCTCCACCGTCACGCTCCCGTCCCGCATCCACTGCCAGCGCGGCGCGTCCAGCGCCTGCTGGGGATTCAGATGAAAATCGATATAATTCATGGCCACCTGTACGTGTCCCTGGGGCTGCATATATCCGCCCATCACGCCGAAGGGTCCGACCGGAACGCCGTCCTTCATCAGGAAGCCCGGGATGATCGTGTGATAGGTGCGTTTGCCGGGCATGAGGCAGTTGGCCGCGGCCGGATCCAGCGAGAAGTCCGCGCCCCGGTTCTGCAGGGCGATGCCGGTTCCGTCCACCACGATTCCGGATCCGAAGCCCATATAGTTGGACTGAATCCAGGAAACCATGTTGCCTTCCCCGTCGGCGCAGCACAAATAGACTGTACCGCTTTTCGGCGGCAGGCCTGTGGAATACGTGCGCGCTTTGTCTCCCATTTCCCGGGCCCTGCGGGCGCCGTAAGCCGGATCCAGCAGTGTCCTCCAGTCCTCCCGGATGTATTCCGGATCCGTCACGCACTCAAACGCATCCGCAAAAGCCATTTTCATGGCTTCAATCTGCCGGTGGCAGGTTTCCGGGCTGTCCTTTTCCGCAAAGGTGAATTCCTTCAGAATGTTCAGGGCAGCCAGTGCGGCGATTCCCTGCCCGTTGGGCGGGATTTCGCAGACCTGGTATCCCCGGTAATCCAGCCGGATGGGCTCCACCCAGCGGACTGCGTAGGCAGCCAGGTCCTCATACCGCAGGTATCCGCCGAATTTCCGGCTTTCCGCATCAATCCGCCGGGCAATTTCTCCGGTATAATAGGCCGCCGCGTCCGTCTCCCCGATGGCTTCCAGGGTGTCGGCATGGTCCGGCAGCGTCACCATCCCGCCGGCCTCCGGCGCCCGGCCTCCCGGCGCGAAGGTGCGAAACCAGGCGTCAAAGCATGGCGCCTTCAGGACAGACCGGTAACGGTCCAAGGCATGCTGCCAGCTTTCCGCCAGGTTCGCCGCGCACGGATAGCCCTCCCGCGCATAGCGTACGGCAGGCGCCAGGTTTTCCCGCAGCGGCAGCCGTCCGAACCGCGCGGTCACCTCCGCCCAGGCCTTCGGGGCACCCGGCACATTCACCGGCGTCCAACCCAGGGCGGGCATCTTTCCGTGATCATCCTGCCCCGCTTCCAGCACCTTTTCCCGGCTGATCAGCATCGGGGAAGGGCCGCTGGCGTTGAGCCCGAACAGCTTCTGCTCCTTCTCACTCCAGATCAGCGCGAAGGCATCACTGCCCAGCCCGTTGGAGGTGGGCTCCGTCACGGTCAGCGCGGCAGCCGCGGCCACCGCCGCGTCCATGGCGTTGCCGCCGTTCCGCAGGATTTCCAGTCCGGCGGCGGATGCCTGGGGAACGGAGCAGTTGACCATGCCGCCGCGCGCGTACAGCGGATACCGCTGGGAGGCGTACCGCTGGCTCAGGGGATCAAAGGGCGCTTTCATACCGGTCCTCCTCAGAATTTGAAGATGATGCCGACAACAGCGGACAGGGCGATGAAGATCAGGGGACTCCACTTCAGCTTTTTCTGCCCGATGAAGATCAGCACCGCCAGGATGATCGCCTTCCAGATGAAGAATTCACCCAGGCCGGCCCCGTTCGTCAGGGCCTCCATATTCACCAGGGCGATCCGCGCCACGTTAAGCCCCGCGGCGGAAATCATCGCCAGGGACGCGGGCCGCAGGCCGTAGAAGGCTCCCTCCACCAGCCTGTTCTGGCGGAATTTGGCCAGGAACCGGGCGATGATCAGAATGATGATCACGCAGGGAAGCGCCAGGGCCAGGCTGGCCAGAATGCCGCCCGGAATACCCGCCGCCCGGAAGCCCGCGTAGGTGGACATATTGATGCCGATGGCGCCCGGCGTGGATTCCGAAATCGCGATCATGTCCGCGATATCCGCGTTCGAGAACCATTCCGGATGCCGCGCGCTCATCTCATACAGGAAGGGAAGCGTCGCCAGGCCGCCGCCCACCGAAAAGAGGCCGGTCTTGAAGAACTCGTACATCAGGTTCAGGATCGTCATCATTGCCCCTTCGCCTCCTTTCCGGCCGCTTTGCCGTTCTTATGCCGCGCCGCCAGGATGCCCGCGATGCCGGAGAGAATCACCAGCACCGCCGCCGGAATCCGCACCGGCAGCAGCCCGGAAAAGGCGTGCAGCACAAAGACCGCGATATACAGCCCCAGGGTGAAGGGATCCACCACGGATTTCTTCCACAGCCGGAGCACGGCCTGCAGAATCAGCACGCAGACGCAGACCCGGATGCCGGCAAAGGCATGCTGCACCTCCGGAATGTCCGCAAAGTTCCGGAGAAACATGGCAATAATCAGAATGATAATGATGGGCCCGGTCAGGAAACCCGTGGTTGCGGCAATCGCGCCTTTGACCTTGCCGCGCTTCTCCCCGATAAAGGTGGAAACGTTCAGGGCGATGATGCCGGGCGTCACCTGCCCGATGGAGAAATAGTCCCGCAGGTCGTCCATGGTGGTCCAGCCGCGCTTGTCCACCAGCTCCCGCTCCAGGATCGGCAGCATCGCGTAACCGCCGCCGAAGGTGACGCAGCCGATCTTGACAAACGTCCAGTACAGCTCCAGTAAACTGTTCATAATTTCCTCCAGTTTTCAGAATACGTTAATTATATAGGAGATCCGGGAAGACCACAAGTACCCGGAAGGAGCGATATTCAGGGGATTCCTCTCCCTTGCATTTCGGACGCGATTCCTGTATGATCGTGGCGAAGAAGGAAAACCCGGGAGTCTCCGGCGCAGCTGCCGCGTTATATAGGCGTGGCTGCTTTAAGCTCATTTAAGCCTGCCGCGTTATTTTCTTTCCGGAGGTGATCCCATTGACCATGAAGCAATGTTTCCTGCTGCTGCTTTCCCTGCTGGTGCTGTCCGGCGCCGTTGGCGCCGCGTCGGAGCCCGCCGGGGAAAGCGCCGTACCGGAGGCTGCCATGACCCTGCTGTCCATCAACGTCCGCAAGGGGGACGCCCATCTGCTGCGCTGCGGCGACGCGGCGTACCTGATCGACACCGGTAAGAAAAAGAATTACGACGACCTGTACGCGGCGCTGAAGGAAAGCGGCGTTGACCGGCTGACCGGCGTCATCCTGACCCATGTCCATTCCGACCACACCGGCGGCCTGAAGCAGCTGCTGCAGTCGGATATCACGGTGGAGAACGTCTATGCCTCCGCCTCCTACGCCCTGGCGAAGGAGGACAAGACGCATCCGGTGCTGAAGGCCCTCAAGGGCACCGGGCGGGAGCCCGTCTGGCTGTCCGCCGGGGACACCCTGCCCTTCGGCGGCGGCACGCTGGAGGTGCTCGGTCCGCTGGAAACCGTGAACGATCCGGACAATGAGAACAGCAATTCCCTGGTGCTGCTGGCCTCCGGCGGCGGGGGCAGCATCCTGCTGACCGGAGACATGGAGTTTCCGGAGGAAGCCAGCCTGCTGAACGCCGGTCTGATTCCCCATGCGGACGTGCTCAAAATCGCCAACCACGGAGAGGGGGACGCGACCAGCGAGCAGCTGATTGCGGCAGTATCTCCTCAGCTTGCCGTTATCTCCACCAATACGGAGGATGAGCCGGACACCCCGGATCCCCGGGTCATCAAGCTGCTGAACAGGTACCGGATTCCGGTGCTGCAGACTCAGGACGCAGGCACCGGCGTTCTGATTACCCTCCGCGGCGGAGAAATCTTCTGGGAAATGCAGTAGCATAACCGAAAAGGCCAAAACGCCGGCCGGCGCAGCCCGCAAGGGCCGCGCCGGTTTTTTTCTCCGTCTGCTTCAGTCTCTTATGTCTGCTCATACCGGAAAACATCGTTTTCCAGATCCGCCCGGATGCTGAAGGAACAGCTGGTAAGATCCGCGTCCAGAGACGCCGTTTTCCCGTCCTTCTCCCACCGGAAGCTGATCCGGTCCGGCGCCGGCTGCTTCACCGTCAGCGCCGCGTCGAAGTCAAAGGCGCCGCAGCTGTTCCGCATCTTCAGCAGCTCCAGCTGATTCCGGACGACCGGCAGCTCCAGCCGTTTCTCAATATCCGCCGCTGTCAGGTTCGTGCGGTTGATTTCCTTATGACCCGCGTCTCCGCCCCGGGCCGCGGCTTCCCGGTCGTTTTCCCCGGCAAACAGATCCAGATACCAGATCTGGGGCTTTCCGGGCATGAACAGCTGCAGCGCCCGGGCCAGCAGCATTTTCCGCTCGTCGGCCCCCAGCGCGCTGAAGTAGGTGGCGTTGACCTGGTAATACATGTTCTTTTTGCCGTGCAGGTTTTTGATCAGGCCGCCGCGGCTGACAATCAGATCAATCAGCTGCTGAATCCGCTCATCCGGCACCAGGCCCTTCAGATCCAGCATCGGAATTCCGTCATGGCATCCCAGCATGTTCACGCAGCGGATACCCTGATCCTTCTGCTCTCTTGCCCAGCGAAGCAGATATCCGGCATCCCGGTTCTCGATTGCGTCGATCAGCAGGCCCGGCAGGAAGAAGTCATAGGTCATGTATCCCTTCTCTGCCAGGGTCAGATAGCTGCCCTCGCTGTAGGCGGCGTGGATTTCAGGCAGCAGGGTCAGTCCCCGCTTTTCCGCCATCTGATGCACCCGCTCCAGCACTTCCCACGTTTCCGGATCGTTCATGAAGTTCCTGCGTCCCGGCAGCTTGGAGGCGTAGCCGAAGGCATCCAGCCGCACAATAGCCGCTCCGTAACCCGCCAGCTTGTCCAGCACCTCTTCATAATACGCCCAGACTCCGGGGGACTGGATATTCACGTCCATCTGGCCCAGATAGCTGCGCTTTCCGGTTTCCGGATCCGTCTTAACCTCCTGGTAGAAGGTGTTCCAGTAGGGCACCTCCCGCCCGTCCGGAAACTGAACCATCAGAATCGGCAGACCCGGCTTGCGGAAGAACATGTCCCTGATATACCGCTCCTCCGGCTGGATGTAGCCTTCCGCCGTCATTTCGCCCTTCCCTTCCCAGAATTTGTTCCAGTCAATGAAAAAATCCCGGTACGGTGAACGGTCGCCCTTTGTGATCATGTCCTGGAACTGGGGTGACTGCACAGACAGATGATTGAGAATAAAATCCAGCTTCAGGTCCATGCCCAGAGCCTGCAGCCGCTCCATATCCCCCGGCGCAGTCAGATCCTTATCCAGATCATAGCTGATCACAGAAAACCCGCGGTCCAGATCCGTGGTAAACACGCTGGGTAGAATGTAAAAGGAGCGGAAAGCGCCCTTCATTTCCGGTTTTTCCAGCAGGCTGACAATATCCCCCAGCCGGCCGCCCAGGCTGTCCGGATAGGCGTTCAGCATTGTTCCGCAGTTCATCTTTCTTCCTCCCCGCCTCAGGCGTTCTGATTGTCCGCCATCCGGCGGCGGTATTCCGCGTAGCTCAGCAGCTCGCCCTGCTTGCTGAGAATGATCCTGGCCTTGTGCGCCTGGGCTTCCAGCTTCTGCTGTTCAATCTCCAGCACCATCGTGGTAAAGGCGCTGTCCGTCTTTCCGTCCCGGTTCCTGGCCCGGCGGTGCGCCAGGGTTTCCGCCGGCGTTGAGTTCAGCAGCACGGGAATATCCACGCCCTCCAGCTCGTCGCTGTTGCCGTGGGTCCATTCCACGATCATCACCCGTGTCCCGGAAAGATCCACCCGGTCGTACCACAGCTCCGTCGTTTCCCGGCCCATGCGCTTCAGGCAGATTTCCCGCGCGCCCTGATGAAAATCCGCCAGAATGCCGGAAACCTCGTCAAAATCCGTCTCCGCGGGCGTTCCCAGATAGCCCGTCAGCGCCCGGCGGCCGGCCCGCTGATATACCTCCAGCCACGCGCAGCCCTCCGCTTTGTCCGCGTCCCTGTCCTGCTCCCAGAGGATCCGCAGCTCCTTCATGACCGGTTCGCTGACCAGTCCTGCTGCCGTCAGTCCCCGCAGCCCGCCGACCCGGTAAACCCGCACCCGCTCCAGATCGTTGTCCCTCGGAATGCGGCGCGGATAGTTATCCCCGCTGAGCACATAGGCGCCGATACCCCAGTCGTTCAGGTAATAGGCCAGCACGGAGGCGATCTCACTCTTGCCCACGCCGCTGCCGCCGCACACCGCCACCACGGTGCGCGCCTCGCCGCGCTCCGCGATCATTTCCCGCAGCAGAGGAAAAATCACCTGTGCCTTGCGGATGTGCTCATCCCCGATGCAGACCTTGTCTCCGGGCATATCCCCGTGCGGGATTTCCCCTGTGATTTCCGGCGCTTTCCAGATGTTTTCCATATTGTGCCTCCTTTATCTTCTCCGGTATCTAAGCGTTGCTGTCCGTCAGGTGGTTTCCCGTTCCACCAGACGAACGGGAAACACCGTATTGACCGGCACGGTTTCCCCCTCGGAGCGACGGATCACGCTGTCCACAGCGTACCGTGCAATCTCCGTGATCGGCTGATGAATCGTGGTCAGCGGAACCGGGCAGAGAGAAGCAAAGGCCGTATCGTCATAGCCGACAATTTTCAGCTTCTCCGGCACCGGAATCCGGTTGCCGACGCACCAGCGCAGCACTGTGGCTGCCATCAGGTCATTGGAAGTCAGAATTCCGTCCGTTTCGGGAAACTGCTCAAAAATCCTCCGGATGGTGTCCGTATAATCCAGAGAAACAAATTCCTGCCACTGTGCCTCCGCCAGTGCAGGCTTCTCCAGCCCGGCAGCTTTCGCCGCCGCGCAGAAGCCGTCGTACCGCTCTTTTGAGACACTGTTCTTCGCTGCGTTTCCGCTCAGGTACAGCAGATTCCGGCAGCCCTTTCCGGCCAGATGCTCTCCTGCCAGCCGGCCGCCCTGAAAGCTGTCCATCACCGCGCTTGGTGTTCCGTCTCCGCTTCTGCGCTCGATGTAGAACACCGGAGCCCCGCTGTGGGCAATCTGATCAAAATGTTGGCTGTAGCTGGCGACGATGATTCCCCGTACCCGGTCTCCCAGCAGCATCTGGTAGTATGCACGTTCCTTGCCGAAATCCTGATCAGACACGCACAGCAGCAGCTGGCAGCCCCTGGCCGCCACAGCGTTCTCCACCTCCTGGATCAGCTCGGCAAAAAAGTATTGTTTCACGGAGGGAACCAGCAGACCGATCAGGTTGCTGCTTTTCTTGGCCAGCGCCCGGGCCATCTCGTTCGGGTGATAGCCAAGCTCCCGCATGGCTTCCTCAATCCGGCCTCTTGTTTTATCGCTGACGTTAACCCGTCCGTTCAGCATGCGGGAAACTGTCGTGATGGTTACGCCCGCCCGTTCCGCCACATCCCTGAGCGTTGGCATCCTCCCCGCCTCCTTGCTTCATTCCTTATTAATATATCACGGAAAGGCCTTCCGTCTCAATGACAAAAATACTGAAAAAGACGCCGCCGGAAACTGCGGCGCCTGCGGAATTATGCTTTCCCGGTCAGGAACCGGAACGCGCTTTCCAGATGTTCATCCCAGTACATCAGATCGTGTCCTCCCGGACCATCTTCCCATTCAGCTGCTGCTCCGGCATCTCTCAGCAAATCCCGCAGATGTAAGCAGGACTCTCCAACCAGCCCGTCCTCCCGGCCGCAGCATATCCAGACAGGCGGAAGATTTCTCCCTTCCCGCAGAGCCATCTGCACCCCCCGGACCGGATTCATCCGGGCGCTTCCTTCATAGGTCTCCCGGCCGCCCAGCAAAGATTCAAACAGCTGAGGCGGCACCGCTCCAGGTTCGTTCTGCAGGGCCGGTGACAGCAGCTGATCCGGTTCAGCGGCAGGTGAGAACAGCACCATTTTTGAAAAAGTTTCATGATAATGGAGTCCCAGCACAAAGGCGCCGTAGCCGCCCATGGAGATGCCGCCGATAAAGGTGTCCTCCCTTTCCCCGGACAGGGCCGGAAAAAGCTTCCGTGTCGTTCTTACAAGTTCTTCGCCGGCATATATGCCCATACAGTCCGCCCGTTCCGGATGATCCGTGTAAAAGGCGTTTTCCCCGTCGGGAATCACAATGGCAATGCCGTATTTCGCAGCCATCTGCCGCAGCGGCAGGGTAAAGATGATTTCCTCGGCGTTGCCGGAATAACCCGGCAGAAGATACAGTGTGGGATAAGGGCGTTTCGCGTCCGGATACCCGTCATGGAAAGGAAGAATGACATGAAATTCCGCCGCCCGCTGCAGAGACGTGAATTTAGCCGTCGTTCTGATATACATGCTTACACGCCCTCCTTTCCCGTCAGGAAGGAAAACAGCGGATCCATTGCCTGTTTCCAGAAGGTGTGGTCATGGCCGCCCTCCGCCTCATACCAGGTCAGCTTCTGCCCCAGGCTCCGGCAATTCTCACGGAACCCGGCGGACGCCGGATACAAAGGATCCTGCCGGCCGATTCCCAGGAACAGTTCCGGAATGCTGCCGCCGTCTGCCAGAGCCTGCCGCAGCACCGTCTGATCATCTTTATAGCTGCCCGGAAAGGTATCCCATGGACCCAGGCTGGCCGTCAGATCGCCCACCTCCACCATACAGTTTTCGGCCAGCTCCGCCTGTTTCCGGAATTCCAGCGCAGGTGACAGCATGCCGATTTTTGAAAAACGTTCCCTGAAGCGCAGTCCGTTGATCAGCGCTCCGTAACCGCCCATGGAGATCCCTCCGATAAAGGTATCCTCCCTCCTGTCAGACAGTGGAAGAACGGATCGGGTAACCTCCACCAGCTCTTCCCCGACAAAGCGGCTGAACAGGGCACCGCGCTTCTCATCATCCACATAGAAGGAGTTTTCTCCATCCGCCAGCACAACAGCCACCCCGTAGCGCATGGTAAACAGCGCGATGTTTGAAAACATGGTCGTTTCCAGCGCACCGCCGGAATAGCCGTGCAGAAAATACAGGGTCGGATACGGAGGCTCAATATCCCGCCACAGATTCAGGTCCGGCAGAAAAACCACCGGATAGACGCTGCGGGTGATGCAGTCCGACCGGAAATTCAAATGAAGTATTGCCACGGTATCCGTTCCTTTCTGATGTTCTGAATCA
The DNA here is from genome assembly GCA_017431005.1 of Clostridia bacterium. Classification (GTDB taxonomy): domain Bacteria; phylum Bacillota; class Clostridia; order Christensenellales; family Aristaeellaceae; genus Aristaeella. Next base: position 17,089 of record JAFRLY010000053.1, read on the forward strand.
GTTATCCTTTAACGCTTCCCTGCACGACACCGGCCAGGATCTGCTTCTGACAGATCAGGTAGAAGATCAGCATCGGCATAATGGACATGACCAGGCCTGCCATCATCGGGGAATAATCCGTGGAATACTGCGCACAGAAAACCCGGATCATCATCGGCAGTGTCCGCATATCCTGGGTCTGCAGGAACAGGCTGGACAGCAGATAGTCGTTCCAGATGCCCATCGCCACGAATACCAGCAGGGTGACCTCAATGGGTGTCAGCATCGGCAGAATGATTTTGAAGAACAGCCGGACACTGCCGCAGCCGTCAATCATTGCCGCCTGATCAATTTCCATAGGCACGCTGTTCAGGAAACCCCGAACCAGGAAGATCGAGAAAGCCATGTTCAGCCCTGTGGCAATATAGATCACCGGCAGCAGGCTGTTGGTGAATCCCAGCTGAGCTGCGTAAAGCTTGACCAGCGGAATCATGAAGGCCTGGAACGGCGCGCACATGGAGGCGATCATCAGATAATAGAAGAAGGAGACAAACCGGGATTTCACGCGGCTGACGACATAGGCCGCCATGGAGCCCAGCACCGACACCAGCACGCAGATGCTCACCGTCAGGATCAGCGTATTGCACAGGGAACCCAGGAAGTGCATCTGCCGGTAGGCCTGCGGATAGTTTTCCGTCACCAGCCGCGACGGCAGGGAGAAGGGATTCATAGTGAACTCCCCGGTGGTCTTCACGGAATTCAGGCTCACCAGCACCAGCGGAAACAGGTAAAATACCGTCAGCAGAAGCGCCAGCGCGAACAGCCAGATTTTGACCGAACGTCTCTCCACCATTACATCTGCACCTCCCGCTTCTGTGTAAAGTATGCCTGGAGCACGGAAATAATCGCCACAATGATAAACAGGATGACCGCCTGGGCCTGGGCGTTACCGAATTTCAGGCTCACAAAGGCGGTGTTGTAAATCCTCAGGGCAATCAGTTCCGTGGAGTTGAACGGTCCGCCGTCCGTCAGGGACAGGTTCACGTCAAACACCATGAAGGACCGTACAATCGCCAGGAACAGGCAGATTGTAATGGACGGCCGGATCATCGGCAGCCGGACATTCCGGAAAACGCCCCAGCTGGTAGCGCCGTCCACCCGTGCCGCCTCAACCAGCTCCGCCGGCACATTGGTGAAGCCCGCCACATAGATGATCATGAGATAGGCGGACAGCTGCCAGGAGGAAACCAGCACCAGGGCCACCATGGCCCCGGTCGGGTCGGAGAGCATGGAGGTGGACAGGCCCGGAATACCCATGGACTGCCCGATCCGGGTGAAGCCGTAGCTGAAGATATACTGCCAGATATAGCCCATGGCCACACCGCCCACCACATTGGGGACATAAATGGCCGTGCGGAAGGCGTTTCTGCCCTTCAGGGAGCTGGTCAGCAGCAGGCCCAGGATCAGACCCATCACATTGCTCAGCACCACGGTGCCGATGGTATATATCCCGGTCCGCTGAAGGGAGAGCCAGAATTTGCTGGTATTGAATACCTTGACGTAGTTGGCAAACCCGATCAGGGTGTATTCCGTCGCGATTCCGTCCCATTTGGTGAACGAAATGAAAATTCCGTAAAGGAACGGGATCACCATGGCTGTCAGCCAAACAAACAGCGCCGGGCAGAAGAAAAGCAGAATCAGCTTCCATGTGTCCCAGCCGCGTCTTGTCACCATTGTACAATCCTCCTGAATTCACGAAACGGCAGGGCAGAGCATCAGCCTCCGCCCCGCCGTTTCAGTCGTTCATTTATTGAATCAGGCAGTTACGGGATTCAGTCCAGATCCGCGAAGTAATCCTGAATCTCCTGAGCCAGGGTCGCGCGGTCGCTCTGCCCGGCCAGATAGGCCTGCATGAAGGGGCCGCATACCAGCCAGAAGTCCGTTGGGGCTTCGCACAGATAGGTGCTGCAGTCCAGGATACGGCCTTCGTTCAGGTATTCCTGCGTGGAAACAGCCAGCGGATTCTCGTTAACTGCGGTCACGTTGTCGAAGGGCAGCGTGGAGCCGATCAGACGGACCATGAAGTCCTCACCTTCGGGAGACAGGGCCAGCCACTGCGCCAGCAGCACGCCGGCAGCCTGCTGTTCAGGCGTGTTCTGATAGATATCCACCGCATAGCCCTTGGGGCAGGAGCCCAGGATCATGCTGTTGCGGGGATCATCCGCGTCGTTGGTCAGGGGCAGCTGCATGATGCCCAGCTCGTCAATGTTCTCAAAGTTCCGGATCGCCAGCCAGTTCCAGTCACCCTGGAACATGGTGGCTACCTTGCCGTGGGACAGCAGTTCCAGGTCGCCTTCCTGGGTGTCCGCCAGCGGATCAGCCTTGTTGATATTCCGCTCCTTCAGGATATCGAACACATTCATCAGGTTGTTGAAGTGCTCGTTCTCCATCAGGTTGTAATTGCCTTCCTTCAGGTCGGCCATGATCTTCCGCTGCGTCTCCTTGTCGCCCAGCCACTCAGAGAACAGCTGGCAGCCCAGATAATGAGCTCCCAGCGCCCAGTCCGCGCTGAAAACGACTGTGGAAGGATATCCGGCAGCTTCGATCTTGTCAAAGAACTCCACCAGCTTGTCCACGGTGTTGACGGTATCCACATCGAAATCCTCGCCGAACACAGCCTTCACGATGGTCTTGTTGTACAGCAGGCTGAAGCCCTGATAGCTTCCGGGAATGCCGTAGATGGCCTCGTCGCCTTCCTTCTGGAAGAACTCGGTGCCGGACAGTACATGATCAAAGAAGGAAGGATCCTCTGCCTTGGTCAGGTCCATCATATAATCGGAATAGTTCAGAATCTGGCCGCAGTCCAGCAGGGAAACCGTGGGAGCGGTTTTGGCGGAATACAGAGCCAGCCAGGCAGCCAGCTGATCATCTCCGCAGGGATAATAGTTCACGGTGATCCAGGGATACTGCTCCATAAACTTGGCCAGGGTAGCGACGGTTTCGTCGTCAACACCCGCCTGGGTGGAATAATAGGAAATGGTCACGGGTTCATGTTCCGCGGACTCTGCGAACACAGCGGTCAGCGACAGCAGCATCGCCAGAGCGGTCAGAACGGCAAACAGCTTTTTGAACATATTCATTTTCTCCTTTCACGGATGCTGTCCGCATCCTTCGTTGGCCGCATCGTAGCACAGCTTGTATAGAATGTCAAGCGCTTGACATTAATTTTCTCATTTTTTCTTTCCTGAATTGTTTCTTCGGATTTTATTTGCTTTTTCTGGTACCAATATAGCCATTTAATTCGCGTAAATCACAAATATTTTCGATTTAATGATGTTAATCGGTTGACATTTGTACCGCTCTATGCTATGGTCTTCTCAGAAATACCGGCTCCCCCGGATACCCGGGAGGCCGCAGACTGCGGGAATCCATTCCCCGATCATTAGAAGAAGGAGCGATTACCTATGAAAAAACGGTTCTGGTCCCTGTTCCTGGCTCTTGTCCTGGCCCTCTCTGTATGCGGTTTTGCTTCCGCTGACGGCTATGACAAGGTCGTGTTCGCCTATGCTACCTTTAACAATATTCCCACCAATGAAGTAAAAGCTTCTCTGGAGGATGCCATCAACGCGATCACCCGCGAAAAAATCGGGGTGGAAGTGCAGCTGATGCCGATCTCCATCTGGGATTATTCCTCCACCGTCAGCCGCGGACTGCAGGGCAACGACCAGATTGACGTTTTCCAGACGCTGGGCGACTTCAACGTGGCCGTCAGCACCGACATGGCGCTGGACATCACGGACATGATTGATACCTGTGCCGCGGAAGCCAAAGAGATTGTCGGCCAGGACTGGCTGGATGCCTGCACATACCAGGGCCGGATCTTCGGCATCCCGACCATGAAGCCCATTGCCCTGACCCCCATGGTGATCTACCGGAAGGATATCGCTGAAGAGTTGGGCCTGGATTTCAGCGCCGTCAGCTCCCCCGCCGATCTGACCGATATCCTGCGCAAGGTTAAGGAAGCCCATCCGGAGATGACGCCTGTGGCTGCGGTCAACGCCGGCAACATCGGCCTGCAGCTGACTGTACCCAATACCGACTATCTGACAGACGACTATTACACTCCCAAGGGCGTCATCATGAATGACGAGCTGACCGTTGTGGACTTCTATTCCACCGAAGCCTTTAAGGATATCTGCAGTCTGGCCCGTACATGGTACCTGGAAGACCTGGTCATGAAGGACGCTGCCACCACTGCCTCCACCGCCGCTGAGCTGGCCGCCACCGGAAATTATTTCTGCTACATCGCCAGCTACAGCTATCCCGAAGAGGATACCGCCAAGAGCCTGGAAGCCCAGTCCGGCAACTATCCTCTGGGTGCGAAGATCATCGGCTCCGCCTTCCTCGACACCACTGCCATCAACGCGCTGACCTGGTGCGTTTCCTCCACAAGCAAGGTTCCGGAATCCGCGCTGAAGTTCCTGAACCTGACCTTCTCCGACGACGAGATCATCAACCTGCTGATCTACGGTCTGGAGGGCCGCGATTATGTGAAGAATGAGGACGGGACCGTCAGCTATCCGGAAGGACTGGATCCCGCGTCCGTTCCCTACACCGCGCAGCTGTCCTGCGGCACCCTGGGCAACTTCTTCAAGATGTATCCCATGGCCGGCACGAGCTTTGAATCCCTTGACTGGGAGCTGGAGCAGAACAAGACCGCCAAGACCTCCGCGGCCATGGGCTTCACCTTCGACAACAGCCGGCTGAAGAGCCAGTATACCGCCGTGGCCAACGTCATCGAGCAGTATCTGCCGGCTCTGGTCTGCGGCAGCGTGGATCCTGAGCAGGATATTCCCGAGTTCATCGAGCGTCTGAACGACGCCGGCCTGCAGGATATCATCGCCGCCAAGCAGGAACAGCTGGACGCCTGGGTGGAAGCCAATAAGTAATTCAACCGAACCCGGCGGAGGGGGCTGCCCTCTCCGCCTTCTTTTTTATCACATATCCTGAGGAGGCAAATCCCATGACAACGCGGGCCGTCAAAAAGAAAAAGAGCAGCACGGCGCAGACGCTGCCCCTGATGCTGATCGCTCTTCCCGGTATCATTTACCTTCTGATCAATAACTATCTGCCCATGTTCGGCGTCTTCCTCGCATTCAAGGATTACAGCTATGTGCGCGGTATCTTCGGCAGCAAGTGGAACGGTCTGGACAACTTCGAGTTCCTGTTCCGCACCAAGGATGCCTGGATCATGACCCGGAACACACTGCTGTACAACGCGGCCTTCATCGTTCTGGGCACCGTGCTCGCGATTTTCGTCGCCATTCTGATTCATGAGCTCGGAAAGAAAAGGCGGGTCAAGCTCTTTCAGGCGTCCCTGATGCTGCCCAACCTGCTGTCCTGGGTCGTCATCGGCTTCATCGTCTACGCCTTCCTGAACGCGGACAACGGCTTCATCAACAATACTGTTTATAAGGCGCTCGGCTGGCAGCCTGTCAGCTGGTATTCCTTCCGGCCGCCGTGGCCCTACATTCTGGTTTTTGTTTATCTCTGGAAGTATGTGGGCACCAATTCCATCATTTATGTTGCCGGCATCGCGGGCATGGACAGGGAGATCTTTGAAGCCGCCCAGCTGGACGGCGCTTCCAAGGTGAAGCAGATCCTGCATATCACGGTTCCGATGCTCAGGCCCACGATCATCACGCTGACCCTGATGGCGATCGGACGTATCTTCTACTCCGATTTCGGCCTGTTCTATCAGGTGCCCGCCAATTCCGGCCGTCTGTTTGATGTCACTCAGACCATTGATACCTATGTCTATCGCGGCCTCATGGAACGCAATGACGTAGGCATGTCCGCGGCGGCAGCCCTGTATCAGTCCCTGGTCGGCTTCATCCTTGTCGTCGGCGCCAATGCGCTTGTCCGCCGGATCGACAAGGAAAACGCACTGTTCTGAGGAGGCATTACATCATGAATCAGGAAAAAGTACACAATGATGTCCGGAGCTTCCGCAGATTCTCAACCATCGTGCTGACGGTGCTGACCGTCATCACGCTCCTGCCCATTCTGCTGATTGTGATCGCTTCCGTGACAGATGAAAGCATTCTGCTGACCAGCGGCTATACCTATTTCCCCGGCAGGCTCAGCCTTGACAGCTATTACTACATGGTCCGCCAGGGACCGATGATCCTGCGGGCGTACGGCATCACGATCCTGGTCACCGTCCTGGGCACCCTTGGCTCCATCCTGCTGACCGCCACCCTGGCTTATCCCATGTCCCGGCGGGATTTCAAATGGCACAACACCCTGAGCTTTCTGGTTTTCTTCACAATGCTCTTCAACGGAGGCGTGGTTTCCGCCTATATCATGTGGAGCACCATCTTCGGCATCAAGGATACACTGCTGGCGCTGATCCTTCCCAACTATCTGGTCACAGCCTTCAACGTTTTTCTGATCCGGAATTATTATTCCAACAGTATTCCCACCGCCCTGATCGAATCAGCCAAGATTGACGGTGCCACCGAGCTGACCATTTTTATGAAGATCATGCTTCCCCTGGCGGTGCCGGTCATGGCCACCGTCGCGCTTTTCACCGGCCTGACCTACTGGAACGACTGGACCAACGGCCTGTATTACATCACCAACCCTGAGCTTTACGGAATTCAGAACCTGCTGATCCGTATCATGAATAACATTCAGTTCCTGAAGTCCTCCAGCAACGCCGCTCTTCTGGGCACGCAGACCGTGGATCTTCCCGGAACTTCCGTCCGCATGGCGATGGCCGTTATCGGAATTCTGCCGATCCTGATCGTCTTCCCCTTTGTGCAGAAATATTTTGTGAAGGGCGTGGTTCTGGGCGCCGTCAAGGGCTGAGGAGGCAGTGTATGAAAGTCAGAGAAGTCATTGGCACCATTATCCGTGAAACCGGAGTCCGTCCCTTTCCGGAAGGAAAAACCTGTGATATTATGATTTCCGGTTCTCCTGACCAGGAGGTCACCCGTATCGGATCCACTTTCATGGCCACGGTGGATGTCATCCGCAGGGCAATCGAGAACAAAGTGGATTTCCTGATCACCCATGAGCCCACCTGGTTCACCGGGATGGACAGCACGGACTGGGTGCGGGAAGATCCGGTCTACCTGGAGAAGAAAAAGCTGATTGATGAAAGCGGCATCGCTATCTGGCGGTTCCACGATTATATGCATTTCGCCCGGGAGGACGGCATCTACCGCGGCTTTGACCGGGAAACCGGCTGGCGGTTTTACCGTATGCCCCCGCTTCCGGCGGAGGAGCAGATCATGCCGGGTATCCGTTTTGACGGCTGCTATGAAATTCCCGAAACCACACTGGCCGGCCTTGCCGCTTTCCTGCAGCAGACCTTCCGCATGCCGGATATGCGGTATATCGGCGATCCGGATCTGCCGGTCCGCCGGGTAGGCGTGCTTCCCGGCGGCGGAAGCCTGGGGCTCGGAGTGGAGCAGATGCCCATGCAGCTGATGCTTCGCCGCAATCTGGACGTCATCCTCTGCGGCGACCTGACCGAATGGACCCTGCCCGCCTATGTCCGGGACGCATATCAGCTGGGCATGACCAGGGCCATCGTTGTCCTGGGGCATGAGCGCAGTGAGGAACCGGGTATGAAGCATCTGGGCGCCTGGCTCTCCTTTATGCTGCCGGATATCCCCGTGGTTTTCCTGGATGCGGGAGATCCCTTCCGTACCTTTCACCATGTCATCAAAAAGGAGGACTGAAATCCATGGCTGTCATCCGGTCTGAGTATTTCTCCCAAACCATGGTCGGCTTCCGCAGCTTTACTGCGGTGCTGCCCATCGACCTTCCGCCGGCAGACGGCGCCAGGCGCTGTTATGTCCCCGGTCCCTGGCCCACCCTGTACCTGCTTCACGGCTATGCAGGCGGCCGGAACGACTGGCTGCGGAACAGTCCCATCGAAGAGCTGGCAGTCCGGTACGGCCTGGCGGTCATCATGCCCGACGGGGACAATTCCTTCTATCTGGACAACCCGGAAACCGGCGTATACTGCGGTGAAATGATCGGCCGGGAGCTGGTGGAGGTCACCCGCGGCATGTTCAACCTCTCTCACAAACGCGGGGATACGCTGATCGGCGGCCTTTCCATGGGGGGCTTCGGAGCGATCCGCAACGGCCTCAAATACCGGGACACCTTCAGTACCATTCTGGCCTTCTCCTCCGCCCTGATTCTGAACCAGTACATCAGCGGCGAGTGTGAGAAGCACCCCGCCATGGGCACTCCCGCCACCTACTACCGCTGCACCTTCGGGCCGAAGGAAGAAGCCCGCGGCAGCGACAAGGATCCGGAAGCCCTGGCGGAAGCAGCCCTGAAGGACGGCAATGCCCCGGATCTTTTCCTGGCCTGCGGCAGCGAGGATTTCCTGTTCGCCGCCAACACGGAGTTTCATGAATTCCTGGACAGAAAGTCCTACCCCCACACCTGGTGGGTGGAACCCGGAATTCATAACTTTGACTTCTGGAACCGCGCCGTCACGGCCGGGCTGGCCTGGTGGAACGAAAAACGGCAGCCTGCGAAGGAGGGGATCTGATGGCGCCTGTACTGGATGTCCATGTAATCACCCGGGAAGCCTGCGAGCTGAATGCCGGCGCTGCCGGCTCCGTGGTCATGATTCCTTTCGGCGGCACTGTCACCGGCACCGTTTTTGAAGGCATCGTCGAGCCCTGCGGCGTGGATACCCAGGTGGTGAACGCCGCCGGCGTACGGCATATGTCCGCCCGGTATATGCTGACCGGTCATGCCCTGCCGCCTTATTCCGGCGACTGTCATATCTATATTGAGAACAACGGTTGGTTCCAGGGCAATCCCAAAATGCCCTTCACCACGGTTCCGTCCTTTATCACGGATCATCCCGGCCTGCGGGAGCTTCTGTCCCGGCCCTTCATCGGAAAAGGTTCTGTGGAGGAGGACGGGCTGCATATCCGGTTTTATGAAGCGGAATGAACAGAACATCCGGGAAGTCTTCCCTGCGGGAGGGCTTCCCGTTTTTTTGCAGAACCGGCGCTGACGCATGTATTGATCAGGCATTCCGGTTATGGTATACTTTTCTTGCAGCAATGTCTCCGGATATATGCATAATATCATAGCAGCGAAGGAGTCAGACCATGAAAAAAGGATGTTTCTTCTTATTGACAGCCATTCTGGCGCTCAGTCTGTTCGCCGTTCCGGCCCTGGCGGCAACCACCACATCCGCTGGCGGCTCCGGAGCACAGCCCGCGGCAGCCACCGCAGCACCGACAGCCGTTCCGACAGCAGAACCGACGGCCGCGCCGGCAGCCGGAGCCACCCTGAAGGATTCGGTCTCCTATGACACCGGTGTCACGACCATCTCCTGGGACGATGCAGGTTCCGGTACCTCCTCCTACCGGGTTTATCTGAAGGTTATCAATAATGGCAGTGCAGAGAATACTCAATGGTTTATCGGGGATACCACCGATCATTTTCTGAAAACTACAGAATGCCTTCCCGGAAAAAGCTATTCCGTCGTCCTCGCCGATCAGGACCGCTACATTCTGGACAGCAGGGAATACACCCTGCCGGAAGCTCCGTCCTTCCAGGACGGCAAGCTGACTAACGCCAGCGTCAAGATCTCTCTTGAGCCCCGGAAAATGGCCATGGGCGGCAGCCCAAGCAAGGATACAAAGAAGCTCAATTCCCTGAAGGCATCGGAGATCAAAAGCGGTCTGGATGGCCAGACCACGATTCACGGTTTGAAATATACCATGAAGATGCCCCAGCTGGCCAAGCCGCGGTCCTTCTTCGTCACCCTGGCCTTTGAGTCTCCTGACGGATACCTCTACGTGGAGGATGCCGAGGATATCACCTTTGACCGGGTGGCCAACGGTTATCAGACCATCTGGTGGTATATTACCGGCACAGGCTTCTTCCATAATCTGAATGAAGCCACGGGTGATATTCCTGCCGGCACCTACACGGTCTATCTCTACTGGGACGGCATGTGGGTCAACACCTCCACCTTCAAGGTTCAGTAAGCTTTGCTTCCGGGAACCGGTTTCTTCTGAACCGGTTCCCGTTTTTTATTCCCCGGGAAGTTTTCCCTTCCCTTCCGCGTTTTCTATGATGAGGCGGGAAACCATTCCGCCGGAAAGGAAGAATCTGAAAATGAAAAAAATCATTGCTGTACTTATCGCACTCCTGCTGCTGGCCGGCACGGCGGCTGCGGAAACGAAAATCACCGTCTCCGGCACAGGCGAAACACAGGTCAGTGCGGACACCGCCGTCATCTCCCTGGGCGTCAGCATCCGGGACAAGGATGTTCTCCAGGCCCAGCAGAAGGTCAATGAAGCCATCGCCGCTGTGCGTAAGGCCCTGTCGGAAAACGGCGTGGAGGAGGACTGCGTCAGCACCGGCTACATGAATATCTACGCCAACTATGATTACGGCTATTCCGGCGGGGAGGAGCAGGTCAGCTCCTACAACGCCCAATCCACCCTGTCCGTCAAGGTCACGGATATGGAAAAAGTCGGCCTGCTGATCGACGTTTCCTTCGCTGCCGGCGCCAACACCCTGCACGGGATTACCTTCTCCGCCTCCGACACGGAGGAAGCCGGTGCGGAATCCCTGAAAAAGGCTGTGGCCGATGCCCGGGCCAAAGCGGAAATCCTGGCCAAAGCCTCCGGCCTGAAAATCACGAAAGCAGAAAGCATTGCCGAAGGCGGTGTCTACAGCTATGACAACTCAATCGGGAATTTCTCCGCCAAGGCCATGGCCGCCGAAGAAGCCGGGGGCACGATTGTCCAGGCCGCGAAGCTCATTGTCAGCGCTTCGGTCACGATCACCTTTGACGCCGAATAAAACGGTTTGGCTGAAAAAGAGCTGATCCGCCGTTGATCGGGTCTGCAAAAGCTCAACCCGCTGAAGCCTTTGATCTCAAAGGAATCAGCGGGGTTTTTGCTTCCGTGGGAAATATTCATCTTTTTTCAGGATTAACCTTCTGTTTACTCTGCCTCAAACAGCAAAGTCAAGGCAAATGGCGTTTCAGGAACTGATCAATAAGCTCCAATACTTCCGGCTGGTAGAACCGGTCATCACCATGACCCGCACCTTCGAGTACATAGAACTCCGCCGGGACGCCGGACTCGCACAGCCTGTCATACAGATTCTGGCTGTTCGCCATGGAGACAGTGATATCCGCCGTTCCATGCAGAATCATAAAGGGCGGAGTATTCTTTCCGACATAGTTGACTGCGCTGGTTTTTTTCAGTTTATCGGGAGTGATACCGCCCAGGAATGCATCCATCGTCCATGCCGGCACATTGGTATCGTAGATGTGCCCGGACAGGGTGGACATATCGGTCAGACCATAGAAATCCACAACTGCCTGCACCGCGCTGGAGGTCCCGGAATAATCTCCGGTCTCATACTCCGTCATCTCCCCGGTAACACCCGCGAGACTCGCCAGAGTGCCGCCTGCGGATTCTCCCATCACCGCAATGCGGTCGGGATCAATGCAGAAATCCGCGGCATTGGCTCTCAGGAAGCGTATGGCAGCCTTCACATCCTGAAGCGGCGAAGGAAATGCTGCGCCGTTGGATGTGCGGTAATTCGCACTGGCTACCACATATCCTCTGCGCGCAAGCTCGATCAGCTGGGGCATCCATACCGAGCGGTCCACCACGCAGAACGCCCCGCCGCACAGCCACAGGACCGCGGGCATAGACGCGTGGCCCGCTGTGTTTTTCGGCATCACGAGATCCATTTTCAGATCTTCCTTCGTACAGCCGTACCAGAACGGCACCCGGGCATAGGTCATGCCGGTGATCAGTGTAAGCGCTTCGTGTGTAACGGGAATGTTCAGTATCTTTTTCATGCCGTCTCCTCCTGCCGCGTTTTCCGCGGCATACATTTTTTAAAGGCAAAAATATACGGATAAAAATATTATCTGGATTGTGCGATAAAATCCCTGTACCAGTAAGCGCTCTTTTTCCAGGTGCGCTCATAGGTCTCAAAGTCTGTATGCAGCAGGCCGTATTTTACGTCATGACCCGCACTCCACTCCCAGTTATCCATGAGAGTCCACAGATAATAGCCGCGAATGTCCACACCGTCCGCAATCAGTTTTTCAACAGCTTCCAGCGCCTTGGACAGATATTCAATCCGGTAATCATCATGTACCATGCCATCTGCGGCATTGACGGTTTCAGGCCCGTCATGACCGTATCCATTTTCGGAAATATAGATTGGAATTTTAAGCTTATACATATCGCGGATCATATGCAGGACATCGTAAAGCCCCTCCGGATTGGAAACCTTCCGATCCTCCGCAAAATTACCGCCCTGGTTTGCACCGACAATATTTTCTTTTTTCGTGCTTACCGGAACAGTGTTGTAATAGTTCATTCCGTAAAAGTCAATCGGAAGATTTGTCAAACGGAAGTCCTCATCCTCCATCTGCATGAGCGTGCCTTCCTTCTCAAACTTATCCAGAATATAATCACTGTATCCGCCGCCCAGCAGACGGTCTGTATAAAACTTCCAGTTTTCTTCATCCTCATCCCTGGCCAGGGCAATATCCTCCGGTGTATTCGTCATGGGAATACGCTTCCAGATATCCACCACAACGCCAATCTCTCCCTTATGTCCGGATGCGCGGTACGCTTCAACTGCCGCACCGCTTGCCGTCATAACATTATGCCGCGCCTGATTGCCCCATGCCTTATTTGTATAACCGGGAGCAAAGAAACCCAGGCCATAGCCGCAGAAAACAGAAATGGGCTCATTCAAAGTCACCCAGTTCGGAATGATATCGCCGTACAGACGGAACATCTTATCCGCATATTCCTGAAACCACCGCTTGCTGTCACGGCTGAGCCAGCCGCCTTTTTCTTCCAGTTTTTGCGGAAGATCCCAGTGATACAGGGTAACATTGGGTGCAATTCCGGCTTCAAGTAGTTTATCGAAGCATCTTTTATAATAATCTGTGCCTTTCTGATTCAGAGCTCCGGTACCTTCCGGCAGCACACGTTCCCAGGCGATGGACATTCTGTAGGAATTCACACCCAGACCAATCAGATTTTTAAGATCTGTATCAAACATGCGGTAGCTTTCGCAGGCCGCCTGAGAAGGTTTGAATCCGCCGCGGATTGCGTTTGGCTTTTCTGCGAATACATCCCAGATGCTTAATCCTCTTCCGCCTTCGAAACCACATCCCTCAGTCTGTGCTGAAGATGAAGCAACACCAAATTTGAAGCCTTCAGGAAATTTCAAACATGTTCCCTCCTTTGTCCCTGTCACCTGTGCCTTGTCTGTATCCATAATACCATTGCTTTCTCCGGCGGTTATACCGCAACATGTTCGGAATTACTTTGAATTTGTCCTGGGTTTATTCGCTGTTGTATGCTACAATGAACGCAAAGGGAGGGATTGCTGTGCTGTCATCATTTGACTTTACGAAGCTGAACGCCCTGCTGAAGGATTTTTACAATCTCACCCGTATGCGCATTACCGTATACGATCACACCTGCCGCGAAATCGCGTCTTTTCCCTCACGCGTCGCGCCGGTCTGTCAGTTCATACGGTCCGATCCAAAAGCAGACACAGCCTGCAGGGCCTGCGACAGCAGGGCCTGTCAGCAGGCCAGGAAGCAGCGGAAGGCATTCATCTATCGCTGTCATGTCGGCCTGACGGAAGCCATCGCTCCGGTGATTCTGGAAAACGAAGTCATTGCCTTTCTCTCCTTTGGCCATCAGTTCGCCTTTCGGGATCAGGAGGAAGGCAGAAGGGAGATCATCGCGCGATGCGCAGGATTTGATCTGGATCATACCGCGCTGTGCAATCTGATTTCCGAAATGCATGTCGTCGATGAAACTTACATTTTGTCCGGCGTTCACATCATGGAGGCGGTAGCCAGTTATCTGTGTATGGAGCGTATGATCTCTCTGCAGACATATTCCTTACAGGCGGAGATCGATGCCTTCATCACGCAGCATTTCACCGAGGACATCAGCGTGGAGACGCTGTGCAGGCACTTTGCCATCAGCCGGACAGCGTTATATGAATTTGCCAGGCAGAACTATGGCACAGGTATTGCCCAGCATATTCGCGACATGCGGATCAGGTACGCGCAAAACCTTCTGGCTGCCGATCCCGATCTGAGTATCAGCCGGATCGCCGAGAAATGCGGCTTCCGCGACTACAATTACTTCATCACGGTATTCTCCCGTGAAACGGGCGTGCCGCCCCGCAAATACCGCATGAACAGAAAAACGTCGGAGGCTTGAATGAAGCATACCATCCTGCGGATCAGAAATCTTTTGCCTTATCTCTGGAAACGGCTTCCGGGAAGGATTCTGCTGCTGATCCTGCTGCTCGTGCTTCCCCTGAACGTGCTGAGCATTGCAGCCATGCGCAGCGTGAACGGCATGGTGCTGGAACGGAGCAGCCTTTCGGCTCAGGCTCAGCTGCAGGACGTACTGGAACACCTGACACGGCGGATGGATAATGCAGTCCGCCTCCAGTTCTATTTTGAGTCTTCGGACGAGTCCTGTATCCGCATGCTGAGTCAAACGGAAGACAATTACACCTATCGGGTCTCCCGCATGAAATTTTACGCCAAACTGAAGACCATGGCACAGATTACGGACGGCGCAGACGCCTATTTCTACCATATCCAAGGCGTGGATTTCTTCCAGTATTCAGTTTTTTCAGACGCAAGCACCATCGGAAAGGCTATTCTGGAGCAGGAGCTGAGCAAGGGCTGGAGCGGCTGGAAGCTGATCCGGAGTGCTGAAAAGAACCTGCTGGTTTTCATGCAGGCCGGTCAGCCGGCCAGCAGCGTATACGGCTGCTGGATAGAATTGGATTCCGTAACGGACGGCCTCCTGTCGGATCTGAACTATAAAACGGTCGCTATACGTTTCCGGGACAGAGCCGGAAACGAAGTTTTCATAGGCGGGCCGGAGGATCTGTGGGACAGTGAAGCAGCCGGTCGCGGAAAGGTTTTTCTTCATACAGGGGACACAAAGCTTTCACTGGATCTGGCCATCCCGCGGAGAGAAATGCTTGGCAGGCTCAGCATATACCGGTGGCTTACGGAGTCTCTCGCAGTGATCAGCCTGTGCATCCTGCCGCTTTTGTATATGGCCCTGAGGAAACTGACAGTTGTCCCGATCTCCGAGCTGAACCGGGCCAGCAAGGAAATCCGGAAGGGAAACGAGGCATTCCGAATCACGGCAAAGGGGATCACCGATGAGTTCCGGGAAGCATTTCTTTCGTTCAACACTATGGCGGATTCCCTGAGGGATTACCGCATATCCGCCTATGAAAAGGAACTGGAAGCCCAGGACATGGAACTGATGAATCTGCAGCTTCAGATACGGCCGCACTTTCTGCTGAACACGTTCAACCTGATGTATAACCTGGTCAAGCTGAACGCCGGGGAGACAGTGCAGGAGATCATACTGTACCTGTCCGATTACTTCCGTTATATGTTCCGTGAAGGGCGGCAGATGGAACTGCTGCCCAGGGAGCTGGAGTTGATCCGGAGCTATATCCACATGGCGGATGTCCGCTATTCCGGCCGCGTACACGCGGAGTACGAGCTGGATCCCGAGCTTGATTTCCTTCGTGTCCCGCCGCTGCTGCTGCACAATTTCGTCGAGAATGCAGTGAAGTACGGTGTGCGGGAAAGCGGGGATCTGAACATCCTGATTCGCGGGGAATACCGCGACGGAAAAGTAATGATACAGATCAGCAACGACGGAAGCGGAATGCCGCCGGATATCTTCGAGCGGAACCGGAGAATTCTGTCCGGCGAACTGATACCGGAAAACCGGAACGCCCACGTGGGACTGTTCAATTCTTACCGGCGGCTGAGGTACTTCTACGGAGAAGAGGCTTCTGTTACGCTGGACTGTGAACCGGGCGTTCTTACGGTATTTACCATATGCTTTCCATATCAGCTGGATACCGAGGCGCTCGGCAATGAAAAAGCGCTTTATTCGGAGCAGGGGCAGAGCAATACCCCCGATGAAACGGAGTAAACCATGCATCTTCTGATTGTTAACGATGAAGTCATCACAGCCGACCTGATGAAACAGCAGATCCCCTGGGCGCAGTACGGCGTGGACCGGGTGGATACCGCATACAGTGCCGCCGGGGCCCGCAGAATCATGAAGGAAAACCAGGTGGACCTGATGCTGTGCGACATCGAAATGCCGGAGGAAAACGGCATTTCGCTGCTGCGCTGGTGCCGGGAACAGGGTGATTCGGTGGAATGTATCTTTCTGACCTGCCACGCCAGCTTTGAGTACGCACGGGAAGCACTGGAGCTGGGTTGCCAGCAGTATCTGGTGATCCCTGCGCGGGATGAGGATATTGGCCAGGCCGTTAAAAAAGCGGCTGACCGCATCCGAAGCCGGCGGGAGGAGCTGGAAACACTGAAGTATGGCCGTGTACTTCAGGCAAAGCTGAAGCAGGCGGGGACCGAACAGACGGAGTCGGGCAGCACAGACAATGTAGTGAAACAGGTCATGGAATTCATTCTGAACCACTTCGATGATCCGGAGCTTTCCGTCAACTCCCTGGCGGAGCGCTTTCACCTTCACCCGGTGTATCTGAACCGCATCTTCCGCAAGGAAGTCAACGACACCATCAGCCATTACATTATTACAGTGCGCATGAACAATGCGGCGCAGCTGCTTACCTCAAGCGAGCTTTCCACCGGGGAGGTGGCGGAACGCGTGGGTTATCGCACCTATTCGAACTTTCACCTGACCTTCAGGAATGTCTTCGGCTGCACGCCGGGGCAGTACCGCGAGCAGGGCCCGTAAGGGTCCTTTTTTTTTATTCTGGTTTCAAAACAGGAGACAATTGGTTTCGATTTGAAATAACTTTCCGGAACATTTTCTGCTACAATCGCACCAGAAGCTGCGGAAAGCGTTTGCTCCCGCAGCATACGAAATCCCGGCCGGATTTCCCGCGGACTTTTTTTCGAAGACAAACGCAGAACGAGGAGGAGAGTAGACGATGAAGAAGTTGTTGAGCATCATGCTGGCCGTCACCCTGCTGGTATCCGCCCTTATAGCTGCCGCGCCGGCTTTCGCTGAAGATGAAATAATCGAACTGGTCTGGCAGTATCCCGCCTGGGGCAACGTCACCCAGGGCTTCTACGATGTTGAGGCCGCTCTGAATGAAATGACCGAGCGTGACATCGGCATTCACATCACCTTTGAGCCCACCGGCCTGCAGGAATCGCAGAATGACGCGATCCTGAAGGTCTCCTCCGGCGAACCGCTGGACATCTGCCTGACCGCCTTCGTGAGCGTGGGCAATCTGGTGGACAAGGGCATCATCATCCCGCTGGATGATGTGCTGACCGAGGAGGATATCGCCTCCTTTAAAGAACACAATGCCAACCCGGTCACCGGCGTTACCTATAACGGCGAAATTTACGGCATCCCCTGCGGCGACAAGATTTATCAGGTGCTCGGCTACAGCATGAAAAAACGCTTCGCTGAGAAGTACGACTGCATACCGGATAACGATAAAATCTACACCATGGCTGAGATGGAAGCGATCTTCGACAGGATCAAGGAAGGCGAAGGCGACAGCCTGCGCACCCAAGTACCGTGGAATAACACCTACGAGCCGCTGAACTACAGCCTTTGCGAGTATGACAAATTCGGCGGAGACATGTCCTACGGCGTACTGATGCTGAACCGCAGCTTCACGGACACCACCGTGGTGGATCTGTTTGAGACCGATGAGTACAGGGAGTACTGCGAGGCCATGTACCGCTGGGCTCAGAAGGGCTTCATCTCCGCGGACGCGGCAGTAACCACGGATGCACCGAATGATATCGTGATTCAGGACAACTATACCGGCTGGTACGGCTGGGGCGACGTGGATCCCGACATGCTGGATAACAGCTGGGGTGAGGACATCGTTCTGTTCAAGTCCGTGGATGGCTTCATCAGCAGCACCATCGCCGGTGTCAGCTGGAATGTCACCATCAACTGCGAGCATCCGGAGGCGGCAATCAAGGCCATTCGCTATGTCTACGAGCATCCGGAAGCAGCAACTCTGATTCAGTACGGTATCGAAAACCGCGACTGGCGGTTGGTCCGTGAGGAGAACGGCCTGAAGCAGATCGAGTACACCGAGGAAGACTACACCAAGCTGGCCTACATCAATCCCTACGGTCTGTGGGGCGACCGGCTGTCCCTGCCCACCATGGGTGCACGTGCCATCGACACCTTCGCCCGGATGAAAGCCTATCAGGACAAGGTTATCGCGGACGGCCGCATCACTCCCTCCGCCGGCTATGTGTTCAACCCCGACCCTGTCAGCGCCGATGTGGCAGCGGTTCAGACGGTCATCGCCCAGTACGCGCCGAGTCTGAATGCAGGCGCAGTGGATCCTGAGAAGGCGCTGCCCGATTTCATCGCCGCGCTGAAGGACGCCGGTATTGACAGCATCATCGCTGAGAATCAGAAGCAGTTTGACGCTTGGCTGGAAACGCAGAAATAAGGTAAAGAATCACATGCGGAAGCTGCCTGCGGGCAGCTTTCCGCTTTTAAAGGAGTTTTCACTCCGGGACAGGGGGTTAGACGATGGCAAAGAGGATGAAAACAAAGATCCGCTGGCAGCAGATCCTGCCCTATTATCTGATGGTCCTGCCGGGCATGGCATATCTGATCATCAATAACTACATACCAATGTTCGGCGTGCTGATCGCGTTCAAAAAGATGAACTACAAAAAGGGCATCTTGGGCAGCGACTGGGTCGGACTGAACAACTTCAGCTATCTGTTTAAAACGAAGGATGCCTGGACGATTACCCGGAACACACTGCTGTACAACGTGGCATTCTTTGTCATCGGCACAGTGCTGGCCATTTTTCTGGCCATCATGATCAATGAACTGACCAGTAAAAAGGCTTCCAAACTCTACCAGACAGTGATCCTGCTGCCGTTTCTGATGAGCTGGGTTGTGGTCAGCTACCTGGTGTTCGCGTTTCTCTCCTCTGAGAACGGTCTGATCAACCATTCCGTCATGCCGTTGCTGGGAAAGCCGCCCGTCAACTGGTACGGTGATAAGCGCTACTGGCCTTTCATACTGGTGCTGGTGAACACCTGGAAGGGAATCGGCTACAGTATGATCATCTATATTTCAAGTCTTGTAGGCATCAGCCAGGATTACTATGAGGCTGCCCGCATCGACGGCGCCACCAAGTGGAAGCAGGTCCGCTACATTACACTGCCGCTTCTCAAGCCCACAGTGATCACCCTGTTCATCATGAGCGTCGGTCAGATCTTCCGCTCGGACTTCGGTCTGTTCTACCAGGTCACCCGAAACAGCGGGCTGTTATATGACTATACCCGCACCATCGACGTCTACGTCTATCAGGCGCTGATGAAAAACAGCGATTATGCCATGTCCAGCGCCGCCAGCGTCTATCAGTCCATAGTCGGGTTTGTGCTGATTGTGACGGCAAACAAGATCGTCAAGCGCTACCAGGCCAGTATGGCGCTGTTCTGAGGGGAGGCTGTCACATGCTGAAATCAAGAGAATACAAAACCACGCAAGCTCTCGCTCATATTGTGGGAATACTGTTCACCCTGGCGGCGATCATCCCCTTTATCCTGCTGATCGTCTCCTCCTTCACGGATAACGCCTGGGTCAGCGCCAACGGTTTCTCCTTCCTGCCCGGTGCCTGGAGTATGGACGCCTATCGTTACATCGGTCTCAAGTGGACGCTGATCGGGCGCGCCTATGGCATGACGATCCTGGTCACGGTAATCGGCACCGCGGTCAGTCTGGTCATATCATCGCTGTTCGCCTACGGCATCAGCAAATCCCATGTCCCCGGCATGAAACTGATCAGTTTTCTGCTGATCTTCACCATGCTGTTCAACGGCGGCATCGTGTCCACCTATTACTGCTACATCCGGCTTTGGCACGTGAAAGACACCATCTGGGCGCTGATCATCCCGGGGCTTCTGATGAATGCCTTCAACGTAATCCTGCTCCGCAACTACTACGTCAACAACATTCCCGCCAGCCTTGACGAGGCTGCACGCATCGACGGTGCGGGTGAGTGGCGGATCCTGATGACGATTGTGACACCGCTGAGCAAGCCGATTCTGGCCACAGTGGGGCTGATGACAGCCCTGGCCTACTGGAATGACTGGATCAACGGGCTGTACTACCTCTCGGCGCGCAACGGCGCGAAGTACTACACCATACAGATCGTACTGAATAACATCAACGACGACATCAGCGCCCTGGTCCAGGCACAGACCAGCGGGAACATGGGCATGAACGTGTCTGTTCCGTCCATCACCATCCGCATGGCCATTGCAGTGGTGGGTATACTGCCGATCCTGATTGCCTATCCGTTCTTCCAGCGATACTTTGTCAAGGGCATCACACTCGGTGCGGTAAAAGAATAATCCCGTCAATCATATCCCCTGCACGGCAAATCACAATGGAATACACCGGGCGTACTATGCGAAAAGGGTCTGCCGGAAACGGCAGACCCTTTTTGAAAGCCGGTATTTTGTCGCCCGGCAGGCGACCTTTCCGGATTCCGGATCATGTAGCATAAGGATGCAGGGCAACAGAGCCCTGACATCAGCATGCAGGAGGATCCGAACATGAATCAGAACATTGAGCAGAACACGCAGAACAATACAGAGCACAGCCTGACCGAACTGGTTTTCATTCTTGACCGCAGCGGTTCCATGGCCGGCCTGGAGTCGGATACCATCGGCGGTTTCAACGCCATGATTGCCCGGCAGAAGGAAACAGAAGGCAAAACCCTGGTCTCAACCGTCCTCTTTTCGGATGAAAGCGCGGTCATTCATGACCGGATCCCGCTGGAAAAGATCGAACCCATGACCTCCAGGCAGTATACCGTCGGCGGCTGCACCGCACTCATCGACGCCATCGGAGGGGCCATTCATCACATCGGCAACGTCCATAAGTATGCCCGTCCGGAGGACCGGCCGGATCACACGCTTTTCGTCATCACCACCGACGGCATGGAAAACGCCAGCCGCCGCTATACCAGTGACCAGGTCAAGGCTATGGTCCGGCGGCAGAAGGAAAAATACGGCTGGGAATTCCTGTTCCTCGGCGCAAACATTGACGCAGTGGAAACCGCCGCCCGCTACGGCATCGGTGCGGACCGTGCCGTCAACTACCATAACGATCCCGTCGGCCAGGCCGTGAACTATGCCGCGGTCAGTGCGGCAGTCTGTTCCTTCCGCGCCGGCAAGGCCCTGAATCCTGACTGGAAAAAGGATATTGAAGAGGATTACCGTTCCCGGAAATAATCAGAAAGCCGGCCGCTGTCCCTGTCAGACAGCGGCCGGTTCTGTCTTTGTATTAATCCCCGAGGATCGGTTCCCCGTAGTGGAAAAGGGCGGCATTGATCTCAAAAATGTCATAGATACCGTGCTCAATGAACCAGGTGATAATCAGGTCAAACCGGCTGGCGGGCGAGAAAGCAATCTCAGCCCGGGAAAGAAGGTCCAGCATGGCCGGCATGTCCAGCTTCAGGGCGATGGCGAAAGCCACCGCCGTTTTCTTTTTGGGTTTGTATCCGGCATTGCAGCGGATTTTGGAAAAGACCTTCCGGTCGATATTCGCGTTTTTGTAAACGGTAACGTCATCCAGGCCCCGTTCATCGATCAGCTCAAACAGCTTCTGCTGAAAGGTTTTACCGGCACCGCTCAGCATGTCGTCTAGCGTCTTTTCCGCCGCGGAAGCGGACAGGAGCAGATCCGTATCGGAAAAATCCGGTTCCGGCACAGCCACTGCCTTTGATTTGGGCATCGCAGGCTTCTGGGCCGCCTGCGGGAAGGGATGCGGGGCGGCCGGAGCGTTATCCGGAATACCGCCGAATACCGTCTGCTCCAGGACCTCCGTGCGGCGCCTGCGTTCCCGGATTCTCCTGTCTGTGCCGTACTCCTGCTCCCGGGCTAGGCGGACGCCGTTTTCGTCAATGTATTCGTCGATGCTGCCCATCAGGTCTGCTGAAAGAGCAACGCTGCGCCGGTCAAACACCACCAGCGTCACCAGCATCTCATGGCTCAGCAGGAATTTGCCGATCTCCTTCAGCGCGATATCCAGGGCTTCCTCCCGGGGGAATCCGTACGTCCCGGTAGCAATCAGGGGAAAAGCGATGCTCTCTGCCGAAAGCTCAGCGGCCAGGCTCAACGATGCTGCGTAGCAGGAGCGCAGGATATCCCGCTCACCCCGGGTACCGTCCACCCAGACCGGGCTGACGGTATGAATAATATACTTCGCGGAGAGCCCGAAGGCAGGGGTCACCGCCGCGCAGCCCGGCTTAATCTCGCCGATCTCCCGCCGGGCCGCCAGCAGCTGCGTCTCCCCGGCGGCATGATAGATTGCGCTGTCGGTGCCTCCGCCGATGACCGGCGCCGGGTTGGCGGTGTTGACAATAACATCCGCGCTGACCTTCGTAATGTCATTCCGGATAATCTGAAAAGGCATCTTTTTACCCCTTGACCGCTCCGGCGGTCAGGCCCTTGATAAAGGATTTGGACATCGTCAGATACAGCGCAATGACCGGCAGGGCCGACATCGTCAGCACTGTCAGCACTTTCGGCCAGTCTGTGGTGTACTGGCCCTGCAGGCGGGTCACTGCCAGCAGCACCGTTTTGGAGGATTCCTTCGTAATGAAAATCAGCGGGAACCACAGATCGTTCCAGATGGGCACCAGGTTATAGATGGCCACAGTGGCCAGCGCCGGACGGATCAGCGGGATCACGATCTTGTACCAGATTTTGAACCGTCCCGCGCCGTCCATGTAGGCAGCCTCATACAGCTCTCCGGGCAGCCCGTGCACAAATTCCGTCAGAATGAAAACCGCGGTGGGCAGACCCATGGCGATGTAAACCGGATACAGGCTGAAAAGCGTGTTCAGCGTATTCAGCGCCTTCATGATCTGCAGCAGTCGGATCGTGGCAATCTTGATCGGCAGCATCATACCGATAACGAAGAAGAAATAGACCGCCCGCGAGAACCGGGTACGCCAGTGGGCCAGAGCGAAAGCCGCCAGGGATCCCAGCAGCAGGATCATGAACAGGCTGATAACGACCACCAGGAAGGAATTCCGGAAATATACGAAAAAGTCGCTGTTGGCGAAAAGCGCCTGATAATTCTCCAGCGTCCATTTCTTCGGCAGTCCGAAGAAATTGGTATAGATTTCCTTCTTTACCTTGAAGGTGTTGATGATCAGGAAATACAGCGGGAAGGCCGCGATGAAGGACCAGAGGATCATGATGATATGATACGGAATATGCATATTCATGATCCGGAGTGAACGGGTTTTCTTTTCCTTTGCCATACTTCGTCACTCCTTTCCCTGGGTCTTGACCAGCGTGGGAATCACGCCGCACAGGAGCATGGCGAAGATGGAAGTGGATATCGCCGATCCGACGCCGGGCTCCGGAATGCCCACCGGATGCTGGCCCGCAACGCCGTAGCGGTAGAACAGCGTGCCGATCAGGTCCGTGGAATAATCCGGAGCGCCGTCCAGGGTTTCCATGGCGAAAACAACGTCGAACGCGTTGAAGTTGGCCACGAAGGTCATGATTGCCACCATGCCGATCACGGGTATGATCAGCGGAATCCGGATGCGGGTGAACTGCTGCCAGGCATTGGCGCCTTCGATGGAGGCCGCCTCAATCAGGTCGTCGTCGATCCCCTGGAAAGCCGCCACAAACATCATCGTGGGAATGCCGACCCACTGCCACACGGAAACCAGGGATACCGCTGACAGCGCCGTTCCGGGATCCCCCAGCCAGCCGGAGGGAGAATGCACCAGGAAGCCGAGCTTCACCGCCTCCAGCGGCGCCTTGGACCACTGGGGATTCATCATGATCTTGAACAGATAGCCGGTCACCAGCACGGCCACCGTGCAGGGAATGAAGATCAGCGTCTGGTAAAACTGCCGCCCCCGCATGGTCCGGTTGGTCAGGATTGCCGCGAAGGTAATGCCCAGCGCGTTCTGCAGAATCATATGATAGGCAAAGAAGATCCAATTGTTGAAAAAGGCATTCCAGAACCGTTTGGAAACCACCTCATCCGTGAACAGCCGCACATAGTTGGCAAGCCCCACATAGGTCCGGGTGCCTGCCGTACCTTCATACAGGGACAGACGGATGGAATCCAGCATGGGATAGGCCATGAAAACCACATAGAACACCAGTGCCGGAATCACATACCGCATCCAGTATATGCCGCCGGGCCGGATGGTTTTCCCGCCCTGGAAAGCCCGGGATGTTCTGGACTTTGCCGTCATCGCGCATCACTCCTTCTTTGTTCTCCGAAAACCGCGGATTCTTTTCAGCTGCCGCCGGCAGGCAGGCGGCTGAAAAGAACCTGCGGATAAAAACAGGAAGGGCAGGGCAGGCCTGCGGCCTGCCCTGCCGGAAAACCGGTTAATTAATTACTTGGCCAGTTCAGCTTCCCAGACCGCGTTGACAGCGTCAGCCGCGCCTTCGGGGGTCTGCTCGCCGCGGCAGATGGCATTCAGCTGCTCCACGATGGGGGTATACAGCGCCATCATGTTCCACACAAAGCGGCGGTCGGCGTTCTTGCCTTCGCCCTGGGCATTCATCTCAGCGATGATGCTGCCTTCGGGAGCCACGTCAGCGTTGATCAGGGGCAGGAAGCCTTCCGGAATCACCTCAGCGGTGATCTTGGCGCCGTCCACGGAAGCCAGCCAGGCCAGGAAAGCCTTCACTTCTTCCGGATGAGCGGAAGCGGCGTTGCCGGCGATACCGAAGTCAGGATGCAGGCTGAATCCGGGAGCGTTGCCTTCGGGAGCGGGCACAGGGAAGAAGCCCACATCGATGTCATAGTCGTCGCCGTTCAGGGTGCCGTAGCTCCAGGAGCCGTCGATCAGCATCGCGCTCTGGCCCAGGCCGAACATCACGTTCGCCTGATCGTTGTCGATGGAGGCGAAGGCTTCGGGCAGATAGGGAACCAGCTTGGCGAAGTCGCTGTAGATCTTAACCCAGGTCTCGTCGTTCAGCTTCTTCTCGCCCTTTTCATAGGCCACGCGCTCTTCAGCGGTGATGTAGTTCGGAACCATGCCGCACAGCACGCACTCCAGGATGTCCCAGTTCGCGGCGATACCGTTGGACAGGGGCGTAATGCCGGCAGCCTTCAGCTTCTCGCACACAGCCAGGAACTCTTCAAAGGTGGCGGGCACTTCGATGCCGTTGTCGGCAAAGATCTGCTTGTTGTAATACACAAAGTGGCTGACAGCCGCGAAGGGGATGGCGAAGATGTTGCCGTCGGCAGCGGTGAAGCCGTCCAGAGCGGTCTCGGTGAAGTTCTCCTTCACGCCGGGAATGTCGTTGCACACTACATTGAAGCCATTCTCATACAGCTCAGCGCCGGTGGTGTAGGTACGGCTGTAGAACAGGTCCGGACCGATGCCGCCGTCCAGCTGCTGACGCAGGGTCGCGTTGTACTGGGTGGAGGTGGTGGGCTGGAAGACGATCTTCACGCCGGTCAGTTCTTCGTACTTGGCCAGCAGAGCGTTCACCTGCTCCGTGTCATCGGTACGCCAGGATCCCATGGTCAGTTCGCCTTCGGCCAGAGACATCACGGGCAGCAGCGCCATCAGCGCAGCCAGAGCAATCGCCAACAGTTTCTTCATTTGGGAAAACCTCCTTGAAAAAAGTTTATTTCCATCCCCGGTTCAGCCCGGGGATCCGGAACAAAATCAGATGAGACCTTTCCGCCCGGCCTCAGGGCTGTTCAGCCATTTCCTCCTCCGTCACCTTCCGGAGGTTTGGGGCATCCTTCCCCACAGCCAGCAGCCCGGTGCCCTGCGGTCCTCCCGCTGCGAAGGGGAAAATCTCCAGCGTCGTGGCGGCGCCGGTTTCACCCTGAGGATTCAGAGCGATCACGCTGATGGATCCCGCGTCCTCTCTCAGCTCCAGCTTCCGCGCCGACAGGAAGGATAACGCCTCCCGGCAGGCGTCCGCAGGAGAGGCGCCGCGCCGCATCAGGCTGACAATCTCATAGCTGAGGCAGCCCCGCATGATATCCTCGCCGAGCCCGGTGGCTGCCGCCGCCCCGAAGCGCGCGTCGCAATAGAAACCGGAACCGATGACCGGGGAATCCCCTACCCGTCCCGGCTCCTTCAGAAAGAGCCCGGAGGTGGAGGTCCCCGCCACCATTCTGCCCGCATCGTCCACAGCCAGTACACATACCGTGTCATGCCCGGTGTAGGCGGTCAGCTTTTCGGGTATACTCGCCCGCTCCGCCTGCCATTTCCGCATGGAGGCTTCCGTCCGCATGTCCTTCATCTGCAGCCCGAATGCCACCGCCGCCTGTTCCGCCCCGCGTCCCGCCAGCAGCCAATTCGTATCCCGACCGCAAAGCTTCCGCGCCAGGCGGATGGGATTCGCCACGTTTTCCACGCTCATGGCCGCTCCGGCCCGCAGGCTGCAGCCATCCATAAAGGCGCAGTCGGTCATCACATGACCGTCCTTATCCGGCAGCCCGCCGTAACCCACGGACGAATAGTCCGGATTATCCTCCACCCGGACGATGGCATGCTCCACGGCGTCCCCGGCCGAGCCTCCGGCCCGCAGCAGCTCCGCCGCTTCCCGGACCCCGTCCAGGCTCATTTTCCAGGTACCGATGATCTGATACATTGCTTCTCCTCAGAGTCTGGCCTTCACAGCCGCCACATAATCTCCGTCCGTAATCTCAAACCGGTCCTCCGGCGGATACAGCGCGCCGCCGTAATAGATACTCCGGTTGTTGGCCACGGAGGTTTCCGGGTAGGCCTTATGGCAGGCCAGGTGCACCTGGCTGCAGCCGGTTCCCTTCACCACGCGGTCCACATTGCGCAGCGTGATGCCGGCGCCGGGAAGGATCTCTATGGCGTTACCCGCAAACTGAATCATTTCCCGGATAGTATCCAGGGCGAAAAACACGTCGCTCTCCTGCCCGCTGGTCAGCACCCGGGTAACACCCAGACGGATCAGGGTATCCAGCCCCCGTTTCCAGTCCGGCACCACATCGATGGCCCGGTGAAACACGCAGGGCTTTCCCTCCGCCAGCTCCACAAATGCGCGGGTGCGCGCCTCGTCAATCGTACCATCCCCGTGCAGGAATCCGAACACCAGCCCGTCGGCTCCGGCGTCAAGCAGTGCCTTCGCGTCCGCCCGCGCGGTTTCCATCTCCGTTTCCGTGTAGCAGAAGCCGCCGGCCCGGGGCCGCACCATCGCCATCACGGGAATATCCGTATGTTTTTTCACGACCTGCAGCGTTCCGACGGAAGGGGTCAGGCCTCCCTGAAACAGGTTGTTGTTCAGCTCCACCCGGTCCGCACCGTTCCGTGCGGCTACAATGGCATCCTCCGCTGATCCGCAGCAGATTTCAAGCAGAATTCCTGACATATATGCACTCCTGTTGTCTTTTTCCCATTTCTGTAATTTTACCTTTCTTCCCCGATACTGTCAACCGTACATCCCTCCTGCAAGCTTCCTGTTGACGACCGGAACAGCAGCCGTTACAATAAACTGTACAAAAGGAAAACTAACTTTTCCGCTCCTCCGGCGGATGTTTTTTTCAGGGAGGATGCAGCGCTGTGAGGCTGTATATCGGAACCTATTCGGAACCCGTTCTTTTCGGCACGGGGGAGGTATTCCGGGGTCACGGGGAAGGGCTGTATGCCTGTGATTTTGACGGGGGAAGCCTTCAGATCCGACATATTCTGAAGCTGGGCAATCCCTCCTTTTTCGCCTTGCGGCCGGAAAAGGGAAAAATCTATGCCGTCAATGAGATGAAGGAATTTCAGGGTGCTTACGGTGGCGGCGTCACTGAGATCAGTCTGCAGCCGGACGGCTTCATGAAGGCTGAAGCTTCCTGTCCCGCGGGTGGTACGGATCCCTGTCATGCCGCCCTGTCTCCGGACGGAGCGCTGCTGTCCGTTGCCAATTACGCGGACGGCTCCGTCACCTTTTTCCCGCTGGACCCCGCCGGCCGTATTTCCGGAAGCGGAACCCGTTTTCAGCACACCGGCAAAGGGCCGGATGCTGCCCGTCAGCAAGGCCCGCATACCCACAGCGTGCTTTTTGACGGCCGCGGCCATGCCTGGGCCGTGGATCTGGGGGCGGATACCCTGTTCGGCTACGACATCCGGAGCGGATCTGCCGTGCCCGATGACAGCATCACCCTGCGGGTTGCCCCGGGCAGCGGTCCCCGGGCCGGAGTGTTCTCCGGGAAGGGCGACCGGCTTTATCTGATGCATGAAATAGCCTGCGCCGTTTCCTGCTGGGAGGTTCCGGAATCCGGCATCCTGCGGGAGCTGCGGACCGTATCCCTTCTCCCCG
The DNA here is from genome assembly GCA_017431005.1 of Clostridia bacterium. GTDB lineage: Bacteria > Bacillota > Clostridia > Christensenellales > Aristaeellaceae > Aristaeella. The sequence goes on from JAFRLY010000053.1 coordinate 45,470, forward strand.
GTGAAAAGGCGGACGGTGTCACCGGCGCCGCCCTGCAGCTTTCTCCGGACGGAAAATATCTGTATGCCTCAGTCCGCGGACTGAATACTCTTTCGGTCCTTGCGCTGGATCCGGACGGAATTCCGCGTCCTGTACAGAGTGTGTCCGTATGCGGAAAGACGCCCCGCCATTTTGCGGTTTCTCCGGACGGAGGCTTCCTGCTCGCCGGCAATCAGGACAGTGACAGCATCTCGGTTTTCCGGCGCATGCCGGACGGGACCCTGCAGTTCTCCCGTACCCTGCCCTTCCCGACACCGGTCTGCCTCCGGTTCGCCCCGTGACATTTCCTGTGGGGAATTCTCCCTGATTTCTGCCAGAAAGGTCTGATTATCGATGGATTTCCTGCCCATGCCCCATGAAGTGATACAGGAGGAAGGCTTCTTTCATATCCGCTGGAACACCCCGGCCGTACTGAAGAACACGGAGCCTGGCGCCCTGCTCTGGGCAAAAATGCTGCAGGAGGAAATCCGCCGCTCCTGCGGGCTGGAGATTGCCGTCCTGCGGGGGGAAGCGCCGGAAGGCGCCGTCATTCTGGAGCAGTGCGGCGATCTGGAAGCGGATCATTATGAAATCCGCATCACCCCGGAGGGAATCCGGGCCGCCGGCGGCAGCGATGAGGCGCTGCTGCATGCCGTGACAACCCTGAACCAGTGGATCCGCCGCCACGGGGCGGTGCTTCCCTGCCTGACCGTCCGGGACTGGCCGGATCTGCCCCACCGGGGCTATTATCTGGATTGCTCCAGAGGCCGGATCCCGACCATGGATTTTCTGAAGAAAACCGTGGATCTGCTCTGCGCCTTCAAGATTAATGAATTCCAGCTGTATATTGAGCATACCTACCTGTTCCGGAACATGAGTGAAATCTGGCGGGATGACGATCCTCTGGAGGCGGAGGATATTCTGGAGCTGGATGCCTACTGCCGGGAGCGCCATATTGAGCTGATACCCTCCCTGGCCACCTTCGGCCATATGTTCCGGATTCTTTCCACAAAGAGTTACGCGGAGCTCTGCGAACTGCGGGATTCGGACAAAATGCCCTATACCTACACCGGCGAGATGCGGCATCATACGATCAATTCCACCCACCCCGGCGCCCTGCCCCTGGTCAAAAGCATGATCAGGGAGTATGCCGCGCTGTTCACCAGCCGCAAATTCAACATCTGCTGTGACGAAACCTTTGATCTGGCGAAGGACCGGAGTGCTGCCGCCGCGGAGAAGGAAGGCGCTCATACCCTGTATGTCCGTTATCTCGCGGACCTCTGTCAATGGCTGCTGGATCAGGGCATCACTCCGGTCTACTGGGGCGACATTCTCGGCCATGACCCCAAAAGCTATGATGTTCTTCCCAAAGGCGGCATCTGCCTGAACTGGGGCTATGCTCCGGATTATCCGGAGGATGAAATCCGGAACCTGGCGGAGATGGGAGCCGTCCAGTACGCCTGTCCCGGGCTCAGCGCCTGGAACCGGCTCATCCCGCAGATCCCGGACAGCTTTTCCAACATCCGGTGCATGTGCCGCTATGCGCATAAGTACGGCGCCATCGGTCTGCTGAATACCGACTGGGGCGATTACGGCCACGTCTGTCCCCCGGAATTCACCGTTCCCGGTATCCTTTACGGCGCGGCCTTCTCCTGGAACAAACAGGAATATTCCATGAAGGAGATGAACGATGCTGTCTCCTTCCTGGCCTTCGGCGACAGGACCGGCGCCTTCATGCAGGCGGTCACGGACCTGTGCGGCAACGAGGCCTTCCTCTGGATGAACGCCATGCGCTGGCTGGAGAAGGAAGGCGCTGACCGGCAGCAGTTCCTGGAGGAGGTGCTGCCTGACATTCTCCGGGGGCAGGAGGCCAACGCCCGGCTGGATGCCGCCCTGCTCGCCCTGGATCAGGCTGTGCCGTCTCTCTCCGCGGATCGTCGGGAAATGGTGCAGACGCTGCATGTGGCTGCCGCAGGCGTCCGTCTGCTGAATGAGATCGGCCTCTGCCTGGCCCGGCGGGACGCCGGGCAGTCCGTGGTTTCCCGGGATCCCCGGGAGCTGGCCGCAGACCTGGAAAGATGGGAGCTGGCCTATATCCGCTGCTGGCGCAGAACCAGCCGCCAGAGTCTGCTGGAATTCATGCGCCGCATGACCGACGCGCTGGCCGACGCGCTGCGCGCCTGACAAACAACCGCAATAAGGAGGATGCGTCATGGAATACAGAACCATTCAGGGTGTTGACAAGCCTGTTTCCCGGCTGCTGTTCGGCACGGCTTCTCCGGCCTTCACGCCGGGCAGGCCGCAGTCCGAGCTGCTGGACGCGGCGTTTGCCGCGGGGATCAATGCCTTCGATACCGCCCGGGTCTACGGCCTGGCGGAAAAAAGCCTCGGTCTGTGGCTGCAGGAAAGAGGTAACCGGGAGCAGGTTGTCATTCTGACAAAATGCGCCCATCCCGACGGCAGCAGAAAGCGGGTCACGGAAAAGGATATCCGGGAGGATTTTGCCGTTTCCAGTTCCCTGCTGGGCACGGATTACGTTGATATCTACGTCCTTCACCGGGATGATCCGGATCAGCCCGCCGGCCTCATCGTGGAAATCCTGAACGCCATGCATGCGGAAGGAAAGATCGGCGCCTTCGGCGGATCCAACTGGACCCATGAGCGCATTCAGGAGGCCAATGAGTATGCTTACCGCAAAGGGCTGATCCCCTTCACGGTTTCCAGCCCGCATTATTCCCTGGCCCGTCAGCAGGAAGATCCATGGGGCGGCGGCTGCGTCTCCCTGACCGGAGATGAAAGCAAGGCCGCCCGGGACTGGTATCAGACGAATCAGATGCCGGTCATCGCCTACTCCAGTCTGGGGCGGGGCCTGCTGACAGGAAAAGTCCGGAGCACGGATATGCCCCGGATCACGGAACTGCTGGATGTTTTCGCCGTCAGGGGCTACGGCTCTGAGGATAATTTCCGGCGGCTGGCCCGCTGCGAGGAGCTGGCCGCTCAGAAGCACTGCGGCATCGCCCAGCTGGCCATGGCATGGATTTACCGGCAGCCCCTGAACACCTTTGCCATCGCCACCATGTCCTCCCCCAAGCGGATCCAGGAAAACGTGGACGCGCTGAGCCTGGAGCTGACGGACGCCGAATGCCGGTATCTGAACCTGGAAGACAGCTGAATACAAGCAAACTGCAAAAACAGAAGGCGGCTGATGTTCAGCCGCCTTCTGTTTGCAGGCCCGGATCTCAGATCAGCATGATCTCGCCGATTCCGCTTTCCGCATCCAGTTCAATTTTCAGGTTCGTTATTTCCGTGGGCTCCATCAGCAGCATCACAGCCGCCCCGGGCTTTCCCCCGGCTTCCAGGGCAAACGCCGCCTCCAGGTTACCGTTTACTGTCACTTTGCCGGACACAGCCTGACCCTCCGCCGGATAAATCATCAGCAGCTCAGCATTTACGCTCTCCGTCCAGCCGAAGTTTATCTCCCTGCCTTGCCATACCCAGGCTGCGGACCCTTCCCGGCTGCAGATGTCCCCGTCTGTCAGCAGTCCTGCCGGATCCTCAGCACAGACGGCTTCAGCCGTCAGGTTGACCCGGCCGATTTCCGCCAGTGGCCGCAGCTGCGGAGCAAGCGTCGGTCCGTTGATGTAGGTGGTGCCGTCCGCATGGAAGCCTGCCCGGTCAACGCACAACTGCCTGTTGCCGGAAGGCGCCTGGGGATAGGTATGAGTGTGGTAGGCGGTAAACAGCTCTCCGCCAACGGTGAAAAAGGCATTATGACCGGGCCCGGAAACCGTCACGTTTCCGCCTTCCTCCGTACAGTACAGCAGGGGGTTGTTTCCCTGCTTCACATAAGGCCCCAGCGGCGTGTCGCTCACCGCGGCGCACACGGAGTATTCCTTCATGAAATATCCGTTCACACTGTAGAACAGGTAATATTTTCCGTCATGCTTCACAACGGCAGGCCCCTCGTTCCACCGGGTGTTTCCGGACAGCGCTTCCCATTCGCCTTCCGGCACGGTCAGCAGCACCGGATCCCCTTCCGTGCTCAGCAGATCTTTCGCCAGACGCACGCCGTAAATATGGCTCTCCTGGCGGCCGTTCACCGCATTTTCCGAGCAGTCCCTTACATAGATCATGTAAGGATTTCCTTCGTCGTCCCAGGTCAGCGTCGCGTCGATGGTCGCATATCCATAGTCCATCAGCGGACGGCCCAGCGGGTCCTCGTATGGGCCTTCCGCTGTTTCTGAAAAGGCGATGCCGGTCCGCAGGCTCCCGTTTTCGCGCATCCGCGCGGTGAACAGCATCACATAGCGGTCATCCACGCGGAAAACCTCCGGCGCCCAGTAATCGCCGCTGGCCCATTCCACTTTTTTCAGCGCTTTGACCTTTTCGAACCCGGTCAGATCCGTGCTTTTCCAGACGTTGAAGCCGATGGGTCCGCCCGTGGCGAACATGTAATAGCTTCCGTCCTCCTCCAGCACGAAGGGATCGCCGATATCCTTCACATTCCGGGGATTGGCGGCAAACCAGTCCGCCGCCTCGCTGATATCCCGGAGCTTCAGGCCTTCCGCTCCCGCAAAGCCGCAGTTCATCAGCAGCGCTGCCGTCAGAACAATCAGAATGATATGTTTCATAGGTATCTCCTTCAGCAACTCCTGTCCGCAACCTCAATCGTCGCGACTCAATTCACCGCTGACGAGACTTCCGCCACAGGCGGTCGTCAGCGGTTCTGTCCGCAACCTCAATCGTCGCGACTCCACACCGTGGAGATCGCTCGTTTCGGTTGAATTCACCGCTGACGAGACTCCCGCCACAGGCGGTCGTCAGCGGTTCATCCTTTGACCCCGGCCTGCACGGAGATGCCGGCCAGGAAGTATTTCTGCGCGACCATATACAGTGCGAAAGGCGGTAACATGGATACCAGGCAGGAAGCGATCATATGCGCCCACTTCTGCTCATACTGGCCGCTCAGCAGCCGCAGACCGGCAGTGATCGTCTGGTTCTTGACATCCGTCATCACGATGCTGGGCCACAGGAAGTCGTTCCACGCACCGTTGAAGCTGAATAGTCCCACGACGATCATCACCGGCACGATGCTGGGCAGAATCACATGCATATACACCTGCAGGCTGGAAGCGCCGTCAATGGTGGCAGCCTCGTCCAGCACCTTCGGGATGCCCTTCATGAAGTTCCGGATCAGGAAAATGTTGAACACGCCGGCCAGGCTCGGCCAGATCAGAGCGTTCAGGTTGTTCACCCAGCCCAGGGCATTGGCAATCCGGAACATGGGCAGCAGGTTCACCACGTTCGGGAACATGCTCATATACATCAGCGCCCAGAAGATCTTCTCTCCGCCCTTGAAATCCAGCCGCTCATAGGCATAGGCGGACAGAGAGGTAATGATCACGCTGCACACCGTCACCGTGATGGAAACGATAAAGGAATTCTTGAACATGCTGAGAATGTTCGAGGTCGTGTTTGTTCCGCTTCCCCCGACAAACATCTCAATGTAGTTGATGACCGTCCACTGCCGCGGAATCAGCCGGCTCAGGTAATCCCAGGGCCCGGTGACTGTGGCGAAGGAGGTAATAAAGTCAGAGTCCGTCTTAAAGGAATTCAGCACCAGCCAGATAATGGGGACAATCCAGATAATGCCCAGCGCGATCATGAAGATCACCGCCGCGCGTTTTCCGCCTTTTCCGGAAACCATACTCACTCCTCCTTTCTCAATCCGGCGCATTGTTGCGCATCAGTCTCAGCTGGAAGAAGGATACTACCATAATGCAAAGTCCCAGCACCAGCGCCATGGCCGCGGACATACCGGCCACCTGCTTCTTCACCGCGTTCTCCTGAATGTACATCAGCAGCACCGCATTAGCCTCCCGGTTGGCGAAGCCCGTAATCATCAGAGGCTGACCGTAGATATTGAACTGCGCCACCACGGAGGTAACAAAGGTATACATCAGCGGATAGCGCATACCCGGCAGCGTGATATGCAGGAATTTCTGCCAGGCTCCTGCTCCGTCCACGGAAGCTGCTTCGTAATGATCCGTGGGGATAGAGGCCAGCGCGCTCTGGTAGATGACCATCGTCGATCCGGTGCACCACCATACGGTGATCACCACGATCACAATCCAGGAGTAAGGCGGCGTGAACCAATTCGCCGTGGATCCGAAGAACCGGTTCATGACACCGTAATCCGGGCTGAACATATACCGCCAGCTCAGTGTCACTGTCGTGATGCTCAGCAGGCTCGGGAAGTAATAAATTGCCTGGAAGAATTTGCTTCCCCGGCTTTTTGTGTGCAGGGCCAGTGCCAGCGTCAGAGGCACCAGAATGCAGAACGGTACGCTGTAAAGCACAAACTTCACGGTGTTCCAGAGGCCGTTCCGCAGCTGCTGATAGTAGGTGTTTTTGCTGTCAAACAGCATGGTTTTGAAATTCTCCAGCCCGATGAACACCGGTTCATTGAACAGGTCCCACTTGGTGAACGCCGCATAAACGCCGTACACTGCCGGAGTAATGAAGAAAATGATGAAGAAGAACAGATGCGGCGCGATGTATCCGTAGGGCAGCAGATCGCGGCGGATTGTGCTCCGTTCCTCTTTCCGCCCGGCCAGCGGCATGCTCAGCAGCAGCGCAGCTCCGGCCGCGGCAAGGGCCAGATAGGCTGCCGGCTGGAAGGAAACGTCAATCCCCTTCACGTCCCGCTTCTTAAACTTGACGCCCGCTTCCTTCAGCGCGTCGCTCAGCGGCGTATAAAGCGCGCTGTTCATCTCTTCCCGGCTGAAGAAAAACAGGAACAGCCCGAAAGCGATAAAGGAGATTCCGGCAAACATCATGCCTACATTCCGCTGCCGGCTGATCAGGGCGATCAGCGCACAGACCATGCATACCACTGACAGCGGGATCAGCAGAATGCTGGCACTGGACAGGGAGAAGAACAGCTTCGGCAGCGGCATGGAGGTCGCCACCGTTGTCTCCTTCAGCGAGGTGGAAGCATTCACCCCCGCAAAGGCAAAAAGCGCCAGGAACGCCAGCGCAGCCAGTATGGCTGCCAGTGACCGGGGATCCGGCTTCCGGCTTGCGTTATTCTTCACAGTCATGGGAAATAAACCCCTCTCTTTGATCTCTGCCCGATCCCCTGTCCGGAGATCCGGGCCCCGTAAAAAGCGTTCCGCGGTCTTCCCGCCGGAAATCCCGCGGAACAGCATGGGGCGAAGAGTCGCCTCTTCGCCCCGGAAAAATCACCCGAAATTACTGGGCGGCAATCGCGTCCGCGATTTCCTGATCGATCTGTGCCAGCGCGTCATCAATGCTGATGGTGCCGTCCACGAAGTCCCAGCCTACGCGGGAGAACGCGGTGTCGAACAGTCCCCAGTACAGATACTTGTAGATGGCCAGCTCGTCAGCCCGGTTCGGATCGGCCAGGAAGGCCTGCGGATATTCGGTGAACTCAGCCACGTCGTTGATGGACAGGTGAGCGGGGCACTGGCCGGCATCCTTGGCCCAGGTCAGGCTGTTCTCGCCCATGAAGTTGACGAACTTGGCAACGGCCAGGTCCTCTTCCTCGGTCCGGTTCTCATCTGCAAACTGTACGAAGTTGTGGCTGGAGGTCCAGCTCATGCAGGATTCGGGGGTGTAGCAGATGGCGGGCAGCATTCCGAAGTTGATGCCGGCATCCACGGCCGCGGCCTTCATCCAGATGCCTTCGCTCCAGACCAGCATGTTGCCGCTGTAGAACTCAGAGCTGTAGTCCGTGTTCTTGACGGAGGTGTAACCGCCTTCCCACAGTTCCTTCATGGTTTCGAAAACTTTCTTCATGTTTTCGTTGTTGATGCAGGGATTGATACCGTCTTCGCTCAGGGTCAGGTTAGGATCCAGCTGGCCGTAGTAGCACAGCAGCTGCGCGCGCATCCATCCCAGGTCAGTCACATAACCGGTGAATCCGGCAGCCTTGGCCTTGTCGCCCAGTTCCTTCACTTCGTCGAAGGTCAGATAGCCGTCTTCAACGTAGCTGTTCAGGTCATACTGTTCGAACAGGTCCTTGTTGTAGTAGGTCACATAGCTGTGCACGTCCAGCGGAATGCCGTAGTGCTCGCCGTCGATATCGGTCCGGGCCCACGCCGCGGAGGTGTAGTTTTCTTCCTTCACGCCGGCCTGGGCGATCAGGTCCAGATCATAGGCGTACAGCATTTCCTGGTTCACGAAGTTCGGAATCCGCTCGATGTGCACGATGCAGACCTGCGGGATGTCCGTGCCGGTCTGAACAGTCAGCGGGATCTTCTGATACAGGTCGTCAGCGGTCATGGGGGTGTGGTTCACGAACACTTCATCCTGGGAAGCGTTGAACGCGTCCACCATGCCCTGCATGGTCGCGCCGTCCGCGCCGGTGAACACGGACCAGTAGTTGATCTGGATGGGTTCCGCATGAGCGATCGCGCTGATGCTCAGAACCATGGCCAGACACAGGACCAGAGACAGAATCTTTTTCATTGGGATTTCCTCCTTTTTTTATACTCTATCCGCCTTTCCGGCGGTTAGAAACACTATTGTACCCGCGCTTTGGTTTTTTCTCAGCTCACCTGATTGGTTTTTGCGTCAGGATTGCGGTTCAGCGCGGCAAACCGCTTTGCGTCGATCTTGACCTTCCGGTCCGGGGTCAGCAGGCCGTTGATCTCCTGCATGACGTCCGTCAGCTGTGTATAGCAGTAGCCCTGGCAGTAAGGGATTGCCCGGATCGCGTCTGTTACGCTCCGGAAGCGTTCAAAGAACGCCTCCTCGCTTTCCACCTTGTCGTGGTAGCCCCAGCTTTCCATGCCGCCGGCGTCTCCCTGCAGCCCGATGTTGGTAAAGGCGATGCCGCCGTATTCCGTCACCAGGAAGGCTTCCTTTCCCGTGGGCTGAACACCTCTGCAGTAGCAGGGCCGCCAGTCGCAGGCATGCTTTTCCACCTCCGCCCGGTCGGCGAAGTGATCCGCCAGCACCGCGCCGTCCGCCGCGTAATCATGCAGCGCGCAGATGTCGGTTTCCACCTGTTCCCATCCGTCGTTCACGCTCACCATCCGGGTTCCGTCCAGGGTTTTCGCCGTCTGGTACAGCATCCGGGCCAGCGCCTGCTGACGCGGATCCGTGTATATCTGCCGGACGCCCCAGCTCTCATTGAGCGGCACCCAGGCAATGATGCTCGGATGGTTGAAGTCCCGGTGAATGAAGCCGCTGAGCGTTTCGAACAGGTTGTTCACCGATTCCTCGCAGAATTCGTAGGGGCTCGGGATCTCGCCCCACACCAGCAGGCCCATCCGGTCCGCCCAGTAGTAGTACCGGGGATCCTCCAGCTTCTGATGCTTCCGGGCGCCGTTGTAGCCCAGTTCCATCGTCAGCCGGATATCCTCCTGAATCGCTTCGTCGCTCGGCGGCGTGATCAGGGAATCCGGCCAGTAGCCCTGGTCCAGAATCAGCCGCTGATAAAGCGGGCAGTTGTTCAGGTAAACCTTCCCTTCCCGCACCTCGATTTTCCGCAGGCCGAAATAGGTGCAGACCCGGTCCAGCTCCTGCTCACCCTGCCGCAGCGTCACTTCGACGTCGTACAGCTCAGGATGCTCCGGAGTCCAGACATGCGTCGGATCCAGGCTGCCCTGCACCACCAGATCCACCGGCACCGTAATGCGCTTCCCGCTGATTTCCGTCCGGATACTGCGCACCGGCTTTCCTTCAAAGCTCAGGGCAACCTCCAGCTCCGCCGGGCTTTCCGGCGCCCGGTCCAGTGCGATGTCCGCCGTGCACATATGCCGGTCATAATCAGGTGTGATATGAATCCGTTCGATTGCGGTTCCGCCGGCCGCCTCAAGCCAGACCGTCTGCCAGATGCCGCTCACCGGCGTGTACCAGCAGCCCATCAGGCCCTTTTCCCAATACTGCTTACCCCGGGGCTGACTGACATCCGGCCGGTCCTCCGCGCGCAGCCGCAGGTCATTCTCCCCTTCCCGCAGCAGCCGGGTGATATCCAGATGGAACGGGGTGTATCCGCCCCGGTGCGTCCCGGCACAGACGCCGTTCACATAAACCTCCGCCTCAAAATCCACCGCTCCGAAATGCAGCAGAATCCGGCGTCCCCGCATCTCCTCCGGAACGGTGACCTTCCGGCCGTACCACAGCACGGGATGAATATCATCCGTCGGGCCGATGCCGCTCAGCTTTGTCTGATAGGCAAAGGGCACCGTAATCTTCCGGTCCAGGGAATGCTCCGGCAGGTACCATTTTTCCGTTCTGCCTGCGTCTCCGTCGTCAAAGGCGAAATCCCACTCGCCGTTCAGATTCAGCCAGCTTTGCCGTTGAAAATCAGGACGGGGATATTCCGGTCTCGGGATCATTGAGTTCTTCACGTTCGTCCGCCCTCCATCTTGCTTCGCATCTGCGGTTCTGTTTTTTACTTCCACGTTTTCTGTTCAGGTCATCGGATGCACTCCAGATATTTTGCTACAAACTTTCCGGAATAAATCAACGAATATTAATTCCAGATTTTATGTACTGTCACCCTGGTCTCATTCCATTAATCTGTTTAATTCGACTTTTGGTTTCCCAATTTAACCATTTTCTCTTTCAGAAAAAACATAACATATGTTTGTATCGCTGTCAACAGCTTTTATTTAATTTATAAAACTCGTGATCATCCGTTTATTTATTGCAATTTTTATGTAGTTAATGGAAAAATCTTTCGTTCTCTCCGCAAAAAAGGAGACGGGCTTTTTCTCCCGTCTCCCAGACTGTCGACAAAGTCCGAGGTTAAGGCCTCGGATTTTGTCATATAAAAGTGCCGAGAAGTCAATAAAATCAACACATAGAGGGCGATTTATGGTATAATAAAAGCATAAGGAGTGAGCCATATGCTGCATGAAGAGCC
>JAFRLY010000054.1 GCA_017431005.1 Clostridia bacterium
CGCGACTGCACACTGTGCAGACCGCTTGTTTCGGCTGACCTCACCGCCGACATTAACATCTGCCACCGGCAGATGCCGGCAGTTCGCCCTGCTATTGAAAATGAGGGGATGTTTTTGATATGATGGATTCGAAGAATACGGTGGAAAGGAACGGAATCATGAAGGCTTATCGTTTTTACGGCTGGGAAACGGCGCATGTCCGGGACAGCCTGGGCCTGACCCCTTGTGATTATTACGATCTGCTTTCCGAAATCTGGTGTGAGGAAACCTGCGCCCCGCGGATGCGGAAGGACTGGACGCCGGAAAACAGGACCCTGGGCCAATGCTCCGTCACGGCCTTCCTGATTCAGGATCTGTACGGCGGCATGGTGTACGGCGTGCCGCTGGGTGACGGGAATTATCATTGCTTCAATCAGGTGGAGGATTGCGTTTTCGACCTCACGAGCGAGCAGTTCGGCGATACAAAGCTGGACTATACAGACTGTCCCGTGCAGGATCGGGCCGTTCATTTTGCCAAGGCAGAGAAAAAGGCACGGTACGAGCTGCTGAAGGAAAGGCTGTTATCCCGGCGCGCGAACGTTGCCCCGGTTACAGGCGCATCTGAAGCGCAGTCGTTCTGACGGGACATAGCAGAAATCAGCGGAGATGATATGATGAAATCCATTCTGATCAGGGATACCACCCGGGAAGAACGGGAGCGGATTGTCGCGGGATCCATTGGGAACATTGACGGTTTGTGCGACGGCTGCAGCCCGGGGCTGATCGAAATGTACCAGGCGTATATTGAGGGACTGAAGGAGCTGCGGGAAATCAATATGGAATTCAATGCCCGGTATACCCGCGGCTCGGCGGAACCTGCCGGGGACAGCTGTGGATATTCAAAGGGATGAGGAGAGCATGATGAATCAGGGACTTTTTGCAGGCAGGACAGCGGTGATCACCGGCGGAGCTCACGGCATCGGCCGGGCCGTTGCTGACGCTTTTCTCCGGGAAGGGGCTGCCGTCCACGTAATCGATATTCAGCCCGGCAGCTGGTTCGTGGGCGACGTATCCCGGAAAGAGGATCTGGAGCGGTTTGCGGCGGAAGTAATTGAAAAAAGTGGGCAGGTGGATATTCTTGTCAACAACGCGCTGCCGGTAATGAAGGGCATTGACGATTGCTCCTGGGAGGATTTTTCCCATGCCCTGGCGGTGGGCGTCACTGCGCCTTTCTACCTGACCAAACTGCTGATGGAACACTTTGCTCCGGGTGCGTCGGTCATCAATATTGCCTCCTCCCGGGATCGCATGAGCCAGCCGCAGACTGAAAGCTACACAGCTGCCAAAGGCGGGATCGCCGCTCTGACCCACGCGATGGCAGTCAGCCTGGCGGGCAAAGCCCGGGTGAACAGCATCTCCCCCGGCTGGATCGACACCACCGGCAGCGTCATCACCGGGCCAGACGCCGCCCAGCAGCCTGTGGGCCGGGTAGGCAGACCCGAGGATATCGCCGAAATGGTCCTGTTCCTCTGTTCCGGCAAAGCCGGCTTCATCACCGGTGAAAACATCTGTATTGACGGCGGCATGACCAGGCTCATGATCTATCACGGAGAGCATGGATGGAGCTATGCTGACTGATATTGCACACCTGAGCCTGTGCTTCACGCCCCTCCGGCCCTGGTTCTCCGGGGGTGATGGTTAGAGTTGACTAAGATCTCCCCCTTTCGTTACAATCCATTCGGAAAGTATTACAGAGCAATCCGGATACAGCTGTACCGGACAGAATATAAGGAGGAAGCCGCATGAGCAGCACCAAATCTGCCGTATACTTCACGGATTTCAGAACAAAGCTGGATGTGAGCCAGGGCGTCAAGCTGCAGAATCTCTGCAAAAAAGCCGGGATCGGTAACATCGATTTCAACGGGAAGTTTGTCGCCATCAAAATGCATTTCGGAGAGCTGGGCAATTTCGCCTATCTCCGGCCGAACTATGTCAAAGCCGTTGCCGACCTGATCAAAAGTCTCGGCGGCAAGCCTTTCCTGACGGATTGCAACACGCTCTACCCCGGCAGCCGCAAAAACGCCGTGGATCATCTCTACAACGCGGAAGTCAACGGCTTCAACAGCGTGACCACCGGCTGCTATATCCTGATCGGAGACGGGCTGAAGGGCACGGATGACGTTGTCGTTCCGGTTCCGAACGGAGAATACTGCAAGGAAGCTTATATCGGCCGTACGCTGTATGATGCGGACATCATCATCTCCCTCAATCATTTCAAAGGACATGAAATGACCGGTTTCGGCGGAGCGGTCAAGAATCTGGGCATGGGTGGCGGCAGCCGTGCCGGAAAAATGCATCAGCATAACGACGGGAAACCCGTTGTAAACCCGGACGCCTGCCGGTGCTGCCGGATCTGTGCCCGGGAATGCGGTTCTGATGCGATCTCCTATGAGACCGGAAAAGCGGTCATCCATCAGGATATCTGCAAGGGCTGCGGACGGTGCATCGGTGCCTGTGCCTTCGACGCCATTCACGCGACGGACGATACCGCGGCGGATATGCTGGGCCGGAAAATGGCGGAATACACCGCCGCCATCTGTGCCGGAAAGCCCTGCTTCCATATCTCTCTGATCATGGACGTATCCCCCAACTGCGACTGCCACGGGGAAAACGATGCGCCGATCCTGCCGAACCTGGGCATGCTGGCCTCCTTCGATCCGGTCGCGCTGGATCAGGCCTGCGCCGACCTGTGCCTCGCGGCGGATCCCCTGCCGAACAGCCAGCTTTCCGACAATCTGGCCAGGCCGGGCTGGAAGCATCACCACGATCATTTCCTGGACAGCAATCCGAACGTCAGCTGGCGTGAAACGCTGGCCCACGGTGAAAAGATCGGGCTGGGCACCAGAGAATATGAACTGATCCGGATCAAATAAGACGCGGTAAACAGAAACGCGCCGGATGTCCGTCACGGGGCATCCGGCGCGTTCCTTTTTTATTCCTCACAGTCGAAAATCGCTTTGCTTTCCAGCAGCTCGCCGTATTGGGCCTTCCACTGCTTATGGGCATCGCAGACATCGTACCTTTCCAGTCCTTCCGGCGTCAGAGTCATCTCGATCATCAGGCTGTACCGGTTTTCCCGGGTGCTGTTGGACGGATGAACCTCCACCTTTTCCACACCTTCAATGGCCAGCGTCTGCCTGAACAGCTCCGTAATCTCCGGCAGCAGCCGCTGAGTATTGCTCCGGTCTTTGAATTTCGCGAGAATATAATGCTTCATGTGATACTCCTTTCTTCCCTGTTATGCCTTTTATTTCTGTCCTTCAATCAGGAAGGTGGTCACGGAATGCGGCGCCAGGGATACGGTCAGGCCGCCCTCCTCCAGAGCCTGCTCCGGCAGCTCTGCCCAGTGCTCGCCGGAGGCGATGCTCCCGCTGGTCCGGATGATTCGCACCGGGCTTCCGGCCGGAAACACATTCCCGAAAGCGGCAACGTCCAGGCAGGCTGTTTTTTCTGTTTCCTCCTGATTGACTGCCACCACGGTCAGCCTTGTTCCTGCCCCGTCCAGTGCCGCAACCGCCGGGCCTTTCATTTCGATCAGGCGGCTGCCGGGGCGGATATAGCGGGTGAACTGCCCCAGCACATAATACTTCATGGTCAGGATCAGCTCCTGCCGGTCATGGTCCGCCACTGCTGTGCCCCAGTATCCGCCGGCTGTATTGACCATGCCGGTATCCCGTCTGCCCAGATATCCCTCCCGGCAGATATGGCTGTCGATCACCTGCCAGAGAATCCACGCGGAGGGGGTCAGACCGTTCAGATCATCCGCGATGCGCTGCGCCAGCCATAGCCCTGCTCCCATCTCCCCGGCATTCCGGCCAAGCGTATCTCCGCCGTCCACCTCCGACATCCAGAGGTTTTTCCCGCGGTTCAGCGTCTGATTCCGCAGGAACTCCCTGCCGGATCCCCCATAGGTATGCGTATCCACCCGGCTGATCACCGCCAGCGCTTCTTCCGAAAGCTGGCTGAGAGAGAGTGCCTGGGTATCGATGCTGGTCTCATCCGTTCCTGAGATCTGAATATCTGTCAGTCCTTTTTCCGCCAGCTGCGCTGCCAGCGCTGTCAGAATGCGGGACTGGCGCTCCCCGGGATCGAAATGGCAGCCTTCCTGCTTGTTGCTGAACGCACCCCAGTAGGAAGTGTTCGGTTCATTCATCGGAGAGAGGCTCTGGAAGCGGATCCCCCATTCCTTATCGAAATGATCCGCCACGTCTGCGAGGTACCTGGCAAAGTCGTCGTATGCGTCCTCCCGGAGATTGTTCTGGAAAGCCATTTTCGCGCCGGAGCTGCAGCCTGAATTGGTCATGAAATACGGCGGAGAATTGGAGAAGCCTTCTACCAGCATCCCGTCCCCGTACACCGCAAGGCATTTTTCCAGCACGTTCCGCTGGCTGGCGTCCTGGCTCCAGTCATATTCCCAGGTCAGCTGTCCTCCGGCGTCCTCCGCCGGGTTTTTCCAGAACCCGGGCATCATGGAGTCTGTCCGTGTGATATGGTCATGGGTCGGATCATCCCCGCCCCCGATGTTGTAGCGCAGGATATTCAGTCCCAGCCCCTTTTCCGGATCGCAGAAGGCTTCCGCCGCCAGCTGCGCCAGGGTATCGGAATATCCCACCCGGTTTGCCCACCAGCACAGGCTGGTTCCCCAGCCCTCAAAGACGCCGTCGTTTACCTGGGATACGCGTTCCGGATCAACCGTCAGCTGCAGATCCGCTGTATTCTCCGCCGCGGCGCAGGCCGGTATCGCCGCAAGCACTCCCGCTGCCAGGAGAATGATCCACCGAAACACTCCGATCATTTCCCGTTTCCTCCCTGTGTTCTTTCTTTCGTCATCCCTTGCCGGTTTCAGCTCTCTCAATTGTTTCGCCGTCTGCAGACTTTCTTCCTGCACGCTTTGCTGATCTGTCGCAGACACAGCAGGCTGTCAGGCAGATGGGTAAGCAGACCGGCCCGGCAAAACGCACAGGTCCGTTCAGTGAAATCTCCAGCTGTCATGCTGTGTCCGCCCCGGGTTACAGCATTGCCTTCAGACAGCCGCCTTACGGCGCAGCCGGAAAAGGCGTCTCAGTTCCTTCGCTTCTCCCGGCCAGGAAAAATGCTCCAGCCGTTCCAGGGTGAACCGGTGTGAGAAAATATGCGTCCATTCT
The DNA here is from genome assembly GCA_017431005.1 of Clostridia bacterium. GTDB lineage: Bacteria > Bacillota > Clostridia > Christensenellales > Aristaeellaceae > Aristaeella. Next base: position 5,184 of record JAFRLY010000054.1, read on the forward strand.
TCATCTGTCCGGGATACGAGCCGGAGAACGCCATCCATATACAGCAGGTTGCCCTCCGCCAGTTCCATTTCTCTTGCGGCGGCGGCTTCCGGAGACAGATAATAGTTCAGGCCGACAATCATGCTGCCGTCCGGCCTGAGAATGCGCGCAGCCTCCCGGATGATTTCTTCCGCTGTCTCCGGCGGAACCACATCCAGGACATTCGAGCAGATAATACCGTCATACGTTTCGGATGGGATGCTCTTCAGCCAGCTTAACCCGGCGCATTCAAAGCGAATCCAATCTGCGGCATCATAGCGCATGGCGTATAGCCGGCCAGCCTGCACTGCTGCAGGGGCAGCGTCCGCAGCTGTTACATCAGTGCATCCGCTTTTTGCTGCAATGATTGCAGCCCAGGCTGTCCCGCAGCCAAAATCCAGTACTTTTTTCCGCTGTCCGAGGGAGCAGGCTGCCTGAAACAGTTTTTCTGATGGTGCCAGTTCCTTCCAGTCTTCCTGCAGGTTCATGATTTCCGTTTTCTGTTCTTCAGACAGGGCGAAGGCCTGATTCCAGAATTCAATCAGCTTCTGATTGTCCCGTTCAATGCTTTCTCTTTTCATTCTTTCATCTCTCTCCGTTTATGTTCCGGATATATTCTTCCGCTGAAATCATGGGTTTCTCCAGCTCAGCCACCGTCTCCGCGGAGAGATGCAGTTCCGCGGCATATTTTTCTCCCGCTCTCCTGAATTTTTCAAGCAGCGGATCGGCGACGATCGCTGCCTCCGGCACATTCAGCAGCGGCGTTTCCGGTACGCAGACGATATCCGGATTGCCGAAGCAGACTTTGCACATCTGTTTCAGGCCGTCAAAATTGCCTTCCCAGTGAGGAAACCCGCAGCCGCAGATCACCAGCGTATGAATCCCTGAAAAATCCACCAGCGCTTCATGCCGCACGGTCCCGTCCGGCTGCTGCACCATTTTCATCCTGACCAGCGGAATCGTCCGGTCCAGCACCGCCTTCAGCGGGGAAGGCATACCGTAGCAGTACAGCGGGAAGCTCCAGATGATCACATCCGCCTCCCGGTAAAGATCAAGGATGTTGTTCTGATCATCCCGAATGACGCAGTGACCGTCTTCCCGCTGCCAGCAGCCGAAGCATCCGCGGCACGGAGCGATTTCTTTCTCACGCACGTGAACAATATTCACCTCATGCTCACCGCTGTGATTCATGCCTTTCAGAAAAGCATCTGTCAGCCGGAAGGTATCGCTTTTCACCTTCGGGCTGCCGTTCAGCACAAGAATCTTCATGTTCCGTTCCTCTTTTCTTTTACAGTCCGCATACGATCAGAATGATCCCAAGCACAGAGAATACCGCGCCAAGGATGCGCATCATGATGGTATAGCCTTTGGAGGGCTGTCCCCCTTCCCTTGTTTTCCACTTTTCCGTAATGGCCCATAGTTTGCCGGCCGGAATCAGCAGCAGGCTCAGCCCGATCAGGCATATCACAATACCGGCGGTCAGCTCCTGTTTCATATCGCAGATTCCTTCTTTCTTCTGTTTCCTGTTTCGTAACGGAACAGCCCGTGCCGGTTGCAGTATGCATACAACGCTTTCACGCCGTTGATTTTGAACCGTGCCTCAGCATTTCCCTCCGGATACAGCTTCACAAACTGGGTTCCCCGGTCAGAGACCGCCATCAGGAAGGAGATGAAATGCTCCTTTGTCATGGGATGCTGCAGTGTCACAAAGTATTCGTCCTCAACAATCTCTGTCCGGATCCGGTGCTCCGCGTCGGCTTCCTCCGCTTCCTGCGGGGGCAGCGTAATTCCGCAGCAGCTGACCACTGCCTCCCCCGCTGCCTGGATGATGTTGCCGCAGGCCGGGCAGACATACAGCAGGCTCCGAAGCATATTGGCGGCTCTGTTCCGATTGCGGACTGTGCAGCCTGACAAAAGCTCGATCACCGAGATCCCCAGTGCCGCTGCCAGCGGCTCCAGCAGGCTTACGTCGGGAAAGCCCTTGCCGGTTTCCCATTTGCTCACTGCCTTGGCGCTTACATGAATGCTCTCCGCAAGCTCCTCCTGTGTGATTCCTTTAGCTTCCCGCAGGCTTCGGACAGCGGCGCCGGTCACATAATTGTCCATTGTTCTCACCCCTTTTCAGTCAAAGGCTATCATATGTTTCCATACAGCGCTACCTACGGAACGTAGAGAACGGATCAGCCAGCTGTTGCGGCCGGTTCAGCCTTCTTTCCTTATTCTCTCCCGGCGCCGGTCAGCGCCTGCACCTCCTCCGGGGTCGGCGGATGCAGCGGCAGCGGGAAGCGGGAAATGGCTACAGCAGAGCAGGCGCTGGCAAACCGGACCAGTTCAGTATCAGCCATCCCATGCAGAATCCCGTACACACACCCGGCCTTGAAGGTATCGCCCGCTCCCAGTGTGCTTTTCACCTCCACGGAGAAGGGATTCATCCGATGTATCTTCTCTCCCTTCCGCCCGTACAGCATTGCGCCGCCGCCTTGTGTGAGAATGGTCAGGCCTGATGCGGTTTCCGTCAGCTGCTCCATCACAGCCTCCGGTTTCATGCCGGCATAATGCTGGCCTGTGCATTCCCTGGATACCACATTCACCGCGGCATGCTGATGCAAAGGAGAATCATGGGGGCTGTCAATGGTCACGTATGGAATGCTGTGGCGCCGGCATATCTCCATAGCCAGCAGCGATTCTGCCCCGAAAAAAGGGTCAATGGCCGCTGCCCTGCAGCCGGCGATATCCTTTTCCCGGGGGATGCTCCACCATCGTCTGCCTGTGGAGAAAAGGGCCTGAAATCTGCCCATGGGAGAACGTACCAGCCCGGCAATGACCACATAATCCATGATACCGGGGTCATCCTCCCATAGCCGCAGCGGCGACAGATCCACCTGCTTATCCCTGTAAAACGCCTGCAGCATGGGTGCAACCTCCGTACCGATCCAGGTACCGTCCATGCGCACAGATACTCCCAGCGCATTCAGTACGGTAGCTGCCGTGCCCGTTTCCCCGCCTGGAAGAAAGTACTGCGCCTGGATTTCCGCATATTCATCAGGCTGCAGAAAACCATCCTTCAGCAGAAAAGAATGGGTGCCCAATATCTGGCCGAAAAGATAAACATCAGGTTGCTGATTCATGGCTGCATACCTCCGTATGAAACTTGGTGACCTTTCGTTCACCCATTATAGTGAGCGCAGGATTCCTTGTCAATCACTGTCTGAAAACCTTTTGCAATTTGAGCGACCGAACCTGCTGCGGTGCCCGTTTTTTCTTGAAGCCCGGTTTTGCCCATGCTATAATGCCTTTGAAAACCAGTGAAACCGGAAAAGGAAAAAGTTTGAAACATTCAATTAACGGCCCGCCGGAAAGAAGGGCAAAGAAAACAGACCATCACAGGGATGGCCAAGCAGGATAGCGTCAATCAGGCTGACTCTTCCTTAATGACGTATCCCTTGAGTCGGAGTAAATCCAAAGCCTGTTTCTGAGTCAGAACCTTCGTCTCATCAGTGGGACGAGGAGTC
>JAFRLY010000055.1 GCA_017431005.1 Clostridia bacterium
TACCTGGGCGCAGGCCTGTCCTCCTCCATGGTCCACAGTCCGGAACCGGTCCGGAAGTACCTGGGCGTCACGCTGCTGCCCCAGGCCGGCGTGGCCCTGGGTATGTGCGCCACAGCCTGCCGGGTGCTGGGCGGCGCCGATGGCACGCTGGTCCGGAATATCGTCCTTTTCTCCGTGCTGGTCTATGAACTGGTGGGGCCGAGCCTGACCAAGTGGGCCCTGACCAGGGCAGGGGATATCCGGAGAATGTCGGATGAGGTCGCTTCCCGCCGGACAAAGGAAGTGCGGGAGGCTGCCAAACCGGTTCCCGCGGCCTTCCGGAAATAACCTGCCCGGACAGCAAAACCCTGTCCTGACCATCCTGCGGATCAAAATGCCGGCGGGGCTCATAGAACCGCTTCCTGTCAAAAAACAACAAGACAGGCACAGGAAATCTCCGGCAACCGGACAAGGCTGCCGGATACTTTAACAGGGAACCATCTCCTGAAATGAACAGGGTGGAATGGCCCAGCCGGTAGAGCATTCTGTTCACACCAATTATTTCCAGTCGTATATGATCATGGTTTTCCGGCTAGCTGCGGAACAATCGTATTGTTAGCAGACCAGAATCAGATAAAATCCGGCTTTACAAACTGTACTCCGTGATTCAGCAAATCGTCCAGCAAAAGCCGATAATATATCATCAATTGTCAGCAGCGCCTGAATCATTTTTTCATCCTCCTTATCCTTTACTGGAATAATCCGCTTCCCCTTCGGAAAACCATTTCCGATAGAGGCCGGCAATTACAGTTTCGATGTTTTCAGGTTCCATCTGGATATCCCGAATGCCGGGAATACCGGCAAGCAGGGTAAACAGATGCGGAGAAGGGATCTTTGTACCGTCATAACGGTAGGTAAAGCGGTCGCCGCTTCGGTCCACCAGCGTCAAGCCCTCCGGCACGGGTGATTCCGCGGAGGTCGTCAGCCTCACCAGGCGGTGATCCCCGGTCATACGCAGGAGAGCATCGTAGCTGCCGTCGAAAGCCAGGCGGCCCCGGTTGATCAGAAGCAGCCGGTTGGCCATTTCAGCCAGATCATCCATATCATGGGAAGTGACCATCAGCGTGACGCCAAGCTCCTGGTTGGCCAGCTTCAGGAAATCGATCATTCTGCGCTTGGCCAGGACATCAAGGCCCAGGGTCGGCTCGTCCAGCAGCACCAGTTCAGGTGAGTGCAGCAGGGTCAGCGCGAGATCTGCCCGCATGCGCTGCCCGAGAGACAGTTCGCGGGAAAAGGTGTTCCAGAGCGGTTCCAGGTCGAGCAATTCCTTCAGCCTGCTTACATTGCTCAGATAGACATCGTCGGGAATATCCCAAACAGCCTTTTTCCATTCAAAGGAAGCACGTACGGGATGATCCCACCACAGTTCGCTCCGGTTGCCAAAGAGTACGCCGGTACGGCGCATGACCTCAATGCGTTTTACGCAGGGATCGGCGCCAAAGATTTTTACCTGTCCCTGCTGTGCCCGGAGCAGGCCTGCGAGCAGCTTGAAGGTTGTGGATTTCCCGGCGCCGTTGGGCCCGGCGTAAGCGGCAAACTCACCGCGGCGCAGCACAAAGCTTACGTCATTCAAAGCATAAATCCGGCTGTGTTCCCGCTTCCACAGGGAAACAGGACGGCTCTGGTCAAAGTATTTGGTTACGTGCGCCAGACTGACGATACATTCATGATTTGCTTTCATTCGTTTTTCCCCCTTTTTAGCTTCGATGGCCCATGCCTTTATAGCGATTGCAGCTGTATTGCAGATAGTGCCGCATACCCGCGCGGAAGCAGCATGCCGAAGCCAGTGCGAACGCAGCGGCGATACACACTGGAAGTGCCAGCACAATCCCGGTCAGCCTGCCCAGCAGCGCCAGTGACGGCAGATAAGCCAGCAGGCCTACAGGCAGCACCGTACACAACAGGCCTATCAGCCAGCGGGGCAGGCCGAACAGCGGAAAACGGCCCAGCTGACTGTTCAGGTCCAGAATCAGGGAGGACAGTTCCTCACTGGCGACTGGAGTCCGGAAAGCAGCTGATCCGAAAAGGAAACTCTGCCCCAGTGTTAACAGCGTATGACAAAGCGTATACAGCAGGAGAAGAGACAGACGAAGGAGCGTCACTTCCAGATGCAGCCGGGTCCAGGCCAGCATTGTCAGCAGGATTCCGATCAGGAAACCGCCGCTGCCGGAAACCGGCATGAACCCTTCGGTGAGCAGCTGCACAATCAGCGGACGGGGTTGGATCAGCATATGGTCCACCTGGCCGCGGCCGATCCTGCGGCTGATATGAAGCACGTTGAAGCCGCCGAACAGCATATAGCACAGCCCGTCCGCAAACTCGAAAAAGCCGAGCATCAGCAGGATTTCATCCGTGTTCAGCCCGCCCGCGCCGCCGAAACGCACGGCCAGCAGCAGTATGCCGGATACGGCAGTCAGATTATTAATGATCTCCGCACAGACCACGATCAGGGCGGCCTTAAAGTCCTGCAGTACCCAGTTCAGATCCATGCGTGCATACAGCCTGAGCAGCCGCAGGACCGATTGAATCTTATCCGCCATAGGACACCATCCTTTCCCGCATCGAAGCAAAACGCCACAGCGCCAGCGGCCAGAGCACCACGTTCCAGAACAGCTGCGCCGCCAGAACGGGCATCGGTTCTGCAAGCCCGGCATAGATGGATAATGGCCCGCCGGCCAGGGAACCCAGCGGTGTGAGCGCCAGAAAACGCCCGAGCCCCCATGGCAGCGCGGCAAAGGGAATGACAGAACCGGTGAACAGCGCTGTCAGCGACTGACGCATATCGTGCACAACCCATTCCAGGTTATTCAGGCGGATCAGCAGGCAGGCGAAAAGATAATCCACTGCGAACCCCAGCGAAACAGTCAGCACCAGAGAAGGGAGAAACCACAGGCTAGCCGGACGAAGATCCACGCCGCAGAGCAACGCGATCCCCATGACCGGAAACGACAGAATTGCAAGCGGCAGCACCCAGCCGCCCACGGTGTGGGCTGCCAGTTGGGCAAACAGGCTCCTGGGCCGCAGATACAGCTTCAGTACCGAACCGTCATGCAACCAGCCGGAGGCCGGCGTCCGCACGTCCAGCAGCGGTGCGAGCACTGTAGAGAGAATCGTATATACATAAACCTGATTGAGAGACAGACCCTGCATATCTGCACCCTGCATGAACAGCGAGCGCCAGATCATCAGCAGCGCGCCCAGCCCTGCAGCCCGCAGCAGATACTGAGCGATGATGTTGGCAAGACCGAAATAACTTTTTTCCTTCAGGCACATGCGCGCAGTCGCACGCCAGGCCATGAAATGCTTCATAACGAATCATCCTTTCTTTTTTCAGGCACACAAAAACGGCGGCCCTTATCGGACCGCCGGCAAATTCACAATGAAATCAGATCAGAGTGCCTTGACGGAATCCAAAAAGGGCAGACTTATCCCATCAAGAGCAAAATCATACGCGAAACAGCGCGCAACGCGGACAAGATACCTCATCTGCTTCATGGAAGCCGCCCCCCTTTCTTCATCGTCTGTTTATCATATCATACACTGTCTGTCCCGTCAATTCAGGAGCTTTTCATTACCCGCTCTTTCATTTTTCTATGTTGTTATCAATTCGCCAGATCAGAAGACTGCTTCAATTACCCTGTTTCGTATGAGCAAATCTCTTTGCTGCAGGATGGAAGATCTTCCGGAATACTGATGTCTTCATTTGACATAGTAGAAGACAAAATATCAGAATGGTTGCAGAGCCTGACTGGAAAGAGAAAGCAATAAGAAAAGAAAGAATAACAGAATATAATCCTTTGCCTGACGTAAAAGCAAATGCGTCAGGCTTTATTATTTTATAGAGAAGGTGGGAAGGTAATGTCCAGACGGACAAATAGAGAAGGAACAGTTTATTTTAATGCCAAACGAAATGAATATGTCGGATGTATCCGTTATGGCATGAAACCAGATGGGTCTCCGAACAGGGTCACCTTCTATTCAGGCAAAGACGGGAAGAAGAGCGATGTAATACAGAAGATGACTGATTGGCGGCTGCGTCATGAGCAGAACTATGCAGAAACCCATAAAGTGCGACTGGAAGACGGTATTATGGCATGGGCAGAGACGTGCAAAAAGCCTGATCTGAAGCCTTCAGCGTATGATCGCCTCGAATCTATAATCAAATGCCAGATTATTCCAAGAATCGGGTGGTACTATTTAACAGAGCTTGCGGATTCAATGATTCAGTCGGATCTGATCTCAGAGATTCTGGAAAAAGACGGATTGTCAGTATCAACAGCGAAAAAAGCCTATAATGCCCTGAATGAATTTCTGAAGTATTCAGTTCATAAGAAGGCAATACCAAGCAATCCGATGGCTATGATGAAAGCACCGAAGCCTAGCAGTACAATCGAACTGGATTGTTGTAATTCGGGTGAGAGCATTACCGGAGAAAAGGATAAAGCCCTTAGCCGGGAGGAAACTGAAAAGCTGCGTTCTATTCTGTATTCGCGATGGAAAATCGCACCGCAGAACAGAAGATACCCGAATGGTGGGGCGATGGAGCTGATCCTGAATACAGGCCTTCGATTAGGAGAAGCTTTGGCACTCCAGTGGTCTGATGTCAACTGGAAAAAGAATACTATTAGCGTCTCAAAGAATCTTATCCGGGTGAAGAACCGGAGTGGAAAAGGCAAAAAGTATAAGCTGATTTTGCAGGAGAAGCCTAAAACAGAGAAAAGCAAACGGATTATTCCCCTGAATAAGGCGGCACTGGCTGCGCTAGAGGATTTGAAGACTGCACCTGGCTACAAACCTGATGGATTCATAATTCATACGAATAAAGGTACAGCTGTCCTGCCCAGAACGCTGGAACAGACTCTGGAAAACATGTGCGCTGCGGTAGGTATCAGAAAAGTCGGGGTTCATGCGCTCCGTCATACTTATGCGACTCGACTGTTTGAGAAGGGCGTAGACATCAAGATCATCTCCGAGCTGCTTGGTCACAGTTCGACTGAGATCACGTACAGAATATACGTTCACGTCATTGATTCCCTGAAGGAGTCGGCAGTAGAGGCATTGGACTTAGATTGAAAAGGTGGATTGGCATCGCTAATGATGTCAATCCACTTTTTTTTCGCCGCTCAGCGTTTCATATTTCAACGGGTATAGCAGTTTTTTTGACAGTCAGTTGACAGTCAGTTTTTGAAAAAAAGTCTGAAAAAGATGGAAAAAACGAAGAAAAATCAGACAAAACCTGTCGAATCTGGGTAAGCGGTGTTAATTTCGTCTATGGAGCCAGTTGAAGCCTCCTGCTACAATTGGAGCAAACCAAGAAGCAGGAGGCGGTTTTCATGAATAAGAATGAAATGGTACATCTGGAGAGAAAGGAATATTGGAGAAATCTGATCCAGCAGTGCGATGCCAGCGGACAGGCGCAGCAGGACTGGTGCAAGGAGCACAGCGTGTGCGCTGCAAGTCTTAGCCGGTGGCGCAATCAGATTTGGCGGGAGGAGGAAGCAGAAAAAGAAATCGCTGCTGCCAGAGAAGAACGCTGCTTTGTGGAAATAATACCGGAAGCAGCAGAAGACTCCGGAAAAGAATCAAAGTCGGTGAGTACAAATAAAAAGGCATCGGGAGTCCGGAACACAAGTCAGGCCAAACAAATCCGGTACAGCCAGGAGGAGCCTCACCTGATCAAGCCGGATGCGATCATTGGATGCAGGGAATTCGTGATCGGCGTATATGAGCATACGTCAGTGCAACTTCTCCAGAAGGTTGTGGAGGTGCTGAAGTATGCTTAAGAATCAGCTCCATTTCAAGAAAATCTACCTTGTTACAGGCAGGACTGACCTCCGGAACGGAATCCAGGGACTCGCGGCCCTGGTTCGGCTGAAGTTCGGTAAGAATCCGCTGGAAGAAGAAACTCTTTTTCTGTTCTGTGGGAACGATCGGAAGACAGTAAAAGGATTGGTATGGGATAGTACGGGGTATGTTCTGATCACGAAAAAACTCAGTTACGGGCATTTCCAGTGGCCGAGGAACAGTTCTGAGGCCAAGTCGCTGACACAGGACGAATTTAACCGCCTCATGGATGGTTTCTCCCTGGTCAGCACGATTCCGAGTCGTTCGCCGCATGGGAACGCGGCCGCGTAATTGGGATTGTATTTCCGGATAAACAGACAATACAGTCGTCCCTTCATCTCGGATGGGAAGAAGCAGAAAAAACGACAGCACATGGGCCGAAACAGCAGTGTTTACAAGGAACACTGCTGTTCTTTATGGGATGAAATAATTTAACATAAATGTAATCGTTTATCGTTGACAGGGGACTAATTTTATGATACAATGAATACGATCCCATGAAGAGGAGGCGACAGAGATGGGAGAGGTTCATTGCAGGGATCCCCGGACCGGAATCGTGTACGTTTATTCCAGTGAAAGCTACTGGGACAAGGAGGCCAAGAAGAAGAGAGAGCGCCGGAAACTGATCGGGAAAATGGATGAAAACGGCAACATGATCCCGACCAACGGAAAGCCCGGGAGACCCAGGAAACAGCGGGAGGATTCTTCCCCGCAGGCACAGGACGAGAGCAAACTGCAGCAGGAAATGCGGCAGATGAAGGAGTCCTACGAGCAGCGCCTGCAGGCGCAGGCCGAAAGGATTACCGAACTCGAAACCATGCTTCGTGCGATGGAACGGGAAGAAAAGGCAACCGTAGACGCGCTGGAGAAGATCCTCAGCAGAAGGACCGCATTCCGGAACAGTCGGCAGCAAGGCTGACAGGAATTCATTCTGCATCGTTGTACATGGAGGGAATCGGGCATGACATTGAAGGAAAGCCGAAATGCTGGCCGTAAACAGCAGACTGCGCACAATGTCGTCCCGATCACTTCCGTTTTGGAATCTCTTCGCCAGGAAAACACGA
>JAFRLY010000009.1 GCA_017431005.1 Clostridia bacterium
CTTCCGGAATTTCGGCAAGCACGGATTTCCGAAACACCTCATACATCGGCAATGCCGCCGGTTTTCTGTCAAAGAAAAACAGTTCCTCAGAAGAAATCGTTTCCCGGCAGTTCTCTTCCCCCATATGTCTCTTCCCTCATTCACCGCTTTTCATAGTCAGATCGGGACCGTCAGAAGCAGCAGAAAAGTGATAAAACGCGCTTCGGTTTACTGCCCGGAATACTCCGGGAGCCGTTCCTGTCTTGACATAGAATACCATAGAAAGAAAACCCGAGCAATAAAAAACCGACTGGATCACTCCAGTCGGTATCATCGTTTTCACCGGTCATCCTGCCCGGAAATGATTCTTTGAAAGCTTCATCTCATCCGCCTTCATTCATCATCATCTGATGCACGCGAACCCGGAACGGTTCGCCGCGGTCGGCGCCCATCATCTTCACGCCGTATCCTGTTGCCGCCTGTTCCGTGCCGGTTTCAGCAATACCCGGCCGCCCATTCCTTCAGTTCATCAGCCGGCGCGTCGGCCGCAAACCTTTTTCCCGCCGGCACTTCCGCCCGGCTGATCTCTGCGGCGCGGACCGCGGCTTCCGTTCCCATGTCGCTGCCGCCGGACGTGGCGAACAGAACAATCTTCTTGCCCGTAAAATCATAGGCTGACAGAAAACTGTCAATGATGGAAGGCTCCCGGTACCACCAGACGGGATAACCGACAAAGATCAGGTCCGCGTCTGCCACCGGCGCGTCTGTATCCGCCAGGGCAGGACGGCAGTTCTTGTCCAGCATCTCAATCGTGGAACGGGATTGTTTGTCTCTCCAATCCAGATCAACCTGCGTATAAGGCTCCGCAGGCCTGATTTCATATACCGGCGCGTGAATTGCTTCCGCAAGTCGTCTGGCCAGGCCTGCCGTTACGCCGCCGGCGGAAAAATACGCAACAAGGGCTTTCATATGCTGTTCCTCCTGATTCACATCCATAAAGGCTTTTATATGTTGACGGTAGCGATGTATTCGGCGTTTTCCGGGATTTCAGACCGCGGATTGTCAACGGTCACAACCGGCTTTTTCCCCTGTTCCTCCAGCCCCATCACAAAATGACACAGCGCGATCCCGACGTCGATCTTCTGCAGGTCTCCCGCCTTTTCCCCGATATAGCCTTTGTCCCGTTTTTCATAAAAGTGGTATCCATGCTCCGAAACGATGATCCTCCAGGGCTGCCTGTTCACCGCGGACGGCGCCCAGCGTACCATCTCGGCCAGATCCGCGATTTCCGCCTGCTTTTCAGGAGGCAGCGCTATACCCCATGCTCCGTCAAAAAAGATCTTTTCCACAGGGAGCCTTGAATCAGCGCCGACGCCCTTGCGCATCATCGTTTCCTTCAGGGAACGTCTTTGGGCGGGATAGCCAAGCGGGGAAACGCAGGGCATCATTTCGCCTTCCGTAAGTCCCGCCGCGCGCTCAAACGCTTCCCGGTTCATTGTGCCGCCGATCCAGGTCGTACCGATTCCCAGTGACCGGGCGTAAAGCACCATCTTCTCAAAAGAGAAGCCGAACGCTTCCTCCGCGTGTGGTACTTTGCTGACAATGCCTGCGATATACAGGGATTCCCGGCTCAGCACAGGACTGGATAATCCATGGGCCCCGGCGTCAAGCAGGACACACCGGACCGGTATGCCAAACGGATTCTCAATGGTCCGGATATACTGTTCGATCTTCTCCCGGTCTTCCGCGCTGACAGGCTTCCCGTCAAAAGTGCGGACGCTTTTTCTTTCCCTGATGGTCTTCAGCAGTTCAGTCATTCCGGTTTCTCCCTTCAGGCTTGTTCCTGCCTTCACAGCAGGGCCTTCACGCAGGCTTCCACATCAGCCATATCAGCCGTCGGCTCGAAGCGGGCCACCACATTCCCTTCGCGGTCGATGATAAACTTGGTGAAGTTCCACTTGATATCGGGCTTCTTGTCCCAGTCCGGATCAGCCTGGGCGAACATCTGCTCCAGCAGGGCCTTGTACGGATGCTCCTCAAAGCCGGCAAACCCCTTTTGGGATTTCAGGTACGTATACAGAGGCAGCTCCTGCGGACCGTTCACGTCCGCTTTCTTCATCTGCGGGAAGGTGGTGTTGAAATGCATCGTGCAGAACTCATGGATCTCGTCGTCCGTTCCCGGAGCCTGTCCGCCGAACTGATTGCAGGGAATATCCAGGATCTCAAGTCCCTGATCGTGATAATCCCTGTACATCTGTTCGATCGGCGCGTACTGGGGCGTAAATCCGCAGCCGGTGGCCGTGTTGACCACCATAATCACCTTGCCTTTGTAATCCGCCAGATTCAGTGTTTCACCTTTGCCTGTAGTGATTGTGTAGTCGTAGATCATCGTTCATCCGTCCTTTCATTTATTCAGCAGCGCTTCAACCTGCGCCCGCTTTTCATACAGCACGCAGCCTCCCGCGTGATCGTCCTCCAGAAGCCCGCCGTTTTGCAGCGCCCGGAACAGCGGGGAGCGCAACGCTTCCCGCAGGGAAGTATCGCGCACATTCATGTCGGAGTAGGGTGAAAAAGGACAGGGTTCGGCTCCTCCGTGAGAGTTGATATGGAAGAATCCCCGTCCCGCCGCAACGCATCCGCCGCTGCTTTTCTCGTCCCCCGGGAAGGAAATGTAAACCATTTCCGGATGTTCTTCCCGCAGGCGTTCAATCTCCCTGCTCAGGTATTCGCGTTCCGCGTCGCCGGGGGCGAGATCCGCGCTTTCGTCCGTCACCGGAACAAACTCCACGAAAATCACCGCTTTGCAGCCGCGGTCAGAGAGCTTTTTCAGGAAGGCGTCCGAGGAGACCTCCCGGATATTCTGTGTCGTAACCGTAACGGATGCTCCGAAAACCAGGCCTCTTTGGGAAAGCGCGTCCATATTGCCGATCAGCCGGTCATAAACGCCTTCACCCCGGCGGGCGTCCGTCGTTTCCTTTTCACCTTCAATACTCATGACAGGAATCAGGTTCCGGCATCGGTCAAGCAGCCCGAAATAGCGTTCATCCATGAAAGTTCCGTTGGTGAAAACAGGAAACAGAATATTGGGATGCCGGCCCGCGGCTTCGATCACGTCCCGCCGGATCATCGGTTCGCCGCCTGCCAGCAGGATAAAGCTGATTCCAAGCTCATCCGCCTCCTCGAAGATTCGCAGCCATTCTTCCGCTGTCAGCTGGCGCACCGGTTCCCCGTCCACCGTCGCGTGATTGCAGCGTGAATAACATCCCGCGCAGTGCAGGTTGCACTGGCTGGTGATGCTGGCAATCAGGAATGCCGGGATATGCTCGCCCGCGTTCTCAGCCTTTCTGCGCCTTTTGGACGCGGCCCTGCTGGCCAGGGCGAACCGGGCCATATACGCGCTTTCCCTGGGATTCCGGAAAGTCGCCCTGACAATATCCCCGACAACGCGCTCAACGCCTTTTGTCATATATGCCTGGATGTCGAAGCTTTTGTCCATTGTTTCCCCTTTCATGCTTCTCCGGGTTCATAACCGGTTCTTCCCGCGTGTTTCTTTCCATTGCCGCTCAGAGCAGAAGGCCGCCGTTTCATTTCTCACCGATGATCTCCTTCAGAATTCGCGCGAAAGAAACGTCATACGCCTCCTGCTCTGCTTTCCGGCGGCTTGTCTCGATTTGCCCGATCCTGACAGACTGTATCCACTTAAGCCGGCTTGCCGCCTTCTCTGTTTTAATGGCGACCTGTGTATACTCCGGACCCACCAGCAGCAGCTTCAGGGCCTCCGCCGGTTTCAGAAAACCGCTGCTGATGATTCCGAGCGTTTCAAAAATCGTATCGTTGGCGATCGGCCCGATCACCACGTCCGCCGAAAGATCATCCCTTGCTCCGCGATTCCGGAAGATGTAGCTGAACCATTCTTCATCGCGCCTGAACCGGTGAATCAGCAGGCCGCTTTCATCCAGCTCATATTCATTCATGACCGCGTCCGCGCCGGCCCATCGGGAAGCGAATTCCCTGTCCGGCGACAAATAGAAGCCCGGCCCGAAATCGGCGTTTTTCCTTCCACGTCGGATATCCGGATTACGGATCTCCTCCCTGCCTGTATGATACAGCTTCACTCTCTGGTCCTCTCCAGCCGGAATACATTCAGCGGAAGGCGGACGCCGCCGCAAAGGCCTTCCGGTTGCCCGCCGCCCTCTTTATTTCTTCAGTTCCGCCGCTACGGCCGAGCGGACATCCTTCATGTCCGTGGTAGGCTCGAACCGGGCAATGACATTTCCTTCGCGGTCGATCAGGAATTTCGTGAAATTCCATCCGATATACGTCTTGTCGCCGTATTTCTTATTGTTCATCGCGGCGAACTTGTTCAGCGCGGCGTTTTTCAGCCCTTTGCCGAACCCTGCGAACGGCTTTTCAGCGGCAAGGAAGGCAAACAGGGGATCCGCCGTTTCACCGTTGACGTCAATCTTCGCGAACTGCGGAAACTCCGTACCGAATTTCATCGTGCAGAAGGTATGGATCTCGTCCGCGTCGCCGGGGGCCTGATTGGCAAACTGGTTGCAGGGGAAGTCCAGGATCTCGAAACCCTGATCCTTCATTTCCTTATACATCGCTTCCAGCGGCTCATAATGCGGAGTAAAGCCGCATCCGGTCGCCGTATTGACAATCAGCAGCACCTTGCCGCGGTACTCCGACAGGCTCACTTCATTCCCCTGCCGATCCTTCACCGTAAAATCATAGACTGTTTTCATTTTTCTTTTCCTCCTTTTTCTTTCTCTTTCTGGTTTCCAAGCAGTTCGTAGAGCAGCATGTACAGCGCCTGCGCTTTTTCGGGCGGCAGATCTATACAGCCGGCTACTTTCCCGGGAACATCCTTCGCCTTTTCCTGCAGCGCCCTGCCCGCGTCGGTCAGCCTGACCTCCACCACGCGGTCGTCCTCGCGGCACCGGCTTCTTTGCACATACCCCGCCTGTTCCATCTTCTTCAGCAGCGGGGAAAGCGTCCCGTTATCCAGCATCAGTTTCTCACCGATCTCTGTCACTGACACTCCGTCTTTTTCCCAAAGCACCAGGAAAACAATGTACTGGGTGTAGGTCAGTCCCAACGGCTTCAGCCAAGGGGTATAGAGGCCGGTCACATTCCTTGCGGCCGCGTACAGTGGAAAACAAAGCTGATTGGCCAGTTTCATCGCTTCATGGTAATCGTAATCCATCACTGACCCTCCAACCTCGTTTGATGCAAATATATTTTATCAAATATATTATCGCCTGTCAATACCCTCTGACCGGATTTTTTATGGAATTGTCCTGATAATTCAAAGATTAATGTTTTTCAGTATGCTGTTTTCTGTTCAGAAGGATCACAGCCGCCAGGATCATGATCATTCCCAGTCCGGAAAGCAGCGTCAGCGGTTCGGAAAACACCGCGATCCCGACAAGCGTCGCGACCATGGGCTCAATGGTCGCAAGGATGCCGGCTTTGCTCGCCTCCACAGTGCGCAGGCCAAGCGTGTATGCAAGGAAAGGGATCACAGCTGTCACCAGTCCGGTCAGGCAGCCGAACAATGCGATTCCAGCCGGATGATCCGCGGCGGCAAACTTTGAAATCATATCCGCCGGATTGCAGACAAACCAGGAACCCGCCGCGGCAAACAGGAAGGTGTAGGTCGTGACGCTGTAGGGAGAATACTTCCGGAGTGCGATCGTTCCCAGGATGCTGTACAGCCCGTATCCGATACCGGAGCCCAGCCCGAGCAGCAGGCCGGTTATGGTCAGCCCTCCCCCGGAGATCCCGGAAACAAAAATGCATCCGGCGAAAGCAAGGGCAAGGGCAATGAGTTTGGTTCTGTTCAGTTTTTCACGGAAGAACAGCACTGACATCAGCATGATCCAGATGGGCGACGTATAGAGAAGGATTGCCGCCGTGGACAGCGGCATCATTTCTATCTCTCTCGCAGATTTGATACAATAAAACGATGAACCCCTTTGAACCCTCCCCCAACGTGTGATTGTTTAGGAGAGTCCAAAGGGATTCGTTGTTCAATGCTATGTTCAGATGAGACAGTGCCTTACCAAAGCCTGC